>NZ_JAQWXX010000125.1 GCF_029254265.1 Algoriphagus sp. | reverse complement strand
GTAAAGCCGCTCTTTCAGCCGATCACTCGTCTGAGGATCACTAAATAATTCTTCAAGTGTTCGTTTCTTTGTCATCTATTTGTAAAATTAGCAGACACACTTAACTGAACACTCTCTTTCCAAGCGCTTTCAATTTTTTAAAGATCTAATTTTTACTTTTTCACTTCCTCAAAAATATCAATCGGAGTAGCCTTTACTTTTTCCTCAAAGGCTTTCCAATCGCCGTTCATAAACAACTCAACTTCTGAAATCGCTTCATCTGCAGCGGATCTTGCTTGCTCAAAAAGGCGTATTTCTGTTGGTCCAGGTGCAGTATAGGATGAACCGGCATATCTACGAGGTAGACTCACCATGGTCATAGTCGTTGGGTAAAGACTTCTTACAATTCCTTGACCTTCCAATGTTGGGCCATCGAAAGCTTCTCGAGTCTTATCCAATGATTTTTTTACTTCTTTAGCTGCTTTGCTAAGTGCTTTTGCATCTTCAGTATCGATGTCCTTCGTCATTGCTAAAACTTTGTCGATTGCTTTTTGTGCATTATCCAACTTTTCTGTTGAAGCACTTACTTCTGAAGTAAGACCTTCCAATTTCTTCATAAAATCTTCTTTTGCCTTCAAATCGGCCATATTGACTTTAATCCTTGGATCAGAATAAACTTTAATACTAGTCTCATCTTTTTCCTCTTGGAATGCAAAAACCACCTTGTACGTACCTGGGAGTGCATCTCCTCCGCTAGGCTCAAAGAATCCACTTCTTCTGCCTCCTCTTCGTGGAGAGTTGCTCATTTCAGCCGTTGATTTACGATCTAGATTCCAGGTAATTCGGTTTACTCCTTTGACAGGCACAGTCTTCAAAGTTCTGATTTGTTCTCCTGCTTCATTGAAAATCGAAACCGTTACGGTATCCATTTTTGAAGTATCAGCTTCATTGATGATGAAACTTAAACGTCCACCAAACTCTCTGTTTTCGGCAGCGTACTTTCCATCCGCAGGGAATCTTTCTCCATGAGGCTGTTGAATCTCTGCCTGATAAGCATCTGAAGGACTAACTGCTGTGATTTTAGATTCAGGTAGTTTACCATTATTCTGTGCAAAAACCCTCAAAGGACGTATATCATCCAAAACCCACATTGATCTTCCGAAGGTTCCGATTACTAGATCAGCCTCCCGCTCTTGAATAGTCATATCATAGGTGGAAACTGCTTTTGGATAACCGCTTTCCCACTTATTCCAGGTTTTTGCTTTGTCAAAAGAAACATACAAGCCATATTCAGTTCCTAAGAAAACTAGGTTCGGAACTTCTGTGTCTTGCTTTATGGATAGGGTGTATCCCCAAACTTTAGAGTCATCAGCTATTCTGGTGAAACTTCCGCCAAGATTAGAAGTGTGATACGCATAGGCGCTGAAATCATTATTTCGATAATCATTTGCTACTACCCAAGCTTCATTTGCATCGTATTGGGAAGCCTGTACTTGAGGAATCCAAGACCCTTTAGGTAGTCCTAAAAGCTTAGAAACTACATTAGTCCATGTTTTTCCACCATCTTTAGTCACCTGCAGATTTCCGTCATCAGTTCCTACCCAGATTACATTTGGATCCACAGGGCTAGGGGCAATAGCCACGATGGTAGTATTATTCTCAGCTCCTGTGATATCAAAGGTTAATCCTCCAGTCTTTTGTTGACGCTGTCTTAAAGAGTCATTGGTGGTTAAGTCCGGAGAAATTATTTCCCAAGTTTCCCCACGGTCTGTTGATTTGTGCAAAAATTGAGATGCGTAATAAATTGTATTGATATCATGAGGATCTTGAGCGATAGCTGCGTTCCAATTGAATCTCAGAAAGATATCCTTATCTGGGTGAGTTGGTCGGATAGTTCTGTTATGTCCCGTAAGCTTATCAAATCGGGAAACATTACCACCTTGTGACATCGTATAGCCATATCGTGAATCACCTGGATAGGAGACCACATCAAATCCATCTCCAAAGGAAATTTCTTGCCAGTAGGTATTTCTGATTCCATCTCTTCTCCAGATATAAGAAGGTCCAACCCAGGATCCATTGTCCTGCATGCCTCCATAAATATTATAAGGAAGTTCATTGTCTACATTCACATGGTAAAACTGTCCTACAGGGATATTCTCTGCAAAATACCAAGTCTTCCCGCCGTCTCTAGTGATGTTTAATCCTCCATCATTTCCATCAATCATTAGTTTTGGATCGTAAGGATTGATGTACCAAGCATGGTGATCAGGGTGAACTCCTTCATATTGAAGAAGCTGTTGGAAGGATTTTCCACCATCTTCACTCATTCCAACTCTACTATAAAGCGTGTATAGACGGTTATCATTTTTAGGATCTGCATAAATTTCGAAATAGTAAAATGGCCGATCTCCGATATCGCTTCCACTGTTTATCAATTCAAATTTATCTCCTCCATCTTCTGAGACATAAAGAGCATTCTTTTTAGACTCAATCAAAGCATATATTTTATTGCTATTTGACGCTGAGATTGCCAGACCCATTCTTCCTAAGTCGCCTTTTGGAATTCCATTGCTTTCATCAAGTTTTTTCCAATTTTCTCCACCATCATAAGTCAAATAGAGACCTGAAGAAGGTCCGCCTGATTCGAAAAAGTCAGGGTAGCGACGGTGTTGCCACATATTAACAAAGATCTTATTTGGGTTATTTGGATCCATAATCATTTCCCCAACTCCCGTTTTAGCGTCTACGTACAGAATTTTATTCCAAGTCTTTCCGCCATCTGTTGTCTTATAAACTCCTCTGTCTTCTTGCTCACCCCAAGGTGATCCAATCGCTCCAACAAAGACCGTATTAGAATCATCTGGATGAACTATTATTCTGTGAATAGCTTTGGTTTTTTCCAGTCCCATGAGCTGCCATGTCTTTCCTGCATCCAAAGATCTATAGACTCCACCACCCATGGTTAGTGAATTTCGTGGATTTCCTTCACCAGTTCCTACCCATATGATATCTGGATTTTTTTGGTAAACAGAAATTGCTCCTATAGAGTGTACTTTTTGCTCATCAAAAATGGGTTCCCAAGTGATTCCACCTGAAGTTGATTTCCAAAGTCCACCTGATGCTGAACCAGCATAAATGATAGTAGGATCTGAATCCACGGCATCAATTGCGGTTATTCTTCCGCTCATGCCTGCAGGACCTACATTTCTGGTCTTCATGGATTTAAACAAATCCATATCCACCTTCTGTCCACTTACTGTGAAGCTTAAGAATGTTGCTAAAATGAGAATGTAAATTTTTTTCATAGGCTTTATTTTTTTCTGCTTCAATTAAACAAAAACTGATTACACTACATCTAGAAATTATTTTAATGGGACTAGATTTTAAAAATTTCAAATTTTTACCGGTTTTTTATTGATGGTTTGGGAGGGGGAGGCAATTTCATTTTCTTTAGGGAAAAATTATTATTCTATGAATTCAAATTTGTTTAAGCCTATTACTGGGCTTTTTCTTTGTCTGCTCTTTGTAGCAGAAGTCACCGCTCAAACAGGTCGTTTTCAACAGGCGATAAACTATGAAATAGCCGTTGACCTTAATGTTGAAACAAATCAATACACCGGTTCGCAGGTTATTTCCTACACTAACAATTCACCGGATGAATTGGATAAGGTGTTTATTCACTTGTATTACAATGCTTTCCAACCCGGAAGTATGATGGACGAAAGATCTCGAACGATCGCAGATCCTGATCGGAGAGTAGGGGACCGAATCTCCAAATTGAAACCTGATGAAATTGGTTATCTCCATGTGACTGAATTAAAAATGAATGGGAAACCCGTCAAATTCACAGAAGAGGAAACAATTTTGGTGGTTTACTTAGATGAACCTATTCAGCCAAATTCTACGGTTAAGTTTGAGACAAAATTTATGGGGCAAACACCTATTCAGATTCGTAGATCTGGTCGCGATGGGGAGGAAGGTGTACGATATTCCATGGCTCAATGGTATCCAAAAGTGGCGAATTATGACGAACAAGGATGGCATTCGAATCCCTATATCGGTCGTGAGTTTTATGGGATTTGGGGAGATTTTGATGTGAAAATCACCTTAGATAAGTCCTATGTAATCGGAGGTACTGGTTACTTACAAAACCCAAATGAAATAGGTCATGGCTATGAAGACGCAGGGGTGAAAGTGCCAAATCCAAAAGGGAACACCTTGACTTGGCACTTTAAAGCACCAATGGTTCACGATTTTATGTGGGCTGCAGATCCTAAATACCAACATGATAAGGTGCAGATGGAAAATGGAATTACCGTACACCATTTCTTTATTCCAGGTGAAAAGACATCTGAAAATTGGGAAAAACTCAAAGAATACACTCCAAAAGCCATCAACTTTTTATCAAAGCATTTCGGTCAGTATCCTTACAAGCAATTCTCGGTAGTGCAAGGAGGGGACGGAGGAATGGAATATGCTATGTCCACGCTTATTACAGGGGAGCGTAGCATCAGAAGTCTTGTAGGAGTGATGGTCCATGAATTAGCACACAGTTGGTTTCACGGGGTATTGGGAACGAATGAATCACTTTATCCTTGGATGGATGAAGGATTTACAAGCTATGCTTCAAGTCTTGCGATGAGCTCGATTTATTCAGAGTCTAAAAATCCTTTGGCTGGATCCTATTCTGGATATTTTAAGCTTGCTAAGTCTGGTCTGGAAGAACCTATGAGCACCCATTCTGATCATTACCATACAAATTCTGCATATAGCTCAGCGGCATATTCAAAAGGTGCAACTTTCTTAGCTCAGCTTGGGTACGTGATTGGTGATGAGGTCAGAGATCAGGGGATGTTGAAATATTTTGATACTTGGAAATTCAAACATCCTAACGTGAATGATTTTATTCGTGTGATGGAAAAAGAGAGTGGAATGGAGTTGGATTGGTACAAAGAATACTTTGTGAATTCCACAAAGACAATCGATTATGGGGTAAAAGCGGTAAATCCACAAGGCGATAAAACAGAGATTATTTTGGAGCGATTGGGTTTGATGCCTATGCCGGTTGATTTAATAATCACGTATAAGGATGGATCATCAGAGCAGGTTTATTTGCCATTAGTGATCATGAGAGGAGAAAAAGGAAATGAGCAAGGAATGCCTGAGCGTATTTTAACAGAAGACTGGCCATGGACTAATTATACTAAATCAGTAATGATCAATAAAAAAATAGAAACGATTAAATCTGTTGAAATCGATCCCTCTATGAGAATGGCTGATTTAGAGCGAAAAAACAATAAAATGGAATTCTAATCGATATGATTAGGCATAAAAAAAAGGTGACTTTAAAGTCACCTTTTTTTATTTGAGGATTATTAACCTTCGTTTTTCTTGTCCTGAACTTCCTTACGGATGTCCTGAGCAATGTTTTTTAGGTCTTGCATTCCTTTTCTTACTCTTGTTCCTGCAGCTTGGTTGCCTTTTTCGTAGAACTTAACGAAATCTTCCTCCATTCCGAGGATCATGTCTCTAACTTCACTAAATCTGCTCATAGTAAAAGTGTTTTTTTTAGGTTGATGATAAGTTTATTTGCTTCCAATATAGGTCAAATACTTGCTAAATCAATCCAGAGGGCATTTTTTTTGAAAAAAAAATTACTCTCCGAAAGAAATTGCAAGCTCTGAATTTTTATAGTAACCGCTGGTCAACTTTTCTTTGATCGCAGCAAATGCTAGAATAGTTTCGTTTACATCTTCCAGAGTGTGTACCGCAGTTGGGATCAACCTTAAGATAATCATGCCTTTAGGTACTACTGGATAGATTACTACAGAACAGAAAATCCCATAATTTTCTCTTAGGTCTTTTGTTAAAGCTGCGGCTTCACCTACTGTTCCATTCAAAACTACCGGTGTAACTGGAGAATTTGATTTTCCGGTGCTAAAGCCATTTTCGTGGAGTCCTTTACGCAGTGCATTGACGATTTTCCAAAGATTATCCTTCAATTCCGGCTGAGACCTTAATAATTCCAATCTTTTCAAACCACCTTCTACTAAAAGCATTGGCAATGACTTTGCGAAAATCTGAGAACGCATATTGTATCTCAAATAAAGAATCAAATCTGCATCTCCTGCTACAAAAGCCCCGATACTTGCCATTGATTTAGCAAAAGTAGAAAAGTAGATGTCTACTTGATTTTGGACACCTTGCTCTTCGTCAGTTCCTGCACCGGTTTTCCCCATTGTGCCGAATCCGTGTGCATCATCAATTAAAAGTCTAAATTCAAATTTCTTTTTAAGCTCAACGATTTCCTTCAATTTACCTTGATCACCGGTCATTCCAAAAACTCCTTCGGTGATTACTAGAATTCCACCTCCTGTTTCATTGGCCAGTTTGGTAGCTCTTTCTAATTGCTTTTCGCAACTTTCGATATCATTATGAGGAAATACATATCGCTTTCCCATATGCATCCTAAGTGCATCTATGATACAAGCATGACATTCTGAATCATAAACGACTACATCCTTGCGGTCAAGTAGCGAGTCAATGACAGACATGATTCCCTGATAGCCATAATTCAATAAATAGGCTTTTTCTTTCTTTACAAACTCAGCTAACTCATTTTCAAGCTGCTCGTGCAAGCTAGTTTGTCCAGACATCATTCTAGCGCCCATTGGGTAGGCTGCGCCCCATTTTGCAGCAGCATCAGCGTCAGCTTTACGAACTTCAGGGTGATTGGCGAGACCCAAATAATTATTCAAACTCCAGGTAAGAACTTCTTTACCTTGAAAAATCATTCTTGGGGCAATTTCTCCTTCTAATTTTGGGAAAGAGAAATAACCATCTGCAAACTCAGAGTGTTTGCCCAAGGGTCCCATGTTCGTTTTTAATTTTGCAAATAGATCCAAAGCTTTCGTTATTTAGTGATATGTTTTTTTAATGTTCAATCCATTAAACGCCAAAAATAAAACTTAAATGCCTCCCAAGCAAAATTCGGTAGGTGATTCAAGGATTCTTTATAAAGCTCAGAATTATTTCTTTATTTCGCTTTCTGCCTACCGCATACCCAAATAAACATTATAGATATGTCAAAAATTAAAAAACTTCTAGTTGCTAATAGAGGTGAAATAAGCTTAAGAATCATGCGTACTGCAAAAGAGATGGGAATCAGGACTGTGGCTGTGTACAGCGAAGCAGACCGTAACTCACCTCATGTTCAATTTGCAGATGAAGCAATTTGTCTTGGCCCGGCTCCTTCATCTGAATCTTATTTGCTAGGAGAAAAAATAATTTTGCTTTCCAAAGAGTTAAATGTAGATGCCATTCATCCTGGATATGGATTTCTTTCTGAGAATGCTGATTTTGCCAGGAAAGTGAAAGAGGCAGGAATCATCTTTGTAGGCCCATCTCCTGAATCTATTGAGGTCATGGGTAGTAAACTTGCTGCCAAACAAGCAGTTTCTCATTATGATATTCCACTCGTTCCTGGAACAGAAGAGGCGATCTCTGATATCGCAGTTGCTAAAAGAAGAGCTTCAGAAATCGGATATCCTATCCTGATTAAGGCCAGTGCCGGAGGAGGAGGAAAAGGTATGCGAATCGTGGAAAATGAAGAAGAATTTGAATCACAAATGCAGCGAGCGGTCAGTGAAGCTAAATCCGCATTTGGAGATGGAGCAGTTTTCATTGAAAAATTCATAACCTCACCTCGTCATATTGAGATTCAGATTTTAGGTGATCAGCAAGGCAATGTGGTTTACCTTTTTGAACGCGAATGCTCGATTCAGCGAAGACATCAAAAAGTAATTGAGGAAGCTCCATCAGCAGTGGTTTCTCCGGAAATGCGAAAAGCTATGGGCGATGCTGCCGTAGGAGTGGCAAAAGCCTGTGATTATTATGGGGCAGGTACTGTTGAGTTTATCGTGGATGATCAATTGAATTTTTATTTCCTCGAAATGAACACGAGACTGCAGGTAGAGCATCCCGTTACAGAAATGATCACTGGCAAAGACCTTGTTCGTGAACAGATCTATATCGCAGAGGGTAAACCGCTATCTTTTGCACAGGAAGATCTCAAAATTCATGGGCACTCCATAGAAGTAAGAGTCTATGCAGAAGATCCTAGAAATAACTTTCTTCCTGATATAGGGACTTTACATACTTATCAAAGACCTGAAGGACCTGGGATCAGAGTGGATGATGGTTTTGAACAAGGCATGGCTATACCTATTTATTACGATCCGATGATTGCAAAATTAATCACACATGCTGAGGATAGAGCCTCTGCTATTGATCGGATGATACGGGCAATTGATGAGTATAAGATCAGCGGAATCCAAAATACACTTGGTTTTTGCAGATTTGCACTGAGCCATGAAGCATTTAAAAGTGGAAATTTTGACACGAAATTTGTTGAGCGTTATTTTACCCCAGATGTTTTGGATTCTGAATTGACTTCAGAAGAATCTGAATTATTAGCTGCTTTGGCTGTTGAGTTCCTTCAAAAAGAAAGTAACATGTCTGTCACAAAACCAAGTGTGGAAGAAGTAAGTGAGTCAGCTTGGAGAAAGAGATTAAATTAATATGGCGGAGATTTTACCTATAAAAGCCTGGAGATATTCTGATGAATTAGCTTCTGGTATAGAAGAATTATCTGCTCCGTTATTTGACGTAGTATCAGCCAAGCAGCGGAAATTATTATATGAAAACCCACTTAATAGTATTCATCTATCTGTTCCCAAAGGAGCAAATCCAGCTCAAGAAGCTGCATTAACTCTTAATAAATGGAAAAAAGAAGGGGTTTTGAAACAGGATCTTCTTCCAGGGATCTATGTTTATTACCAATATTTTAGATTGCCAGGAGAACAAGAGGAGCGTTGTAGAAAAGGCTTTATCTGTCAGATTAAGGCTTATGACTGGGATGAAAATGTCATTTTGAGGCATGAAAATACGATTGTTTCTGCAGTAAATGACCGGATAGAACTTCTAAAAAGCAGTCAAATTCAGGCTAGCCCTACTCATGGATTATATGAAGATTTGGAGGGAAGCCTAGAGATTCACATGGATGCCGCAATAGCTTCCCCTCTTTATGAACTGGAAGATTATCAGGGCGTGAGAGAGGTGTTGGGAGTTATTCATGATGCTAAGATTATTTCAAAGTTTTTAAAGGTCTTAAGGGATAAAAAAATCATTTTAGCAGATGGACATCACCGGTTACAAGGCGCAATAGCTTATCGGAAATCTCAGCAAGGAAATTTACCCGAGGAGAAGTGGAAGGGATTTGATTATCATATGATGTATTTGACGAATACAGCTGGAAATCATTTAAAAATCCTTCCGACCCACCGATTATTTTATGGGCTAAAGATGACTGAGGATGAATTTATGGCTAAGGTCAGAGAATGGTTTGAAGTGAAAAAGTTCGGAGATTCAGAAGAACTAGGAGGGTATGCCTTTCATAAGCCTTGGTCTTTTGGGTTAGTAATAGGAGAGGAAAGCTATCTTTTGCAGCTATCAATTGAAAAATATCAAACCTTTAATCAACATTTACCAGACCCTATTCGGAAGTTAGACTTGGAAGTATTACATGAACTTGTTTTTACCCGCATCCTTGGGATTTCATCAGACCAGCAAAGAAATTCAGATCAACTGGTATATGAACGGAATTTTTCACGCTGTATTCAAGAGGTCAAATCTGGAAGTGCAAGTTTTGCCATTATTACAAGAGAACTTGAACTTGCTCAAGTATTGGAAGTTTGTAAGTCGGGTTTTGTGATGCCCCAAAAATCCACCTATTTCTATCCAAAAGCACTCGGAGGTTTATTATTCGCCAGTATTGACCAATCTGAATTCCATTTTGATTATCAAGCTTATGTTGAATAACCTAAAGAATAAAAAAATCATATTAGCCTCCAATTCTCCCAGAAGACAAGAATTGTTGAGAGGCTTGGAAGTCGATTTTGAAATCAGACTTAGCCCAGTCGATGAAATAATACCGCCAGAACTTAAAGCGGAATATGTAGCTGCCTATCTCTCTAAGCTGAAATCAGATGCTTTTGGAGATCAGTTGGGTGAGAATGAAATTTTAATTACTTCAGATACGGTTGTTCTTGAAAACAATCATGTTTTAGGTAAGCCAAAGACGGAGCAAGAAGCATTTGATATGCTGAAAAGTCTTTCAGGCGCGACTCATAAAGTAATGACTGCAGTGACACTGCGGGGCAAATCTAAAAAGATTACTATAGAGGATGAGACCTTAGTTACTTTTCGGTTTTTGGAGGAAGATGAAATTTGGCATTATATCAAAGTTTACAAACCTTTCGATAAGGCTGGTGCTTATGGGATTCAAGAATGGATAGGTTTTATGGGAGTAACAAAAATAGAAGGGTCCTATTTTAATGTAATGGGTTTTCCCCTCCATCTTATCTATGAACAGCTAAAAAAATGGTAAAAAAAAGCCTTCTCTGTAAGTACAGAGAAGGCTTTTTTTGGATCTCGAAGTAATTAATCTTCTTTTACCTCGATCTTAACTTTTCCTTCTGATATCTTCACTTTATCACCATCCTTAAGCTCTTTGCTGACAATAAAGTAAGGTCCTGAGATTATTTCTTCTCCTTCTTTAATTCCATCAAGGACTTCGATGTTTTGGAAATCAGAAATTCCAGTTTTGATTTCTCTCAATTTTGCAACACCGCCATCATATATAAATACTAGTTCTTTTGATTTGGTGGTTCCACCAGCCAAAGTGTCTAATTGGTTATCGCGAGTAGTAACTGCAGAAAGTGGAACTGCTAAAGCATTGTTTTTTGAAGTAGTCAGAATTTCTACTGATGCAGTCATCCCCGGTCTGAAAGGATACTTCTTGCCTTCACTCACTAGGTCTTGATACGAACTATTTAAAATTCTGATTTTAACTTTAAACTCTGTCACTGCATCTGGTGATGATTTTGCATTCGCCGTATTTGCAATTGAAGTTACAATACCCATGAATTTTTTACCGGTGTAAGCATATGCGTCCACATCGATAACCGTGGTATCACCTAGGCTTAACCTCACAATGTCATTTTCATTAACATCAACTCTTACTTCCATTTTGGATAGGTCAGCAATGGTAAGCATTTCAGTACCTGCCATTTGCTGTGTACCTACAACTCTTTCTCCTTGCTCAACCAATAGATTCGATACAATCCCGCTCACTGGAGAATATACATTGGTTAATCTAAGGTTTTCAGCTGCTTCGTTAACTGTTGCCTGTGAACTTTTAATAATAAATTCCGAAGCAACTACATTTTGCTTAGCAGCTTCCAAATCTTTTTGAGCAGATATGTAACTTGCTTGAGCCGTTTCATAGTCTGCATCAGATATTACTTTTTGCTCGTATAGCTTTTTCTGTCTTTCAAAATTCAACTCAGCCTGCGTGAATTGAGCCTCAGATCGCTGAAGTGCTGCTTTGGCCTGTGCCAAATTTGCCAGCTGCTGATTCAAGTTTGCTTTAGTTCTGTCCAAAGCAGAAATGAAATTATCAGGGCGAATTTTAACAAGAAGTTTACCCATTTCTACGGAGTCACCTTCCTCGATATTTAATTCGATAATTTCACCAGCCACATCTGGACTGAGTTTTACTTCTACTTCAGGCTGAATCTCACCAGAAGCACTCACTTTTTCAACAATTTTTGTTTTTGCTGCCTTTGATACTTCAACTTCTAGCTCCTTTACTCCACCTACCCATCCGGCTTTTCTAGCGATTACTGCGAAAATAATTAGTACTACTATTGCACCAAATAAGTAATACAATAGTTTATTTGATTTTTTGTTTGCCATGGTTTAGTTAAGATTAATGGGGTTACCTAGGTAGAAATCGAGCACTTTAACTCTAAATATGTAAGTGTATTTTGCATTTAGCAAATCTGCCTGAGTGTTGAAGAGGTTGTTTTGAGCAACTTGAAAATCAACTGAATTAATCGCTCCAGCATCTAATCGTTGCTGAGCGATCCGGAAAGACTCCTGAACTGCCTCTAATCGAATTAAATTTGCTTCATATGATTGCTGAGCTGAAAGTGCACTGTTATAGGCAGTTTCAATATCTTGCCTCAAAGTGTTTTTAGCTTCTATTTCTGCTACTTCACTGATTTGTTTCTGAACTCTTGCACGTTGTACAGTTGCTTTGTTGTTGAATTGAGAAAAAATCGGAATACTTAAATTTAAATTCACGGATTGTGATAAGTTGTTTTCGATTTGTTTCCCAAAAGGTGGGCGTTCCGTTCCAAAAGCCTGGTCTACATAATTGGAAAATAAATTTGCACCTAAACCAAGTGTTGGTAGAAATGCTCCTTTTGCAACTTTAACCCCATATTCTGCGCTTTCGACATTTGATTGAGCCAACTTAATTTCCGGCATTATTTCTACAGCAGTGTTATAAATTACTTCAGGGTTTTCTGTAGCCATGAGATTTTCATTAATAACAAATTCGGGCTCAATTACTTGGAAATCCTCTGTAAATGGGATTTGCATCGCTTGAGCCAAATTAAGTTTGGATATTCTGAGGTTATTTCTTGCGTTGATCACCTCTAATTCATTCGTTGCATTTTGTGATTGCAAATCTAATTGATCAGAAAGTGGGAGTGAACCTGCCTCAACCAACTTTTTGGTTCGATCTAATTGCTCTTTTGAGGTTGCAAGTTGGCTTTCTGCAATATTCACTTGCTCTCGGTTGAAAACTACATTCACGAAAAGGTTAATAATATTAAGCGTAATATTATTTCTTGTAGCCTCTATGTTGTAAAGACCAGCCTCTAAATTGGTCTGACTCTGGTTTAAGGTATTTGTTACCCTACTTCCAGCAAACAATGTGACATTAGAATTAGCGGAAAGATTTATATTCCCAATTCTTGCTGTTTCAAATAGGTTAGTAACGGGGTTGATGGATCTACCCCATCGATATCCTGTACTAGCTCCAGTAGATAAAGTAGGGTATCTCGCCCCCTTATTTTGCATTACTGTTGCTTCGTTACTAAGTTGGTTTAGTTCGCTTCGTTTTAGTGTAAGGTTATTTTCCAAAGCTATATCAACCGCTGTTTGCAGATCATAAGGACCTGCCGGAACATCTTGGGCTTGAATTTGGAAAATAAAACCTGAAGCTAAAAAAAGACTCCAAATGTACTTTTTCATGTGTGGAATTAAAGGTCTATATCTGGTATGTAAATTAATTCTTTGATCCAGGGAATCGATCTAAGGTATTCAAGAGTTATTTTTTGAATACCAGAATCCATTTCAATTACATGGCAAGCTAAATCATTCTTGCCTTTTCTCGAAACGGACATGGTTGCAATATTTGCTTTTTCTTGTGCAATTATACTTGAAATAAACGCAATTGCGCCAGCGACATCAGATGCTTTGATAATTAAACTATGGTTTTGTGCTGAAAAATTAGCAACAAATCCATCCACTTCAGCAATGTTAATCACTCCGCCACCTAAGCTTTCTCCCACAACTTCAATGATTCGATCCCCTTTTTTAAGATTGAGTTTGATGGTATTTGGATGATGAACAGAAGAGTTTCCAATAGATTTAAACTTGTAAATTAAACCTCTTTCCTTAGCGATTTCCAATGCATCCTTTATTCGAGCATCGTCTGTTCTAAAATCCATTAATCCTCCTATAATGGCACGATCACTTCCATGCCCTTCATAGGTTCTGGCAAAAGAGTTATAAAATGTGATTGATGCCTCATCTGGAATTCCACCTAAAATTCGGATTGCTGCCCTGGCAATACGGACAACACCTGCGGTGTGTGAGGAGGACGGTCCAATCATGACCGGTCCAATCATATCAAAAACACTACTTTTATTTGCCATAGGTTATTTTACCCAATTATGATGCTAAGGTAATTTGACTGACAGCATTTTCTACTAAAAATCTTATTTTTTGTAGTAATTAGGCTATAGATGGTATATGCTTAAATAATTTCAACATAATATTTTTGATACATTTAATTAAAATGAACGGTATCGAACACTTTTTTGAGCGATTCCGAAACAATTCTTCAATCGTTCATTTACCATTTCAAATATGGAAAATGTTTCTAAAACAATTAGTTTAATTTTTCAAGCTTAATTTAAATTGAAAAAAAAATGATCTTAAAGAAAATTTTAAAAAGCCTTATTCTCGGCAAATAAGGTTTGCTTTTTTTAGTAATAGATAGTATTTCAATATGTTAGGTCTTTCCAGATTTAATGTGTGCTCGAAATTATTTTCAAACTTTGAATTCGGACCCGTATCTTGAAATCAAAATGTCTATTTTTTTTTATGCAGACGTTTGCATAAAATCTTATCTTTAATGGTTTACTCAATTAAGTTTAGTCAATTACCCAAAAGTTCAACCCAAACCTTAACCTTACTAATTCATGCTCTTAGAACCCTTAGATTTAGCCGTTTTCATCGGCTACTGCTTACTCATTATAGGGATGGGCCTTTTTGTCTCCAGAGAAAAAAAAGGTCATGTCAAAAACTCTTCTGATTATTTTCTGGCTTCAAAAGCATTGCCTTGGTGGGCAGTAGGAGCTTCTCTAATTGCCTCCAATATTTCAGCTGAGCAATTTATTGGAATGTCGGGCTCTGGTTTTGCGCTTGGCTTAGCTATTTCTACTTATGAATGGATGGCAGCAGCCACTCTATTGGTGGTGGCTATCTTTTTCCTACCCATATATATAAAGAAGGGTATTTACACTATGCCGGGCTTTTTGCTGGACCGATATGATACAAGGGTTCGTACTACCATGGCCATATTCTGGTTGCTTTTATATGTATTTGTGAATTTGACCTCAGTACTATATCTAGGTGCACTTAGCTTGAACACCATATTAGATGTTCCTTTAGTCTATGGAATTATCGGCCTTGCGCTATTTGCAATGTTGTATTCGATTTATGGAGGATTAAAGGCGGTGGCATGGACTGATGTAGTACAGGTGGTTTTCCTTATTGCTGGTGGATTGGCCACCACTTACATAGCCCTGCAAATGGTAGGTGGCGGAGATGCTTGGGAAGGTTTAGGCTTGCTTCGTAGAGAAGTACCAGGGCATTTTTCCATGATTCTTTCCAAAGGTGAAATGATGATTCCGGATGGAAAAGGTGGAACAAGAGATGCTTATCTTGACCTTCCTGGAATTTCTGTTTTAGTAGGAGGTATGTGGATTACCAATTTGAGTTATTGGGGTTTTAATCAATATATCACGCAGCGAGCTTTGGCTGCAAAAAGCTTAGATGAGGCACAAAAAGGAATGATCTTCGCCGGATTCTTAAAATTATTAATGCCACTGATTGTTGTTATACCAGGTATCGCAGCATTTGTAATTGTCAATAATGGAATAGATGTAGGTTTTATTGAGTCTATGAAAGATCCGGCAACTGGATTGATAAAGTCAGACAGAGCTTATCCAACACTTTTACAATTATTGCCAGTAGGTTTGAAAGGTTTAGCATTTGCAGCATTAACTGCAGCAATCGTGTCTTCATTGGCTTCAATGGCTAATAGTACTTCGACTATCTTCACTATGGATATTTATAAGAAATATTTTGGTCAAGATGCTAGTGAGAGCAAGCAGGTGAAAGTAGGAAGGATCACGGCTGCCGTAGCTTTTTTGGTAGCTGCTATAGTAGCTCCTGCTTTGGGACAGCTAGATCAAGCATTCCAATTTATTCAAGAATATACTGGATTTATTAGCCCGGGTGTATTTGCAATTTTCTTCTTTGGAGTATTTTGGAAAAAGACTACTTCCAACGCCGCATTAGTAGGCGCAGCTTTAAGTATTCCTCTGTCAGTAGTTTTAAAAATCGCTTTCCCTGATCTTCCGTTTATCGATCGAATGGGAGTGGTGTTCTTAATATTAGCTGCTTTGATGATTGCTATAAGTTTATATGAAGGCAAAGGAAAAGATCATCCAAATAGCATAGAAATCAATAGTGACTTGTTTAAAACAAGTACAGGATTCAAAATTGGAGCCTTCATAATCTCTGGGATTATCGCTGCACTTTATATCGTATTCTGGTAAAATAGGAAGGCATGCGAAAATTACTGTTAGGCATCGATATAGGAAGTTCTTCAATAAAGGCTTCTCTACTGGATTCAAAATCTGGTAAATCTATTTGTTCAAAAGCATTTCCGGAAAAGGAGATGATTATTAATTCGCCAGAAAAAGGATGGGCCGAACAAGACCCTGCAACTTGGTGGAAATACGTAAAGCAAGCTTCCAAATTTGTACTTTCTCAAGCTGAAGTAAAAAGTGGAGAACTTAAAGGAATTGGAATAGCATACCAAATGCATGGTTTAGTGGTTGTTGACAAAAATAAGAACGTACTAAGACCATCTATCATTTGGTGTGACAGTAGGGCCGTTGAGATTGGCGAAAAAGCATTTTCTGATTTGGGGGAAGAATATTGCTTAAGCCATCTGTTAAATTCTCCTGGAAATTTTACAGCGTCCAAACTTAGATGGGTGATTGAAAATCAACCTGAACTAGCTGCTAAAATTCATAAAATTATGCTCCCGGGGGATTATATCGCTATGATGTTGACAGGAGAGATTTTGACTTCTGAGACAGGACTTTCTGAGGGAGTTTTTTGGGATTTTAAAGAAAATGGAATAAGTACTCAAGTTCTAAAAAACTATCAGATAGATGAGAGTTGGATTCCTAAGGTAGTTCCTTCTTTTTCCATTCAAGGTGGAGTTACAGCTTCAGCAAGTGAGGCTACAGGAATAGAAGTGGGAGTTCCTGTTACATATCGTGCTGGTGATCAGCCTAATAATGCATTTTCACTTCAAGTGTTGAAGCCGGGGGAACTTGCCACAACTGCTGGAACTTCCGGTACTGTATATGGTGTTTGTGACGAGCCATTATACGATCCACAATCGCGGGTAAATACATTTGTACATGTGAATCACACGAAAGAAAAACCATCCTATGGAGTTCTACTTTGTGTGAACGGAACAGGTATTTTAAATAGCTGGTTAAATAAACTCTTGGGAGGACATAAGATCGGATACCCTGAAATGAATATGTTAGCTTCCCAAGCCCCAATTGGTTCGGATGGGTTAGTATTTATTCCTTTTGGAAATGGTGCAGAACGTATCCTACAAAATCAAAATATTGGATCGCACTTGTTGGGATTGGATCTTTTGACGCATAATAAAAATCATGTAATCAGAGCAGCTCAAGAGGGGATTGTTTCAGCTTTGACTTATGGATTCAGAATTATGCAGGACATGGGAATGAATCTGAAAACAGTAAAAGCTGGTCATGCAAATATGTTCCTAAGTCCTTTATTTAGAAAGACCTTTGTTCATATGAATAATGTGGTTTTAGAACTATATGATACTGATGGCGCTCAGGGAGCTGCAAGGGGAGCTGGAATTGGAGCAGGGATTTATGCTTCAGAAAATGAAGCATTCCATGGATTGGAATTATTGGAAACGGTAGAGCCTAATGCCAGTTTCTTGGATGTTTACGAAGAAGTATATCAAAATTGGAAAAACAAACTTGAGTCAATCAAAAATTTAAATTAAGAAGTAATAAAACCTAAAAAACCATTGAATTATGTCAAAAACTTATTTTTCAACTATCGATAAGATTTCTTTTGAAGGAAAAGAATCCGATAACCCGTTGGCATTTCGCTGCTATGATGAAAATCGAATAATTGCGGGAAAAACCATGAAGGAGCATTTCAAGTTTGCTATAGCTTACTGGCATTCCTTCTGTGGAACTGGTGGAGATCCATTCGGACCTGGAACAATCGTGCATCCATGGGATGCCTCTTCGGATCCAGTTCAGCGCGCGAAAGATAAAATGGATGCCGCGTTTGAGTTTATTACTAAAATCGGAGCTCCTTATTATTGTTTTCATGATATCGATTTGATCGATGAAGGATCGAGCTTATCCCAGTATGAGAAGCATATGCAAATCATCACTGATTACGCCAAGCAAAAACAAGCAGATACTGGAGTGAAATTACTTTGGGGTACTGCGAATGTTTTTTCTAATCCACGCTACATGAATGGTGCATCTACAAATCCAGACTTTAATGTAGTTGCATGGGCAGGAACTCAAGTCAAAAATGCAATTGATGCAACCATAGCCTTGAATGGAGAGAATTATGTGTTCTGGGGTGGAAGAGAAGGGTACATGTCCTTATTGAACACCGATATGAAAAGAGAAACTGAGCACCTTGCTCAATTCTTGACAATGGCCAGAGACTATGCAAGAAAGAATGGCTTCAAAGGAACTTTCTTTATCGAACCAAAGCCAATGGAGCCGACAAAACATCAGTATGATTACGATTCTGCGACGGTAATTGGATTCTTGCGTCAGTATGGACTAGATAAAGATTTCAAATTGAATATTGAAGTCAACCACGCGACGCTTGCAGGACATACCTTTCAGCATGAGCTACAAGTAGCAGCAGATGCAGGAATGCTAGGAAGTATAGATGCAAACAGAGGTGACTATCAAAATGGATGGGATACAGATCAATTTGCGCTAAATCTTCAAGAATTGACTGAGGCTATGTTGACGATCTTGACTTCCTCAGGGATTCAAGGAGGGGGAGTAAATTTTGATGCAAAAATCAGAAGAAACTCTACAGATATGGAAGATCTATTCTTGGCTCATATTGGAAGTATGGACGCATTTGCCAGAGGCATGCTCATAGCTCAGGATATTTTGGATAAATCCGATTACCTCGAGCGAAGAAAGAATCGGTATTCAAGTTTTGATCTCGGTAAAGGAAGGGCATTCGAAAACGGAGAATTAACCCTGGAGGATTTAAGAAACTATGCAATTGAGCATGGAGAACCTCAAAAAATATCTGGAAAGCAAGAATATTTTGAAAACCTATTAAATCGTTACATTTAACAACAAGAGACCTTCGGGTCTCTTTTTTATCGATTTGACTATGAAAAAGCTCCTTTATTCTATAGCCTTTCTGGCTATTTTCTCTTGTGATTCTGATAAGTTTGATTCTGAAGTTCAGCTCGCTAGATTGTTTTCTGACGGAATGGTTATTCAGCGGGATATTTCTATTTCGGTTTGGGGAAAAGGTATTCCAGGTGAGAAGGTCCGTGTAAGTTTAGCTGACTTGGTAGGAAGTGCAAGTGTGGATGTAGATAGTACTTGGATTGTGGAACTTCCAAAATCTGAAGCGGGAGGTCCATACATACTTCAGGTAAATGAAGAAGAGGTCAACGATGTTTACATAGGCGATGTTTGGCTTGCTGGTGGGCAGTCGAATATGGAATGGAAATTAAAAGCTTCCGTTGTAGGTGCTGAGCAGGAATTTGAAGAAGGAGGAAATCCCGAAATTCGGTTTTTCAAAGTTCCAAACACTTATAGTGCTATCCCACAAACTGAGCTAAAAGGCGGAGAATGGAAAGTAGCAACAAAAGAGAATTTACCAGAATTTTCAGCTGTTGCTTGTTTTTTTGCGAAGCGAAATCATGCTGAAAAGAATGTGCCGGTAGGAATTATTGAATCAAACTGGGGAGGATCACCAGCTGAAGGTTGGACTGATTTGGAGATTTTAGCAGCTCAGACACATTCATACCAGGAAGAAGCTCAAGAAATCCTAGCGAACCGAGAAAAGTGGGAAAAGGAAAATCTGACAAACGAAAAACGTAGAGAGATTCGTGATCTTCAAGCTAGAAATCCTGACTCTTTAGTTGCTGTTCAAGTTGCTTCCTTGGATTACAATGATTCGAAGTGGAGAAAAATAGCTCTTCCGACCGCTAATCCACTTCAGCATATCGCATGGGCGAGAAAGAAGTTCTCCCTAAAAGATACAGGAAATGTATCACTTCACCTTCCAGCCATTGATCAGATGGCATATGTATATTTAAATGGAAGGCAAGTATTTTACAAGGATTGGGGGAAACCAATGGAGGATATTATTCTGCCAGAATCCATTCTTCTAAAAGGTACAAATGTGCTGACTTTGAGAGTTGTTAATACTTGGAACAATCAACCAGTAATCGGAAGTCCCGGAGAAATGTACCTAGATCAAAACGGTACTAAGATTTCACTTGAGGGAACTTGGTCTTATTCTAATAATATTGTTGAACCGGAACTGCCAATTGTAGAATTCTACGCTTTCAAACCTGGGATGATGTACAATGCGATGATTTTGCCACTTGCTAAATATCCAATTAAAGGTGCGATTTGGTACCAAGGGGAAAGCAACGCAGGGAGACATGAAGAGTATAAAGAAGTTTTTTCCAATATGATTACCAACTGGAGAAACATTTGGCAAATTGGGGATTTCCCTTTTCTCTTTGTGCAACTGGCTAATTTCATGGAACCTAAGGATGTTCAACCGGATAGTGATTGGGCGTTTTTGAGAGAGGCACAAAAGAATACCTTAGAACTCCCAAACACCGGAATGGCAGTCATCATCGATATTGGGGAGGAAAAAGACATACATCCACGAAATAAAAAAGACGTTGGGGAGAGACTTTGGCTACAAGCTAGAAATGTTGCATACGGAGAAAATATACTTGCCTCTGGACCTCAATTTGAAAGTTTTGAAAGAGAAGGTACGAGTTTAAAAATAAAATTTAAATCCCTTGGTGACGGAATTCAGCTTAAAGAAGGAGAGGAGTTGCTAGGGTTTATTATTGGAGATTCAAAAGGAGATTTTTCAAAAGCAAATGTCGAATTACTTGATAAAACTACTGTGCTGGTGACCTTGCCAGAAAACTTCGCGAATGGGGAGATAAGATATGCTTGGGCCGATAATCCAAATGTAAATCTGGTTAACTCGATAGGACTTCCTACCGAACCATTTCGCTTTAATTTTGAATAGAAGAGAAACTGGGAAAAGGGTCAAGTAATTTAAACTTGACCCTTTTTTTAATTTCCTGGTTCTTCTAATATTTTTTCGCTTTCCAGCATTTGATCTATTCGCTCCTGATATTCTTCTCTAGAAGGAATCCCGACGGTGTTTTCTAAAAAGTCAATAGAGGCAAATAAAACTCCCTCCCAATCTTTAGATGTGATCGAACTTCCGATGACATGATTTCCGGAATTAGGGAAATCCTTTTTTACTTTTAAATCAGCTGGAGTTCCTACTTCTTCAAACATTTCAAGCATTTTAGGAACTGAAACCACGAAATCCTGCTCTTCTTCGCTTTTATAATAATAACCTAAAAATAGGGGCTGCTTTATTTTTTGAAAAGTAGGTTTATTCATTTCACTGTACATCAGCACGGCAAGGCTTTCGTAGCCATTGACATGGATTTGATCAGACCAATAGGCTAGCTTTTCCCCTTCTCGCTTTTGATAAAGAACCTTCTGATCCATCATTGTTGCTTCCATTACCTTTTTGCTCCAGGGCGAAAAAAAAGCTTCCAAGCGATTCCCATAATCTCGAATTGCAGGCGAGTAAAGCATCAAAGCCTTGATGTCGGGTTGTTGACTGGCTAGCAAAATACTCAAAGCCCCACCCATTGAAGTTCCCACAACAATCACTTCATCACCTAGACTTTTTCCGATTTGATAAGCCTCACCCGCGGCATTTGCCAGAGCTTGTGCACTTAAGTATTCCATGCCATTTTCACGGTTGATTCCATGTTCCGGAAGTCGGGTTACAAAGAGATTAGCCCCAAAATGTGCAGCCAAAAATCGGTGAACAGGATCACCTTCCATTGGACTAGCGCTAAATCCATGGATATATACAATGGAGTAGGGAGTCTTGCTTTTATTAGCGCTATCTGCCCAAACAATGTAGGCTTCATTTCCAGGTTTTAATCCAATTACAGTGTCCTCTCGATTTGCTACATAAGAAGATAATTCTGAAAGACGAGTAGGTACTTCTGGAAATACAATAACTAATTTCTCTCGTTCTACTTTTGGTCCAAGCATGTAAACAATGACTAAAACCATTGCAGTGGCGAAAAGGCCTAGAAATATTTTGCGAAGCATATTAATTCGGGATTAGGGTCGGGGAGGTGGATTCAAAGATTTTTTGTGTTCCGTCACGAAGGTATAAAACTGTTTTTGTTTTAAGCTGAGTATTTTTTTCAGGAGCTTTTTCCAATTTTAGACTTATGTATCTGGAAATTTTAGAAAAATCACGAAGTTCAGATAATCGTTCCTCCTCATTGACAAAAAACAAATAGGAAATATCTGTCCCAATTTGAATTCCTTCGTAGGGAGCAGCTAAGATAATGGCGATGTTTGAAATATTACCAACATTAAAAATCTCCAAACAGGATAAAGCATAAGCCTTACCAGGAAATGAAAAGTCCAGATTGGCTTCATTGGACTTTTCAATATCCAACTCAAGATTGAAGGAGAAGTCATTGAAGGATACTAGGTCGTTTTCGGTAGAATAACGATTGTCTGTGTAGGGTCCATAAAGCACTTTTATATCTTTTGCTAATCCTTTAAATGCAGATGGGCATCCGCCAAATGGGTCAGAATCGATATTTTCAATACAAGATCCTATAATCATAAATCCCATATAGGTGAAAAAAACTCCAAATGTTGATTTAATCACCTTGAAATCACTAGGAAAGAAAAATGACTTTTTTGTAATCTTAAATTTCATGGTTGGTAAAATTTAGTTTCAAGTTCAATTACTTTAAAATTTATAAAATACTAGGCATCTATTTCCAAAATAACACGTATCATCGTAGCAAATACTCCTAAATAAACACTATGAAATACCTTTTTACTTCAATTATTTTGATCTTCTCTGTGCTTAATGCCAGCGCACAGGAGTTTGAATCAAAAGTCCCTTCTCAATCTATTTATGTCGAATTAGGTGGTGCAGGACTCCCTTATAGTTTTAATTATGATTTTAGATTTGACAAATCCAAAATCGAAGGATGGGGAATGCGGGTAGGTCTTGGAGGATATACGACTACAAACGAATCTTTTTTCTCAGCACCAATCATGGTCAATCGTTTGTTTGGAAAAGGTGTTCACTTTTTTGAAATAGGACTAGGTGCTACATTTTTCGCTTATGACGACAAATATAATTATACCTATTGTGCCGATGGTACTTTTGGACCAAATGGTGAATTCATATGTAATTCATATTCTAGTTATGAGGATAATTATTCCTTCATTCTTGATGTGGATGGATCACCAAGTGTGATGGGTACAATGAATTTTGGTTACAGGAGAATTCCAAAAGACGGAGGATTTACTTGGAAAGTAAATTTGAATCCGATTTTCAATAACAATGGATTTTGGCCACTTTTTGCAGGAGTGGGTTTTGGTTATGCATTCTAAAAGTCCTATTAATGAAATACTTATTTATTTTAACTCTGATCTTAGGATTACATAATACTGTTTTCTCGCAGTCTTACTCAGATGATTTTGCTCGGTCAAAAAGTCGGGCAGTTTATCTCGAAGTCTTAGGTAATGGAATTGGCTATTCCTTTAATTATGATCAAAGATTCCAAAATCGTCTTGATGGATTCGGTTTTAAAGTAGGCGGATCTTATTTTGCTTTGGATGGGACTTCAGTAGCTACTTTTCCTTTTGGATTAAATTATCTTTTGGGAAAGCGAGGGAAATATTTTGAAATGGGATTAGGCGGTACATATCTATTAGCTTCTGATCGATCGAATACTTTTGCTTCGGGGAGTGATCGGACTTTTGGGGATGGAATTACTGGGAATATGATCTTTGGATACCGGTCGGAGCCTGTTGACGGTGGTTTTCTTTTTAGAGCAAGTCTTACTCCTTTTTTTGGGAATGGAGTATTCTGGCCTCTATTTGCAGGAATTAGCGTTGGGTATGCATTTTAATTTTTTTTAAACTTCAAAACCATAGTCACGCTCAACTAAGCAAATCCTTGTTTTGTAAGCTTTGTACCATTTTTCTCTGCCGAGTTTCTGAGCTAGTTGATGATCGCTTACCTGCTTCCAGTTTTTGATGTCTTCCAAACTTTTCCAATAGCTGATGGTAATTCCCAAACCATCACGAACACTTTCATTCCCTAAGTATCCGGGCTGTTGACTTGCCAAATCAACCATTTCGGAAGCTGTCTGTGCATATCCCTCCTCAATTGTTGTTCTGAGATTAGTAAATATTACTGCATAGTAGGGCGGAGGGGGAGTATTTGCAATCATTTTGAAGCAGGGTAATTTGTATATTCCATGTATTGCGCCGTTTCCAAAGCTAGTTTTTTCCCAAATGTTTTCTCCAAAAGATAAAAAGCAAGATCTATTCCAGCAGAAATTCCTGCTGATGTATAGAGCTTGGAATCAGATTGAATATATCGTTTGTCAGGTCTTGGAATTGCAGAAGGACTTATCTCCGAAATATTTGAATAAACACTATTGTGAGTGCAAAAAGGTCTAGAATCCAAAAGTCCTAAACAAGCCAAAATCCGTGAACCTGAACAAACTGTCATCGTCCATTCGCTGTAATCAATTAAACCTTGAAGCTTCTTAAGTAACTCCTCTTGGGCAACTACTTTATTTGAACCTTCTCCACCTGGAATAACTAAATAGTCGATTTGAGGCAAATTAGAGATCCCGAATTCCGGGTTTATTGAAAGTCCATTTACTCCTTTTATACTGGCACCCTCTGCAGAAAATGTAAATACCTTAAATTCTTTCGGGTCTGAAAATTGCGAACCAACAGAGAAAACTTCAAACGGACCTGCGAAATCCAATACTTCTACCTCATCAAAGAGGAATATTCCAACTGTTTTCATAGATATAAATTTGACTCGAAAATAATCAATTGGAACCCTTAAAATGAGCATTAATCAAAAAGGAATCAATAATCAGAATATCAGTGTTTTGATTAATATCAAATAATTAGTCTTTTGGGTGTACGATTCAGATCTTGGATATACTTTTGCAAGCTTTCATAAAAAAAATCGTTTATAGTTCAAATTTCCTAAGAGCTTTAAATGCTTTTGATTCAACCGAAAGAGAATCAATTGAATAAAATTATGTTCTAAACAGGATGTGAAAATTTAAGCTGATTAAGCAAAAATAACTCCTTCAAAAATAACCTGAAATTGGATTCATCTTTTGCGGAATCAAAAAAAATATCCCGTTTCAAAAAATTAGTAAAGTTGTTTAAATCACCCCTTAAGTCCGGTTAATAGCCGGACTTATTTTTTTAACGTTTTTTTTGATCTTTTTCGATTTCATAATATTTAAAATAGAGCTTTTTAGAAAGGTGTATTTAATGGATAATGAAAAATATATAAGTAAAATATATGGATACCATAAATTTTTTGAATATTTATTTAATCTTTTCAAAAAATAGCTACATTTCGAGGTCTTTAAATCATATGACTTTAATCTTAAGCGTATTATTATTTGTCTTTAGGTCTCTTTTCCTATTCGGAATTGAGATTGGCGATACGCTGGGCCTTGCTTCAAATTCAGATGAAGCAAAGATTTCTATTGAAATCACTGATAGTAAGCTTCACCCATTACTTCTTGAAGATTCGGAGTTTGAGATACTACTCATAGAAAATCAAGAGGAGGAAAAAACAGAATCAGAAAATCTTCCTCTGCTTTATTTTGTAGAGACAGCAACTCAAGGTGTCTCCAAAAAGAATTATTCTAACTGGGAGAATACCTTCTATTCTTCAAAACCGAAGATAGAAGGATTACATCTATACGACCTTTTTCATAACTGGAAATCCTTTCCTGGTTGATTTTTAGGCAATTGCCATCCTTTCCAATCTTTTTGGATTGAACAACAGCTTCCCATTTAAGGGGAGCCATTTACTCACATTTACCAGTTTTCTAACTATGAATCATTCAAAGCATTCCCATGCTTATGGATTAGATGAGATTATGCATGAATTAAGGCATTATCTGCCTAGTCAGGCTCCGTTGAAGGACTTTGTCCATCACAACACCTTGCATGCTTTTCAACACCTTCCATTCCATCAGGCATTAAAACAAGCCAATGTACAATTTGGCTATACAGGATATTTGTCAATCGATGAATATAAATCTCTCTATAAGGAGGGGAAAATCAAAAGTGAAATCTTACAGAAGATCCTGAGCAACCACTTTGGGCAAGAAGAGGCAGTTCACTGGGCTGTGAAAATTCTTGAATCTCCTGAAGTTGAGAACCCTTACTCAAAAGTTGGTTCGTTTCGAGCTCATTGGAAAGTGGATTACCATATCAATTTGGATAAAGTTATTCATCCATTCCTTTTCAGACTTCTGTCTGCATATTTGGACCAAGGTATTTCACTTTGGGCTTTTCCGCTTGAGGCAAATGGGTTTTTGGAATCAATTCGAGAGATTCATTCACAAAGTTACTCCTCACTGTTTAAAAGTGATCGAGTTAAAAGATTGATTGAAGATCCGAAACTAAAATTGGAATCACTTCTAGAAATCCTAGTAGGAAAGCCTGAAGCGTTTGGCTGGTATTTATTTGATCAGCAATTTGCTCATCCAGGTTGGTCTGGAATGATCTCAGTCTTAGAAGATCAACCCCAATCTCTTTTAGATCGAAAATCAATCAAATTTGAGGATTTAGTCATCTTCGAATGCTTGCTTGAGATTGATGCCTTAGATCAGAAATTTGGAGAGAACTGGATTCCAATTGGCGTTCGTTTTCCGCACCATACCTCAGAACTATTCGAGAACAATCCCTTTGGAGAGCAAGATTTAATCCTTCAATGCTTCCAGGAAGCATTTGAGTGGAGTTATTACGATGAAGTATTAGCTGGTATCATGCACGTGAAGCCAGCCCTCCAATCTCCGAATCTTCCAAGTTTTCAGGCTCTATTTTGCATAGATGATCGAGAATGTTCTACTCGAAGATATTTGGAATTTGTAGATCCGAACTGTGCGACCTATGGTACTCCGGGATTCTTTAATGTGGAGTTTTATTTTCAGCCAGAGTTTGGAAAATTTCATACCAAAGTTTGTCCAGCACCAATGACTCCTAAATATCTCATTAAGGAAACAGCGGATCATAAGAAACTTCAAAAAGATGTCCATTTTAATCAATACAATCATTCATTAGTAAGAGGATGGATTAGTGCTCAGACCGTTGGCTTTTGGTCAGCAGTCAATTTGGTGAAAAACATCTTCAGTCCTTCTTCCTCTGCGTTGGAAGTATCTTCTTTCAAGCATATGGATCCTAAGGGAACCTTGAGTATAGAGCATCAGGGAGAATTTGAAGGGGATTTACAGATCGGTTTCAAATTGGAAGAAATGGCTGATCGGGTAGAGGGTATGCTCCGTAGTATTGGATTAATGGATCGTTTTTCTCCCTTAATTTATCTTGTTGGTCATGGAGCTTCAAGCATAAATAATACACATTACGCTGGTTACGATTGTGGCGCATGTTGTGGTAGACCTGGCTCTGTCAATGCTAGAGTGGCTGCTCACATGGCAAATGATGCTAGAGTGAGGGTGATTTTAGCCGAACGTGGAATTGAGATCGAATCAAACACTCAATTTGTCGGAGCACTTCACGACACCACTAAGGATGAAATCGAGTTTTATGATCTTGATGTATTGAATCCAGAAAATGCGAAAGCACATCTTGAAAATGTGAAGAAATTCAACAAGGCATTGGATGTGAATTCTGTAGAACGTTCCAGAAGATTTGCAACCCAATCCAAGACAAAATCTTCAGTTTCAATTCATGAATCGGTTAAAAAGCGAGCTTTTTCGCTTTTTGAACCAAGACCTGAATACAATCACGCAACTAATAGTCTTTGTATTGTCTCAAGGAAATCTACAATTAAAGGGCTCTTCCTTGATCGTCGTGCATTTCTTAATTCCTATGATTATCGAAAAGATCCGGATGGTGTAGCACTAACAAAAATTCTTGGCGCTGCTGCTCCTGTTTGCGGGGGAATTAATCTTGAATATTATTTCTCCAGAATGGATAATGCCAAGTTGGGTGCAGGAACCAAGCTACCTCATAATGTCATGGGGCTAATCGGTGTGGCAAATGGAGCAGATGGTGATTTGCAAACCGGATTGCCTTATCAAATGGTAGAGATTCACGATCCCATCCGATTGATGTTGATCGTAGAGCATGATCCAGAAGTAGTGATGCGGGTGTTTGAAGCAAACCCTGGTACTTATGAATGGGTAAAAAATTATTGGGTTCACTTTGTGGTGATCGAGCCGAGAACCAAAAAGTTTTTCCAATATAAAGACGGTGAGTTTGTCCAATATATCCCTGTAAGTAAAATCGAGCATATCGAGCATTTACAGGATAATGTTAAGGATAAAGCAGGAAATCTTCCAGTGTACTTAATCGATTCAATTTAATGGAGTTATCAGCATGGATCCAACTGATGATTGGGATACCTCTCATCGGTTTTATAGTCAGTTTATTAGTTCCTGAAAAGAAGGAAAACCTACTTTCAAAGGTTGCATTCTACACTGCAGGGTTTAACCTCCTAAGTATATTTATCTTCTTGATCTTTTGGGGAATTAATGGGTTTCAGACTCTTAATTTGGAGGAGTATGTACTCTACAAAAATCCTAATTTTGAGTTTTTGATCGATTTCTTCTTTGATCGTATTGGAGCAGTTTACATTGTTGTTGGGTCATTATTGACATTTTTGATCACATTTTACAGTCGATATTACCTCCATCGTGAGCCCGGTTATAAGCGCTTCTTCAATACTATTCTCTTCTTTTATTTGGGATTCAACATTACTGTTTTGGCAGGCAATTTTGAAACTCTGTTTATTGGATGGGAAGTGTTGGGAATTTCTTCTTTCCTACTGGTGGCATTTTATCGAAACAACTATCTGCCAACTCGAAATGCGGTCAGAGTTTTCTCTATTTATCGTATAGGAGACGTTGGGATGATTTTGGCGATGTGGGCAAGTCACCACCTTTGGCATGGGAATGTAACTTTCCTCAATCTGGAAAATACAGAATTGGTGCATGAACATCTTGCCGGTCATGCTGGCTTAGGCTTGTTTATATCCCTAATGCTTCTATTGGCGGCAGCAGCCAAATCAGCTCAATTTCCATTTTCTTCTTGGCTTCCAAGAGCTATGGAAGGTCCAACACCTTCTTCGGCGATTTTCTACGGTTCTTTGTCTGTTCACTTAGGAGTTTTTCTTCTATTACGAACTTTCCCTTTCTGGGAAGATCAAATTACCGTTAGAGTCATAATCGCCTTGATTGGTTTGACTACAGCTATTCTTTCCACGATGATTGCCAGAGTACAAACTTCTGTGAAAACTCAGATTGGCTATTCTTCTTTGACTCAGATTGGGATCATGTTTATAGAGGTAGCAGCAGGATTGGAAACCTTGGCATTGATTCACTTCGCTGGAAATGCATTCTTAAGAACCTATCAATTGTTGGTTTCACCTTCTATTGTCAGCTACTTGATTCGTGAGCAATTCTATGGTTTCAATCCACAGAAGAAGAATATAAAGTCAGGTTTTACATCCCGATTGATCTTATCCTGCTACATGTGGAGTCTTAAAGAATGGAATCTGGATAAACTGATCAATCGCATCGTATTCCGACCTTTGAAAAATCTAGGTCATCGATTGGATTTCTTAAGCTATAAGTCAGTTTTATATTACTTTATCCCAAGCTATATTCTTGGCTTGAGTTTGTTGGTTGCAGAGATTAAAATTCCTGAAAACATCCGAATTTATCTCCCTACTATTTTTGGATTTATTGCATTACTAATGGTTTTAAAAGCCTTTTCAGAGCGAAACTCGGCAAGGCTAAGTTGGATCTTATTAATCTTGAATCACTTTTGGATGGTCTTGGCGATTGCAGAGAATGAGCTCTTTGCTTGGCCTCAAGTTGCCATCTACCTCAGTGGGGTGATTTTCTTTGGAGTTTCGGGTTTGTTGATCATCGATTGGCTAAAGCGGTTAACAGGGCAGCATGGACTACACCATTACAAAGGATATGTAGCAAAGTATCCAATTGTGGCTTTCCTCTTTCTAGTAAGTGCTTTGGGTTTAATGGGATTCCCTCTTTCTCCAACTTTCTTAGGAGAGGATTTACTGTTCTCGCACATTCACGAAGATCAAATCATTTTGGCCTCAATAGCAGCACTCACCTTTGTGATGGAGGGAATTGTGACTATCAGGATTTTAGCAAGACTCTTTATGGGTAGTCAAATTGACCAGGAGATTTCTGCCTTGAGTTCAGCGGAATTAGCAATCAAAAAAAAGCAAATATTCAATTCAAATGATCTAGCCACTAAGGCTATCAAATAACTATTCAACAAATATCGGGTCACTAAGCCTCACATATATTATGGAAAAATCAACCAAGCTTTCCCTTCCTAAAGATGGATGGGCAGGATTAAAAGAAAACTTCACTGCAGATGCCATTTCAGGTTTCGTGGTGTTCTTATTGGCGATGCCACTCAGTTTGGGTATTGCAAAAGCATCAGAATTTCCTCCAATCATGGGTCTGCTTACTGCTATTATCGGCGGTGTGGTAGTCAGTATGATTGCAGGTTCTAAATTAACAATTAAAGGTCCGGCAGCAGGACTGATCGTAGTAGTAGCTGGCGCGGTAAATGAGTTTGGCGGCGGAGAAATAGGCTGGCGTTTTGCCTTAGGTGCTATGGTAGTAGCCGGGATAGTTCAGGTTCTTTTTGGAGTATTCAAACTTGGGAAACTAGCAGATATCTTTCCCTTATCAGCTATTCACGGAATGCTTGCAGCGATAGGTATCATCATCATTGCTAAGCAAATACCTGTATTATTGGATGTAAATCCTGATTTATACAAGGGGCTTAGCATCTTCAGTATGATTGGAGCCATTCCAAAGTTCTTTTCGAACATGGATCCACGAGCGACTTTAATTGGGGTGGCCTCTTTGGCTATCATGATGGGTTGGCCTTATATCAAGAATCCTATGATCAAAAAAATACCAGCTCCTTTGGTAGTATTGTTAATAGCGATTCCAGCTGAGTTGTTGATGGATTTTCAACATACCGAACCAACCTATGCCTTGCTACATATTGGGAATTTTGTAGAGAACGTAAAGTACAATGTTGATTTTGGCGGATTGGCTATGACTGGTATTTTCATTAAATACATCATCATGTTTGCCTTGGTAGGTTCATTGGAATCCTTGTTGACGGTGAAAGCGATTGATATGGTAGATCCTTACAAGCGCAAGTCAGACAATAACCGTGATCTTATTGCAGTAGGTGCTGGTAATACCTTAACAGCATTTTTGGGAGGTCTTCCAATGATCTCTGAAGTGGCTCGTAGTTCTGCAAACGTCAACAGCGGTGCAAAAACAAGATGGGCTAACTTCTTCCATGGATTATTCATGCTAATCTTTGTTTTGGTAGCTACACCGGTAATCGAAATGATCCCAAATGCAGCACTTGCCGCAATGTTGATCACAGTGGGAATTAAATTAGCTCACCCTAAAGAGTTTGTAAATACTTTGAAAATCGGTCGTGAGCAGTTAGCTATTTTCTTGGTGACTATTTTCTTCACTCTTTTTGAAGATCTTTTGGTGGGTATAGCAGCAGGTATTTTGTTGAAGGTGATCATGCACGTTGTGAATGGTACTCCAATCAGTTCATTCTTCAAAGCACCAACCTTGGTTTCTTTCAATGGAAACAAATATTTGGTAGAAATCGATAAAGCAGCAATTTTTTCTAACTATCTCGGTATTAAGCGGAAATTGGAAGAAATCCCAGCTGGTTTTGATGTTACAATTGATTTGAAAAACACCAAGCTTGTCGATCACTCTGTGATGGAGAATTTACACCACTTCCAGCATGACTATGAAGGAAATGGGGGCTCTGTTCGCATTATAGGTTTGGAGAATCACGTCCCTGCATCTGATCACGAATTGGCTGCCCGAAAGTTGAAAAAAACTATTCAATAGTATTGGTAGGCGAACAGGAAAAGTGTTTTGGTATTTCTACAATTCAATCTTGAAAATAGGTTGAGAAATGGCGGGAGTAGTTTTGTGCTCTCGCGTGGAAATTCGATGAATAAACATTCGGATTGTCACTTTGAAATGACAGGAAAACAATTGCCTTGGGAAGTCCTTACAAACGAAAAAAATCAAAATGAATCAACGCATAAAGTATAATTTATTGGGAATGTTTTTGCTGTTGCTTGGCTTTATGTCACAGCATGCAAAAGCACAAGACAAGGAGCTCAAAATCTTTCTCAACGATGAGAAAACCCATTACATCCGTGGAACTGGATTAGGGCAGATTTGGATTCGATACACGGATTTTAATCCTGGATCTACCATTTTTGGAACTCCAAAAACAGATGGCTTTGATGTTGGATTGAGGCGAGTACGGTATCAGGCATTTGGCCAACTGACGGATCAAATTTTCATCTACACTCAGTTTGGAATTAATAGCTTTGGTTCGCTTTCAGGAAGAAAACCTGGAATGTTTCTTCATGATGTGACAGCAGAATATGCAATCATCCCCAGGAAATTTTCCTTGGGAGCTGGACTTCACGGAGTGAATGGAACTGTTCGCTATTCTTCCTCATCAGTAGGGACCATTTTAGGATTGGATCTTCCATTTATTGAGGAGTCAACCAATGATCTTTCAGATCAGTTTGTGAGAAAACTTGGGGTATATGCAAAAGGTCAATTAGGTAGTTTTGATTACAGACTTTCAGCCTCTAATCCATTTCCTATACAGACTGCGTTGAGTCCAGTGCCAACTTTACCAGATGGAGTGACTAACCAAGCTTACTATAGTGCCCAAGCTCCATCTGTCCAATATCAAGGGTATTTTATGTGGCAATTTTGGGAAAAGGAAAGCAATCAATTCCCATACATGGTTGGAACCTACTTGGGTAAAAAGAAGGTGCTGAACATAGGATCGGGTTTTGCCTCTCAAGCAAATGCTGTAGAGTATCGTGCTACTGCTCAAGGTGAGAAAATCCTTGCTCCAAGCAAACAGTTTGGTTTGGATGTGTTTCTTGATTCCCCTTTGGACAAGGAAAAAGGAACTGCAATCACCGCTTACGCGGCCTATATTGATTATGATTTTGGGCCAAATTACATTCGAAACGGCGGAGCTATGAATCCAGCTAATGGAGTCACTGCTGGGCAAGGAAGCTTTAACGGAGCTGGAAATAGCTTTCCTCTAATCGGTACAGGTCAGGTGTATTATACTCAAGTTGGCTATCTGATGCGAAATGATTTGCTAGGTAAATTGGGCACATTACAACCCTATGCTCAATTAATTGTATCTGATTTTGAACGAGTAGCTAATCCCTTTACCGTTTATGATTTAGGAGTAAATTGGCTCCAAGCTGGTCATCGATCCAAGCTTTCGCTAGACTATCAAAGCAGACCTGTTTTGGCCTCAGGAATAGGAGAGAAGCTGGAAAAAAATACTGCAGATCCTCGTAAAGGAATGCTGGTGATGCAATATCAATTTGCCTTTTGAACTTGACTCGTCCTAAAAAAAGTTTACAGATTAATAATTATATACTGTTATAGGTTTACAGTTTTCGTTAATCCTGTAATTGATTTACAAGAGTACGATTTTTGGGATAATAGTTCTTCCA
>NZ_JAQWXX010000030.1 GCF_029254265.1 Algoriphagus sp. | reverse complement strand
AATTACCTGGACGAGTTTTGTTACAAGCTCAACAGAAGATACTTCGGTCAAAAACTCTTTGACAGACTCATCATTGCTTCGATTTAATCATACTGGCAAGATTGCGGATATACATATATCTTAATTTTAAAAATGAAATTTCCCTTTATGGAAAACTCAAAGAACCTTCAATCTCCTTTTCTAGTACCACTTCCGGGCGAGTCCAGAGCTTCAGGGGATCTCCATTTCTGGGAAAATTCTGATTTATTTCCAGAAGGAATTCAGCGTTGTTTTTGGATCTCAAATGTAGCTGCAGATGAAACACGAGGAAACCATGCACATTGGAAGGAATCTCAGGTTTTAGTTGCACTCACAGGAAAGCTTTTAATAGAAATCGATTCAGCTCTTGGAGATAAATTTTCCTTCAGCTTATCTTCACCTGGGGAAGGGCTTTTTATTCCACCGCTGCATTGGACAATTGTTAGGTTTTACCCTAAATCTGTTCTTTTGGGAATGTCTGACAAGCAATTTTCTGAAGAAGATTATATAAGAGACAAAGATTATTTTGAAACGATCAGGAAACGATAGCATTAATTCGACGCCAATAAAAGTTCTACCATCTGGAATAATTCAGAAGGATTATTTTCTTTCTAATCTCGCCAAGGAAGGTTTTGTCCAGTTTTTGGATTTTCAGCTCGAGAAAAAAGGTAAAATCAAAATTTCCATTTCAATAGCAATTTCATCGGATGGCCATGCTGTATCTATACCTAGAGCTCCCTTTGGGGGATTTTGGTGTGCGAAAAATGTGAATTCGGTTACAATAGAAAACTTTATTAATAATCTTCAGACCGAGTTGAAACGTCTTGGAGTAATGCATCTAAAGCTTACACAAGCTCCAAAACCTTATGAGCCCTTTTCCGATTTAATTAATTATTTGCTCTTCAAGTTGGGATTCAATCAAGCAAACATCCTTAGTCATCATTTGTTTATTGGGACAAAAAGTATCAAAAAGTTCCTTCGCAATGAAGCTCCCAAAATCCAAAAAAAACTACAAACTTCAGCACTCTCTATTTCTCATGGAACTATTGCTAGTTTTGAGTTTTTAAAGAAGATCAAACTATGGAATTCAAGAAAAGGATATCAAGTTGGATTAGATGAAAATCAATTGATCAATCAAGTTTCAGAATTTCCGGATAGGTATTTTTTAATTCAACTAGACAGCCGAGAAGGTGCTGTTGGATATGCTTTGGCAGTGAAACTTACTTCAAATTCTATTTATTATTTTCTTTCAGCAATAGATACATCCAGCATGGTCAAAAATGGAGGAGACTTCTTGCTATACGAACTTTTTTTGCTTGCAAAGGAACAGAAAGTTGACTTTATTGATTTAGGTTCTTCAGATATCGAATCTGGAGCTAATCATAGTCTGATGTTTTTTAAATCCAGATTTTCTAACGATATCAGCAACAAAATCACTTGGGAAAAGAATTTAAATGAAAATTTCTGACCGTGTTACGATAATTTGCATTGCATACAATCATGCAAAATGGATTGAAGAGACACTGGAAAGCGTCCGGCTTCAAGATTATTATTCCAAAGAACTCATTATAATTGACAATGGAAGCACGGATGGAACTCCAGAAATCATCAAAAAATGGGTTGCTCAAAGTGCCGGTAAACTTTCTGTAAAAACTATTTTCCAAACTGAAGAGTCTGGTTATTGTGGTTTATTCAATGAAACACTAGCCAATATCAACAGTCAATATGTTGTGGACCTTTCTGGAGATGATGTGCTGTACCCTGACCATTTATCCCTTTCTATTGATAAATTAAAACGGGCTCCTTACGCAGCTTTCGTTTATTCTGATGCGTATATTTTATCCCCGGATGGGGAGATTAAGACCTTTTATAAGAGATCAACTTCGGGGGAATTGGTAAATGAAATCATTCAGGGAGAGCTATACGAGACTCTGATTGATCAAAATTACATCTCCTCTCCGACGATAGTATTCAATGCTAAAATTCTTGAAAAAGCTGGCGGATATGATTCCAGCCTCTATTACGAGGATTTTGATATTCAGCTTCGTCTAGCACGAAATCACCCTATAGTATTTTCAGATCATATTGGAGTATTGAAGCGAAAGCACGCCGCTTCTCTTTCCTCAGCACAATATCAGCGCTACCAGTCAAAGATGCTTCCTAGTACCCTGATTGTTTGTAAAAAAATCAAACAGATGAATATTCATCCAGAAGAAGATAAAGCACTTGGGAGGCGTATACTCTATGAATTAAAGCATGCGCTCTGGTCAGGCAACTTTGAGCCGGCAGAAGGTTTTGTAGAGCTGGGCAAGGAAATTGGATTGAAAGGGTTGGAGTTTTTCTTTTATAAATTCTGGCTCAAACGAAGATTTGATTTCTCTTGGCTTTACGTGAAGATGACTTAATTATCCAACCGCCACTTCAATGAATGGAGGTTTTGAAAAATACTTTTCTCCAATACCTAGGATATCTTCCGCAGTGAAATTCTTAAGAAATTCCAGTTTTTGTCGATAATAGTTGAAGTCTAAATCCGAATAATGGACGGATTTATAACGATCTAGCAAATCAAAAGAGGAACTGAATGCGGATAACATTTGTCCAATCATGTAATTCCGAACTACCTCTAATTCATCTAATTCCAGAGGGACTGTTACAAGATTTTGTATTTCTAAATAGATTTGTTCTAAAACCTCTTTATAGAATACTTTTTGTACATCAGCACTGATTACCCAGTAATTGTAGTCTCCGATTTCTGCCAAACTACTGTGAATTCCATACGTGTGACCTTTATCTTCTCGTATATTTTTGATCAATCTTGAACCGAAATAGCCTCCAAGAATTGTGTTGAATACAGTTAAGGGGATAAAATCCTCATGACTTTTTGGAATGGACCATCCTCCAATTCGAATACTAGTTTGTACCGCATTTCCACGTGATTCTATTTCTCCAAGAGTTGAGCTGACAGGATTTGATATAGACTCGATAGTGGAAATCCGATTGGGAAGATTTTGAAATCCCAAAATAAGGTTTTGAAGTTCTGAAGGGTTCAAATCACCTGTCACAAAAACCTCGACTGAATTCCAAAGAAGATTTTTATAGTAGTCTAACAGAAGTCCAGCATTGATTTCATCTACTTCTTGCTCTCCGATTTCAGCCCCGAATGGATGTTCAAAACCGAATAGACTTTTCCGAAACAATTGGTTTGCTTTAGAAGCAGTTTTCTCATTATTAAGTTTAATCGATAGCTTTTGCTGAGATTTTCGCTTTTCAAGTGCGTCTTGAGGAAAATTGGCTTCAGTGAACAATTCTAAAAACATGGGTAAGACTTCGAAAAGATGCTTTTTAGTACTGATAAGCCCAAGTCCTTCCTGCGAATAGGATAAAATAGTATTAAGCCCTGAAGCATGAAAATCGAAGAATTCAGCTATTTCTTGACCAGTTCTTTTTGTTGTCCCTTCTTGAAGCATTTGAAGGGTAAAAGTTGGAATCAAGGAATGCTTAATTGAAAGGGAAACACGATTACTCTTTGAGATCACCTCGATTTTAACTGCATCAATGCCTGGAGTTCTTACAAAAAATAAGGGAGAATTATTTAAGAGAATAATTTTTTCCGGGGCTTCTAATTCAAAATCATCCGGAATTTTAAATTCAGGAGCTTTTGAGCGATCAAGAATCATCAGTTGTTTGGAATCGTGTATAAAAGGGAGAATCTGAGTGTCTCTGCCAATGGGTGATTTTGAGTTTGAGGTACTAAGTACGAAAAGTCGAAACCAAGCTTTTGTAAATCAAAGCCCACACCCATAGTGAAATATCTTCTTCCTCCTTTATTTGGGTTTTCGTAGAAATAGCCTGTTCGTAAGGAAAATTTTTCATCGTACGTATATTCTACACCGAAAGAGATCATAATCTCTTGCATTTCTTCGGAAAATCCACCGGGGGCATCAGCAAATGAACCAAACATCCCTGAAATTAATGGTCTATTTGGATCTTTTCCAGCCTGGATTATTAGATTTCCATTCTCATCTGTCTCCAAAGAACCATCTTCATTCGTAGCATAAATTGGTGGCGTTGGTACCAATAATTTATTGAAGTCTAAAGCAAAAGTGATGGTGTTAACAGGATCTAATTCAAGAGAATAAGCAGTTCCAATTCTTAAATTGGTTGGAATGTAATCCAAATCATCTGCTGAATTATAAGTGATTTTAGGGCCAATATTTGAAATACTCACACCCCATGAAAAATTACCTTCCTTGGATCCTGAATAAATCGGTTTGGAATAATAGAGACCCACATCAGTACCTACACTAATTCCAGGTCTTCCTTCAGAGCCACCTACTGAAGAGATATTTCCCGAAAGATTTGAATGAATAAATCTTGCTGAAATACCTAATCCTAGGGTAGAAGATAATTTTCTAGAATAGGTTCCGCCTATGGCTATATCTCTTGGGTTAAATTCTCCTAATTCGTTTCCAAATTCGTCAGTCAGTTGAATATCACCCATATTGAAATACCTGAGATCAAATCCAAACGCAGACACTTCATCAATCCTAAAAAAACCTGTTAAATAACTTAGGGACATGTCATTGACAAGTTTCCCTAACCAAGGTGAATATGAAAGAGAAAATCCCATTTGATCATCAACGAATGCTAGTTTGCCAGCATTCCAATGAGCTGAACTTGCATCAGGAGAGGTGGCGACACCTACATCACCCATTGCGGAATGTCTTGAATCTGGGGCGAAATTTAAAAAAGGAACAGCCGTAGTGATTACTCTTCGATCCGGATCCTGGCCTGAAATAATGACACTGTTTTGGGCATAGGTGGACATATTAGCCAGAATGAAAACTGCAAGGAATAGGTTTATCCTAATAAGAATGGCTATTTTTTTCATTGAATAACAATTTTTCCACTTACCATATCAGATGAATTTTCAATTTCTGACTGAAGTGTTAACATGTAAATATAAGTTCCTTTTGCCGGATATTTCGTTTGACTTTGGGAAAAAATCCATGTCAAACCATTAATTAAAGCATCAGCTTTGACTAAACGATCACTTTTTGTAAATAGTATTTGACCATTCAAATTGTAAACTGAAAGTGTTAGCAGTAAGTTTTCACCGGGCCTATTATGCTCAATAATAAAATTGCTCTCAGTCACAGTTGGGTTCGGAAAAGTCAAGTGTCGAGTGATTTGTAATCTCTCACTCCCCGTAATTCGAATTTCTTTTTCTAAAACACTTGCATTTCCTAGGTTATCCCAAGCCAGGAAAGTCACTTTATTTTCACCTTCTTTAAATCCCGGTAACATAAGATTTACTGTTCCATTTTTAAAAGATCCAGCCTCGGCTAAAAATAGATTATTTATAGGCTGGGGTGGGTTGTCATTAACTTGTACCTGAAGTAGTTCGCTTGGTTTTAGATTTGAAATATTAATACCACTTTCATCAGAATATGAAACAAAAAGTGGAATAGTGGTAGATGCGAAAGTAAGTTTAGGATCATTTTTTTCTCCGAAAATAGGTGATATAATTGGCCCTTGCTGGTCCAATGGCTTTTGTGATAATTCTCCTCCTAGTATAGGACTACTTTCTCCATAAGCTTCCAATAAGCTCATTCTTTCTTTACCAATGATTCTAAACCTTCCTTTCCCAAACTCAGGATTACTATTTTTTGGGATAATCAACTCTCCTTTCATTTTCCCTGAACTGATCAGTCCAGCTCCTTGAAAGAGTAAAACAGATTCCTCCTTGAATGTGGTAGGGGCACTTTCATCACCAAGTGTGTTTACACTTTCGGGTTTGTCGCGTAGTTCAATCTTGTAATCTCCTTCGAAATTCGCCTCTATGGATTTGCTGGAAGGATTGATTACTTGAGCTTCAAACTCTAGGACTTGATAGATGGAAAGTGTATCTAATTCTTTCCCTGAGTCAGGATTTTTGAAGGATGTGAATTCAATAGTAAAATTAGGTGCAGCCAAGCGCATACTTGGGTCGCCCAGTAAACTGAAATTCCGATTTAAAGGACCATTTAGACTTTGATTTTTGGTCGTTTTGAAAATAGAACCGAGATCCTGATAAATCCCATTTTCTTTTTCAAATACAGTAGCCATAAATGCCTCATTAAGTGAAAAGTTTACGCTACTGAAAACCGGTCTTCCCGTCGTTAAAAGTCCAATAGCACCTTTATTTGCAACAGTTAAGAGTTCCTCGGCCGCAGATCTAATAAACGGGCTATCATGTCTTCCGAATTCACAGGTAGCAGTTACCCACAAAGCAAGCTTTTCTTGGTTTGCCCAATTTTGAATATCGGAAACCAAAAAAATTTCCTCTGCAGTCAATGTTGTCTCATTTCCATGTCCTACGTAGTTGAGAAAAAGTGTCCCTTCTTGAAGCTGCATTTCCAAAGCCTTTTTTGTTTCAGGTGAGGACTGCCTTTCTTCATTTGAAATCTGCGGGAATCGATCTAGGTAGAGTTTATTTTGTTTGAGTTCCGGAGCTATTTCACTTATTGTGGATGCATGTGCTTCCGAATCACGCAAGTGTATATTGTTGTCCCCATCATCTGCCAGAAAGGTTACAGTTCGTTTCCAATCTCCAGGAGCTGGATTCTCTTCATATTTGATAATTTTATTTACAACAATGGCTGCTTCTTGAGTCGTAATGACCGGAAGCCTCCCTACTCCGATTTGCATTATCTCATCGCCAGCGCGACTTTCTTCCCAGATTCCCTGACCCCAGCCGATCAATCCGAAATAATCATCTGAACTAAATGTAGCCAGCGGATTTAGACTATTCTGGCTGGTATATATCGGTACCAAATTCGGTCTTCCACCAAGCTTCCCTTTGTAGTCAAAAGTTCCTTTGCCAAGAATCAGGACGTTTTTTAAATTCTTACCCTTGTGAAAATGCCATGAGATCAGATTTCGAACCGCATTGAGATCATTGTTGCCATATCCAAATGAATCATAAACCTCATCCAGATAAACCACTTCTGCAAAGATTCCTCTTGCCAGCTTGTGTACTCGGAGTTTCTCAGCCGAATTTGAAAAAATCTTCGGGGAAATTATTAGCAACTCAGGCCACGATTCCTGATTCCTCAGAGACAAGTTTGCAGGGGATAGTTCTTGGATTGAAAGCGGCTCATTTGGGTTAAAAACAACTATTTTTTGAGCTTCAAACTTATTTCCAGAAGAAAAATCCAATTGTATTGGATTATGGAAATCACTGATTTCCCAAACAGAAAGTTCTTGAGCAGGCTGTATTGTTCTTTTTTCTTTTGAAGATTTTGAAAATACGCCTTCTTTCATCCCAATGCTAGCTACCGGTGCTCCAAATCCCAAATACTCAAAGTACCCAGAGGCATTTACATCTGAAGATTCAAAAGTAATTCGAACGCGATCAATTTTATTTCCAGCTGGAATAAAATCTTCTGTTATTGAATTTTCTCGTCCTTTTACACCATAGGTACTGGAAGGAATAGGCGCAAAATCGGCTGAGGAGACAATTAAATCATCGACTGCTAGTTTTAAACTAGATGTTGAAAGTGATTGACTCATTAAAATTGCGCTCAATTTCCAAGTGGAATCAAAATCACTTTGCAAAGGAAAAGCATACCCTCTGGTCACTCCTGGAGCAAGCGATCTGGAATACCATACTCTTCCCGAGTTCAGGATATTATTTTCTTCCTCTTTTAGAAAGGACCACTCATAAAAAATTGCCGGAGATTCATCAGCGATTTCTCCTTGAATGGATTCTATCCTACGGGGAGATGGAGTTTTTGAAATTAGAAAACTGAGAGAATCACTAAATAAATGATGGTTATAGTTCAACCCTTCAGATTCTGAATAGGAATAGGTATGAGGCGAGGAAAGATAAAAATAGAGTTTCCCGTCTTTTTCAAGAGCGGGGATTTCTTGAAGTTCCAAGAAGCTACTATCAACTAATTGAGGAAGCATACCTTGATATCCAAAAACAGAAACTTCAGAAATACTTGAAGCTCCAATCAATCTTGCCTGATCCTGTGATAGATGGTAAACACCTTCCTTTGATATCTTGAATTTAAAAAATTGGGACTGCGCGTTGGCATTCAAAAGAAGCCAAAAGGCCAAACCCGTTAAAATTAGTTTAGTGTGAAAGCCGGTCATTGCCGTTTTTTGCCATTTTCGATGATTGATAAACCTATATACGCCAGAATTATAATAGGGATACCCGCTAAACCAAAGGGGATGATCAATCCCAAACTTACTAGAATAAGAATATAACGAAAGACATTCTGTGAAACGGAAAAGTTTTTGAATTTTAGCGCAATCAGGGGTAGTTCTAAAATCAATAAAATTGCCATCACCCAAGCTACGCTTACTAAGATAAATGGAGAAGTAAGCCAAACTCCTATTTTGGGCCAAGCAATAGCAAAATAAGGGAGCGTACTGATGAATAGTGCGTTGGCAGGAGTGGGTAGTCCAATGAATTGGTCTGTCTGTCGCGTGTCAATATTGAATTTTGCTAGCCTATACGCAGAAAGCAACGGGATGATTAAGGTCAAATAAGGAAGCCAATCGGTATCTGATTCAGCCTTTACCATCTGAAACAAAATGAAACCAGGCAACACACCAAATGAAACTAAATCGGCTAGGGAATCTAACTGTCTACCAATTTCACTAGGTACTTTTAGAATTCTTGCCGCGAAGCCATCAAAAAAATCGAAGCCTGCACTAGTGAGGATAAAATAAGCTCCAGAAACAATTTGTCCTTCGAGCACCCAGATAATTCCAATTACTCCAGAAAGGAGATTAAGAAGGGTAAACGCATTTGGGATATGTGATTTTAGATTCAAGATTTAGCTGATTTGCCTACGAATGGATTATTTATTTTTTCAAAGCCGATGGTAGTCTCAGGACCATGTCCTGGATAAATAATAGTCTCTTCGGGAAGTGTGAATAACTCTGATTTTATTTTTTGAAGAAAAAGATCATGGTTTGCGCCTGGAAGATCAGTTCGCCCGATACTACCTCTAAACAGGGTATCACCGCCAATAGCGCGATTTGAATCTTCATGGTAAAAGACCAAGTGGCCGGGCGAATGCCCGGGTACAAATAGGATAGAAAGCTTCTCTTTTCCAACTTGGATGGATTTACCCTCTTCCAAATAGTAATCTGCTTCAGCCGATTCATATTCTTTAAAGCCATAGTTCGGTGCATAGACTTCTACAGATTTAAGAATAGGGATCTCATTTTGATGAATCCCAAGTTTTACACCAAAAGTTTTTTTGGCCCACGCATTTCCTAAAACGTGATCGATATGGCAATGCGTATTGAGCAATTGTGTCACTTTTAGATTTTCCCTGGAAATAAAGTCAAGTAAATCAAGTTGTTCTGCAGTACCAAAGCAGCCGGGATCGATTAGGGTTGCCTCTTTAGTCTCATCATAAATTAAATAAGTGTTTTCCTGAAAGGGATTGAAAGTAAAAGACTTGATTTTGAGCATAGCAATTGTAGGCGGTAGACGAGCAAAATAAGTAATTATACCTTTAATTTGGGGTATGAAAATTGATTTTTTACTTATTGGAGGAGGGATTGCCGGAATTAGTCTAGGCTACAGATTAAAAAAAGCCGGTAAAAAAATAAGAATATACGATCTCCCCGAATCAAATCAATCCAGTCGGATCGCAGCAGGACTTTATAATCCTGTAACAGGCCGCAAAATGGTAAAAACCTGGAAAGCGGATCAACTCTTTGCAGAGATAAAACCCTTTTATCAAGAATTAGAACTGCTGACTGGAAAAAAGTTTTTGATCGATCAACCTATTTATCGGCCGTTTTTATCAATTGAGGAACAAAACGAATGGATGGGACACAGTGCAGATCCTGGATTTTCCGAATTTTTGGAGCAGATATACTCAAGTAGTCAATCCAAAAATCTCTTTGATGTATTTGGTGGGGTCATGCTGAAAAATTCTGGTTGGCTTCAGATTCCAAGTTTTCTAGATGCGATGAATTCCTATTTCGAAGGGGAATTAATTCATGAAAAATTCGATGAGGAATCACTTATCTCAAATTCTGAAGGTTGGGAATACAAGGGTTTGAAGACAAATGCGTTGGTCTATTGTAATGGACTAGGATCCATGGATTCAAAGTTTTTTGGATACCTTCCCTTTGCCCCGGTTAAGGGTGAGCTATTAGAGGTCAAGCAATCTTTTGATCCTGATTATATTGTGAACAGAGGTGTTTTTCGGGTAAGTTTAGGGAATAATATCTTTCGAGTTGGCTCAACATATACCAAACATGATTTGGAAGAAGGGCCTACTGAAAGTGCTAAAAATGAGATTCTTGATCGCTTGAAGGAATTGGTTAATAGTCCTGTTGAAAAAATAGTAAGTCATAAATCCGGGATTCGTCCAGCCACTAGAGATCGAAAACCATTTTTAGGTAAACATCCTAAAGCCCAAAGCGTTTACATATTCAATGGATTTGGGGCTAAAGGAGTGTCACTTGTCCCATATTTCAGTAAATTGATGTCAGAGTTCCTGTTGGTCAATTCTCCAATAGAAAGTGAAGTGGACATAGCTCGTTATTTTAACTATATTTAAAATCATCTTTCAGCAATACGAATGCGATATTACCTGATCCGAATAGTCATTTTTGCCGGCCTATGGTTGAATTCTTTTTTCGTTCTTGCTCAGTTTGATCAAGAACGATTTGGTAAAAACAGACTTCAGCACCAGCAATTCGAATGGTATTTTTATACATCCAATAACTTCGAAGTTTATTATTATGATCGGGGTGGTGCAAATGCTAAAATGGCCATCGATTTCTTGGAGTCTGAATTTGACCGAATGACCCAGATGATTGGCTATGTTGCCTATACCAAGCCAAGAATTTACATATACAATTCACCCGAGGAGCTTTTACAAAGTAATTTGGGACTGAATAAGGAGCAGTTTAGTGAAGAAGGGCAAACTAATTTCAACCGACTAATTGCTGAAGTGTCCTACAAAGGACAAATGGACAAGTTTAAAGAAGATTTGATCTATGGTACTTCGAAGATTATCATAGAGGAAATGCTTTATGGATCATCTGCCTCTGATGCATTTCAATCCAATTTGATGAACTCATTTCCTGAATGGTATGTAGATGGCATTGCCCTCTATTTAGCTAAGGGGTGGAGTAGGGAGATGGATGATTACATCCGTCATTTTTTCCAAGAAGAGGAAAAACCCAAAATACTGAAATTGAAAGAGCGAGAAGCAGCTTTAGTGGGGCAGTCCATTTGGAATTATATTGCTGAGAAATACGGAAGAAGATATATTTCTAGCATTCTAAACTTATCTAGAATTAATAGAAATGAGGAAAACAGTATTGCAAATACTGTGGGATTGAATTATAAAACGTTTACAGAAGATTGGAAAAATTACTATTTGGCAATTAATTCTCAAATAAAAACATCTTTTAAAGACCTTAACAGATCATCTTCTATTGCAGAAACATTACCTCGTGTGATTGGTACTATCAACGATGTGAAATTTAGTCCTGATGGATTGAATCTTGCATATGTTATTAATAATGGGGGCAAATACAAAGTTCAGGTAAGAGATGTTTCAACAGGAGAGGAACGTACTATTTTCACGGGGGGGACAGTTTTAGAAGATCAGAATCCAAACTTCCTGTCTCCAGTTATTGCTTGGCGCGACTCCGCAAATATTGCGATTGCTTCCTTTAAAAGAGGAACCACTACACTTCGTCTCAGATCGATTGATGGCACTGCACAAGACAAAATATTTTTAAGAAACATTACTCAGATTCTTAGTTTGGACTTCAATTCTACCGGAAAGAATATGACCATTTCGGCTATTTCAAACGGAAAGTCTGATATCTATACCCTAAATACTAGAGGTCAGGGAAAGCGATTGACAAATGATCAGTTTGATGATCTGTCACCAATGTTTTTAAATGACTCCACCATTATTTATTCATCAAATATGAAAGCGGTTCCTGACTCATTAGTCGGGAAGCCTATTGATTTGAAAGAATATCCTGACTACTATAATCTTTATATGGCGCAGGTTACGGATTCTGTTCTTACTACTCAGCTGACAAATACAAATAGTAAGAATTTGGATCCCAGAAAAATAAATCCGAATACTATAGTCTACTTAAGTGATTTGAGTGGGATAAATAATTTGATGAGGTTAAATATTGGAAATCAGGTCTCGAATCAGATCTCTGCTTTTAATAAGAGTCTTGAAGCATTTGATGTAAATAGTCGAATGAATAAAATAGCTTATGCTGTTAGAGATGGCAGAGAGAGCTTTTTAATATTGGATAGTTTTTCGAACGCCGACCAGTTTACCCCAAGTACTCCAAGAGTGCAACTGGAACAGGCCAAAACCCTAAATGAACGATTGGCTGCAAGAAGACTGATAGAGGAACGGGAAGCAAGAGAAAAAGCTCCTTCACCTGTTGTATTAGCTCCCGCTGCATCTGAAAAACCAATTGTTCCCATAGATACAACATCTAAGAATAATACGACCTCTATTGATTTGAAACGCTTGAGTTTTGAATCAAAAAGAGGTATTGACACTGATAACTATACTTTTGATTCACTTCCTAATCCGACAATCGCGCGAGGGTCCAGTCAAGGTCAGGAAAATAAAGTAAACCTTTTGGAAACTTTCCGAAAGCAAAGTTTACAAAAAAGAGTATCTGGTCCTCGAAGGATGGAGCCTCAGTTTTTTATCAATAATGTGAATACCCGATTTGTGGTAGACCCACTAAGAGGGTTTGGTATCAATCTAACCGGGAAAATGACTGATTTATTGGATAATCATTCTTTTCATGGAGGAGTGATGACATCTCTTGATTTTAGATCTGGAGGAGATTTATTCTTTGAATATGAATATTTAAAAAGTAGGGTAGATTTCAGAGGTCGTTTTGATCGAAGGACTATACGTCTTTCTGAAGGAGATATTCCTCAACAGAAATATATTTTAACAAAAGTGGAAGCAGGCTTCTCTTATCCCTTAAATGCAAATACTAGGGTTACAGTTTCTCCATTTATAGCGAAGACTCAGTATCTCAATATTAATCCTGATTCTTTGATTTTTGGTACTGATCCTGATCAAAACACACTGGACATAAATTATGTGGGTGCGAAAGCGGAATTGGTTTTTGACAAAACCGAACAACTTGGTCTATATTCTCAGGCCGGATTCAAAGCCAAAATAGGTTATGCCCAATATGCTTCGGTAAATAATTCGAGTCGATCATTTAGTAACTTTTATGCTGATTTGAGAAATTACCAGCGAATTCATAAGAATATTATTTTTGCTTCCAGGCTATATGTTGGTTCGTTTATGGGGAATAATCCCCAAACCTACCTTGTTGGAGGTATGGATAATTGGCTATTCAATGATTTCTTCCAACCCCCATCCAATAGACCAGAACCGTCCCCAATTCGAAATCCAAATTGGGTAGAGAACTCGAATATTCTATTTGCAGATTTTGTTGATCTGAGAGGTTTTGATTACGATGAAATTAGGGGGCGTAATGTGATAACTTTTACTTCTGAACTTAGAATCCCTCTTTTCTCTTACCTGACGAGAGGAAATATTACTTCTAATTTTATTCGCAACTTCCAATTGGTAGGTTTTTATGATATCGGTTCTGCATGGGATGATTTTGCACCTTGGGAAAAAGTCAACGACCAGAATACCGAAATTATTGATACAGAAGGTTCTCCATTTACGATCACACTTAATAATTTCAATAATCCGTGGCTCCAAAGCTATGGTGCAGGCCTAAGAACGGTATTGCTTAACTATTATGTCAAGTTTGATGTTGCAAGACCTGTAAGAAATTATACCAATGAAGATTTGAAGTTCTATGTAACTTTAGGTTTCAATTTCTAATTTACACTATGATTAAATCCATGACCGGTTACGGTAATGCCGGCTTTGAAAATGATAACCTTATTATCCAGGTAGAAGTCCGTTCACTCAATTCAAAGTTTTTAGACCTATCAATTCGAAGCCCAAGACAGTTTACTGAAAAGGAGCTTGAGATTAGGAATCTTGCTCAATCTATTTTGGACCGTGGCAAAGTGAGTATCACAGTGGACTTTACAACCAAAGGATCAGTAGATCTTCCCGTAGCTATTAATGAAAGTCTTTTTCAACTTTTTTATCAGAAATACAAGGGGCTAGCAACTCTGGTCAATGAGTCCTCTCCGGATCTTTTCAAACTGGCATTACAATCTCCAAATGTAATATCTCAAATCACTACTGATGAGAAAGATGATGAAGGAGATTGGATAGCTGTAAAAAAAGTAATAACTGAAGCACTGAATAAGTGTGATTCATTTCGTCAAGATGAAGGAAATTCTCTTTTCGAAAAACTTATTGGAAACATCGATACCATCGCTGCTGGATTGGAGGAAATCAAACAAAATGAAGGAAATCGAAAGTCGAAAATAAAAGATAAAATCAGAAATCACTTTAATGAGTGGTTGGATGAAAATGCATTCGATGCAAACCGTTTTGAGCAGGAACTGATTTATTATTTTGAGAAATTGGATATTACCGAAGAACTTGTTAGGCTAGATACCCACTTGAAGTATTTTTCAAAATGTCTAAAAGAAGATACGCTCCAAGGAAAAAAACTTGGTTTTATAAGTCAAGAAATTGGTAGAGAGATCAATACAATTGGCTCAAAAGCAAATGATGCAGCAATGCAAAAACACGTTATTCATATGAAGGATGAACTGGAGAAAATAAAAGAACAGGCATTAAATGTTCTTTAATCTTTAGCTATTTTGCGAATAACTTTCCCTGCCGGTACGGCTAGGTATTTACCTTTATCAATAGCTATTTTCCCATTGATGATTACGTATTCGATTCCCTCTGGGTATTGGTGAGGATCTGTAAAGGTCGACTTGTCTATTATCCTTTCTGGATCAAATATGGTAATGTCGGCTTTATTTCCAACTTTGATCAATCCTCGATCGCTTAGAGCTAGCCGACCAGCAGATAGTCCAGTCATTTTATGGATGGCTTCTGAAAGTGAAATGATTTTCTTTTCTCTGACATAGTAACCAAGGACCCGGGGAAATGTCCCATAAGCTCTGGGGTGAGGCTGCCCATCACCAGGTCTTGAAAGTCTACCATCTGACCCGATCATCGTCATGGGGTGTTTCATAATTCGCTCCACGTCGCTCTCATCCATTGCATGATAAATAGTTCCTGTTCCACCATTGAGTTGGGCTTGAATGACTAATTCAGCTCCATTTTCAATTGTGGGATCCATACTTTCTCTCTCCACCCAATCTTGAAGAGTTTTACCTTCCAATGATTGATCCCACTCCACTCTAGAGAATTGAATCCGGTTGAGATCTTTTCCTCCTCTATCGTTTAGAATATTATAGATAATTCCCTTTTTAATGCTGTCTTTTAATACTGGGTTTCCTATTCTGCGTGCAAAATCACCGCCTTCCATTGCCCAACTTGGAATCAAAACACTTATTCCTGTATGGCTTGCAGTATAAGGATACTGATCCATCATAATGTCTAAACCTATCTTTCTGGCTGAATCTACCATTGATAGTGTTTTGGTACTCGCTCCCCACATTTTTACTCCAATTGCTTTATGGTGAGTAAGTACAACAGGGATCTGAGCTTCTCGAGAAATCAAAATCGCTTCCCTAACAGCGTCCAAAAGGCCCAATCCTTCTTCCCTCAAATGTGAAGTGTAAATTCCTTTCTCATTTGCGGCTACTTTAGACAATTCAATCACCTCATCTATTTTGGCAAAAGTTCCTGGTAAATACTTTAATCCAGTGGAAATCCCAAAGGCGCCTTCATTCATTGCTTGCTGTATATGCTTTTTCATTAATTCGAGTTCATCGCTGGTTGGTTCACGATCCTCAAGGCCCATGACCTCTTTGCGGATTGTGTTGTGACCGATTAAATAGGCAACATTAACCTCCAATCCCATTTTAGAAAGCGAATCCAAATAGCTCCCAAATGGCCATGGACTTCCGCCGTCTGGTCCTCCTAAAGCTAGTGTTACACCTTGTCTTACTAAACTTTCAGCCAATGGCATATCCATCAATGGTTCTAGGTGAGTGTGCATGTCTATAAACCCTGGAGAAATAGCCAAACCTTTTGCATCAATAGACCTAGATGCTATGGACGAACTTAGGTTTCCTATTGCAATGATTTGATCGTCTTTTATACCTAGATCAGCTTGGATTGGTTGGTTTCCGGTACCATCGTAAATTGTCCCATTGAGGATTAGAATATCAAAATCCAGATTGTTTTGTGAACAGTTTGTGAAAAAGAAGAATAGAAGAATCGAAATGAGAGTAGGTTTTCGCATTGGGTTGGTATCTCGTGTATTTCTAATTTAGATAAAAAAAAGAAGCTTTTATCAACAAATAAAAGCTTCAAATTTTTTAAGAGTAATAATTGAATCAATCCAATCGGAAGCGAATTGGCATTGTCATTCTTGATCTTACTGGTCGGTCCTTTATGATCCCCGGATTCCATGCAGGGGAGTTTGCTATTACCTTCATCGCAATTTCATCGCAACCTCCTCCAATTGATCTCAATACTTCAACATCTTCAATTGTGCCATCCGTATTTACTACAAACCGCACAATTACTGATCCCTCAATTCCCATTCGTCTCGCTTGACTTGGGTAAATGAGATTTTTCTTAAGATAGGCGTACCAAGCATCCATCCCACCTTTAAATGAAGCTTGAACTTCAACAAAATCATTAATCTCATCAGGAACTTCTAATGTTGGAGGGCCCTCCAAAATGACATCAATAACTGGTTTTTGCTCTTCAAAATCAATATCAATAATCATTTCAGTTTTTTTATTGATCTCTTCATTATCTGGTTTGATGATTATGTCTATGGGTATGATAGGGGGTGGAGGAGGAGTCTGAATCGTTATAGGTACATCCGGAATATCCCAAATTTCCGAGTTACCAGAGAAATCTTTGATTTTGAAATCTTCATATGCTTTCCATTCAAAAGCAACCAAAACTAGTGCAATGCTAACTACTAATCCCAAATTGGTAAGAGTAGAGGACCATCTCTTGAGATCCACACGAGGGTTTTTCTTTAATTCCATAAGAGTTTGATTTAGGTTGTGAAATACTACTCATAGAAATTAACCCAATGAAAAAGCGAAAACTAATTTGCTAACAAAAATTAACTAATTAAAAAGGTGTTAAAAAAAATTCACAAAAAAAAGACCTGATTTCTCAGGTCTCATTTTTAGCTTAGTTTGAATCGAATCGGCAATCTCATTCGAGTACGAACTGGACGTCCACGTTGTTTACCTGGTTCCCACTTAGGAGCCTCGCTTACAACTTTAATGGCTTCTTCGTCACAACCTCCTCCGATTCCTCGAAGAACCTCGACATCTTGAATAGAACCATCTGTATTTACTACGAATACAACGATTACTGTACCTTCAATACCCATTCGTCTTGCTTGAGTTGGGTATTTCAAATTCTTGGATAGATACTGATTCCAACCTGACATTCCTCCGGGAGGATTAGGTTGAGTCTCTACTACGTCAAAGATTTCATCAGCTTTTTCAACAACTGGTGCATCAGCGATTACTACCTCTTTGATTACAGTAGTCTCCTTAACATCCACGTCAAAGTTAACTTCAATTTTTTCTTCAATTTCAACCTCATCAGGAATCTCCTCGATGATTGGTTGCTCCACTGGCGGTGGCGGTGGTGGTGGTGGCTGCTCTGTGATAGGAATATCAAGCAATTCTTCGAAGTTATCAGTTACTTGACCGAGGTCCTTCAAAGAACCGCCATCAAATGACTTCCACTCGAAGGCGGCAAGAGTTAATCCAACAGCTACAGCCAAACCAAGATTCAGGAACATTCCTGATTTTCTGGTAAGATCAGCGCTGGGAGTCTTTTTTGCTTCCATGATGAGTTTGGTTTATACTGGTTAATTTTTGTCTAATTCGGAATAACAATTGTAATAATTATAACGCATTAATCCAAACCGATTTTGTTTGTAGGAATCTTAAAATATGCTAAGAAACCTAAAATTCCACCTATTTCATTGACAATCATATCCATAATGTCAAAAGTTCTGTTTGGAATATAATGCTGAAGGCTCTCTAAAACTATTCCTGCCAAGACACCGAATAAAATGAAATTGAAAATCAATCTTTTTCGATTTTTGGAAACTTCAGATTTTTTGATCCCAACTCCCGTCCAAAGGAAACTAAGACCGGAAAAGCAAATTAGGTGTATCAGCTTATCTTGAAGATCGAAATAGTTTGCATCTGGAAGTTGGTTACCAGGAGTAAGCATAGCTATTGTTATGATTACCAGCCAACTAATCGCAAGAACTGTTCGGAGCACTTTTCGATTTAATTTCCTACTAGCTCTGCGTAATCAGATGCTGAAAGTAGATCACTTGGAAGATCACCAGAGATTTTAACTTTGATCATCCACCCATCTCCATAAGGAGATTCGTTTACTAATTCAGGATTATCCTCAAGTTCTGAGTTTAATTCCAGAATTTCTCCAGAGACAGGCATGAAAAGATCAGAAACAGTTTTTACCGCTTCTACTGAGCCAAAGACTTCACCGGTCTCGAGAGCATCTCCGATAGTTTCAACTTCTACATAGACAATATCTCCCAATTCGCCTGCAGCGAATTCAGTGATTCCGATAGTTGCTACATCACCATCTATTTTTACCCACTCGTGGTCTTTGGTGTACTTTAATTCTTGAGGAAAATTCATTTGTTTGAAAATTTATAAGAAGTCAAAAATAGCAGGATTAAAGTAAGTTTGAAATCTATTGAGATAAATTAAATCGTAATTGTCCACCGAATGAAGTCGATGCTCGCTTGTATGCAGTTGTTACTCTAGGATCATTAATCGTACGATCAAAATAGAAAGTTAAATTCAGGTTCTGATTGATCAGATAGCTTACTGTTGGTCTGATTTGTATACTTAGATTTCCATTAGTGATGGTACTTGCTTCCTCAATTTTCCGTTGTATGGTTCGAGTATCTACCAAACGTGTATCCATACGGAATTGAAGGTCATTTTTTAAAACAGTTTGCCTTCCTTGAATTTTGAAAGGAATCTTCATTCCAGCTTTGATGTAACCTATGTTGATACCAATGTCGCTGCTTCGCTGTTCAGTAACTTGTGAATTAGAAAAATTAAGGCCCAGGTTCCGTTCCTTATTGTAGTTTATCGCAATATTCAATCGATCTTTTGTCAAAAGGTCGATTCCGATCAAAGGACTAAATCGTTCAGAAAGTACGACCTGATTTAATACATAGATTGGAATGAATTGTCCGGATTCATTCACTTCTGTAGGAACTGGAATATTTTGTAGTGTATTGTATAGTTCTAATCCGCGCTGGTATTGAAGTGAGTTAGAGAAGTTGCTTGCATCATAATTAGATTCGTAAGCATGGGTGATATTAATGCTACTAAAGATATCCTTCAATCCATTTAATCTTGAAAGGCCTCGATAGTCCAGTCTCCAATTTGGTAATGGGGTTTTTGGAAATGGGTTTAAATTTATATCCGATGCACTCTTACCTCTATATGCAGCTATAAAAGATGGAATTAGTACATCTTGACCATTTAAGGCATATTCTCCTCCCGTGATTTGACCATCTAGTCTTGATTTAATGATTGCTCGATTGTTTTCAAAATCGGTAAAAAGTGGAGATACATTGTCGAAATCATCACGACTAAATGTCGTACCTATCATAATCGTAGAGATACTGTAAGCTCCAATTCTATTTGGACTGATCGAAAGATACTCTCCAGGATTATCAGCAGAGTTTCTGAAAATCTCTTGGTAGTCTCCTATTTCCCGTTTGGTAGCATTGAGTGTTATTCGGAAGTCCTGAAAAGGCTCAACAATACTACCAAATTTCATATTTACGACTCTATTTTGAGAGAATGGCTGTGTCAATTCAGCACTGGGCGCCATTATTCCAGCATTTGCGAAATCATTCCGAATAGTTGGATCTTGAGATCCGAATAAGAATCCCAATCCAGGGTTATTAAATGCCCGGTCCATTCCTAACAAACCGGTATTTGGAAGGTATCCAGGAAGGAATGTCCCTTCGATTTTCTCTACGCTAAATGTGAATTCTTTGACCATCATTAGCGCTTTAATGATTTTATTGGTAAAAGGTGTGCCTATTGTGTCTTCTGCGTTAATGCTTTCTCTTCCTGGAATACTAGGCCGCTTAGGAGTATTCAGTGCGGCAAGCTTTTTATTCTTGTTATATAGTTTGACAAGGTCTAATTTCCCTATAATTGATTGATCCCGTGTGTTTTGTATAGCGTTACCCAAGGTGTCTTTCTGGCCAATCGCACCTGTCATCCAAGTATAGGTTGTCCCATATTTGTATTCCGCACGAATCCAATCGGTAAGTGGAGATTTATCAAACGGTACAGTATAATTCAGTGTCGCATTTTGGTTATAATTTGTTCGTCTTCCAAACCTCCAGAAATTAGTTCGTACAGAATCGGATTTCTGTTCGGTATCCAAATCCCCTTGAGGTTCATCTACCACGGCAAGCACACTAGCTGTATAATCCACACGTAGATTTTTTGTCAAATCCCAGTTGACCGTATAGAACCGATTCATAAAAAAGCTCTTCTGGAAGAGTGGATCAACTCCTGAAGTTCCCAATTGATCATTTCTATATTGAGATCTCAAAAACCGTCGATCTACATCGAGGCGTGCCAAAACTAAAGTCGGAGACAAATTCAGATTAAAATCTTTAATCAGCCTCAAATGTGGAGAATTCAAGAACTCTGAATTCTTGAAAGGTTCAATACTCCATGGCTTTGGCTGAAAACTATAGGTGATATTACCTCTATAAGTTTTGAAATTATAGTCTTGGATTTGTGCGTTTGTCTGTGTGATAGTCCCGTAAGCATAGGAAAGCGAAAAATTGCTAATATCGAAGAATCTGCTTTTAGCATCAGGGTTAGTTTTTATTTTCCTGACGTTGTTGAAACTGATATTTTTTCTGTCTAATTGGTCTAGTGCAATTTCACGATAGGCCTCTCGTTGGGCATCAGTTTCAAATTTTTGCAAAGCAACCTCAAATGGAACATCCGGATTTAAAGGATCATACTCTGGCTTGGTTGTTGAGTTTTCGATACTGAAGTAGAAAGGAATACTTACGCCAAGAGCTTCAGGCAACAATTTATGAATGTCTACATTGGTGGAGATATCATATTGTGTTGTAGCAGTTCTTGATCGCTGGGAAAGCCTTGTTTCTAATCCTCCAAATCCAATTGAATTATGACGAATTGAGGCAGACACCACAGCCACATCTGCAATTTTTGCATTCAATAAGGCATTGGCAGCCCAGCCATTTGATTTGGTAGCACCAGTTACTCTGAGCTCATTTGCCCAAATACAAACACTTCTACTTCCACCACCATTTAGGCCTGGATTTCTCACACCGATCATCGAAGATTGAGAGAGGGATAATTCAGGTCTTCCAACTACCGTAACCTTATATTGTCTTATTTGCTGAGAAAAAGGAAGATTGAGGGGCACTTGATTATTGTCTCTGGCAACTTTTACACCTACAATTTCTTGGATTGCAATGTCAATTTCATTTTCCAAGGGCCAAATCTGTCTCGGGTCCCGAGTGCCTTTTGGAGTGATAGTTAAAGGGACTTCAATCTCATAGTAGTTGTCTGTATAGTCAGTTCCTAATCGCAGAAATGCAGTAATCTCCCCATCCAATGCATCTTCACTGTCAGCGTGAAGGAACATTTTGATTCGTTCAAACTGCACCAAATCTAAAGGGACATTTTTAAATACCGCTCGGGCATCTTTTGCTTGAAGATCTTCTACGCATACTCGAAGTGACTGCTCATTAAGTCTTCGCTCTACTGTAGAAGTATTGTCACGATCCCGTATGATTCCCGGAGGGAGTACATATGGACTTTGAGTGGCACTTCCTTGACTGTTTTCCTCAATTCCGACTACATCTACGGTCACGTTTGAATTGTCAGGCTCTGGTATTTCGAAAAAACCTCTTTCAAAAAGAGACTCTTGGAAGACTCGCCATTGACTTCCGACCATTCGGAAATTTGCCATCCTCATGACTACCGGCTGTTCAAAATCAGTTAAATACGTACGAATCCATCGGATTGATTTGAAGCCTGTTATATTTCCTTGAACTCGGTCGGGTTGCCGCACAGGGATTCTGATCAGATACCAATCCACACTTTCACCTGCCTCGACGTGAGTGACTTTATCTACTATATAATTCCTGCCTACTTCCAATTGCCCAGGTCGAAGATCTAACTCATACTCGTAATAGTTTTCAAGTTCGTTTATAGTATTGTCGGTATTCAAATCCTCATTGTCTGGGAGGTTGGAGCCAGATGGTGTATAAGGGAGGTTTTGGTTTGCAGTAACTGGAGTATTTTGCTCCATTCCATTGAATTTCTTGTAGCGCTCCAGAATTTTTACATTGTTCTCATCAAACCTTTCATCAAGGTAATACTGAAAAAAGTCTGCGGAGACATCCTGCTCAATTGCATTACGAGCTTCCTGCGAAACGGAAATTCGATCTAAAAATCTACTTTTGAAGTAAGCTGGTTCATCTTCATTTTTTAACCCATCAAAACCTACATCTTGATTTATTCGAGAGGTCTCTGAGTTATCGAAAGCAGGTAGTAAAAATTGTTCTCTAGTGATTCTTCCCCATTCATTACTTCCGGTTTCTGCAGGGTCGCCATCTGCCGGTAGACCATTTTCAAAAGCATGCCTTCCATCCTTCATCACATCTTCTGAGATATCACCCAAGTTGATGAACATTTTCCCTCCGGTAGTATTGTTTTGATTGAATACTCCATCTAAAACTCGTCCATTTTCACCTTCGATAAAAGGGTCTAAAAGCCAAAATTCCAGATAGTCAATATTGGTTCTGTCAAAATCTACTTCAGTAGTAATTGCACGGGTAATGGCACCATAGTTTCGTTTTGGATTTGGTAAGAAGCCGTCAAAAGTCAAGTTCGGATTGTAATTATACATTCCTCGTTCACTTGGGAAAAAGGCAAATTCAAATAATGGTTCTGGAGTAATGATAACTTCCCTGTCTTGCTGAGGGAAAATCTCCTGAGGGAGAACTCTCCGTACATAATGATTTCTTCTGTCTTCCCGGGTGATATTACTTGGGACTCCAGGTCCGTTTTCTCTGTAAAAAATATTATCGATGTTATACCAAGCTACTCTTGCTCTTCTATATGTTGCTCCTAGGTTGTCTTCAGTTAGATTACTAAGGTCAAATCGATTGTCGTTGGTAGCAGGAGTAGAGCCTAATTTCCAGTTTTGATTGGCTGCTCCACCCAGATTAAAAGGGGTTACTGCTGCCTCAAAGTCATCAATATAGGATGCTTGCTCACCATTTAC
>NZ_JAQWXX010000061.1 GCF_029254265.1 Algoriphagus sp. | reverse complement strand
CTGTTTGGATAGATTGGACTTCCCATCCATCCTCTAAATTGAGCAGGGTTGTGAAAAAATTCTCCGTAAACATTTTTTTGCTTAAAAATAGCTATTCCATTAAATTCGTGGTAGAACCAATAGAAATTGGTGATCTCTATTTTTTTTCTATTTTAAAACGCTTTTTGGCTTTATAAAAGAAAGTATTTCCTTATATCAGAGGATTTTTATTCTATTTTATATTATTAAGTAAATATTAATAGTTATTTCTACGCTGCAAAAGGAGTTTTTTAAAATTTAAAAAAATAGTTTAAAATTAAGTTTTTTTTGCGAAATTATCGGTATGATTCTTTTTTGGTGTGTACTTCATAATCAAAATGTTGACTAATTGGGCAACTCTGAATTAGACTTGATTATTTTAATTTTCTGATTTTTTTGTAAAATACATTTTACTTGTCAAGAAATTCAAAAAAATATATTGGATTAATGTATTTGCAATTAGGCTATTATTGGCATAGTCCTAGGATAATGTTCTATCACTTATTATATGGGGAATGCTGATCATCTTTAACTGAACTTCTGAATATTAATCTTCAATCTTGATTCAAGATAGAGATTTATCTGTTTTCTTATTAAGTATGAGTTATAGCTCATTTTAAGTTTTAGAATCATCAGTGGTATAGAAAACAAGAGAATCTATTTCTAAGATTTTATCAAGTACTGTGAGGCTTTAAATATCTCCCTTAAATAATGGGTTATAAGATTAAAGGTAGTTCTACCAATTATTACCATGATTTAAAGTGATTTCCAAGTTCATGTTTGCATTCTAAATGGTGTAAAGTTAAGGTTTCTAATTCTTTCTATTTGAGTTGTAATCCTCTGAAAATCTACTACAAAACCTTTTCTGAATTTTAATTTGGGCTAATTCTTATTAGCACTAAAAAAAAATTAAAAAAAAATAAATAAAAAAATCATTCCATCGACAAAAATATGAACATTAAATACATACCTGTTTGTTTGAAGTTTTTTTATTCAATATTTATACTTTTTGAAGACCAATTTGCATTTATTTTAATATTGTTTTTTAAAAAAATATTTTGCTTGTTTCAAAACATGATCTCTATTAGACGAAATACATTTTACTGTTCAATTGGTACACGAAAATATATTTAAAATCATGAAATATAAAATTCAATATTTAATAGGCAGTATTCTAAGTATAAAATACATATAGATGAAAAAAATAGTTACTAAATACTTCTTGTCTCTTATAGGTCTTTTTGGAATTAGTATTGGTTTAATGGGAGCTCCGGTTTCTCGTTTATCAATCAATTCTAATTTGAATCCAATTAATGTTGAAGATTTCGATATTATATTAAAAACGCCTTTTACATCTAAAAATAATGATTTTGTATCAAGTGTTTCAAAACTATCTTTGAATACTTTAGATAATAGTGAGGATGTATTTAACACCCAGGTTTATGAAATTAAATCAAATAATTATGTTCAGCTTGTAGCCGAACCTTATTTGGGTTACTTATTTAGTCATTGGAGTATTGACGGTAAATCGGTTAGCGAGAACATTGTATATGAATTTTTGATGCCAGAAAAGGATGTGTTGGTCTCAGCAAATTACATTCAAGTACCTGTTCCTTCTGTTGAGATTAATTCTCCAATTGGAAATTCAGTTTATACCACTTCTGATATTATAAGTGTTGATATTGAGGCTATCAGTACTTTGGGTCAGGTTGAAAAAGTCGAGTTGTTTATAAATGAAAATCTAGTTTACACTGCTTTTGAGTTACCCTATAAATATGAACTGAAAAATTATTCAGAAGGTGAATATAACCTGCGGGCTGTTGCAACAGACAATACTGGTCAATTTTCTACTTCAAAGGTAAGTACAATAATTATTCAAAAGTCGAATGTTGCTCCTGTAATTAGCATCTCTAGTCCAAACTCTAATGCTCAATTCATACTCGGAGATAATGCAAACATCACTGCAACTGCTACCGATGCGGACGGAACTGTTACCAAAGTTGAATTCTACAACGGAACCACTTTGTTGGGAACTGATACTACTTCTCCTTACAGCATTGCCTGGACAAACCTTCCGGTAGGAAACTTCACTTTGACAGCAAAAGCAACTGACGACAAAGGAACAGCTACTGTTTCTGGAGTTGTAAATATTAATGTGGTTGAAAAGGCAAATGTGGCACCTACTGTAAGCATCACTGCACCAAACGCAAATGCTCAGTTCACACAGGGCGACAATGCAAACATCACTGCAACTGCTGCCGATGCGGACGGAACGGTTACCAAAGTTGAATTCTACAACGGAACCACTCTGTTGGGAACCGATACCACTTCTCCTTACAGCGTAGCCTGGACCAACCTTCCGGTTGGAAACTTCACTTTGACAGCAAAAGCAACGGATAACAAAGGAACAGCTACTGTTTCTGCAGAAGTAAATATCAATGTGGTTGAAAAGGTAAATGAAGCACAGGTAGAAAGCTTTACTCTAATCAATGCAGTAACCAATCAGGAAATGTTCAACCTGACAAGTGGAATGCAGATTGAGGGAAATATTTTATCAAATCTAAAAGTAAACATTAGAGCAAATACAAATCCATCAGTAGTAGGGAGTGTTTATTTTACCTTGACAGGTCCTGTCAACCTAACCAGATTAGAGAATGCTGCGCCATATGCGCTTAATGGTGATAATAATGGGGTATACTTTGGAATGGATCTTCCTGTAGGAACATATGACCTAACAGCGGTTACCTACTCCGGATCAAATAGGGGAGGAACAAAGGGTCCGATACGCACTATTACATTTAGCATCTTAGATACTCCTAATGAGGCACCTACTGTAAGCATCACTGCACCAAACTCAAATGCTCAGTTCACCCAGGGCGACAATGCAAACATCACTGCAACTGCTGCCGATGCGGACGGAACGGTTACCAAAGTTGAATTCTACAACGAAACCACTTTGTTGGGAACCGATACCACTTCTCCTTACAGCTTTGCCTGGACCAACCTTCCGGTAGGAAACTTTACTTTGACAGCAAAGGCAACTGACAACAAAGGAACAGCTACTGTTTCTGGCCAGGTAAATATCAATGTGGTTGAAAAGGCAAATGTGGCACCAACTGTAAGCATCACTGCGCCAAACGCAAATGCTCAGTTCACACAGGGCGACAATGCAAACATCGCTGCAACTGCTGCCGATGCGGACGGAACGGTTACCAAAGTTGAATTCTACAACGGAACCACTTTGTTGGGAACCGATACTACTTCTCCTTACAGCATTGCCTGGACCAACCTTCCGGTAGGAAACTTCACTTTGACAGCAAAGGCTACTGACAACAAAGGAATAGCTACTGTTTCTGCAGCGGTTTCTATTAATGTAAGTGAAGTTATACAGGATCCAATCGAAGTTGTGATCCCAGAAATAATCATAGTTACCCCTGTCAATAACCAAGAATTTGATGCAAATGAGAATGTTGAATTAATGGTAATGTTCCAGGGATCTGATGAAACAGTTAAGAAAGTGGAATATTACAGCGGAAACCAACTTATTGGTTCTTCCAACATCAGTCCATTTGGATTCACTTGGTCATCTCCTGCAGTAACCCAACATACGATTACTGCAAAAGCAATTGGTGAAGATCCTAGCAACTTTAAAATATCAGAGTCTGTATCTATTTTGATAAAGGAAAAAATCCCGCAAATATTCCAAATTCTAGATCCAATCAAAGATGCTGTATTTATAGCTAGGGATGATGTTTCTATCAAAGTGGAGATTCCGGTTAATAATAAACCTATTAATAGAATCGATTATTTCCGAGGAAATATAAGAATTGGAAGTTCAACTAAAGCACCTTATGACTTCGTATGGACTAACGCCCGACAAGGTAATCATGACTTGACTGCCCAATTAGTCTATAGTGATGGCACAAAAATAGCTACAGATGCGGTACCTATAAAGGTTTTGAAAAGGAATCAAGCTGCTGTAAAATTGGTTTCTCCTAATAACAAAAGAGAAGTGAAATCTGGAGAAAATTTAGATCTTAAAGTTGAACTTCTTGAATTTGAAGACAAGGTTGATTTTGTAGAGTATCTTTTAAATGGAGAATTATTAGGGGCGTCTGAAACGCAGCCTTACGTTTTCCAATGGAAAAATATCCCAGAAGGTGATCATAAGCTAGTAGCTCGGGCAATTGATTCAAAAGGTTTAGTTGTCTATTCAGATCCAATGACATTGAGCGCACGAAAAGAAGTTAGTGGTGTCCGATTGGATTATGTAATAGGTCCAAATCCAACGACAGAATTCCTTAATGTAATCTTTACAAATTTGGATACCGTTTATGATCTTGAATTAAGAGTGATATCAATGGATGGTATCGTTCAAAAAACCTTCAATGGAAGATCTGAAGATTCTACAGTAACTGTTGATGTATCTGATTTGAAAAATGGAGTTTATGTTTTGCAATTAATCGCAAACGGAAATAATATTTCAAGTAAGAGATTTATCAAAAAATGATAAGTCTGGTTAAACTCTTACAGGATGATGCGTTTACTCTGCCTAAACTGTAAGAAACTAAAGCCAGATCTTTGAAGTAAAAAACTTAAACATCCTTTAAGAAGATAGTATCCACCTAATGATTGGAATGCTATTAGTAGTAGAAAAAATAGTTTAGATACTTTCGATTTAGGAATTGATTAATAGAGGGAATAAATTAAATCTTATGGTAATTTTAAATTATAAATATGTTTAGAAGTAACCTTTGGAATAAAAAAAGAATAATTATGAAAACTAATTCATTGATAAAATTAAATTTAATTATCTTATTTTTTTTCGTAACTATTTTCGAAAACCTCGGTGTTGGGAAAGATGAGATTTCGAAGAAAAATCCAAACGCCCCAGTGACTTTTAACAATTCACCCGAAAGTGAAGGTTTTGTTCTGAAAAGAAATATTCTTTACAATACACCCTCCAATAAATTGGGTCAATTATTATGGTCAGCTGGTCATGAATCTGGAAATCAAAGCGAGTGGACTAGTGATGGAGGAGGAGGAGAGTATAATAGTGGGACGGGAAATAGTGTGGTTTCAAATACATTTTCGAGGACAGGGAATTATTCTCTAAAATTATCTATAAATACAACTAGTGGAAATTCTCATGGAACTAGGAATTTCAGATGGAAAGAAATTGGGGCACATAAGGATATAATTATAACTCAATATTTATATTTCCCTGCAAGAATAGATTTGAATCCAAATAATGCTTGGTTCAATTTACTTCAAACAAAAGGAGTCAAATTTGCACCTGGTGGTGCTGGAACAGGTCCTGATCAAATAAACAATCCACATTTTATTGTAGGTATAGATGTAAGAGGAGGCGCAGGTTCAAGGGGAGCCAATTACCTTACACTTGCTGATCTTCAAAAATTTTGGGGAGGTACATCAAATGTTGTTTGGAAAGCGCCTGCAGGAATTGATCTGCCAGTAAATAAATGGGTGAAAATTCAAATGCGAATTATTCAGGATAAAGGCAACAATGGTAGAGTTTTGCTTTGGCAGGATGATGTCCTTGTGATAGATTCCGGACTTCGAAATACCTTAAGACCCGAAGTGGATGTCAATCAATTTAGCATAAATGCCTATGCAGATAAGACTGTCCCAAATATTACAACGTATTATGCTGACGACTTAAGTATTAATTTACCGGATGATACGATTAGTCAGTCTTTTAAGGTCACTACTACACCTGCTCCATTTTCAGGAGGGAAAATTTTAATCGCTCAATTTGAGAAGGACACAGAAGTGGTAATCACATCTCCACTAAATAATAGCACACTAGCAAAAAATTCTACTATATCAATCAAAGCTTCAGCTTCAAACCCTGTAAGTGAAGTCCAAAAAATTGAATATTATAAAGATGGTGTTTTACTTGGATCTTCAGTTAATACTCCTTTCACATACAATTGGGTAAATGCAGATGAAGGTGTATTTCAAATACAAGTAAAAGCATATTTTAAAAATGGAGATGTCAAATTCTCTACAATAAATAAATTGTTGGTTAAGTAATATAAAAAAACAGGGCTTCTAGAAGCCCTGTTTTTTTATGCCGTACTTTAGGTTACTGTTTTTTTCTTAAAAAGCTAAGACTGAATCTGGTTTTTATTTCTTTGATAACGTGATTTTAAATTTTATTTAGGTGAATTTCTTTGAATTAACAAGTTCTGGTTTTTAAGGGTTCATTTTCTAAAGTTTTTTTGAAAATTATAGAGTCAGGTATTTAGATGGTGCTAGCTAAATATGAGTTTTGTTTTTAGCCCTTTGGGAGATAAATCTTTTCTGTACTTTGTAAAATAATCCCCTCTTTTATATTGTAGGACATAAACTCATTTCAAAGCTTGTGATTTAACGCTTTCTTCTATCTGACTTTAGTTTTATTCCAATCCCTGCTATCCGTTAAAAATTAACTTAAAGGTTGTACCTTCTCCTGGGCTGGACTTGACTTGTATATTCCCTTTGTGACGACGCATTATTTGCTTTGAAAGGCTTAGCCCTATTCCTGACCCCTTTTTCTTAGTGGTGAAAAAGGGGATAAAGATTTTACTTAGTGCTTCTTCTTCGATTCCCTTTCCTGTATCAGCGACTTCCAGAATGATCTTACCCGATTCGTCGATGTAAGCATGGAGTGTGATCACTTTTTCTTCGGCATCCTCTAGAGCATGAATGGCATTTTGTGTCAGGTTGATTAGAACTTGCTCGATTTGGGTTTGGTCGCCAAAGAGAATCAGTTCCTTAGGATCGAGTACTTTGTTCAGGGTAATTTTTCCAGATTCCAGTTGATGCTGTAGTAAAATTTCCAATTGATCAAAAAGCCTTCCGATGGCAATGCTGCTGAACTTCGGCGCCGGAATATGTGCCAAAGAGCGGAAGTCAGATACAAAGCTCGTCAAACCTTGACTTCGTTTTTCTATAGTAGCCATTCCCATAAGGTAGTCTTCCAGATCTTGAGGAGTGAGTTCAGAGATCGAATCGATCTTCTTTTCCAGGTCATCTTTAATTGTACCAGCCAGTGAAGAAATAGGCGCGATGCTATTCATAATCTCATGGGTGAGAATTTTTACCAGATTTTGCCAGGCCTCCATTTCTTTCTCCTCTAGTTCGGACTGGATATTTTGTAGGGAGACGAGTTTAAATTTTTCCCCGCGCATCAGAAGCTCAATTACATAAACTGATAGCTGCATAATGCCATCCGGATGAGCGATTTTGATAAGTTCGCTACCACCGGTTTTTAGATGGTGGATTGCTAGGTGCAGCTCTTTATTGATTCCCTCAATTTCGCTGATATTGATTAGATTTTCTACGTTTAAAATTCGCTTGGCAGCCGTATTGATAATTTGAATTTGACCGTTTTCACCGAAGGTGATTAGACCGATGCTCAGATGTTTGAATACAGAGCGGAAGTATTGGAAGTTAGCTTCTTTTTCTGCCTGATCTTCTTTTAGCTTTGCCAGAATTGCGTTGAATTCGATGTGAAGATCATCGGTTTCTGTCCCGTCAAACTTGACGGGGTAAAGTTGGGAGTATTTATCCTGCTTAATATTATCCAGAAAGGTTCGGACTTTTTGAAAGGAACTTTCAGAATAACGTAGAAGATAAATGATCTGAAAAATTACCAAAATCAATAAAAGGGAAATCATAAAGACTCCCCATTCATCAAAGATGGTAAAAGCAAGAAGGAAAAGGGAAGCTGCCAGAAAAGCTATTCTTCCCAGTAAACCAACCTTATAGTCCATATTTTTCTAATCTTCTATAGAGAGATGCTCGGGTCAAACCCAGTTCCTTTGCAGCCTTGGAGATATTTCCACCATTTTTGTCGATAGCTCTCTGAATGGTCGTTTGTTCCATGTCATTCAGGTTGAGAGTGACTGCTTGAGGTGCTTTGTCTGATGCTGGCTTCGCCGAGAGAAAGAAGAAATCACGGGAGTCCAATTCATTTCCTTCTGCCATGATAATTGCTCGCTCTATGGCATGCTGGAGTTCCCGGATATTTCCCGGCCAGCCATAGCGCTGAAGCAAGTCCATTGCAGCGGTAGTAAATCCCTTGAATTCTTTTCGGTACCTCTGTGCGTAGCTTTTCAAAAAGTGATTAGCTAAGACAGGAATATCATCGTGACGCTCGCGTAAAGGTGGAAGGAAGATCTCTACGGTATTGATTCTGTAAAGCAAATCCTGACGGAAAGTGTTTTCCATTACCATCTCATGTACGTGCATATTGGTTGCACATATGAGTCGAATGTCAACAGGGATGGCTTTGTTTGTACCTATACGTGTCACTTCCCGTTTTTGTAATACGGTCAATAGTTTAGACTGAAGAGGCATAGATAAATTTCCGATTTCATCCAGGAAAAGGGTTCCGTTGTCCGCTACTTCAAATCGACCAGCACGGTCTTCCTTGGCATCAGTAAATGCACCTCGTTTATGTCCGAATAGTTCTGACTCAAATAGGGATTCGGTGATGGAACCCATATCTACACCTACAAAGATTTCGTCTTTTCGATGTGAACGTTCATGAATTGCACGAGCAATGAGTTCCTTACCTGTTCCATTTTCTCCCAAAATCAAAATGTTCGCATCGGTCTGAGCGACTTTATCGATTATTGAGAAGATGTTTTTCATCGAAGCAGATTGCCCTATGATATCGCTGTAGGGTTTCTTTAGATCGGTTTGAAGTTGTTTCTGCTTTTTCTGAAGCTTGTCCACTTCATTGTAACTTTCTTTCAGTTTGATGGCTGAGGAAAGGGTGGCGATGAGTTTCTCGTTTTGCCAAGGTTTGAGAATAAAGTCGGTTGCACCTTCTTTCAAGGCTTGTACGGCCATTTCCACATCTCCAAATGCAGTAATCAGAATCACCACAGCTTTTGGATCTATTTCTTTGATTTGCTTGAGCCAGTGAAACCCCTCCTTGCCTGAGGTCGTATCTTCCCGAAAATTCATATCCAATAAGATCACGTCGTAATTATTGTTATTGATCAGAAATGGAATTCTGCGCGGATCTTTTTCGATCATGACTTCTTTCGCATGCTTTTTCAAAAGCATTTTTGCTGCAAACAATAAATCTTCATTGTCATCAATGATGAGGATCTTTCCTAAGTCTTGGTTCTCCATGGTTGATTCTTTTGATGATGTAATGGGAAAATAGTGCCAAGCCTAATTTAAAGGCTTTAGATGGGATTTTAACTTATAAGTGTTCGAAAATGTACGGTTTTTACTCTATATCGGACAGTTTTGTTCGGGTTTTATGCCCTCAGAGTTTTTTGTAACTTTGTGGTTTACTAAACCGAAAGAATATGCAAGCTAAAAAAGGGGATGCAGTAGAAGTGCATTACACCGGCAAATTAGAAGATGGAAGTGTGTTTGATACATCCGTTTCCAGAGCTCCACTTGGATTTACACTAGGCGACGGCAACATGATTAAAGGCTTTGATACGGCTGTTCATGGAATGGCGATCGGAGACAAAAAAACAGTAACTATTCCAGCGGCGGAAGCTTATGGAGAACGAAGAGAAGATATGATGATCGATGTACCTGTAGCTCAAGTACCTGCAAACATTAAGCCTGAAATCGGGATGACGCTTCAACTACAAGGCGGAAATGGTCAGCCAATGCCAGTGGTGGTGGTGAATATCGACGAGGAAAAAATCACTTTGGATGCCAATCACCAGTTGGCTGGGAAAGATTTGATATTTGAGATTGAACTAGTCAAAATCAGTTGAGAAACTGTTTGTTTAAAACAAGGAGAAGCAAATTCAGAAATGGATTTGCTTTTTTTATTTCAGCGAAGGGATTTCAACCAGTTTGGTAATTCATAAAGGATAACTTTATTCTTTTGGATAAGTGCCAATCGATTCTGACCAATTTGTATGGTTTCAGGTTCTAAATTTTTGATTGGAGCAATTTTAAAAATTGCCTGTGATTTGATTGATATACTCATCAAAAAGCCCTCCTCAGTCCAAAGGAGATATTCATTGTAAAAACACATTTTCTGGTTAAGCACCATTTTAATCATTTTGATCAGGTTTCCTTGGTTATCGAATATGAAAATTCCCTCATTTTTAATATTCATAAACAGACGATTTTTAAATTCCCGGATCTCAAGGACCTCTAAATCATCTGAATTCAAAATCAAATTCAATGGTTGACTTTGTATAACCAGATTTCGTAGGTAATCCAAAGATTTGATACTCAAATCTGATTCATCCCAAACCCAGACTGTATTGTTATTCCCAAAGGTTGCAGCTTTTACTAGATTGACATCGGCAAGTAGTAAGTTGCTTTCAGCTAAAGGATTCAAAAAACGATCAAATATCCTATATTCTTGTAAGTCCGCAGAAAAACTGAATATGTTCACAGTCCAAGCTGCCTCCAATTGATTCAATCTTCCTTGCCTGGAAGGGGAAAACAGATTTGTTTTTTTTCCAAATCGATCAAACTGGTAAATATCCCCAGACGTATTGCTAGCAAAAAGATTGTCTTTATTGTCGAATGATATTAAATCAAGATTCTCTAACTGGATTTCAGCGATGGGATTTCCAAGCTGATTATCCTGCGCCATTAATTGGAAAGAAGCTAGAAAAAAGGAGAGCAAGATGAATTTCCTCATTTTTCAAATTCAATCAGTTCAAATTTTTCTCCATCAAATTCAAGAAAAGTATTTTGGTTGACCCATTCACCTAAGTTAAAATAAGTTGAATTTTCAGCAACTTTTAATTCCAAAGGTAAATGTCGATGACCAAAAATGTAAAAATCGTGATGAGTACCAGTTTCCACTTCTTTACAGTATTGCCAAAGCCATTCATCATCTCCTAAGAAATGGCTTTCGTTTTTAGCGATATTCGTGATTCTACTATGGCCAGACCAAGCCTTGGCTAGTTTAACTCCAAAATCAGGATGTAACCATCGAAAAAGCCATTTTGAAATTGGATTGGTGAAGATTTTTTTAAGAATTTTATAGGAGTAATCTCCTGGCCCTAACCCGTCGCCATGTCCAACGAGTATCTTTTTTTTATTTACTTGTAGAAGTATCGGTTCATGAAAAATTGGGATTCCTAATTCGGTAGTGAAATAATCCTTCATCCATAAATCATGGTTTCCAGTAAAAAAGTATACTGGAACTCCTTGATCCCTTAGCTGTGATATTTTAGAAATAAAGGGTATAAAACCTTTGGGAATAACTTGACCATATTCAAACCAAAAATCAAAAATATCCCCAACCAGAAAGATGCCTGCTGCTTCTTTTGAAATTGAGTTTAGCCAACGAATGATCCTTTTTTCGCGTATTTTACTTTCAGTTTCGTTTGGAGCTCCAAGATGAAAATCGGAAGCAAAGAACAATTTTTTTCCATTCAGCTGAAAATCCAAAGTGGTTGGTTGCATTTTGAAAGATAAGGTGCGAATGCAAAAATAAAAAAGCCCTGAATCATTCAGGGCTTTTGTTAAAAATATTAGTTGTCTGAATTACTCTCCTCAGGGAGAACCTTTGCCTCTCCTTGTACTTCAGCCTCACCTTTGATTTCAGGGGTGCTTAATTTGTCAGTAACTACTTCAGGAGCAGATTCATTTTTATTGGTAAACGCCTGATAGGTTGTTTCTTTTTCAAAAGGGCGCTTGCCAATTAACTTTTCCAAATCTGATTGGAAAAGGATTTCTTTTTCCAAAAGCTCTTTCGCTAAAATCTCCAACTCTACCTTCTTAGAGGTCAATAGTTCTATTGTTCTCTGGTATGCGGAAGAAATCAACTTCCTTACTTCTTCATCGATGGTCTCGGCTGTAGTCTCAGAATAAGGCTTGGTCATTTTATACCCATCAGCCTTAGAATCATAGAAAGAAACGTTTCCAATCTTATCATTCATTCCATATACTGAAACAATAGAATATGCCATTTTAGTTACTCGTTCGAGATCGCTTAATGCGCCGGTAGATATTTTGTTGAAGATAATCTGCTCGGCAGCTCTTCCTCCTAATGTCATACACATCTCATCTACCAACTGCTCGGTTTGGTAAAGGAATTGCTCTTTTGGAAGATACTGTGCATAGCCTAAAGCAGCCACTCCTCGAGGTACGATACTTACTTTTACCAATGGATCAGCATGCTCCAAAAACCAGCCTGCCACTGCATGACCAGCTTCATGGTAAGCCACGATTTTCTTCTCATCAGGAGAAATAATTTTATTTTTCTTTTCCAAACCTCCAATTACTCTATCAACTGCATCTTGGAAATCCTGCATATCTACAGCAGTTTTATTTCTTCTAGCCGCTATCAATGCTGCTTCGTTGCACACGTTGGCAATTTCTGCTCCAGCAAAACCCGGAGTTTGAGCTGCGCATTTTTTAGGGTCTACGTCATCGGCAGTCTTGATAGGCTTCAGGTGAACCTTGAATATTGCCTCTCTACCGTTAATATCTGGCTTATCTATAGAGATTTGACGATCAAATCGTCCTGGTCTGAGCAAGGCACTATCCAATACATCCGGACGGTTTGTTGCTGCGACCACAATAACTCCGGTGTCTGTACCAAAACCATCCATCTCTACCAAAAGAGAGTTTAGGGTGTTTTCCCGCTCGTCATTTGAGCCAGGCATTTGACCTTTTCCTCTGGATCTACCAATCGCATCAATCTCATCTATAAATATGATACAGGGTGCTTTTTCTTTTGCTTGTTTAAATAAGTCCCGAACACGTGCCGCGCCTACACCCACAAACATTTCAACGAAATCGGAACCTGACAAGGTAAAGAATGGAACTCCAGCTTCGCCAGCTACGGCTTTAGCCAATAAAGTTTTACCAGTACCTGGAGGGCCCACGAGTAGCGCTCCTTTTGGGATTTTACCTCCCAGTTTTGTGAATTTTCCAGGATTTTTAAGGAATTCAACAATTTCCTGAACTTCTTCTTTTGCTTCATCAAGACCTGCCACATTGTCAAATGTGATTTTTACTTTATTCTCAGCGTCAAAAAGCTGAGCCTTTGATTTTCCTACATTGAAGATTTGTCCGCCTGGTCCTGAAGGTCCAGCCATTCTTCGCATCATAAACCAAAATAGCACAAATAGCAAAATCAAGAATCCAAAGCTAGAAAAGTAGCTTCCCCAGTTTTCCTCTGTTGCAACATCTAGTTCAGTTCGATTTGCTGGATCTACTTTTTCATTTAAGGCATCGAAGTCATTAGCAAATTTGTCCAAAGAAGCCACCTGGAACGAGTAATGAGGTCCAGCTGGGTTGAAAAACGCTGAATTAGACTCCAGTTCTGTTTTGTATTTTGGATTATTCAGTCCAGTATTATTCAGGGTGATGTCTACCCGTTCCATATTTTTGATTATAACCACTTTGGAGACATCTCCGGCCACATACATGTCCTCAAATCGTTTTTGAGTGATGTCAATGACCGAGTTTCGGTTTTGAACCCAAGTAAGGCCTATTAATACCAAAACTGCTACTATGATTAGCCAAAGTTGAAAATTAGGCTTTTGAGGTGCCTTAGGGACGAATTTTTTATTACTTTTTTTTGTATCGCTCATTGCTTAGTGATGATTCTATAAACTTATGGTAAAACGGCTTGAGGTGTTTAAAGTTTGAAGACTTTTAATTGATTCGGGTGAATTTTGCATCTCCCCACAGATCCTCTAGTCCGTAGTATTGTCTTTTATCTTTAAGGAAAATATGAGCAACAACGTTCACATAATCCATCAGAATCCATTGTCCGCTATTTTTCCCCTCACTTTTCCAAGGTCCTTTTTCTCCTGCTTTAAACACATGCTCTTCAATTGAATCAGCAATAGCTTCAAGTTGGGTGTCAGAATTACCAGAGCAAAGAACGAAAAAATCTGAAACAGAATTTTTGATATTTCTCAAATCCATTACAAGTATGTCGGAAGCCTTTTTGTCTTCCATTCCTTTTACAATTATTTTGCTCAGCGCTTCTGCTGTCATATTATTCGTTTAATTTTACTTACCCTATCGGGTTTTCCTTAGATTTTCGTCGGATTCAAAATTTATGTATAAAATTCTTGCCAATACGATTTTTTTGGGGAAAGATGTTCATTTCCTGCCAGAGTGTCATTCCACAAATGACAAAGCCATTCAAATGATCAAACAGAAAGTAGCTCACGAGGGGACTATAATTATCTGTGAACATCAAACGCATGGAAAAGGACAGCGGGGTAACAAATGGCTTTCAGAAAAGGGATTAAACCTTACTTTTTCGCTAGTACTTAAACCCTCTTTCATGGATCTATCAGAACAGTTTTATTTGAATATGGCAATTTCAAATAGTATCCGAAAGTTATTTCAAGAATATATTGCTTCTGTCAAAGTTAAATGGCCAAATGATTTGATTGTTCCAGAATTTGGTAAAATAGGAGGAATTTTAATTGAAAATACGTTTTCCGGTGATGGTTGGGAATTTGCAGTGGTGGGAGTGGGAATAAATATCAACCAGCAATCATTTGAATCAGTAAAAGCAACTTCTTTGGCAAATGTCACCGGTAACCAATTTGATCTTAAAGAACTGTTTAGACTTCTTATTACTCAAATTGAGCAAGGGTACTTGCATTTAAAAAGAGGTAATTGGTCGGAAATCAAAAAAGAATACCTGCATCATCTTTATTTGAAAGGCGAATGGAGTAATTTTAAAGATTATAGAGGTGAATTTAAAGGATTGATTTCTGGTGTTTCCAAAGAAGGAAAGTTAGAGGTTGAACTTGAATCAGGTGATGTAGAACTTTTTGGCTTGAAAGAGATTGTATTCCTAAACTACTGAAGTCATTTCCGATTCCAAATTTTATGGGGTACCTTTGTGCCTGTTTTACAAGTATTTTATCAGTTAACTACACATAAACATGTCAGAAACTAAATCTGAAAAATTTATCCAATACAAAGTAAAGGATATCTCTCTTGCAGAGTGGGGAAGAAAAGAGATCAAACTTGCCGAAGCGGAGATGCCGGGATTAATGGCTTTAAGAGAAGAATTTGGCGCATCGCAGCCACTGAAAGGTGCAAGAATCGCTGGATGTCTTCACATGACAATCCAAACTGCTGTTTTGATCGAAACCTTGAAGGCCTTAGGAGCAGAGGTGACTTGGTCTTCTTGTAATATTTTTTCTACCCAGGATCATGCAGCAGCCGCTATTGCAGCAGCAGGTATTCAAGTATATGCTTGGAAAGGTCAAACCGCAGAGGAATTTGACTGGTGTATCGAGCAAACACTTTTCTTTGGTGAAGATAAACAACCATTGAATATGATTCTTGATGATGGTGGAGACCTGACAAATATGGTTTTGGATCAGTACCCGGAATTGGTTGCTGGTATCAGAGGACTTTCTGAAGAGACTACTACTGGAGTGCATAGATTGTATGAGCGGATGAAAAACGGAACTCTTCCGATGCCTGCTATCAACGTAAATGACTCTGTGACCAAGTCAAAATTTGATAATAAATATGGTTGTAAAGAATCTTTGGTAGATGCTATCCGCAGAGCTACCGACGTAATGATGGCTGGTAAAGTAGCTGTAGTCGCTGGTTATGGAGATGTAGGAAAAGGATCTGCAGCTTCCCTAAGAGGTGCAGGAGCAAGAGTGATTGTGACAGAGATAGATCCGATCTGTGCACTACAGGCTGCAATGGACGGCTTCGCTGTCAAGAAAATGGCTGATGCCGTCAAAGAGGCTGACATTGTGGTGACCGCTACTGGAAACAAGGATATCATTCATGGTGAATATTTTAAGGCTATGAAAGACAAAGCGATTGTTTGTAATATCGGCCACTTTGACAATGAGATCGATATGGCTTGGTTGAATAAAAACTATGGACATACTAAAGATGTGATCAAACCTCAGGTAGATCTATATAATTTGGACGGAAAAGAAATCATTATTCTTGCCGAGGGACGATTGGTCAATTTAGGTTGTGCTACAGGTCATCCTTCTTTTGTAATGTCAAACTCGTTTACAAATCAAACTTTGGCACAGCTGGAGCTTTGGGAAAATTATAAAAATTACGAAGTAGGAGTATATGTTCTTCCAAAGCATTTGGATGAGAAGGTGGCAATGCTTCATTTGGCCAAATTGGGAGTAGAATTAGATTCGCTTTCTGAAGATCAAGCTAAATATATTGGAGTTGAGGTCGCTGGACCGTTCAAGCCGGAGTATTACAGATATTAATCTAGTATCAACAAAAAGTCAAAAGCCTCGAAGAAATTCGGGGCTTTTTTTATTTAGAGAGTTAAAACAAGAGTTCTCCCATCAGCTAAGGTTACAGTGGCATTTATTTGGCAATTACCAGTCGATTCGTAGTTGATTTTATGAATTACATTCTTACTGGCGCCTCGGGCTACCGTCCAGGATTCTTTGCCAGATATAGGTAGAATTTCATTTTCCTTGCTACATGATACCAGAATTTGCCTTGGATCGGTGATATCTATTGTAAATTTTCTTCCGGCTGGATTGGTTCCTGTGATGGTTCCCTTAGAACCTATTCCAATTAATTCTAATCTTAGCCTAGCAATAGTATGATCTATATTTCCAGAAAAAGTAGAATTGACACCATTATTAGTTTTAAGGATTAGGTTTTCAAATTGTTCGCTCACTTTATTGAAATCGGATCTGGAAAACTTTCGAGTCCCCTGCAATGAATCTTGATTGAAAGTATAATTCTGATATTCTAATATCCAATCCTGAGTACTTAAATTTTCAGGAGAATAGTCTAAAATGATTTTTCCTGAGCGTATAGTTTGACCAGTCTTGATGCATGCCGAATCTGACAAAAACTCCAAAGTGACTTGCTTTAAACTTTGTTCCAAAGCAATTTTCGGACATCCAGGAAGATCATAAGGGTTGACAGCTTGATAATCTTCCCAACTTAGCATAGCAAAATAAAGACTCTCTCCCCAGCTGTTGGAAATGTCAAAAAGTTGACTAGCCTCCATTGTAAGGTCAGTCTGAATTATTTTATCTTCATCCTCCTCACAAGCAAAAAGTAAAGGGAATAACAACAAAAGGAAAAGTGAATACTGGTTTTTCATTTGTGAATAAGAATTTCAAATGTTTCAATTTTCTTCTTTCAAATACCAGACCGAAATCCTTATCTTAGACCAGAACGATAAACTAAGATAAACCAGATAAACTATGATACGAGCCGAAGGCATGTTAAAAGAAGGAACGCTGAAGGGGAAGAATATTTTAATTACCGGTGGAGGTACCGGTCTTGGAAGATCAATGGGAGAGTATTTTCTGGAGCTAGGCGCCAACCTTGTTATTACTTCCAGAAAGATCGAAGTTCTTCAAGAGACTGCGAATGAAATGATGTCACAAAAAGGCGGGAAAGTGGTGGCCTTAGCATGTGATGTCCGGGATATTAATCAAGTCGAGGAGATGTGGTCAGCAGCAAAAGCAGCATTGGGAGAGATACATGTAGTTTTGAATAATGCAGCGGGCAATTTTATCAGTCCGACTGAGCGACTTTCAACCAACGCTTTTAATACCGTTTTGGATATCGTGTTGAAAGGCACCTCTCAGGTAACCCTTACTGCGGGAAAAGACTGGATTTCCTCTAAACAGGAAGGCACTTTTTTAAATATCGTGACTACCTATGCTTGGACAGGTTCTGGATATGTAGTTCCATCGGCAGCCGCAAAAGCTGGAGTACTTGCAATGACCCGCTCTCTTGCAGTTGAATGGGCGAAATATGGAATTCGGTCAAATGCTATAGCTCCTGGACCTTTTCCAACCGAAGGTGCATGGAGTAGATTGCTTCCCGGTGATTTGGTTAAGAAATTTGATCCCGCAAAAAAAGTGCCTGTAGGTCGGGTTGGAGAACATCAAGAGCTTGCAAATATTGCGGCTTATTTGGTTTCTGACTTTTCATCGTACGTAAATGGAGAAGTGATTACAATTGATGGAGGCGAATGGCTCAAGGGTGCGGGAGAGTTTAATAACCTGGATGCAATACCTCAAGAGATGTGGGATATGATGGAAGCTTCAAGGGGAAAAAAAGCATAAGCCCCAGCATAGTTTGGGGCTATTTAAAATCAAAGTGGAAAATCAGGAATTTATAAAGGGACTTTGGTCCCTTTTTTTTAGAAAGTTTTTTCTCCTTGGATTGATTTATTCTGAAGGACTGATTCTCGAATACTTTTTTTCAATGAAATATCAAGCTTTTTGGTCTCTTCCTTAATGATATTGATAAGTTTTTGAGACTCTTCATTTTTGGGTTCCGAATCAAGTATTTCTAAAATACCTAAAATATTTGCTACACGAGCTCTCAAAGAATGTGATTGCTCAAAGGCGAGTTCTTGCAAGAAGTGATGATGTTCTTTCATCCAATTTTCTTGTTTTTTTCTATCCGAAATATCCAAAAGAAACCCCATTACTTTAACAGGAAGACCTGATCTCGACCAACGGATAGTTTTCCCAAAGCCTAACACCCAAACAGTCTCATTGCTTTTGGAGGAAATTCTAAACTCCTTCTTAAAAGGAGTATTCCCGGTGGTTCGAAAATGGTTTTTTAGGTCTCGCATCAAGCCTGGGAAATCATCAGGATAAATGTGCTTTTGCCAGGAAATGTTTTTATTCAGACTTAGCTCTTCTTCAGAATATCCAAGCATATGTCCCAATCCCTGACTCATATGATCTGTTTTGGTATCGAAGTCAAATTCCCAAAAGCCGATCATTTTGTCCTCAAGCAAACTGTCTAAGATCTCTCTATCTCCAAAAGGATTATCCATAAAATCTCCTAAGCCAACTTCATAAGGCTTAGATGACTGAATTGGATGTCCTATTCCAAGGCAAGTTTCAAAATCCTCAGATATAAAAAAGAATTCCCATTTTGTTGGTATGGTATCATTTTCTGGATAGTTAATTTTATTCAATTCCACCAAAAAAGATTGATGCGAATTTTTCAAAGCTTTTAGCCTTTGAGATTCAAATTTTGTCCAATCAGAAGATAAAAAACAGTCAGAAAAAAAGATAGGTTTATCTTTCAATTCAAACAGAGAGGGGATGGGTCCAACATTAGGATCTGATGAGGTAACCTCACCAGATTTGTCCAAGGTTATCTGCAGAAAATATTCTGAAGTCAGAGCAACTTGGCCTAGTGCATGGACGGATTCCCTATCAATCATAAATCAAAGATAATTAGTTTTAAGTATTAATTATTTTTAATACATAAATATTTATATAAAATACATAAAAATATATTTAAAATGAACTATAATCAAATGAAATTAAATCGTGATGAATTTGGGTCACCGGATAATCGAGGAAACGTAATCACTACTGAAGAAGCATTTACACTCTTAAGAGAATGGGTGAGCAATGAGAGGCTGATAACCCACATGCAACAAGTTGGGCATTTGATGCAGCGATATGCTGGAGCAAAAGGATATTCTTCAGAAGATCAACATCGATGGTACTTGGCAGGATTGCTTCATGATGCCGATTGGGAAAAATGGCCAGATACTCACTGTAATAAAATTGTGGAAGAACTTGAAAAGAGAAATCTAGATCCGGAAATTATTCGTGCAATAGCCTCTCATGGACCTAAATATTTTGGAGTAGAGCCAGTTTCCGAGATGGATAAAATGCTTTATGCATTCGATGAGTTAAGTGGATTGATCCATGCTTATTCTTTAATGAGGCCGGAGGGTTATGTAGGTATGGAAGTGAAAGGAGTGAAAAAAAGATTGAAAGATAAAACCTTTGCTGCCCAGGTAAGTCGCGAAGATATTGCTGATGCTTCCATGAGGGCACAAATTGAACTTGACGAATTGATCAAATTTGTAATCAATCATCAAATCGATGCTTGATTGGTTCATTGAATTGGTTCTTCCATAAGTAAATCAGTAACTTTAATTCTAACCGTTTTTTTAAAAAAAAATAAGCGATTTATGATTAAGAAAATTTGTTCTATGCTTACTATGCTGTTTATAGGTTTTAGTGCCTATTCACAAGAGAATGCTAAAGACACTACAGCGATCCAGATTTTGGATAAGATGAGTACACTTTTTGGAGAATTGAATTCTGTTGGGTTTAAAACTCAGGTTTCCAAAGATGTAGCTTTTGCCAATAATTTCTTTATCAAAGAATTCACCAGTAGTCAAGTTAAGATTGCTGGTCCGAATAAGTTTGTGGCAAAGATAACTGGAGAGCAGAAAGAGGATAAATACAGCTATAACGGATCGCAAGTAGCCTATTATTCTTTTACTAATAATATTTATACTATCGCAGATGCTCCTGATAATTTAATTGAGACATTTGATTGGCTATATAGCGATTTTGGAATCGAAGTAACTTCTGCCGATGTACTGTATCCTTCATTTTCAAAGGAAATAGTCTCTAATATGGACTACATTCAATTTCTAGGACAAACTACTGTAAATGGACAGCGGGTATTTCATATTGGCTGTTCAAATGATTCGGTTACTATTCAGCTCTGGATTTCAAATGATTTATATTTTTTACCCGTAAAAACATTAATAACGTATTTGGGCGATCCATATGCATATCAACATGAAGTCGATTTTTTTGATTGGGAGTTTAATCAAACGTATCCAAATAGCATTTTTGATTTTACGCCCCCCCCCAGGTGCAAGACAAATAACATGGCTTAATCAGAAGTGAAATTAAAAAGAGAAATAACTATGAAACTTTCAAAAATAAAATTGGTAGGAGTTTTTCTAGGCGTTCTTGCCTTGTTGATTTTTCCAGAAATAGCGGAAGCTCAACGAATGAGAGCAGCATCAGGAGGTAGAGGAGGGGCAAGACCAGCTACTTCTCGTCCAGCACCTTCCCGACCTACTTCAGCTAGGCCCGCCACTAAAATGCCCTCAACATCAAGTAGACCAGCGACGGTATCTAGACCGACTTCTAGGGCTACCAATTCAAGTTCCAGACCTACTTTAAATGGAGGCTCGGATCGAGTAACTCAAAAAACAAACAATACAAGTAGAGTTTCCTCTGTCAAGGATAGTAAAGTTGGAAACAGCACAAATAATCGTGTAGGAAATAATAACATCAATTCCGGGAATAAGAATATTGGGAATAATAATAGAATCAACATTGATAATAGTAGAAATGTCAATGTGAACGTAAGAAATACTAACAACCGAGCTTATCGTCCTCCTTATAGACCTTATCCTCGTCCTCCATATTTTTATGGAGGTTTCGGCTTCTCCTGTTTTCGACCTTATTATTACCATCCTTATACTCCCTTTTATTGGGGGCCGGTATGGCATCCTTGGGGATTTTTTGTAGCGGCATTAGCGACAACGGCTATTATCGTCTCTATTGAAAATCAACAATATCATTATGATCAAGGAGTGTTTTATGTGCAAGAAGGGGATGGTTATGTGGTAGTAGAAGCACCACAAGGAGCTACAGTGAAAGTAATACCTAGCGAAGCTAAGGAGGTGGAAGTAAGTCCAACAGTAAATAATTACTACTATGGAAATACCTATTACGAAAAATCCGAGGGAGGATATACAGTAGTGCCACCGCCGGCTGGTGCTGTGGTAGATGCTTTACCAGAAGGTGGAGAGGAAGTGAAAGTTGGGGATCAGACTTATGTTAAAATTGGTGACACCTATTATTTACCTGTTCAAGTGGATGGTAAAAACATGTATGAAATTGCCCAAGTGGAACCTGAGAATTAAAAATTGTCATATTTGATAGTAACATAAAAGGCCTCAATTTGAGGCCTTTTATGTTATTCGTTTTCTGATTCAACTTCAGACAAAGGTCTGAAATTGCCAGGAGGAAGTTGCTCAGCGATCTCGTCTTTTTCGAAAGGGAAAACTTCGACAATTGGGCTTTCTACTATATCAGGGATTCTAAAACTTACCAACATATTGCTTAAGCTTTCTTGAATTCTATCAAAAGCATTTTTCACATCATCTGCGGTGACAATCATGTATTGAGTCACTTTTTTTTCTTTACCACTATCAGCATCTGCTACGAGGTAGGATATTTTGCATTTATACCAAATATCCGACTCTTCGTAATGAAATACGTCAACAATATTGCTTTTGGAAATCCCCGTAACTTGAAAATCTCCTCTGATTTGGGAAGCTAATCTATCGTAAAGAACAGCCTCAGCTTCTGTAAATGATACAGCATCTACTAAGTATTGCTCTGAAATATTCTTCAGAAGTCCTTCTTCATTCTCTTTGGCGTATTTGACTTTACACAAAAACCACGTTCTCATATGCTTATATTTTGAATTTCGAAGGTAAAATTTTCCTTTCGAAGGACAAGAGCAAATTGAAAGAAACAATTTACGGTATATGTTTTTTGGGAGTTAATGAGTTGGTTTTCAGTAGTATTTTTTTTTGATGGCCAGATTTAAATAATTTCCTGAAATCCGCTATTTATCCTTTGATGGTGATTAAAATAAAAAATGTAAATTATCCGAAAAACTAATTCATGTGGGATAAAATTTGGTATAGTTTTCCTATACAGCTATTCTTACTCCATCTCAGAAAAAATCTTTCTTTGATTATCATTTGGGTAGTCCTTTTGATGATTATTTTGGAGGGAATAGGAGTGATGTTGGGAATACCCTTTCTCTTTTTGGATCCAGAATATCTCAATCAGGTTTCTTGGATAAGTTTCTTTTTGATTGGAGTCGGCTTTGCTGTTTTTACAATGGGATTTCACATGTCCACTTATATTATGGATGGTGGTAAATTTCCATTTTTAGCAATTTTGAGTAAGCCTTTCATTCATTATTGTATCAATAATTCGATAGTTCCTCTATTTTTCTACTTGATATATATTTATCGTTTTGTCACTTTTCAATTGAATAATGATCTCTCTAATGACTGGGAGGTTTTGTACTATTTCTTGGGTTTTTCGGCTGGAAGTATTATTTCCTACAGTGTTATTTTCGCTTATTTTGCCTTCACCAATAAAGACTTCTTTGTCATTTTTGCGGGCACATTGGATAAGCGGCTTCGAAAGGTCAAGTTGACAAGAGCTAATGTGATCAGCCAATATAAAGAGCTTAAAAACCAAAAAAGCAAAGTCCATTATTTTCTCAATTTGAGACTTCGTTTTGAGCAGGTTAGACCTGATATTTCCCGATTTGAAGCCACTAAATTACTTCGGGTTTTTGACCAGAATCATTTAAATCTTTTCTTAATTCAGGTTTTTTTGATCCTTGTGGTGATCATTTTAGGTTTTTTTAAAGAGCATCCATTTCTTCAATTGCCAGCGGCAATGAGTGTTACTTTGCTCTTGGCTATTTTGATAATGATAGCCGGGGCAGTTAATTTTTGGTTGAGAAGATGGGCTACTCTTGCTGTAATACTGTTTTTGGTGTTGATCAACTATTTTTCAAATTTTGACTTCCTCAATCGCCCTCATGAGGCTTATGGTATTGATTATTCCGTTCCGCCAGTCGCCTATACTCTTGCTCACTTGGATTCTTTACTTCATCCAGATACCGTAGCGAAAGATCGGGAAAATACCATTCGAATTTTGGATAACTGGAAGTCAAAATTCTCCAGTGATTCATTACCAAAACTCGTAATTGTGGCAGCTAGTGGAGGCGGACAACGTGCTTCACTATGGACGCTAAAGGTCCTTCAAAGTATTCATGAAATCAAAAGTGGGGAAATCACCAAGCATATGGAATTACTTACAGGAGCTTCCGGAGGTGTGATTGGAGAGGCGTTTTTTAGGGAAATTTACTTGAGGTCTTTAACTGATCAGTCTATCGATCCTACAGATTCTAAATATCTAGACCAAATATCCACTGATAATCTCAATCCTATTATTTTCAGTTTACTGGTGAATGATTTGATAATCAGAAATCAATCCTTTGATTACAATGGGCGAAAGTATTTGAAAGACAGAGGGTTTGCTTTTGAAAATCAATTGAATATTAATACTGAACATGTCTTGGATAAACCCATTTCTGCCTATGGTGAGCCAGAATTTTTAGGGTTGATTCCTCTTTTACCAGTAACTTCTCTTATTACAAATGATGGTCGGAAATTAGTAGTATCTCCGCATTCCATGTCATTTTTTGGAACCTCAATGCTCGGTAAAACAGGGATTAATGAAAAGAAACAAACAGTAGATTTTCTTCGGTTTTTTGCAAAACATGATGCTAAAAATCTACGGTTTCTTTCGGCTTTACGCATGAGCGCCACTTTTCCTTTTATTACTCCTAATGTTCAACTCCCATCTAACCCTATAATGGAAACAATGGATACTGGCTTATCAGATAATTTTGGGATTCAGGATGGATTACGCTTTCTCTATGTATTTCAAAATTGGATTGCTAAAAATACAAGTGGAGTGATTATGATCACTATACGGGATTCGGAAAAATCATCCGAAATATCTCCCACACTTCCGCCACGAATTTTTCAGCGAGTATTTACACCATTTAAAAACATATATGCCAATTGGGACAATATTCAGACTATTCAAAATGAGGTACTCTTTAACTACATGATTGAATCAATGCCCTTTTCACTTGAGAAAATTGAGTTTGAATATGCTCCCGAGAAGGTACAAATAGAGGAATTGACAGAAAGTCAGGAAAATATGCAAAGAGCTTCCCTCAATTGGAGGTTAACAGCACGAGAGAAAAAGTCCATATTAAGCAGTATATACACTTCAACTAATCAGAAAGCACTTAGTCGTTTGAAGGTTCTTTTTTCAAAGGCTGAAACGGATTCCATTCAATAAGAAAGTCCCCATTTTTTATAAATAAAGTGCATTAACCAAGCTGGTCCGATCATTAAAAACTGCACATCTTTTAGAAAAGATGGTTTTTTTCCTTCGATTTTGTGACCATAAAATTGAATAATCCATGCAATCACAAAAATACCTAAACTGACGGCCCACAAGTATCCAAATGTCAAATCAATAAAATTTGCCAAGGCTAAACATAATGCTGAGAAAAAGAGCATACCCAGTGTCAAAGGACCTGAAAGTGTGACGTAATAGATAAGAACCAGAATTAATGTAATGGTAGCCCAATTGGCAAAATCCCCAAGAAATGGAAGTAATTCGGGTAAAGGACCAGCTGGAATACTAAATATGAGACCCACCACACTAAAAAAAATTGCGGGGACACAAAACCAATGAATGAGTTTATTTGTAGGGTTTTGGTGACTTAATCCATATTCATGTAACAATGCGTCTATTTTTCTCATGGCATTTTGGGATATATTCTGTTAGATTTATGAAAATACTAATTATAGGCTTAAATCAAATTTAGAAAAATAAAATGTTCAGCTATTGGGAGACAAAACACTTTTTTCAATACGACCTAATCGTTGTCGGGTCAGGATTCGTGGGTTTATCGACAGCAATCCATTTTAAGAAAAAGCACCCAAAAGCATCTGTATTGATTTTGGAAAGGGGGATTTTTCCTACTGGGGCAAGTACAAAAAATGCGGGTTTTGCCTGTTTTGGTAGCCTTACAGAAATATTGGATGATTTTTGGCAAATGACCCAAGAAGAGGTTGTTGCTTTAGTTGAGCGTCGTTATTTAGGGATAAATTCGATTCGTAAAAAGTTTGGAGACAAAGCTTTGGGATATCGCCATAGCTTTGGGTATGAACTTCTGGATGAGCGGCAGCTTTCGGCAGCGGAGCAAATTGCCGATATCAATAAGATTTTAAAAGGAATATTTAAAGATGAGGTCTTTTCTGAAGTTCGGAAAAAAGATAGATTAGGATTTAATGACTCTATAAAAAAAGTAATCAAGAATAAATTTGAGGGTGAGCTTGATCCTGGGAAATACATGAAAGTTCTCTGGGATCTTACCCAAGCTGAAGGGATAAAAATACTAACCGGGGTATCAGTAGTTGAAATTCAAAAAGACGAAGGGGTCGTCATAGCAGAGGATGCCGGAGGGGAGCAGGTTTTTGAGTTTAAAGCCAATCAAATAGCCATTTGTACCAATGCCTTTACGGAAAAGCTATGGAAAGAATCGGAAGTTCAGCCTGGCAGAGGATTGATTTTATTGAGTAAGCCTTTGGATTTTAAGATTCCATGGCAAGGAACATTTCACATGGATAAGGGCTATGTTTACTTTCGACAGGTTGATGGGAGATTATTACTGGGTGGTGCAAGAAATATAGATAAGGCCGGTGAAAACAGTCTAAAATTTGAAATTAATCCTTTGATTAAAACTCATCTTCAAAAATTAGCCTCTGAAGTAATTTTTCCCGGAAAAGTAATTGAATGGGACACGGAATGGACTGGAATAATGGCATTTGGAAACAAGAAATCCCCTCTGATTCAGGCAGTAGGTGAAAAAGCTGCTGCTGCTGTTCGGTTGGGGGGAATGGGTGTAGCTATAGGTTGGCAGGTAGGGAAGGAGTTGGCAGTAGTTCTATCGGAATAGTAATTAATTATTTTTGATTAGATTCAACCATTAAAATTTACCAAACTTCGATTAATGCAAGGACTGACTCGTACTCCAAAGGTTTTTGACGCTCTTATCCCACTTGTTTTTTTAATAGTCCTTCTGGTCTTAAATATTAAAGTATTTGGCACAGATGGATTATCTGGATCTAATCAAATAGTTCTTATTTTATCTTCTGCTGTTGCTGCAATTGTAGCGGTCGGTAGGTTAGGATTTAATTGGGAGACTCTTCAAGATGGTATTGTGAAAAGTATCAGCTCGGCGATGTCGAGTATTCTGATTTTGTTCTTGATAGGTGCTTTAGCAGGTACCTGGATGATAAGTGGGATTGTACCGGCAATGATTTATTACGGATTGCAGGTGCTTAGTCCGACCATTTTTCTGCTTGCTGCCTGTTTTGTAAGTGCAGTAGTTTCAATTTCAACAGGAAGTAGCTGGACAACCGTTGCCACGGTAGGAGTAGCCTTATTGGGGATTGGGAAAGCACTTGGTTTTGAGGAAGGAATCATTGCCGGGGCGATTATCTCAGGAGCTTATTTCGGGGACAAAATGTCGCCTCTTTCCGATACCACAAATCTAGCGCCTGCAATGGCTGGTACGGACTTGTTTACCCATATCAGATATATGGCAAAAACCACAATACCTTCCATTTCTATTACATTAATTTTATTTATTGTAATAGGTTTTAATTACGAAACCAACGGAAGTGTAGACGATGTTAAGTCTATTTCAAATGTGATTTTGGAACGTTTCAATATTACCGGTTGGGTATTTATTGTTCCTGCTTTAGTTTTGTTTTTGATCATACGTAAGGTTCCTGCCATACCAGCGCTGTTGGCTGGAACGCTACTTGGAGGAGTTTTTGCATTGATTTTCCAGCCTGAAATCATTCATTTGATCGCTAATGAAGGAGGTTCTTACGCCTATCAAGGTTTCAAAGCAATAATGATGTCTTTATATGGAGAGGTAAGTGTAGTCACTTCAAATGATGTTGTTAACGAATTGCTGGTTACCAGAGGAATGGGCGGGATGCTGAATACTATTTGGTTGATCATTTGTGCGATGGTTTTTGGTGGCATCATGGAAGTGAGTGGAATGCTTCAGGTTTTAGCTGAGGCAGTTATCAAAAAGGTGCATAGCGTAGGGTCTCTAATTGCTTCGACAGCAGCTACATGTATTTTCTTTAACATTACCACTTCTGATCAATATTTAGCGATCTTAGTTCCTGGAAGAATGTACGCAAATGTGTATAAGAAAAGAGGATTGAAACCAGAGAATCTAAGTAGGACATTGGAAGATTCGGGTACTGTGACATCAGTTCTGATTCCTTGGAATACTTGTGGAGCTACCCAGGCTTCCGTTTTAGGAGTAGCTACATTGGTCTATGCGCCATATTGTTTTTTCAACATTATTAGTCCGATTATGACAATTTTGTACGGTTATTTAAAAATCGGTATTACATATTATGAGGAGGGTGAATTAGAAGATTAGTATGATTCCATTAAAAATTACAAAGGAGGAGATTAACGAACTTCCGCTAAATCAATTTGAAGGGGAAATTTTTTTAATAGAAGATCTGGATGATGTTGAGGAGATAGTGGACTTTCTTGGAGCACAGCGAATTTTAGGATTTGATACCGAAACAAAGCCTGCTTTCAAAAAAGGTGTAGTAAATCCAGTTTCTTTATTGCAGCTTTCTACTCCATCTCAGGCATTTTTGTTTAGAGTGAATAAAATTGGCTTTCCCGATTCTATTCGAAATTTGCTTGAAAAGGAAAGTATTGTAAAGGTAGGCGCAGCTGTCCATGATGATATTAAGGGCCTTTCAAAACTGACAGATTCATTTTATGCGAATTCTTTTTTTGATTTGAATGATGAGTTGAAAAAAGTCGGGTTTCAAAACGTAGGAGTGCGAAATCTTTGCGCTATGGTATTGAATATCCGAATCTCCAAATCTGAGCAAGTATCCAATTGGGAAGCCACTACATTGACTCAAAAGCAGCAACGATATGCTGCTACTGATGCCTGGGCATGTGTTGAAATCTTCAATGTCTTGAAGTCTAAAGGATATTTAGATGAATTATTTAATCATTGAGTTTGAGACTTTCGATTTCCTCTAAAGACTCTCTGATACGGTCTTCCAGACTTTTTCTGACCTCTAATATCATTTTGCAGGTTAATTCTAATTCTTGATTGACTATCTGAAACTCATGGAGTTTGATAAGTTTCATTACTTCATTGAGTGCAGGATAAGTGAATGAAATAGAGATTCGAGTAGTGATCAGTTTTTCTATGATTTCATTTTCAGCAATAGCCATGGCAGCGGAAGTTTTGTAGGCATTGATCAATCCACTTATGCCTAGCTTTGTCCCGCCAAAATAACGTACAACTACGATGAGACAATTGGTAAGGTTGTTAGATCGTATCTGTCCTAGAATTGGATCTCCTGCTGAATGATTGGGCTCTCCGTCGTCATTTGCTCGATAATTCATCCCGTCAGTTCCCAGATTCCAAGCAAAGCAATGATGTCGTGCATCAAAATGCTTTTTCCGAAGCTCCTTTAGGCGTTCTTTGATTTCTTCCTCGTTGGAAACAGGAAATGAATAATAGAAAAATTTGCTACTCCGGTCTTTGAAAAGGCCTTCGCTTTCAGTACTTAATGTTAAATAGGTGTCTTCCAAAGCTTTAATTTAAGTCACGGATAAGGCGAATAAAGTTAAATGATTTGAGAATTAAGTTAGGAAATTAACTTTTGGTTAATCTTTTTTCAACTTGATTTATCTTAATATGTATATCCGCAAAGATGCCAGTAGCCAAATAAGTTAGAAGTGACAGCCAGTGACAATCGCTTTCTTGCGATCTTAACGGGTACTAAATTAGGTCAAAATAAACGGTTTTGAC
>NZ_JAQWXX010000057.1 GCF_029254265.1 Algoriphagus sp. | reverse complement strand
GTAAAGCCGCTCTTTCAGCCGATCACTCGTCTGAGGATCACTAAATAATTCTTCAAGTGTTCGTTTCTTTGTCATCTATTTGTAAAATTAGCAGACACACTTAACTGAACACTCTCAGAATTTCGATCAAAGGATACTTTTCAAAAAAATTCATCAGTATTTATTTCAGTGATTCGATAAAACCTGCCTTTTTTAACCTTGAGACTGGAAGCGAAATCCCATCGGTAAGCTTCACTTTTCCAGAAGATTTTTCATAAGACTTAACTTTTTCAAGGTTGATCAAAAACGAATGATGAATTCTATAAAATTTAGATTTGGAAAATAGATTATCCAACAATTTTAACCTTTTAGAAACTAAAACTTTTCCGCCGTTAACAGTATGGATATAGGAATAGCTCCCCTCACTTTCGCAGTAAATCACGTCATCAGGATCAATTAAGATCAATTGATCATCCATATTGATCGCAACTTTCTCCTTTTCAAAAGAGGAATTAGCTGAAGTAATGCTTTTAGTCTGATCAATAAAATTTTGACTGATTCTATTCAAAAGATTCCGCAAGTCTGAACTATCAACTGGTTTTAGTAAGTAATCAAAAGCTCTTTCACGGATTGCTTGAATAGCATGTTGGGCATGGGCAGTGACAAAAATAACCTCAAAATTACGATTAGGGAAGTGTTCCAAAAATTTGAATCCATCCAAACCTGACATCTCAATATCAAGAAAAATACAGTCTGGCCTCAGAATCTTCAGTTTAATTAAAGCATCCTCAACATCAGTAAATTTCCCAATTATTTCAATCGATTTTCCCAACTGTTTCAATTCCCACTCAAGGGAAGTGATGGCTTTCTGTTCATCATCAATAATTACTACTCGAATCATGAATTATGATCAGTTTGGTCCAACAAATGAGTCTCTTTTACCAATTTCAATACCTCAAAGTATTGAATAGATTCCAAATTCCTGATTAGTTTCAAAAATTTCCTTCAAAAGAATTTAGAGATTTTACCAGTTATGAACTATCAGCTACATCAAGCAGGTTCAGTCATATTTTTAAGTTAATTGAAAATCATAAAAACTTTTTCCAATGCACATTTCAATTCGATCATATATACTCAGAATTTCATTTGCACTAATAATCCTTATTCTTGCAAAAACCCAAACCTATCCACAAGAAAATCTTTCCTTTCGTCAACTTTCAGTAAATGACGGACTCTCACAAAATAGTGCTATTTCAATAACTCAGGATCAAAATGGATTTCTTTGGATCGCTACTCAGGAAGGGTTGAATAGATATGACGGACGAGATTTTGTAGTTTTTGACAAAAAATTCCTTGATGTCACAGAATCTAACCGATTATTACTGGGCAAGGTATATTCCGACAGTAAAAATCGAATTTGGATCATTCCTGAAAGTTCTATTCCTGAGCTATTGAATAGGGAAAACGAACTTTTTGAACCAATCGAAGGAATTGCTTCAGCTACAAGTATAATTGAAGATCCCCAAGGAAAAATCTGGTTTGGAACACTTTCCGGTCAGCTGTATTTCTGGAATGAAAATATCAAAAAGGCAGAAATGGCTTTGTCAGACCCAAACAGGGAAATTGTCAATCTGGCAAATTTTGACAATGAAAACCTTATTTTAACTTTTAGCGATGAGGTGGTTTTGTGGAACAAAAACTCCGGGATTTCAAAACTTATATGGAAACCTGAATCAGGGACGGTTTTAGCTGTATCTACCTTAGATCCCAATGGAAGGTTTTGGTTCGGAACATTAAATCATGGACTGTGGACGAATTCTAATCCTGGAGCCGAAGCAGTTACAATGGATGCTTTTTTGAATCAAAAGGAAAACCCTGATCAGGATGAGATGATTTTAGATTTATTGGTTGATTCCAAAGGTCGACTTTGGGCTACTACCTATGGAAAAGGAATCAAAAAGATTGATTTAACTAACAAAACATTAAGGCAGTTTTCCTACTCAAAACAGAACTCAAGATCAATTCATTACAATGATATCTTGTCTATTTACGAAGATTATACTGGCACACTTTGGTTTGGATCTGATGGAGCAGGCTTGAGCTTTTATGATGCTTTTTTAGAGAAATTTAATTTTTATCATAATCAAGAAGTTCCGGAAAATATCAACATAGATGTAATCAGGTCAATTTATGTGGATGAAAACCAGAATGTTTGGCTTGGCACCTCAGGGAAAGGACTGACTAGATTCAATCCAAAAACAAAAACTTGGAAGACATTCACTCATGATCCTAAAAACTCAAATACCCTAGCAAGTAATCGGGTGATGAGCCTTACAGGGGATAAAAACGGGAAACTTTGGGTAGGTTATCAAGATGAAGGCTTAAGCGTTTTTGACCTTAAGTCAGAAAATTTTCAACATTTTAACCCAAAAAGTCCCATCTCACAGCCTGGTTCAACCGTATGGAAAATCTTCTTGGATAGCCAGAAAAGATTTTGGCTCTGCACCAGAAACAATGGTTTGATTTGGTTTGACCCTGAAAAAGGGGCTTTGAAACAATTTGTGCATGATCCCCTTTGTCCAAACAGTATTCCAGACAACAATATTCGAACAATCCTGGAAGATCCTTCTGGTATCTATTGGATTGGAACAGAAAATCATGGCATCGCCAAATTTGATTTAGATTTCGAAAACTTCGAACCTATAGTCCATGATCCCGAAAACCCAAATTCAATCAGCAGTAACCATATTAAATCACTTTATCTGGAAAAAAATAAGCTTTGGATAGGGACAAACGGCGGAGGGCTAAATCAGATTGATTTCAGGACAGGTAAAATAAAAATAGTAACTATTGAATCAGGTCTTTCTAATAATGTGATCTATTCCATATTGAATGATCAAAAGGGAAATCTTTGGCTAAGTTCTAATAAGGGAATAACTAAGGTTGGAATAGATAACGAATCAGAAGATCAATTTCAGATAACCAACTACTCAAACTATGATGGTCTAGCCACTGAATTCAATACCGGCGCATACTTTAAACATGATGACGGAACTCTTTATTTTGGAAGTCTGGATGGATTTTACTGGTTCAATCCTGAGGATATTTCCATGAATGAAACACCTCCTAAAACTGCGATTACGGCGCTTTATGTATTTGATCAGAAAGTAAAAATGAGCAAAAATCTCAGGTTGGATCATGACCAAAATACGCTCACTTTCAATATGGCTAGTTTGGTTTTCTCCTCTCCTGAAAAAAACCAATATGAATACATGCTTGAAAACCATGATGAAAATTGGGTTTCAAATGGCTATAACCATCAAGCTCGCTATACCAATCTTACCCCTGGAAAGTATCGCTTTTTAGTAAGAGCAAGTAACTATGATGGGATTTGGGCAGAAGAACCTGTGGCTTTAGAATTTACCATTTTGACTCCTTGGTATTACAACACTATAGCCAAAATAATTTATTTGGCTTTCATAGCACTGATAATATTGTGGATCTACCGATATCTAAAATGGAAATGGCATATGCAGTTTTCCCTTAAAATGAAAGATCGGGAAACACAAACCCTCAAAGAAATCGATGACTTTAAAACGCAACTTTTCACCAATATTTCGCATGAGTTCCGGACACCATTAACCTTGATTTCAGGGCCAATAGATCGTGTAATCAGTCAGTCTGATAATCCAGTTGTAAAATCACAATTGAATCTGGTGAAAATCAATTCTCAACGGTTGCTTACGCTCGTCGACCAGCTTTTGGAAGTTGCTAAAATCAAGGCAGGTAAAAATCAATTGACTATCCGAAAAGGCAATTTGGGATTATTACTACAATCAATTGTTGCCAATTATTTCTACCAAGCCTCAGAAAAGGGAGTTAGGCTTAGTGCAGAAATTCCATTAATGACTGAAGTTTGGTTTGATTCTGACAAAGTGGAAAAAATTATAAAAAACCTGATTCAAAATGCGATTAAATACGCTAAAAAAGATTCCGAAATAAAATTAGACTGCAATATCTCTGAAGGAAATTTTCACCTCAACATCAGGAATGAAAGTCAAGAACAGTATAATAAGGAGGAATTAGTCCAACTTTTTCAAAAATTCCAAAAACCTAATGAAAGCAAAAAAGGATTTGGATTAGGTTTATCTCTGATTAAGGAAATGGTTCATCTCTATCATGGTGAAATAAATGTCAATTTTAAAGATTCCCGATGGTTTCATGTTTCTATCCTACTTTCTATTGACAAATACGCTTTTCATCCAGATGAAGTAGTCGATGAGGAAAGTGAGGAATTTGACCTCTCTGGATTGCAATTTGCAAATCAAGAAGCTCGAGGAAAACTCCCTCATATCTTGGTTGTCGAGGACAATGTTAAAGTTAGGGAATACACCATCAGAGAACTTAGTCCATATTTTCAAACTTATGAGGCTACAAATGGCAAAGAAGGGCTTTTTGTTGCGTTGAAGAAAATTCCAGACTTAATCATCTCTGATGTCATGATGCCAGAAATGGATGGTTTTGAATTTTGCAAGAAATTGAAAAACAATGAATTGACCTCGCACATTCCTGTCATCTTATTGACGGCAAAAGCAGATGAAGAAAGTCAACTTGAGGGAATTCGATCTGGTGCAGATGATTTTATTCTTAAGCCATTCAAAACCAACCAATTGCTTGCAAGAATAGAGAAATTAATTAAGCTAAGAGAACAGCTCAGAGTCAGATATTCAAACAGAAATTCGATTTCTCCAAAAGACATTGCTATCACCTCAATGGATGAACGGTTTTTGGATAAAATTCAGGAAATCGTCGATAATGACCTCTCTGACAGCAATTTCACTGTGGATGAATTCAGTAAAAAATTGGGAATTAGCAGGATGCAGCTTCATCGCAAACTGACCGCTTTGACTGGACTTTCCACAACTGCATACATAAGAGACCAAAGATTAAGATTGGCACTTCAACAGCTGGAAAAATCAGGAGAAAACATTTCTGAAATAGCATATGCCGTTGGATTCAGCTCCCCTTCCTACTTTATTAAGACTTTCAAAGAAACCTACTCGATGACGCCGGCAGAATATCAGGAAAGCAAGTCAAAAAAATAAACCACGATTTATTCGTGGTTTATTTAGAATCCATATTTGCCTCAAATTTTTTATCTATTTCCATATAGTTCAGAATAATAATCCTGATAAGCTCCTGAGGTGACATGATCCAACCAGTCTTGATTAGCAAGATACCAATCAATCGTGAGTTCAATCCCCTCTTCAAATTGAAGGCTTGGTTCCCAACCCAATTCTTGTTGAATTTTAGTAGCATCTATAGCATAGCGCAAGTCATGTCCTGCACGATCTGTCACATAGGTGATTAACTTCTCAGAAGTACCTTCTTCTCTTCCCAGCTTTTCATCCATTTTCTGACAAAGCAATCTGACAATGTCTATATTCTTCCATTCATTGAATCCACCGATATTGTAAGTTTCTCCTGGTTTTCCCTGATGAAAAACAGTATCGATTGCCCGTGCATGGTCTTTTACAAATAGCCAATCACGTACATTCTCACCCTTTCCATAAACTGGAAGTGGCTTATTGTTCTTGATATTATGAATGCAAAGCGGGATTAGTTTCTCCGGAAAATGGTTTGGCCCGTAGTTATTAGAGCAATTTGACACAACAGTTCGCATCTTATAAGTATTCGCATACGCTCTCACGAAGTGATCAGAAGAGGCCTTTGATGCGGAATATGGAGATTGAGGATCGTAAGGAGTAGTTTCTAAAAAGAAACTCCCATCATGGAGCGAACCATAAACCTCATCCGTGGAAACATGATAAAATAAATGCTGATCCAATTCACCTTTCCAATAGTCCTTGGCGACATTCAAGAGATTTACTGTACCAATCACATTGGTCATTACAAAAGCCAGTGGATCCGAAATAGAACGATCCACATGAGATTCTGCAGCCAAGTGAATCACATCCGTAATTTTGTAAGATTCGAAGATAGTTTTCAGCCCATCAGCATCTTTAATATCCGCCTTTACAAATTTATAATTTGGGGCACCTTCGACTTCCTTAAGATTTTCAAGGTTGCCTGCATAAGTCAAGGCATCCAAATTGATAATCTGATAATCAGGATATTTGGAAACAAAAAGTTTAACAACGTGACTTCCAATAAAACCAGCGCCGCCCGTAATTAAAATTGATTTTTTCATTTTTGCTTTTTATAATAATTAAGATACCAATCGGTAAATGCTTTTACCCCATCCTCGATTTTAGTCTGCGGTTTATATCCAGTATCTCTTACCAAATCGGTAACATCCGCATGAGAAGCAGGTACATCACCTGGTTGAAGTGGAAGCATATCCATTATTGCACTTTTTCCCAATCCCTTTTCCACAGCTTTAATGTAATCCATTAGCAAAACAGGCTCTGAATTTCCAATATTATATATTTTATAAGGCGCTCTTGAACTACCAGGATCAGGATTTTGTCCATCAAAGTCAGGATTTGGCTTGGCAGGCAAATCAGCTACTTTCAAAACTCCTGTGACGATATCATCTACATAGGTGAAATCGCGTTTCATTTTTCCATGATTAAAAACCTGAATAGGCTTACCTTCCAAAATAGCTTCTGTAAAAAGAAACAGTGCCATATCCGGTCTTCCCCATGGTCCATAAACTGTAAAAAACCGAAGCCCAGTTGTCGGAATTCCAAATAAATGACTGTAAGTATGTGCCATCAATTCGTTGGTCTTTTTGCTTGCTGCATACAAACTAATCGGATGATCTACAGAGTCTGAAGTAGAAAATGGCATTTTTTCATTTGACCCATACACCGAGCTTGAGGAAGCATAAACCAAGTGTTTCACCGGATAAAACCGGCAACACTCCAAGATATTCATAAATGCTATGATATTGCTTTCCATATACACTTCAGGGTGAGTAAGCGAATATCTTACACCCGCTTGAGCTGCTAAATGAATCACAACATCGAATTTCTCTTGTTCAAAAAGAGAAATCAAAGGTTCTTTTTTAGCTAAATCCAACTGAATGAAACTGTAATTTGAATTCTTGGAAGAAGTGATCTTTTCACCAAAGGAAACCTCGCTTCGATCGATTCCCATAAATTCCAGTCTATCATATTTCAGATTTACATCGTAATATGAATTGATCACATCTAGGCCCACTACGGTATCACCTCTTTCAAGCAATTTTTTGGCTACATGAAATCCAATAAACCCAGCTGTTCCTGTTACCAGATACTTCATAAATTTTTATTCAAATTAAATTTCAATTCTTAGATGTGTCTTCTTTACTTGAGGAAAGAAGACGGTTATAATTCGAAAGAAGTTCTTCATGAATTTTCTTTCGGTCATAGTTTTCAATTATTTCATTAAAAAGCAATCCTGCCATTTTTGTCATTTTTTCCCGCTTGACAAAGGCAAACTCCATCGCTTCTTTTAAAACTGCTTTATCTTTTACCGGAAAAATCAATCCGGTCTTTTGCTGGGTAATAATATCCCGATTTCCTATAATATCCGAACAAATAATGGGCAATTGCATAGCTCCAGCTTCCAACAAAACATTTGGGAAACCCTCTCTATGGGATGCATGAACAAGCAAATCCGAAAGCGCCATGTAATGTGCTACATGATCCGACCAATCAATCTGGACAATCCTCGGATTAGATTCAATTGTCTGAATTAATTCCGGAGATAAAGGATCAAGGTCTTGCTCAAAGCTGCCTAATAAAACCAATTTGGACATTGGTGCGATTTTACTCTCCAAGAATGCCTTAACCAATTCCTGAATTCCCTTATCCTTAACCAATCTCCCAACTGCTAGTATTATAAAATCATCTTCACCTGGAAGGATTCGCATTGTAGCGGCGACCAAATGATTTTCCTTTAATGCTTCACGATTAAATTTATCTAGGTCTATTCCATTTGAGGATCCCTTTCCAATGATTCGAATTTTAGATTCAGAGCAAAGTTTTTGCTCCAGTACAAAGGATTTCAACCCCTCTGAATTTGGCCAAACTTCTGTTGCATAATCATAAGTCCATTTCTCAACATTCTCAAGTAAACCTCTTTTTCTACCTTCAGCAGCCATGTATGGAATACCTGCAATCGTATGAATACGAATATTCAAACCTGTAAATTTTGCTGCAATCATTCCCAAAAGTCCTGCTTTTGGAGTATGTGTATGTACGATGTCTGGCTTTTCTCTTTTGAAAAGTTGGATGAGTTTCCAAATACAAACCAAATCCTGAAAAGGTGTAATCTGTCTGGTGAAAGGTATTACTTCATGACGAACTCCCTCAGCACGAACAACTTGCTGCACTTCTCTCCCATCTGAACTCACCATAAGCACATCCCAGCCATGCTCCTTCATGAACTTCATCTGACCAGCCAAAAGTAACTTCAAAGAAAGTGGGACAGTTGTAATTCGAATTAGTTTAGGCATTAAGTGGTGTTTCTTAAAAAAGCAAAGATACTCTTAATTACGTTTTTGCCCTTAGATTCTTGCCAATCCTACCCAAAATTTCTCTTTTAATTTTTTTCAAAGTCAATCACTTTCCTCCAATTCAAAAATCTCTTCCATTGGAACTTTAAAGACTTTAGCAATTTTTAAAGCTAAAACTGTTGAAGGCACATATTTCCCCGCCTCGATACTATTGATTGTTTGTCTAGAGACCGAAATTAAATCAGCAAGATCTTGTTGAGTTAAGTTTAGCTTAGCCCGTTCCACTTTTATAGAGTTTTTCATAGAGAGGCCTTTAAAATGCCAAAATGGATTTTCGCTGCTGATATAGAATCCATTTAAATCTCGCGATAAAAATTATCTGAATCGTGAACATGTTGTAACCCATAAATTCCAGGTAACCAAAACCATAAAACAATAAGGTCCCGAGAATTAAAATGAAAGTATTTGCATAAAAAGCTACCAAAAGTGAATCTAATCGAAGCTTTTGAATGTATTCATCTTCTTGCTTTTCTTTTGAAAAAGCAATTAGGAACAAAGCTAAAAAAACGCCTATCAAAGCAAATTCTAAAGAATAGTTGGTTTTATCCGGATCAAAGAAACCAGAAAGTCCATCAGCCGAGGGTTGTGAATTAGAAATTGATAGCCATGAGAGTTCAAAAGTCAAATAGTTTACAGCAAACAATAAGACTGAAAATGGCAGGATCATGATCCATCCAATTTTTTGAAAACGGTGTGGTAAAAGGATTTTGGTTAGCATAGGGTTCTACTTAATATCTTTTGAAGCCATGTATTTTTGATACTGAAAAGCACCATAGATGTATCCATTTAACAGAAATAAGACGAGATAGGCTGAAAAGATTTCAGAACTAATATTTCCAAATCTGTAATAATTGATCAGCATAATTGCACCCAAACCCCAAATCAACCAATAGAACCCCGTCTGAAAAGCTTGAAGTCGAAACGATTTTATCATCTCATCTTCATCCTTTTCTTTGGTAAGGTTAAGCATTGCAAAACCTATCGCCCAAAATCCATAAATTATTTCCGCTCCTTCGTTTGGATCGATATCCATTTGGGCTATAGCCATTCCTATTACTAAGATCACTGGTAAAGGAAAAAATAAAAAAGCTACTTTCTTCCATGCTGGAGAAAGCAGCGGCACAGTTAAAATTGATTTCTCTTTCTTAAGTCAAGTTGTTTTTACCAAATGTAAAACAGAATTTACATTATGTCAATCTTTTTTAACATATTTTTAAATATCAAGAAATTGAAATAATCGAAACTCTCCTGATTAAATTGAATACTTGGCAATAAAAATTCGCTTTTGTTTACCTTTAATTAATAAAGTGATTCAAAAATTATATTTTCTATGATTACAAATGTGAAAATCGCAATTATAGGTTGTGGAAATCTTGGTGCTTCTATAGCGAATGGACTTTTAACCATACCTGGATTTGATCCTGAAAATCTCATCCTAACCAAACGCAATACATCCAGTCTTTCTGAATACCAACAAAGAGGGGCCATCATATTGAGCGACAATCTTCAAGCGGTTCAAATGGCGGACTTGGTGATTCTAGGTGTAAAACCTTATAACGTCACTCCCATCTTAAATGAAATCCTTCCGGGAATTGACCCTGAGAGACATTCTATCATTTCTTTAGCGACTGGAATTACTCTTTCTGAAATGTATCAGGTTCTAAAGCCAGAGACTATCGCCTTCCGGGCTATGCCAAATATTGCTGCAGATATTCAGGAGTCAATTACTTGCATCTGCAACCAAAATGCAAATACAGAACAAATAGATTTAGTCACATCACTTTTTAATTCAATAGGATTTACGATTCCAATAGATGAAAGCTTGATGGAAGCTGCCACGGTATTAGGCGCTTGTGGAATTGCCTATGTATTACGATTTATGAGAGCTATGATTCAAGGTGGAATTCAGATAGGCTTTGATTCGGTCACAGCAAGTAAAATAGTGAATCAAACAGTAAAGGGAGCTGCAGAACTCATGATTCAAAAAAATATTCATCCGGAGGCTGCAATTGATAAAGTGACCACACCAAAGGGATGTACGATTGTTGGATTAAATGAAATGGAACATCAAGGTTTCAGTTCTGCTATGGTTCGCGGTGTAATCGCCAGCTATGATAAAATAGCCAAGTAACTAATAATATCAGATTTAAATCAGGCTAAATTTAATCCAATATTATTTTGATAAGTTTATATTATGTTTAAAAAGAATTAGGAAAGGTTTGTTTTTCTTTTGAATAATTTACTAGATTTGTTCCGGGTGATAAACAACTTTTACTATTTCTTTTTCAAAGAACACGATTTTTAAAAGGAGGAAAGTTTGGTATTTTTTATTCCTTCTTATTTCTTGATCTGCTAAGTGTTTTAAACAAAAAAGCCTTCTGAACATATTCAGAAGGCTTTTTTGTGAAGTAATGATGATCACTTATCAAAAATCTCTGCCAATTTACTTTCCAAGCTTGGGCCCCTAAGGTCTTTTCCAATAATCTTTCCATCTGGATCAAGTAAGTAGGTAGCAGGTATTGCCTCAATTTGGTATAGTGTAGCTGCTTTTGAATTAAAGTATTCAAGATCCGATACTTGGGTCCACTCTAATCCATCCTGACTGATGGCTTCTACCCAAGCCTCTTTTGTTCTATCCAGCGAAACTCCCAAAATATCAAACCCCTTGCCTTTATACTGATTATAAAGTCTTACCACATTTGGATTTTCTTCTCTACATGGCTTACACCAAGCAGCCCAAAAATCAATCATCAAATATTTCCCTCTCAAATCTGACAATTTCACCATCTTCCCATCTGGTGTAGGTAATTCAAAATCAGGTGCAATTTGCCCCATGGAAAGTGCTCTCATCTCATCCAATTGCTGCTTCATTTGAATGACCATCTTTGTGTCTGGATAGTTTTCATTTAGCTTAGCAACTAAGCTATCCAAAAACTGAAACTCATTTTTAGGATTTAGTAATCCAACAGCAGCTAAAGTCGCAAAACTTGATCCCATGCTATTTATGGTTTCTTTCACAGCATTTGCCTGATTACTTTCTAGCTGCATCGCCTGCACTTGAATCTGCTTGATCGCCTCGGCATCATTTGCACTCATCGCAGCATAGTAAGCCTCGTTCAACTTGTTTACTTCTGCTTGGTAGTTAGCCATCAAAGTTTCAATCTTTAGCATTTCTTGGGTATCCTTTGATCCTTTAATATCCAAGCTCTCCTGATTCGAAAAGTCATAATTCACTTCCACATCCTCTTTGAGCAAGGCTAAGCGAACTGACTTACTTCCGTATAGATTTAGGTCATAAAAAGTCGGCGTATCAACCTCTATTTGATACGAAAACTCACCCTCCGCATTTACTTCCAGCGTATCCAGCACTTTTGGGCGGGCATCTGTAAATTGGGAAAGAATTATAAATCCCTCTGGAGCATTTTCAATTTTTCCAGTCAATTGAACTTTCCCGTCTGCTTGATTTTCAACATCTCCGCAGGAGAAAACCCCAAAAGCAGAAAGCAATAAGATTCCGAACATAAATTTTTTCATGTATTAATTTTCTAATAATTCTATCAATAATTTAGTAGCAACTTTTGGATCAGCTTTTCCCTGAGATTTTTTCATCACTTGCCCCATAAACATGGACATAAGACCTTTCTTTCCAGATTGGTATTCTTTCACTTTACCTGAGTTTTCAGCAATTACACTTTCCACAATTGGTTTCAGCGAAGACTCATCAGACTCTTGAATTAAATTCAACCGAGTGGCAATTTGAAATGCTGTTTCATCAGTGGGTTTCAACATCTCAGGATATACTTTCTGAGAAGCAATCGAGAAACTCAACTTTCCCGCGTCTATCAAAGCAATCAATTCAGCCATTGAATCTGTACTAATTGGAAAAGTATCAATAGGTAGATTCATCTCATTGAGATAGGACTTAATTGGTCCCATCATCCAATTTGAAGCTGATTTATAATTTTTCGTTTTTGCACAAAGTCCATCAAACCACAATGCTATTTCTCTTGTCTCAGTCAGAAAACTTGCATCATAATCAGGCAAACCATATTCATTCACAAATTTATAATGAAGTTCACGAGGCAATTCCGGCATTGTCGATTTGATTGACTTCAACCATTCCTCGGAAATAACAACAGGACTCAAATCTGGTTCAGGAAAATATCTATAATCATTCAAATCCTCTTTGGTACGCATATTGGAAGTTGTACCTGTATTCGCATCAAAAGTTCTTGTCTCAGAAATTATTGATTCTCCTGCTTCAATCAAGTTAATCAGACGCTCATGCTCATGCTCAATTGCCCGAAAAACATTGCGAAAGGAATTCATGTTTTTAACCTCCACTTTCTTTCCTAATTCGCCAGCTCCCTTCAGCATAACTGAAACATTGGCATCACAGCGAAGAGAGCCTTCTTCCATGTTTCCATCACATATTTCAAGGTATCTGACAAGCTTTTTTATCTCAGCCAAGAATGCATAAGCTTCTTCCGGACTTTGTAAATCAGGTTCAGATACAATTTCTATTAGTGGAGTACCAGCTCTGTTAAAGTCTACTAGAGTATCAGATTCTCCAACGAGGTGAATGGATTTGCCCGCATCTTCCTCCAAATGAATCCGGTTCAGTTTTACACTTTTGCCGGCTCCGTCAGGAAGAATAATTGGCACAAAACCTCCCACGCAGATCGGTGCCTTGTCTTGAGTGATTTGATAACCTTTTGGTAGATCGGGATAGAAATAATTTTTACGGTCAAAACTTGTATTCCTTGTAATCTCACAATCACAGGCTAATCCCATTTTAACTGCGTACTCAATTGCTTTTTTGTTAACCTTTGGAAGTGTTCCAGGATGCCCAAGCGTGATTACAGAAATCTGTGTATTAGGAGAGTTACCGTAAGCGGTCGAATCAGCAGCAAATATTTTACTTACAGTTTGAAGTTGCGCATGCACTTCCAAACCAATAACCAACTGATATTTATTTTTTAATTCTTCGCTTAACATCCGTTCTTATCCCCTCTTATTTATAGGTACAATTCTTTAGCCTTAGCTATCACTCGATCTAATCCTGAGAGATCTTTTCCTCCAGCAGTTGCAAAGAAAGGTTGCCCTCCTCCTCCTCCTTGGATTTCCTTCGCAAGTTCTCTTACGATTTGACCTGCATTTAGATTTTTAGAATTGATAAGGGACTCCTCAAGAATCACAGCGATCTGAGGTTTACCATCAATAGAAGCAGCTAAAATCACAAAGGCATTTTCAACTTCATTTTTCAACTCGTAAGCAAGCTTCTTAAGCGAATCCGCATTTGGCAATTCCACTTTAGCTACAAGTGTATTTATTCCTTCGCCTTTAACAAACTCAGTTAAAAGACTTGTTTTTACTCCAGCGGATTTTTCAAGATGCAAGCTTTCAATTTCCTTTTTCAAAGTATTTCGCTCTTCAAGCAGTGCCTCAATGGCTTTCTTCACATCCTTTGGATTCTTAAGTAGCTCCTGAATCTCTTTCAATACGCTTTCTTGGTCTCGCAAATAGGACTCAGCCGCTTTTGAAGTAATAGCCTCGATTCGACGAACACCTGCAGAAATTGAACCTTCGGAAACTATTTTCACCAATCCAATCTGACTCGTAGAAGGTACATGTGTACCACCGCAAAGTTCAACTGAATATTTAGGATCGAAAGTGATTACCCGAACAAACTCTCCATATTTTTCTCCAAAAAGAGCTGTCGCTCCTTGCGCTTTTGCTTCTTCGATGGGCACATTTCTACGCTCCAAAAGAGGAATATTCTCACGAACTTTTTCATTTACAATATTCTCTACACGCTCGATTTCTTCATCTGTCATTTTCCCGAAATGAGAAAAATCAAAACGAAGTAACTGATCATTCACTAGTGAACCACGCTGCTGAATATGATCCCCAAGAACTGTTTTAAGGGCTGACTGTAATAAATGTGTTGCAGTATGATTATTCATTGTCAGCGAACGCTTTGCCTGATCTACTTCAGCAGAAAACTGCTTCTCCGGATGTTCAGGAAGCTTTTCTACAAAATGAACAATAAGATCATTCTCTTTCTTAGTATCGACAACTCTGATTTTTTCAACTTCTGAGATTAGCCAACCTGTATCACCTACTTGTCCACCACTTTCTGCATAGAAAGGTGTCTTGTCTAAAACCACCTGGTAGCGGTCGCCTTTTTTGTCGGAGATCACTCGGTATTTGATGATGTTGGAATCTGCTTTCAAAAAATCATATCCAATAAATTCAACTCCTTCATCCGGATGAACCATCATCCAGTCTCCAGTTTCAGATTCAGACGCTGCACGTGATCGATTTTTTTGCGTTTCCATCTCGGATGCAAAACCTTCCTCATCCAGCGATAATCCATTTTCTCTGGCAATCAATGAGGTCAAATCAAGAGGAAATCCAAAAGTGTCATATAATTCAAAAGCCGTTTTACCTGAGATTACAGTCTCATTCTTAGCTTTGAGTTCAGTTTTGATTTGGTCTAGCATTTTGAGACCATTTGATAAGGTTCGAAGAAAAGAAGTCTCTTCTTCAAAAATCACTTTAGCAATGAATTCCTGCTGCTGACGAACTTCCGGGAAAATATCCCCAAAATTAGCGGCAATCATTGGGGTCAATTCATATAAAAAAGGCTCATTGAATCCTAAGAAGGTATATCCATAACGAACTGCTCTTCTCAAGATTCGACGAATGACATAACCAGCTTTATTGTTGGAAGGAATCTGACCATCTGCGATTGTAAAACTGATCGCTCGGATATGATCCACGATTACCCGAAATGCGATGTCTGTTTGCTCATTTTCACCGTATTTCTTACCCGATTTCTTCTCCAATTCAGCGATGAATGGGGTAAATAAATCGGTATCATAGTTAGATGATTTATGTTGGATCGCTCTCACCAATCTTTCAAAGCCCATCCCGGTATCCACATGGGTTGCCGGCAATGGTTTCAAACTTCCATCAGAAACTCGATTGAATTGCATAAATACGAGATTCCAAATTTCGATCACTTGAGGGTGATCGTTGTTTACTAAGTCCCTTCCTGGAATAGCTTGTCGCTCAGCATCAGACCTGAGATCGATGTGTATCTCTGAACATGGACCACAAGGTCCTGTATCGCCCATTTCCCAGAAATTATCTTTCTTGGAACCCATGATAATTCTACCCTCAGGCACGATTGCTTTCCAAAGATCAAAAGCTTCTTTATCCATTTCAAGATTATCATCTTTATCCCCTTCGAAGACAGAAACGTAAAGTCTATCCTTGGAAAGTCCATAGACTTCAGTCAAAAGTTCCCAAGCCCAAGCAATTGCCTCTTTTTTGAAATAATCACCAAAAGACCAATTGCCCAGCATTTCAAACATGGTATGGTGGTAGGTATCTACACCGACCTCTTCAAGGTCATTGTGCTTACCACTCACACGAAGGCATTTTTGGCTATTGGCTACTCTTGGGAATTTGGCAACCTCATTGCCTAGAAATGCATCTTTGAACTGATTCATCCCCGCATTGGTAAACATCAATGTAGGATCGTTTTTAACTACAATTGGTGAAGAAGGGACGTAGTGATGTTGCTTTGATTGGAAAAACTCAATAAAAGTGCTCCGGATTTTCTTTGCTTCCATGAAGGTTTGATGCGCAATTAAGTTGCTATTGGGGCAGAAATATGCCTTTTTTTCTGGGGGACAAAATTAACAAAATAAAAACGGTTGCAAAGAAAGGTTTTGGGTGGGAGGAAATTTAGATTCACCTCTAATAGCTCCGCCACAAAAAATTCTAAAAGACTAGAGTTTCAATGGCAAGGTCAACTTTGGCGAAATTCCATGAATCGTAAATCAAAATTCGTAATTTCAAAAAAGTATTAACCCCTCAACTTTGACCAATGAGTTACCTTAATCGAATCACTTCCCCAACTTTACTTCTTGACGAAAAAATCTGTAGAGCAAATCTGAAAAGAATGGCAGACAAAGCTGCGCGACACAATATGAAACTTGTTCCGCACTTTAAAACAGCTCAAAGCCATCAAATTGGAGAATGGGCCAAGGAATATGGAATCACTGAGGTTACAGCTTCCTCGATCAAAATGGCAGAATATCTATGTGGTCAAGGCTGGGAAAATATTCATATCGCATTCCCTTTCAATCCCCTAGAAATTCCAAGATTAAATAAAATTGCAGCGCATCAGTCTATTTCTGTTCAATTGATCAATGCAACCACCGCACAAATGCTTGTGGATCAGTTGGAACATAAAGTTGGTTTCTTCATCGAAATTGATGCTGGCTATGGAAGAACAGGTGTGGAAGTATCCGATTTTGGATTAATAGAGGAGATTTTAAGAATTGCCAGTCATTCGGATAAGTTATTCTTCAAAGGCTTTTACATCCATGCTGGCCACTCTTACTATATGCCTGATATTCCAGCGCTTTATGAGCAAACTCGGAATGCACTTTCCATGCTTAAGCACAAGTACATTTCAGAGTATCCAAACTTAGTCACACGAACTGGAGACACTCCCGGATGCGCAGTGATGGAGGATTTTGGAGATATAGATGAGATGGGCCCGGGAAATTTTGTCTTTTATGATTTGATGCAATCCACTTTGGGTGGCTGTGATAAAACTGATATTGCCGTTGCTATGGCAGTCCCGGTGGTTGATATCAAAAAAGATCGGAAAGAGATTTTGATACATGGTGGTGGAGTTCACTTCGCAAAGGATGTTTTGATCGATGCGGATGGAAATAAAAACTTTGGTGAGGTCGTCTTGCTCAATGAAACTGGCTGGAGTATTCCAGAAGATCGATCCTATTTAAAAAGTATTTCTCAAGAACATGGGATTATCAAGGCTTCAGATGAATTATTAGCTACAGTCAAAGTTGGGGATCTGCTTGGCATCCTCCCTATTCACTCCTGTATGACTGCCGACTGCATGGGAGCTTATCTCGGTCTAGACGGAAATTGGATCGATCACGCTGAAGGACATTAAAGGATTCTTTTTTTTATGTATATCCGCAAATGCACCAGTAGCCAAATAAGTTAGAAGTGACAGCCAGTGACAATCGCTTTCTTGCGGTCTTAACGGGTACTAAATTAGGTCAAAATAAACGGTTTTGACCATGAACATTATCAATTTCATTAATCGGTTTCCAGACGAAGCTTCCTGTGTTGAATTCATCAAAGAACAAAGAATCC
>NZ_JAQWXX010000035.1 GCF_029254265.1 Algoriphagus sp. | reverse complement strand
ACCTGGACGAGTTTTGTTACAAGCTCAACAGAAGATACTTCGGTCAAAAACTCTTTGACAGACTCATCATTGCTTCGATTTAATCATACTGGCAAGATTGCGGATATACATAATAATTTATATGGTAATTATCGATAATGCATTAAAGAAAAGACACTCTGAAAATAATCCTATAAAAGTTGCAATGATTGGGGCAGGTTTTATGGCTCGGGGCATTGCCAATCAAATGGTCAATTCTGTTCCAGGAATGCGGTTAGTCGCAATTTTTAATAGGAATGTTGAAAGGGCAAGAGAGGTGTATTTGGAAGCAGGTGTTCAGGAGGTAATGTACACTGCCAAAAAGAATGAATTAGAGGATAATATCAGGAGTGGAAAATTCAGCATAACTGATCATGCAGATATTTTATGTGAAGCGGACGGAATAGATGCCATCATTGAGGTTACGGGAGCGATAGAATTCTCTGCACATGTTATTCTCAAAGCCTTTGAGCATAAGAAACATGTTATCTTGATGAATGCTGAAGTGGATGGTACTATAGGTCCCATTTTAAAAGTATATGCAGATAGGGCAGGAGTAATTCTTACTAATGCTGATGGCGATCAACCAGGAGTTGAAATGAATCTTTATCGATTTGTTAAGTCTATTGGCTTAAAACCCGTTTTATGTGGAAATATTAAAGGGTTACATGACCCATATAGAAATCCGACTACACAAGAAGGGTTTGCGAAACAATGGGGACAAAATCCTAGAATGGTGACTTCCTTTGCAGATGGAACTAAAATATCCTTTGAACAAGCAATCGTTGCAAATGGAACTGGAATGAAGGTAGCTAAAAGAGGAATGTTTGGTCCAACTGTAGCAAGCGGAACCCCTCTGAAGGATGTGTTTCAGGATTTATATCCTTTGGAAACACTTTTAGAAGGGAATGGCATAGTAGATTATGTAGTAGGAGCTGATCCTGGGCCGGGAGTTTTTGTCCTTGGAACACATGACGATCCCAAGCAACAGCATTACCTTAATTTATATAAACTAGGAAAGGGGCCCTTATATCTTTTTTATACTCCTTATCACCTTTGCCATTTTGAAGTTCCTTTAACCGTCGCCAGAGCGGTTCTTTTCCATGATGCTGCTCTAGCTCCTATCGGAAAACCCATGGTAGATGTTGTCGCTGCTGCAAAAGTCGATCTCAAAAAGGGTGAAAAAATTGATGACCTTGGGGGTTATATGACTTATGGTTTATGTGAAAATTATGAGGTTTCGATAAAGGAAAACCTATTGCCAATAGGTCTAGCAGAAGGTTGTTTGCTGAAAAATGATATTTCAAAAGACCAAGTATTGACTTATGATGATGTAATTATTCCATCAAACAGGCTTTGCGATAAATTAAGAGCTGAGCAAATATTATTCTTTCAATAATTGTAATCTAAAAGACATATTCACGGAAATTGAAATCTAAGTTATTAGGCGAAATTTTGTAAATTGGCTGAAAAGTAGACAGTAGTAAGATTAGGAGATTCAGTTTTTTGGGCGTTTTGGTCTGATTTTTTAAAGAAAATTCTAATTTCTGAAAATTTGGTTTTGATAGTTAGTTGTTAGAATCCAAAGCAAACTTCTTATTAAAAACCGTAACACGGTTTACAATTTTGGAATATCTTCGATTTTGCTACTTTATTTTTTAAATTTGAAATAGTTCCTTTTCAAAAGGTTGGGGGAAAAGATTTTTCAAAAAAATACAATTACATAACAACTAGGTTTTCGTGCGGCTTGCAAAGCCAAGCATGAAACCGCTGTTGCACGGAACCGGTGAAGTTCCTATGGGGATTGAGTCGGGATTTTATGGGAATTTGGACGATGGGAAG
>NZ_JAQWXX010000031.1 GCF_029254265.1 Algoriphagus sp. | reverse complement strand
CAAGCAGTCTGGAGGAGGTTCTCTTTTTTTTCATGATTGATATGAGGTTAAGAATGAATTAAAAAGTTACCTCTTTCTGGCTGCTACTCGGTAAAACTACCGCAGGTTTAGTGCAACAGAAGCATGTAGATTGCTGACAGAACTTTCAATAAAAGCTGACCCGAAAGTTCAAGTAACAGCAAGAACTCTTATGGAAGAAAATGCCTCTACAAAAGTTTTGAAAAAAAATAATTATGAATTTGTTAGTGTTGTTACTGACCCAGAAGATGGTGAGGTATGGGAATGGAAATTTAACAATTAACACAAAGACCAAAGGCAATAAAGCTGACTGCAAATAATATGGTAAGAACAAAACAGAAGGCATAAAAGCAACGAACCGCTATCAAGGGTTTTGCGTTAGTGGGCAGACAGTGTGGATAAAAACATTTGAGCAATGAATAAACTTTGGTGTTGGTAAACAGTTTTCGGTTTCAAAAGCCAACCAAACGAAAACCAGAAACCGTAACCCCTCCCACAAAAACCAAACTCCAAAACCCCAAATTTTTAAGCCAAGTCAGCCCAGTTCCCACTATAAATTCAACCAATAGGTCATCTTGAATACCAGTGCGCGGGATTTTGAACCACCGAATTGAATAAATCCTTCCTGACTTTCTGCAAGGTAATTGTCGGTATAAACCAAGAAGAAATCCGAAACCGGGGCGAATCTCCACTGCAAACGGGAATTGATATTTACGTTATCAATTTGACTATTGTATTGGACAAATGTGGTCCAAAAGAGTGATTTACTGAAAGTAAAGTCAAATCTTGGGCCGATCAGGAATAGGTTTGCGTTATTATAGGGATCGGGCAAGCGGATGCCATTGTATGCAAAATCAATACTGGTAAAACCCAATGGCTGATAGCGCCACTGAATACTTCCTTCAAGATTCCATCTTGTTCCATTAAAATATCCACCTGAGCGAGTACTCAATTCATAAGACAATTTCTTCCGCTCATCAGAACGATATCGAGCAATAATCAGATTATTGGTGTATTCCGAATTGGCAGGTAGAGGGGTTCCGTCTGTTCCACTCGGGTCAAAACCATCGAATAAGTAAGTGTATTGCCTTCGCAAACGCATGGAAAATGAAGCCGAGGACCGCCAAGTAATATCATAGAGGATGTTTGCATCCCAATCTAGAACTCCGTAGGTTTCATTGCCCAATACATCAAAATCTAAACCAGGGCCATGTCTTTGAACCCCGCCAGAAGAAGGGAAGAAACTTCTTCTGTAGGTCATAGCAAGTTGTTGGATATCCCTTCTTCGTACAAAGCCTACCTCCGGGGCATAATTAGCGCCTATTATTTGAGAACGCATATCTAGTGACCATTCAGGCACGCTGTATTGAAGTTCCATCCCTGTGGTAAATGCGCTGTCTAAATCCGCTTGATTAATGTTTTGATGGTAGAAGAACTTACCATTTATTTTGTTGTCCGAAGAGGCTAGGTTATACTCAGCTCCGAAGGTTCTGTCCCACTCATTATAGAGGCTATCGCTATATTCTTTTGGATCCTTAAAGGTCTGTTTATTGACTAGAAAAGCCGAAATATTTGATCTTGCAAAAACTTTTTGCTGTACTGAAACCATGGAATAATTGTAGGAAGGTAAACTAGCCGACTCGTCATCCGCCACTTGCATGCTTAAGACACCCACACGGAGATTATCATTTACTTTTCCACTGAGTCGAACCCCTAGCGGTATAGCGGATTCGATATTCTGCCCGGTACTTTCATCCCGAGATACGCCAATTCTTCTACTGAAAAAGGGCGTATTTCCACGCTGGCCATAATTGGCAAATAGATCTGCATTCTCCAAGAAGAACTGCCGGCGCTCCGGAAAGAAAATCTCAAAACGATCTAGATTAGTGACCTGCTGGTCCACCTCCACCTGTGAAAAATCAGGGTTTACCGTCAGATCCAGATTCAGCCCGGGAGTTATTCCATATTTCAGATCAAAACCTGCATTTAAACCCTTTTGGGCATCCTGGACCTCATCAAAATTCTGATTGTAATTACCTGCTAGGTAGGGAATAAAGGAGATGTTTTTTCCGCTTCGTTTGGTAGGTTCTTCCCATTCTGCCTCTCTCAGCGAAGCCAGATTAAAGAGCGTAAAATTTCGCTGAATAGGTGCCCAGGTGGACCTTTCGGCACTCTCACTATCAATTCGGTAGAAATTTATATTCCAATTGTTCTGCCCTTCATTAAACCGAAGGGAGTTTAGCGGAATGGCAATTTCCGCTACCCAATATCCTTTATAAATCTTGGCTTCTCCTCTCCAGACATTGTCCCAGTCTAGACTAAATGAACTCTCACCACTTCCACCATTCGCTACCAAACCCTCACGACGAACTCCAAAAGGATTGATCCCAAAGGTGAATGCATTCGTTCGATCTTGGAAAGTGTCCAAGATGACAGTAAAGTTATCATTAGCGGCTCCTCTAAAATCTCGTCTGAGTGATGGGGTTACATATTCACGGTCATCTGAAGCATTGTGCATAATCCCCAGTACATATACATTCTTATCATCGTATAGTACTTTGGCTACCGACTGGTTCACCGCCAAAGAAGAATCATAAGGGAAGTATTGCATCCAATCATAGGCAGAATCTGCCTCTGCCCAAATCGCGTCTATCTCTCCATCGATAAGAATGGGCGTATTAATTTTTTTAAAAACAATGTCTTGGGTGAAAGCGGTAGTGGTACAAAGTACAAGTCCTATAAGGGAGAGGGCCTTTCTAAACATGGTGCAAAACTATTCGAATTGGATTAGCCCCTGAATAAATTTTATTTCAGCGGTTCCTGTTGGTTGGTGTTCGCTTAGAACTCAGTGGTCTAAAACAAGTTTGAATGAGGTGATTATTTTATTTAAGCGACATTTTTCAAGGATAAAACGTTAGAAATACTACTGATTTGGAGATATTGTAAGACAGCTTACCTTAGATACCACGCTAGACTGATAAAATGGAATTCTAAGTTTATTTAAAAAAACAATCCCTCAGAAATGAAAATCATCTCCACCAATATTGGCAAGCCAACCACTTTTATTTGGAATGGAAAAGAAGAAAGAACAGGCATTTACAAATATCCAACCGATCAACCGATCTTTCTGACAAAAAATGATGTGCTGAGCGATGAGGTTTCCAATCGGCTCAATCACGGAGGATATTACAAGGCTTGCTATGTTTTTTCAGCTGAGCAATATCCCTATTGGAAAAACCTATTTCCCAATCTTGACTGGACTTGGGGAATGTTTGGAGAAAATCTCACTCTTGCTGATTTTGACGAAAATCAAGTCTATCTGGGAGATACCTATCAAGTAGGGGAGGCATTGGTGCAAGTTTCCCAATACAGAGAGCCTTGCTACAAGCTTGGGGTGAAATTTGGAACACAACAAGTCATTAAGCAATTTGTCCAACATGGTTACGGAGGCACTTATCTAAGTATTTTGGAGGAAGGTTATGTCCGCGTCAATGATGAATTTAAACTGGTTGAACGCCCGGAAAAAAGTTTGACTGTTGCGGATCTATTTCAATTGGTCCATGCCAAAGAAAAGGATCAAGCTTTAGTACGAATCGCGGCAAAAAGTAAAGCTATTCCTCCCAAAAAGCGAATTTGGTTTGAATCATTTCTTGACCAATTATAATATCCACTTGTATTCAAAATTCCATTTCAAAATTTAATTTTAACAATTCTCACCAAAACCAAAACAATGAAAAAGATGCGAATACTATTTACCGGAGGATCAGGAAAAGCAGGAAAGCACGTCATTCCCTATTTATTGGAGCAGGGACATCGTGTGATGAATGTGGACTTGAAGCCGCTGAATTATCCTGGTGTAGATAATTTGATCGCAGATATTACTGATTCTGGACAGATGTTCAATGCCATGAATTCATATGCCAACTTTGATGAGTTGGAACTAGGAACCGGTGTTCCAAAATTCGATGCGGTGGTACATTTTGCCGCCGTGGCGAGAATCTTGATCAATCCGGATAATGAAACCTTTAGAGTTAATACGGTCGGTACCTACAATGTGATCGAGGCCGCAGTAAAGCTTGGAATCAAGAAGATTATCATCGCTTCTTCGGAGACCACTTATGGCATCTGTTTTTCAGATGGTCAAACTAATCCTCATTCGTTGCCTTTAGAGGAGGATTACGATGTGGATCCTATGGATAGCTATGGCTTATCAAAGGTGGTTAATGAAAAAACAGCGAGAGCTTTTCAGCGACGTTCGGGGTTTGATATTTACGCCCTTCGGATTGGAAATGTGATTGAGCCTCATGAATACACTGAGTTGTTTCCCCATTATTTCAAGCATCCGGAAGTGCGCCGCAGAAATGCCTTCTGTTACATCGATGCGCGTGACTTAGGTCAGATCGTGGATTTATGCTTGAAAAAAGACGGGCTGGGTTATCAGGTATTCAATGCGGGAAACGATCACAACGGTGCTATTATTCCTAGTAAGGAATTGGCTGAGCGGTTTTTTCCGGGAGTGCCAATTACCCGTGAATTAGGCGAGCATGAAGCCTTATTTTCCAATCGGAAAATCAAGGAGGTCCTAGGCTTCAAAGAGCAGCACAACTGGAGAAAATATGTGAAGGAGGTTTGATTTCTAGAATAGTTTAGCCTCGGTCTTGTCTCCACTAACCGTAATCAACAACTAATTCAACTCGAAGCATATCAGCCATCCCTAATTCAAACCTCAATAATTCAAGGGATTTGTATCTTTATCCAAGTACTTTGAAAGGTGTTTCTACAATTCGAAAATCATTAACCCAACCAACAAACCCAAAAATGACTTACAAACACTTCTTTGCAGTAATCCTAGGTTCTTTTCTTTTGATCTTTTTGCCTGCACAGATTTTTGGGCAGACTACTCCCAAAACCTTTGTGTATGGAGATTTGCTACCGGACGCCCCTGAATTGGCAGCTAGAGGGGAGTATGCCGTAGGCGTGCAAACCTTAGATTTATTAAATAAGAATCAACTCAATATTCTCAATTATGGAAAAGGAGGGGACTCGCTCTATAATAGACCGCTGAAGATCGAAGTGTGGTATCCGGCCAATGCCGTAGGCACTGACCTGATCTCTTATGACGAAGTGATGGGTCAAAACGGTTCGCCTACCAGACCTATTATTCCTTTTACTTTTCTAGGCCGGGCTACCCGAAATTCAAAACCAGTATCCAGTGCCGGATCCTTCCCTTTGGTGATTGTATCTCACGGATACACAGGTTCTCGCTACCTAATGACTTACCTGACTGAAAATCTAGCTTCCAAAGGCTATGTGGTTGTGGCGATTGATCATACCGAAGCGACATTTAAAGATGCGGCAGGCTTCCAAAGCACCCTGCTTAATCGTTCTCTGGATGACCTCTTTGTACTAAATGAAATCGCAAGGATGTCAAAGCAGGCTGATTCGTTTTTAAATGGTTTAGTGGACTCGGATAATTCCGCGTTGATCGGTTATTCGATGGGTGGCTATGGAGCGATAAATGTAGTCGGAGCCGGATATAGTCCGCAGGCCTCCCAGCTGTTTGGTTCAATAACAAGTGGAAGTAAAGCTTTAGAGAAGCGAACTATTGGAAATCCGGAATTTCAAGCCTCAATCGATCATAGGATCAAGGTAGTAGTTGCTTTTGCACCATGGGGAATGCAGCGAGGAGTTTGGAATGCGGAAGGACTCGCGGGGATAAAAATCCCCTCACTGTTTATAGCAGGGAGTAAGGATGATATCTCAGGCTATGAGGATGGTACCAAAGCGATCTATGAAGGAGCCGTAAACTCAGACCGTATCTTACTCACTTACATTGATGCACGGCATAATACAGCTCCAAATCCTCCTCCAGCAGAAGCTTTGGAAGCAGGAAGACCAATAGACGAATACTTGAGGTATGCAGATTCGGTTTGGGATATGCGTCGAATTAATAATATCAATCAACACTTTGTCACTGCTTTTCTTGGGATTCATCTAAAAGGGAAGGAAGATTACAAACCATATTTATACCTCACAGAAGAGGCTAAGATGAAAGTTTGGCCGGGCTTTAAGCCGCGAACCTCCATAGGGCTTGAGTTGGACCATCAATCAGCTAATTAAAAAATAGAAGCTTTGTAAAGCCAATCAACAATTGTCCGATGCGAACCTACCTTCCAATCCTCCTTCTTATATCCTTTCTCACTTTTTCCTGTAAGCAAAAAGCCTCCACGGAAATGAAAGTCGAATTTCAAAGAAATAGTATTTTCACTACTCCTCTTGGTAAGACCTTTATAATTCCGGCTCCCGGGGAGAATGCTCTGGCGAAATATGAAGAGGCGAAAGCAGCTTTCGAAGCAAATCCAGAAGATGTGGATGCGCTCATCTGGTACGGGCGACGCACCGCTTATCTGGGTCAGTATCGTCAAGCAATTTCGATTTATACCAATGGAATAACCCAGTTTCCAAATGAAGCTCGACTCTACCGTCACCGTGGACATCGCTACATCAGTTTGCGGGAATATGATTTAGCAATTGCAGATTTTGAGCAAGCGGCGAGTCTGATCGAGGGAACTGAAAATGAAATCGAGCCTGATGGGATACCTAATGCTCAAAATATCCCTGTCAGCACGCTTCATGGGAATATTTGGTACCACCTGGGGCTAGCCTATTACCTCACTCATGACTATGAAAAAGCCTACAAAGCATACCTCCGCTGTCGCGAAAGTGGAAATCACTACGACAATATTGTGTCTGCTACACATTGGTTGTATATGATCCAGCAGCGCCTGGGTAATCCGACAAAAGCGGATTCACTTTTGGCTCCGATCAGTAGAGATTCTACTGTGATCGAAAACCAGAGCTATGCAGATCTGTGTCATCTTTACAAAGGTTGGATTCCTGTGGACTCCCTCACCCAGGAAGGCCCCGGCAATCCTTCCAATGATGCGGTAACCTACGGAGTAGCAAATTGGTATTTGTATCATGGGGATACAATTCGAGCCAAGCAATTGATGGAGAAACTTGTAGAGGAGAAAGCCTTTTCTTCCTTTGGATACCTTGCTGCTGAGAGTGATTTGATTCAATATTTTTCAAAAAAATAACAAGAAATGCCGAGCACTTTATTCTTGTAAGTTCCTATCAAATTATGATAATCTTTAAAAGTACAGGCTGTAACCGAACCCATTAAATTTATATTCTCTAGTTTGTTTTTCCAGTAATTGGAGGCTCCAATTAATCTTCAAATATTGAAGGATTAATCAAATTGAATCTGGAATTGAGACTGATTTGGAAATAAGATTCTACTTGAATTACTTATCATTTGAGTGGTTTCTTTTGTAGGGGGTGAGTGACTTTTGTCCATAGGAACCATGCTTTATTTACTTTATATTAAGGTTTCAATCCAAAAAATTGTTCTGCGGTATTCTTTGAGTTGAATTGATTGATGAGGATTCAGTTAAAAAAATCAATTTAATACTAGTATTCTATTTTGTGGTTATTCACACTAATTTCATTTGCAGCTTGGAGATTCCCAAATAGGATTATCACAAAAAGAAAAAGCGATAAAGGTTTATGAAAAAACATAAGAAACTATCCGTTTTGGCATCTACTGCAATCTGCGGAAACGACATCAGTTCCTCCGTTTTATACGTATCGGCTCTGGCAATTGCATTTGCTGGACAGTTTGCATGGATTACCTTACTCATTGTCTCTCTTGTACTCTTTCTTTTTCGGAAAATCTATGGGGAAGTCGTCGGCGCCTTGCCGCTAAATGGAGGCGCATACAATGCCTTACTCAATACTACCAGCAAATCGGTTGCTTCATTTGCTGCTACTTTGACCTTGTTGTCTTACATGGCTACAGCCGTTATTTCTGCCAATGAAGCTATTCATTACTTACATCACCTGATACCGGCGATTCCTATTATTATTGCTACTATTATTTTGCTTGGCTTCTTTGGGGCGTTAACCATTGGGGGAGTTTCAGAATCTGCCAAAGTAGCCATTGGGATTTTCCTTTTCCATTTGGGGTCTTTTGTGCTATTGAGTGGATTTATTTTAGTATTTCTTTTTTCAAACGGAGTTTCAATTTTTCTTGAAAATTGGAGTTTCCCCACCACTGGAGGAAGTATTTCAAATGCTATTTTCCTTGGATTTGCTGCTTCGATGTTGGGCGTTTCAGGCTTTGAGAGTTCTGCCAACTTTGTAGAGGAGCAGGAAAAAGGTGTTTTTCCTAAGACACTCAAATACATGTGGATTGTGGTTAGCGTGATTAATCCACTTACTGCCATTTTTGCTTTGGCACTTTTTGCCTTACCAATTCTTCAAAGTGATTCTTACCAAAATACTTTGCTAATAGAAATGGCATCACATGTAGGTGGAGATTGGCTGGCCATCGTGATTGGTATTGATGCCTTTTTGGTCTTAAGTGGAGCAGTCCTGACCAGCTTTGTTGGAGTGACAGGTTTGCTTGAACGAATGGCCTTAGATCGGATTTTACCTGGCTTTTTTTTAAAGAAAAACAGTCGAGGGAGTTCTTATCGGATTATTATCATTTTCCTGCTGTTAACCATATCAGTCTTATTGATCACAAATGGTGAGGTGAAGCTTTTGGCTGGAGTATACACCATTTCATTTTTGTCAGTCATGGCACTTTTTGGGATAGGGAATATCCTACTTAAAGTAAGACGTGCAAGATTGCCTAGGCCCGAAAAGGCAGGTTGGTTAGGGATTATCATTGCTATCATTGCCGTTTTTATCGCATTGGCCGGAAATATATTAATGGAGCCAATAGAGGGAGTTCCGAGTAATTTTTCTGTCTTCTTAGAATATTTTATTCCTTCTATTGTCTTTATCGTGATCATGCTAAATCGTACGGTACTGCTGAAATTCTTGTTAAAACTGATGCATACCATCTTTGATCCGTTTAGAGCTTTAGTTTTTAAAATTGACAAGAATATACTTTCAGTAATTGATGAAATAAACTCTCAGGAGTTTGTCTATTTCACAAAGAATGATGATGTGGAAACCTTGAACAAGGTGATGCTATACATCCAAAGGAATGAGCATACAAAGAAATTAAAGGTGGTGACTGCAACTAAAAACGGCAATCCAATTACCGATCAATTTAGGAATGATATTAATGTCGTGGACCGGGAATACCCGAAAATCAAAATTGATTTTATTGAGGTAGATGATAATTTTGGTCCCAAGTTAATCAATAGATTATCTGCTGAATGGGGAATCCCAATCAACTTTATGTTTATAGGATCTCCAGGTGATCGCTTCCCGTATAAGGTTGAAGAGCTTGGAGGAGTAAGGCTAATTATTTGATTCTTCTTTGAGATGAAATCGAGCATGACCCAAAGCGATACACAGAGGTATGCCCCGAAATCTATCGGGGAAGGCTTGCGAAGATTCCATGTGGCCATTAAAAATCAAATTATAAACACATGAAATCGAGCATGTTGTATTCGACACACAGAGGGATGATTATGAACAATGCGAAATTCCATATGACCTATAAAAATCAAATTATAAACAGATGAAACAAAATAAGGACAGCATAATTACTGTCCTTATTTTGTTTTACTCCTTTTTTTCAAAATCCTGTAATTTGGATTTTGATCAATTTTTAATAAAACCTCGAAAAGGTTTACCCTCACAGCTCCAGCACCTTCATAAAAAAGCTTTTCAGTTTTCGATATTCTTCGGTATCTACTTTGTTATCGGTCATTACCTCATTTAGAAGTTGATGTAAATCCTTAAAAGGCTGACGATCTAAAACAGAATTGTTTTCTTCAAGCCAATTTCGAAGCATATCCACTTCGTATTTATTGATTTCCTCATCGGCTAAAATCCCGTAGCATAGACCTTGGAGAAACTGAAGTTTTGCTTCTATACTTTCTGAATTGCTGAGATGGTTTTCATGTTTATCGAGAATCGCTTTCAGTTCCCATATTTCCTCCGAAGTCATGGTGCCTCCGCCCAGGATTTCTTTAATCTCAGAATAAAATTCTTTAAATGGGGCTTCAGTGCTAAGTCCTTCATGGGCTTGACACCAGAGTTTCATCTCGTCAAATTCTCCTCTGGTGATTCTTCCGTCACCGCTGATTCCATAAATAATTCCTTTGAGATGATTGAATGGTTTTTGGGTCTTGCTAGTCATATTCTGAAATTTTATTTTTCTAAAATAAGGAAAGTTGGTCGCCATCTTATACCCTGTACAGGGTATTTTTCATTCTTTTTTATTAAAAAAATTGATTTTCCTAAATCAGCTTAGGTCCATATTTAATCGAATAGAGGTGTCCGCTTAACATCATATCATATTTGAGATATACATTTTATCTGCTTTTACCATTCTGATGATTAGATTATTGAAGATGGTGTCTTTGTTCTGGGAGCGATTAATTCGG
>NZ_JAQWXX010000018.1 GCF_029254265.1 Algoriphagus sp. | reverse complement strand
AAAATAATTTTCATGAATCAAATTTTCAATTTGAAAAGAAGAAATTCCATTCACTCGTCCGATCATAGTGCAATTCATCAAAAAATCAGGTTATTATCAATTGAAATTTCGGTCAAACCTTGATTTTCTTTAACTTAAGCAAGAATTCAAAAAATCGATCATGGCAACATTTAACCTTAAAGTCAATGGAAAATCCCATACCGTTGATGTGGAGGAGGACACTCCGCTTTTATGGGTATTGAGAGATCATTTAGGACTAGTCGGGACTAAATATTCCTGTGGTATCGCACAATGCGGTGCATGCACAGTTCACCGAAATGGTGAGGCAATTTTCTCTTGTATCACTCCAGCCTCCAGCTTGGAAGGTGATGAAATCATTACCATCGAGGGACTGTCTGAAGATGGAGACCATCCAGTACAAAAAGCTTGGGATGAAATAGATGTAGCGCAATGTGGCTATTGCCAAGCAGGACAAATCATGAATGCTGCTGCATTTTTGGATAAAAACCCAAGCCCTAGCATGGAAGAAATTGATGAGGCGATGAATAGAAACATCTGTCGATGTGGAACTTATCATAAAATCAGAGAAGCTGTTGCAACGGCTGCTAAAATCAAATAATTATGGCTACAGGATTAAAAACAAATCGAAGGGACTTCCTCAAAATTGCCGGAACTACGGCAGGAGGATTGTTTATTGGCTTTAATTGGATGAGCTGTGATTCTCCAAAAGTTGAAGTGTTGACTACGGAGCAAATACTTTCACAGGCTAAGAGTTTCAATGGATACCTATCTATTTCTCCGACAGGAGATGTGGTGATTTATTCTCCGAACCCTGAATTGGGACAAAATATCAAGACTTCCTTCCCAATGGTGGTAGCGGAAGAATTGGAAGCAGATTGGAATAGAGTTCGTGTCGTACAGGCAAATCTTGATACTGAGAAATATGATCGGCAATTGACCGGAGGATCAGGTGCAATGCCCCATAGCTGGGAGCGATTACGAAAAGCCGGTGCTACTGCAAAGTTTGTTTTAGTCGCGGCAGCTGCAGAAACTTGGAAAGTACCAGCTTCAGAGATCACCGTGGAAAAGGGAATCATTTCTCATAAAGCCACAAAAAAATCCGGTCATTTCGGGGAGTTTGTAGAACTCGCTTCCACGATGACAGCTCCTGAAGAAATTACTTTAAAGGACAAGAAGGATTTCACCATTATCGGTACGGCGGTTAAAAATGTAGATAACCCAGAAATATTTACCGGAAAGCCACTTTTCGGATTAGATTTTTACCGTGAAGGAATGCTTCATGCAATGGTCCAAAGACCTCCTTTCGGAATGAAAATCAAATCAATAGATGATTCTGGAGCTAAAAGCGTAAATGGTGTCACTGATGTGATTCAATTTGAAAATAATGTAGCGGTAATAGGAAAATCTACCTGGCCACTGATGAAAGCCAGAAGATTATTAAAAGTGGAGTACGAAGCGGACGGTGCAGTAGAAAGCACAGAAGATCACAATAGAATCTTCCGGGAAATGCTGGACAGTGGAAAAAGTACTGTTCGAAGGGAAGATGGAAACGTCGCTCAGGCTTTCAAAGGTGCGGCAAAAATCGTCACCGCTGAATACCAGTGTCCTTTCTTATCTCATTCCCCGATGGAGCCAATGAATTTCTTTGCGCATGTTCAAGGGGACAAGGCTGAACTGATTGGACCTACCCAGACTCCAGATCGAGCCCGTCAAACTGCAGCTGAAATTTTAGGAATTCCTGCAGAAAATATTTCTGTAGAAATTACCAGACTTGGTGGTGGATTCGGTAGAAGACTACGTGCCGACTATGTAGCTGAAGCTGTCCAAATTTCAAAATTGATGAATGCTCCTGTCAAAGTGACTTGGAGCAGAGAAGATGATTTGACTGGTGGAGCTTACAGGCCCGCTGTTAGATATAGATTTGAAGCTGCACTGGACGAAGCTGGCGAAATGATAGGATACAAGCTAAAAGGTGCAGGAATTAATTCTGGAAATAGCACCAGACAAGACAATTTCCCAGCTGCTGCTGTCGCAAATTATAAAGTGGAAAGTGTGGAACACAACTCTCCAATTACGACTAATGCATGGAGAGCACCGATCACCAATTTCCTAGCTTATGCGGAGCAATCTTTCTTGGATGAAGTAGCGCTTGAAGCAGGCAAAGATCCTGTGGAGTTTCGATTAAATCTATTGAACAAAGCTAAAAATAGCCCAACAGGAGAGCCTGGCTATGATGTAGATCGGATGATAGGCGTTCTTAATACTGTTGCTGAGAAATCCAATTGGGGTAAAAATCCAAATGTAAAACAGGGGCTCAGTATTTATTTCTCTCATAGAACCTACGTGGCTCAAGTAGCTGATATCGAGATAGAAAACGGAAGCCCGGTATTAAAGAAAATTACCGCCGCAACCGACTGTGGAATGGTTGTCAATACAACTGGTGCCAATCATCAAGTTAGAGGTGGAATAGTGGATGGGATGGGACATGCCATGTATGGTAACCTAACTTTCGTGGATGGATTACCAACTCAGAAAAACTTTGATTCCTACAAACTAATCCGAATGAAAGAGGTACCAGAGATCGATGTGCATTACGTCGATTCAGGATATGATCCAACCGGATTAGGAGAGCCTGCATTGCCACCTACAGGAGGCGCGATTGCAAACGCAATCTTTACTGCAACAGGAAGAAGGTTGAGAAGTCAACCATTTATTGAGCAAGAGGAGTTTTCTGATATCAAATTAGGAATTCGGAGAGCATAGTTTTCCTTGAGATACGAAAGCCTTCTGAATTCGATTTCAGGAGGCTTTTTTTATTTCTGACCACGAAGAACACAAAGGTTTCACGGAGAGCACGAAGATTTTCTGTAATCATATAACCTAATATTACTATATAAAATTTAGAGTCTTAATTAGAATTAAAATAATTTGGGGAAGTAATTATTAAAAGCAAATTCAGTTCCTAGCAAACCTGATGCTACCTCAAATCTCATCCATTCCTCTTTCCGGCCAATAAGCTCCGGTTAAAATCAATTGATTTGTAATTGGATTTAATTCAAATTTGATTTTCATCTCTGACCTCTCCTTTTCATCAATGGCAAGACAAGCGTTAAAGTGGATTAAATCAAATTCTAAGGTGAAGTTGCCACTTGTTGGAGTTATAAAAATTAGGTTTGATTTTATATCGACATTCTCAGCCAAAGCACCTTCTCTTTTGTAATAGTAGGAAAGGAAGATTCCCAAATCCTTCGAATTAGCTTTAAGGAAATCTGAAAGCTCTTTCAAGTCTAAAGAATCTGAATAATCAAAAGTCCAAGTTTCCTGCATAAGAATAGTTTTTCCAAAGATACACATCTGCAAAACCTAGAAAAACGAGTGAATTAAGCTATTTTGAACTCATGAATTATCCAATTTACCTTGACTACAATTCAACTACACCTTGCTATCCTGAGGTGATCGAGGCAATGCTTCCTTATTTTGGGACTCACTTCGGAAATGCGGCAAGCAAATCGCATCCTTATGGATGGGTAGCTGAAAATGCAGTTGAAAAAGCCCGTGAACAAGTTGCAAACTTGATTGGAGCAAAACCAAAAGAGATCATTTTTACCTCTGGGGCTACTGAGTCGATTAACCTTGCATTAAAAGGAATATTTGATGTTTTTGAAGGCGAGCCGATTCATATTATCAGCTGCAAAACTGAGCATAAAGCGGTTCTGGATTGTTTAGATTATTTAGAGCAAAAAGGTGCTGAGATCACTTATTTGAAAGTTGATTCCAAAGGAAAGATTGATTTGGAAGACTTAAAGAAATCTATAAAATCAGAAACCAAAATGATCGCATTGATGTGGGCTAATAATGAAACTGGAGTTATTCATCCCATTGAGGAAATCGCCAAAATAGCCAACGAACATCAGATTATTCTTTTTGTAGATGGAGTTCAGGCCGTCGGTAAGATTCCTATTTCAATTTCCGGAGTCCATTTGATGGCTATTTCAGCACATAAATTTTATGGACCAAAAGGAGTTGGAGCATTATATATCCGGCATAATCATGATTTACCAAAGCCCATTCCACAACAAATCGGAGGAGGGCATGAGAAAGGTTTTAGATCCGGTACGCTTAATGTTCCAGGAATAGTCGGGATGGGAAAGGCAGCAGAAATGCGCTTTGAAGCAATAAATGAAGAAAGTATGAGACTGGAGAGGCTAAGAGATTTACTTGAAAATAAGCTCTTAGAAATCCCAAACACATTTTTGAATGGAAGTCAAATCCATAGATTATCACATGTTTCCAATATTGCTTTCGGAGGAGTAGAAGGAGAGGAGCTGCTTCGAAAGGTTTGCCTGAAAGTCGCAGTGAGCTCTGGATCAGCTTGCACGAGTATTTCTCCAAAACCAAGTCACGTACTTAAAGCCATGGGTTTGAATTCAGATTTGGGAAGAGCTTCGATTCGGTTCAGCTTAGGGTTTCAGACAAGTGAAATAGAGATTCTAGACGCAATAGACTGGGTTAAGGAAGTGGTAGGTGAGTTGAGAGGGGAAAATATTTGATTTAAGATTTAGGATATAAGAATTTTTACTAATGTACTTCCCTAAATAGTGTTGATCGTTTCGTTCAATGTTCCCTCAGTTCCTCACTGCTGTGCAGCTAGGACAGAATCCTAAAGATTCAAATCTCTTAAATCAGCTTCGGTATCTACATCTACTTTTCCCATTGGAAATTTTACTAGCGCACAATCATCGATATGTGCGAGAGCTACTTTTTTTGCTCCTTCGTCCCCAGAAAGTCCTTTCAATTCTTTAAAATATGCTTTGGTAAAAAGTATAGGAACGCCTACAGTTTCTGAATATTCACAAGCAACAATTCCTTTTCCGGTCTTCTTTTGAGTAGCAATCAGTTTCTTTAGCAACTTGGAATCCACAAACGGCATATCGCAAAGCATAATAATTACCTGATCTGGGGGATTAAACTTTAGCAAATAATCCAAGCCTTTTTGCATACTGGAAGCCATTCCTTTTTCCCAATCCTGATTTGGAATGTTGGGAATGGAATCGCCTCTAAAAGTCTTTTTTATCTCGTCCTTATTCGCTCCCAAAACTACAACCTGCTTTTCTACTTTAGCTTCCAAAGCTGCATCAATTGCATACTGAAGCAGTGTTTTACCTTTGTATTGAGCTATTTGCTTGGGAAATCCCAGTCTTGAAGATTCACCTGCAGCAAGAATAATGATTCCGGTTTTAGCTTTTTCCATATATCGTTTAATGTATTGGACCTTGTTTATCGCGCAGAAAGGTACCGCTTTTTCCAGCGAGAACTGCTTTTATTTCCGACAAGGCGGACAATGCAATTTCTTCAGAGTTTTCTGCACCGATATCCAAACCAATAGGTCCATAGACATTACTCCAGTCCGCTTGAAGCTCTTTGGTTTCTAATCGTTCTCGTAATTTTTCAGACTTTTTCTTTGGCCCCAATATCCCCACATAAGAAAGTTTGTTAGAAAGTAGAGTTTCGAGAACCGTTGCTTCGTATTCGAAATTATGCGTCATCAATAATGCCACCGTATAGGAATCAATAGTTATTCCTTCCAAAGCAAAGTTGGCGGGAGAAACATTGATTTTTGTAACAGTTGGGAAACGGGAAGTAGTAGCCTGATTAGCTCTTCCGTCTATTAAAATCACTTCTATACCCAGTAAATCAGCCATTTTAGCAACAGGAATTGTATCATTTCCCGCACCAAAAAGCAATAATTGAATCGGGGGATGAATTACTTCAATGAATATTGAATGTGAATCATCCAGTATCAAAATTTCATTTTTAACTAAATCAGAATTGGAAAATACTGATTCAATTTCTTCCAAAACAGGAGTAGCTATTCCAATATCTTTCTTCTTGTAAGTATCACCTTTCTTTAAAAATCGAGTTCCAATTTGTGCCGATCTAGCATTCTTGACCGAAAAGACAGTAGCCAAAACACCAACTTCGCGATCTGAAATTGCCATTTGAAGGAGGGCTACTGGGTTCAATTCATCTTGAAAATTAATCGGTTCGATCAATACATGGATAATTCCATTGCATCCTAAACCTATCCCGAATTTCTGATCATCTTCATCGGTAGTGTCGTAGGTCACTAACATAGATTCTTGCTGAAAAATCACCGTTTGGGCTTTCCGAAGCGCATCACCTTCCAGACATCCGCCACTGATAGCACCGGTCAGTTCACCTGCCTCTGTGATTAGCATTCTCGCTCCTGGCCTTCGGTAGGCAGAGCCGTCAACTTGAACCACAGTTGCCAAGGCAACTTTAAGTTGATTCTTCTTGGCTGATTCGTAGGCTTTTATAATAGATTTTTGCTCGTTCATTGAAAATCTTTGATAGCGATTAAAATCGTTCAGCATAAAAATAGAAGTTACTTCCGAATGCCAGAAGAAAAATCTGTATAATCGGGGATAAATCTTTGAAGAATGAAACAAGCTGTATCTGCGCTAATACTTTTGTTTTTTGGCTCCATCATCCATGTAAATGCCCAACTCAGCAAATCCGAGATAATAGAAGCGTCAGCTTTACAGCTGCGGAGTTCACTACTCGAATTAAAGGAGTATCTAAGCCTACCAAATAATGGAAAGGTAGCTTCAGATATCCAATTGAATCTGGATTGGACTAAATCAGCTTTGGAAAAGCGAGGTTTCAAAACTCAAATTTTGACTTCGAATGGAGTTCCTCACCTTTTTGCTCAAGGGAAAAATGACTTGAAAAAGAAAACAATTCTTGTGTACATGCAAGTTGATGGTCAGCCAGTCGATTCTTCTGCTTGGAATCAGGAAAGCCCATACATTCCGGAATTAATGGAAGAAATAAATGGGAATTGGGAGCCAATCAATTGGAATTTCATCGATGGGAAAATTGATCCTGGTTGGAAGATTTTTGCCCGTTCGGCATCAGATTCCAAAGGACCTACGATGACTTTTCTATCTGCCTTGGATATTCTCCAAAAAAAGGGAATTGCTCCAGCTGTAAATCTGAAGTTTATCTTGGACTTTCAAGAAGAGATGAGTTCGCCTGAACTTGCAAAAGTTGTAGCTGGCAATAAAAAGCTATTCGAAGCTGATGGAATCCTGATTATGGATGGAACCCGCCACTTTTCAAATCTTCCAAATTTGGCTTTTGGAGCAAGAGGAATAGCTACTATTACTTTGAAAATTTTTGGCGCTAAGAATGATCTACACAGTGGTCAGTATGGAAATTTCGCTCCAAATCCAGTTTTTGCTGCAGCTCGATTATTATCAGCTATGAAAGATGAATCTGGTAAAGTCTTAATTCCGGGATTTTATGAAGGTGTGAATTTCACAGATGCAGATCTCAAAGCTATGGCTGCGGTACCAGAAAGCTTGGAACAAATTCAAAATGAACTTGGAATCGCTGAAGCTGAAAAAGTAGGGGCTAGCTATCAGGAAGCCATGCAATTCCCCTCGTTGAATATTCGCGGTATGCGGGCAGCTTGGGTGGGCAAAGAGGTACGGACAATAATTCCCTCTGAAGCAGTGATTGAAATCGATATGCGCACAGTCAAAGAAACTCCAGCGGAGCGGCAGGTTGAACTTGTCAGAAAATTTATTGAAGATCAAGGTTATTATTTTGTAGAAGGGGAGCCCTCAGATGATGAGCGAAACAGCTTTTCAAAATTGGTATCATTTGACTATCGGATTGGCTCAGAACCCTTCCGAGCAGAAATGGAATCTGATTTCGGACATTGGCTGGAAAAAGGAATGAGTCTTGTATTTGGGGAAAACTACATTAAGACCCGGTTGACGGGTGGCTCTCAACCTATGGCTCCGTTTATAAATATTTTGGGAATCCCAGCAGTTTCGGTTCGGATTCCAAATCCCGATAACAGTATTCATGCACCTAATGAAAACATCCGAGTGGGAAATTATTTGGAAGGAATCCAGACTTGTCTTGGAATCTTAAGCCAATCATTTGATTAATGGAAAACCTAGACTGGATAGCTACTGCGATTGTTGTACTGACGGTATTTTTTGTACTGAGGATCAGTAAATTAAAAAATCGAATTGTAGAAAAAATATTAGACTGGTTTCCGGCTATTCTCTTTGCATATGTCATCCCGGCAGGATTCACTCATCTCTTTGGATGGGATCTATCCGGAGTCTATTTACACTCCTTAAGTCGCAATTGGATCATTCCAATTACACTGCTTGCGGTTATGAGCGCTTTGCCTTTGCGGCAACTTGCTATCGTAGGTGTTCGTCCCTTGGTGCTTTTTTTTATTGGCTCAGCTATTATCGCCACACTTCCGGTAATTTTGGTTTTGGCATTTTCAGGAGTAGATCTTCAGTCTTCCGATCTATTTGTAGAGCAAGCCTATTGGAAAGGATTAGTTCCTATCGTAGGAGGCTGGATCGGAGGAAGTACCAGTCAATTAATCCTAAAAGAATTAGCTGAAACACCTGAATCACTTTTTCTTTCCGTATTGGTTTTGGATAATATCTTGGTAAATATTTGGACCATCTTGATGTTTCAGTTTATCAAAAAAGGAGAAGTATTGAGCCGGATTTTTGGAATCAGTGACCCGATACCAGATCAATCTCAAGTAGATCTTAACTCAGGAGGTAGAAAAATTTTCCCTTGGATTACAGTTTTAATATTCTTTGGAATAGCATCACTAATTTTCTTTCTAAACATTTCCTTTCTTGGGATGGTCATCAGTCTATCCATAATTGGTTTGGTATTGGGAAACATCTTCAAACTTTGGAATACCCGCTTTTCTCTTCAATTGGGAGGTATTTGCATCGTTCTGGTAATGGCTATTTTAGGTTTGAGATTGGATTTCAGCAATCTTAGTTTGCCTTGGGAGTTTGTGACATTGGTGGTAATCTGGTTGATTCTACATTTTGTAGGGATGCTGATATGCGCAAAAATCCTAAAGTTAAATTTGGTTTGGGTACCTATCGCATCAATGGCTAATTTGGGGGGTATTTCCACAGCCCCAGCAGTGACGGCCGCTTATCGCAAAGATTTGATGCCTCATGCGGTATTGTTGGCAATTTTAAGCATGGTCACCGGCACAGGCTGGGGCATGTTGACGATCTACCTTTTTCAAAACATATAACAGAAAATCAGGAATGCAAATCCCTAGTTTAGCACAGCTTAAAAAAGAACTTTCTTATTTACCTGAAAAAGAACTCATCGAAGTAATCTTAGAACTCTCGAAGTTTAGCAGAGACAATAAGTCATTTTTGTTTTTTAAACTAAATGAAAAAGACAATCCTGGTTTATTCGTGGAAATGGCACAGGAGGATTTAGCGATTGAGTTCCAAAATGCCCGTGCAGATCATTACTATTACGCTAAGAAATCAGCTCAGAAGATTCGGAGAAAAATGAATAAGCTGCTGAAATTAACGAAGCAGAAAACTGATCAGATTGAGGTAATCCTATTTTTTTGTGAGCAATTGAAGGAAAATGGGTTTTTAGATCATCAGCATGCCGTACTTGATAATCTTTACCAAATGCAAGTCAAAAAGGCTGTGAAGCTTATTGGTGGGCTTCACGAAGATTTACAGTTTGATTATGAGGGTAGGATAGAGGAATTGACGTGATTTCATTTTTAATTGAATCCTGATTGGTTTATCTGGTTGATCTATTGGTTTTTGGAGATGCTGGTTTTGGTAAAAACTCAAATTGCCGATACTAACGAATCATATAGTAACCCAAATAATAATTTATAGAGTTGATTATAATCCAAATTTAGTATTGAAAATCATTAATCTATTTAAGATAATGTTGGCTAAAAGTTCCTGATTTCAGGGTATAGCTTTTTCAATAATTATATAAGTACCTTTGCGCAAATTTTAAGAGAGATTCTATGAAGCGCATTAATGAATACAAAAAGTTATTTAGTATCGAAGGACCGATTGATTTGAAAGAACTGAAAACTACTTACCGGAATCTCGTGAAAGAATGGCATCCTGACAAATTCCAAGAAGGGGATGAAAAGGCAGCTGAAGCAAAGGAAAAGAGCACAAAAATTATTGATGGATACCATTTTTTAGTCAGTATTGCTCCTGAAACAATTGCTGCAAACCTTGAAGAGTACACAGTGACTGCTACTCAAACTGGCATTGAGGACTTTCACTACAAGAATCTAGTACTTGAAATCACGTTTTTGGATGGGAATACTTACGAGTATTTTGGAGTCTCGAAAAACACTTATACCAAATTTCTCAGTGCAGATAATGCCTATCGATTTGCTAGAAGAAACATCTTAAGTTCTCATCTTTATAGAAAATCAAAAAAGACTTTGGTGGAAGCATAAGCTTACTGCTTCAAGAATTGAACAAAAAATGGCTTTCTGATATCAGAAAGCCATTTTTACTTTTATCTCCTAAGAAAAATTTATCAGAGCAAAATCCTTACGGATTTTTTAGCATCACGAGTAAACTTTAAATCACTTCTTATCGATTGTGATTTTATTAGGTAATACATAATTTAACTTTTTAAGATCTCTTGAAAGCACCTCATCCAGTTTTGCGAGATGATTCTCCAATTCTCCTGAAAGCTCCTCAAAAACCACGTAGGCAGCGTCTGTTGGCCTAGCCTGACCAGCTTCTACACTTCTCTGAAGAGAAGCCAATCTATTATTCAGTTTAATAGGGAAATTTAGAGGATCCTGTCCCGATTGATTTTGAACTTGATAAAGATCTTCCTCAATTACCTTCATTTTGCTCAGAATCTCATCAATTTGAGCTTTCACTTTTGCACTAGCTTTCAACTCATTAGCTTGAGATCTGATATTTCGAATTAGTATCACTGCTTCGTTTGCTTCCGAAACCTTATCCCGAATTTGGATTGCCAAGTCAAATTGCTCTTGCAAATCATCAGCTATAACTCCTTGAAGATTCGGATCCATCTCCAACTCAAAATCAGTATTATGCGATTTACCCAAAGCAGTTAACCTCACTTGATAAGTCCCAATAGGGGCGTATGGACCACGTTGAGGTCTAGCAGACCAAATGATCATCCCATCAAAAACAGTTGATCCCGGATACCGCATATCCCAGGTAAAGGTGTTCAGTCCAGCATTACGCTTTGGTGCATTTCGGGCTGTTGAATCTCCATATGCAGTGTACGTGTTGATTAGATTCCCATCGGAATCAAGGATTTCAATTTTCAAGGAATCTACTTTCTCAGGCAAGTAATATTGGATTGCTGCATCGTAAACTCCACGAATAGGGTTGGCCGGTTTATAAAGTGTTACTTCATTTTTAGAGGTGGTTTCAACTGCTGCACGAAGTGGTCGAATATCATCCAAAATCCAAAAACCTCGTCCATGAGAACCCAATACCACATCGTCATTTTTCAACACTAAATCCCTGATCGGAGTATCGGGAAGGTTAAGTTGAAGAGATTGCCACATGTCCCCATCATTAAAGGAAACATAAACCCCGTGCTCAGTAGCCAAATAAAGCAATCC
>NZ_JAQWXX010000092.1 GCF_029254265.1 Algoriphagus sp. | reverse complement strand
TTTCCTACTACCTCAAAATGCAACCTACAATCCAGTGAACCGCCGTATACGAGACCCGTACGTACGGTGGTGTGAGAGCCTCAACCTGAGCCGTCTGGCTCAGGTCAGGCTACTCGATTGTAGCACGTTTTTATTTAATTTTTTCAATGAAATCATTATTGCAAAAAGAAGAAGAAGGCTAATCCAATTTTAGCTTTTGAAGTTGCACTTTTCCCTTCCACAGTCATTATAGATTGTCCTTTGAGGTTTAATAAATCATCATTTTCAATTTTTCCTAAAACTTGACCTTGAAAATTTAGCATTTCATTGTCTGATATACGACCGATTTCTTGATTATTCAAGTTTAAAAGAGTGTCATCTTTAAAATAGCCAATTTTCTGACCTGCTGTGTTTTCGATGTCATTGTCTTTAAGGTAAAGCAGCTCCTGTCCTTTCGAATTCTTTAGAATTGCACTGTTTTCTTTTAAGCTTTCCATTTTCGTTTTTTAGGTAAAATATTTCTTATTAAATTAGTTGTTATATTATTTCAAATGTTACAGTTATTCTACTAAGTCAATGTCATTTTAATGTGCTACAACGTGAAGCTACTGGCGGCGGGCTTTTGTGGCTGTTTTTTTTGTGCGCGAAGCGCATAAAAAAACAGCCACAAAAGCCTGACGTCCAGTAGCATGTTATAAGCTCTAATTATCATTATTTCAACTCGTTATATGTTCAATTTTCATTTATCAAGGGCAACGTAAATTTAAAATCACTTCCTTTTCCAACTTCGCTCTCTACCCAAATTTTTCCGCCGTGTTTTTCTACAAATTCTTTGCAAAGCAATAACCCTAAACCAGTTCCGCTTTCATTTTCTGTTCCTTCTTTTGAGATTTTTTGCGAAATATCAAACAATCTATTCTTTATTTCCGGTGACATTCCTATTCCGCTATCTGATATTGTGATTTCTACAAATCTGTCCTTACTCTCTGCATAAACATCTATATTCCCGCTTTTTTGTGTGAACTTTATTGCATTTGAAATCAGATTTCGTAAAATCGTACTCAGCATATTTCTGTCAGCAAAAATGCTAATTTCATCTATTGCAAATTGTTTGATAGTTATATCTTTTGCATTTGCAGTTAGTTTCAAATTTTGAATAACTATGTTACAAATAGTTCCTAAATTTATTTTTTGTGGTTCAAAAGGTATTTTTCCCGAATTTGCTCTTACCCATGTTAAAATATCTTCTAATAATCTAAATGTATTTTGTGCAGAATTATTAATAATATTTATTTGTCTTTCAATTTTATCAATTTCGTAATTGCGAACATTATTTGTCAGCAAATTTAAAAAACCAAGAATAGTATTAAATGGATTTTTTAAATCGTGTGCAAGAATTTGCATAAATCGGTCTTTATCGGCATTGAGTTTTTTTAATTCTTCGTTTTGGAATTTAATTTGTTCATCAGTATCTTTCTTTTGCAATACTTTCCATGCACTGTTCATTAAGATTGTTAAATGCAAAATATCTATTTCAGTATAATCTTGTTCTTTATTTGCAACTCCGACAACTGCTACAATTTGTTTTTCAATAAACACTGGAATTGTTAAAAATTTATGCAAATGAGCATGACCTGTCGGATAACCTTTTTTTAATGGATTAGGGGATACAAAGTCGTTAATTAATATTGATTTTCTTTGTCTTACTGCTTCTCCCCAAATACCTGTTTCAGATAATTTGTAAATAGTTTTTGGTTCTCTTACAGTGCATTCATTCATTACATTTTTCGACCATGAAAATAATGTAAATTCTTGATTTTGTTCGTCATAAAAATAAATATATCCAATTTTACTATTCGTTAAATTAATCGCTTCTTCAAGTGTAAAATCTAATAAATCTTGTTTTGTTTGAAAATTTTTTTGCAGAATACGAACTAAACTCTCTAAGCGTTCTTTATTTTCTTTTAGCGCTTGTTCTGACTTTTTACGTTCCAATAAATCTAAATTAGTTCCACTAACTCGTATTGGTTTTTTATTTTCATCGAAAGTTATAAATCCTCGCGATAAAACCGGAACATAGTGACCTTGTTTATGTTTGAGACGAAATTCTACACTATAACTTTCGTTACCATTCTTTAAAGCTCCACGAAAGATATTATCAACATTGGGTTTATCATCTGGATGCATTAATTCTTCCCAAAGTAACGAGTGTGGCAGAATTTCATTATGTTCATATCCTATTTGTTGCCACCATTGTGGCGAATAATATAACTCGTCTTCAATTAAGTTCCAGTCCCAAGGTGCATCGTTTGAACCTTTAATTACTAAATTTAGTGTTTCTTCACTTTCATGTAGTTCTTTTGTTCTTTTCTCTAATTCAATGTTAATTTCTCGAACAGATTTTAAATAGTCAAGTATTTTATCTTTGCAGACAACTCCACAAAAATTACCCTCTTCAAATACCGGCAATTCGTTATAATTATTTGAATTAAATAAGTTTAGAACATCATTAATTTCGCTATTTTTATTAATTTCAGGTCTTTTTGATAAACAATCACCCGCTATTAAATGAGGTTTTTTCAATAAATCTATCGGACTTAAAATACCTGTAAAATTTCCACTTTTATCATTTACTACAAAAAATGAATTAATCAGAGTATTTTTGTCAATTGATTTTATATGACTAAATTCATCAACAACTTGGAATGAAGTATTTATCAAAAAACTATCAAGCATATTATTTTTTATTTTAATGTCCCTTTAATGTTTTTTACATGAATTTCAAAATCGAAATCAACCTTAATCGTCTCAAAACTTGACATATATGGAAATACATTTTCTCGTAAAATTGCTAATATGTCTTCTTGGGGGATTTTATTTAATAGATAATTATTTACAAATATATAGGCAACAGTTTCGTCTTCAACATCAATAACTGTAAAAAGGTCAATTGAAAGCAATTGGAAACCTTGTTCAACGCCTAATTTTCCATGAGGACATTTTTTACCTAATATTAAAATGTCTTTGAATGGCGGAATTACAATACTTTCAAATTTCAAATTGATTGAGTATTCTATTTTCTTTTCCATAATTATTAGATTTAAAACTATTTTATAATTTCATTGTGTTCAGTTAACTGGCTGTTATCAGTGTTATTTTTCATTGCTTATAACGGTTTGCAGCTACAAGAAGTTGGCGATTTCGGAGTACAAAACTGTCTGCCAGCACTAAACTTAATACGAAGCACAAAACTTCATTTCATCACTTAATCGCCAATTTTTTGTAGGTGCTGTTAGCAGCTTGTGTTTATTATCACTGAATTTCCTTTTTACTTAATATCAGGCATTCGTGTTATATCTTCAATATGAACAAGAGTTAACTTCCAATCGCCATTCTGCTGTTTACTCCATACGAGGCTATAATTTCCTTTTTCTTTAAGAACAGGTCCACCTGGAGGAGTCAGGTCAAGACTGTATGACCCACCATTATACGCTATAGATTCACTAACTCCTTTTATTAAAGAAGTTGTTTGGATGTTACTTAGCACTTTAACTCCTCCACTAATCCAATTTTGAGCAATAGCCTTTTTTCCTGTATGTATTAACGAATCATTCATTACAATTGCATTGTCAGCAATCGTTTTCATAATTGCTGTAGAATCTTGTTTGTTCCAACCGGCCAAAAACACATCGGTTAATGAATCAACATTAACAGATTCACTTTGCGGTAATGTATCAGTTGATTTTGTAGATGGTTGATTGCAACCAAAAATTGCAATACAAAAAAGAAGGATTGTTAGATTTTTCATCGTGATAAATTTAAAGTTTTATTAATCATTTTTATTTCAAAATTCTTTAACATAGCTGCTAACGATTGTATATCCACTAGTTCTGTTGTATATCTTTCTCTTTTGGAACGGTATCCACCAGTACTGGTGGATATATTTCGATTAGATAGAGAGTTTTTAGTCAAATATCTAGCTTGTCTAAAGGGCTTTTAATTTGACTAAATCCTTTGGTTGTAATATGAGTGTATATCTGAGTTGTCTTTGGGCTGTCGTGACCGAGTAAACTCTGTATGTATCGGATGTCAGTGCCGTTTTCCAAGAGATGAGTAGCGAAGGAGTGTCTCAGAGTATGTGGCGTTACCTTTTTCTTGATTTTTGTCTTTGCTACGGCTGCTCTCAGAATATTCTCTATGCTCGTTTTTGAATATTTTATAGGTTTATCAGCGCTGCTTCCTTGACCCTCGAATAAATACTCAACAGGTGACTCACGGCTCACATATGCCCTTAATACTTCTAAGTTTTTTTGTGACAATAAGGTATATCGGTCCTTCTTTCCTTTGCCTTGCTCTACTCGGATCTGCATCCGCTTCGAGTCGATATCTTTGATCTTGAGGTTAGTCAGTTCACTTATTCGTAATCCTGCAGAATATATCGTCATTAGAATTGCTTTATGCTTTAGGTTCGCAACTGATTTAAATATAGCTACGATTTCTTCCTCACTACAAACCTCTGGTAAGGTTTTTTCCCGAATAGGTCTATCTACATGATAGTATTTTCGCTCACCACCTTTTACTTTTTCGAAATAAAACTTGACCGCATTAATTGCTTGATTTTGATGGGAACTTGATACTTTCCGCTCGGTGACTAAGTATCTCGAAAAATCCATAATCTCTTTTTCCCCAAGGGAATCTAGTTCAGAATCAGGGAAGTGATTAATGAATTCTTCAAATAAGGGAATGTAGGATCTAATCGTATTTTGACTATACCTCCTTTCCTCTAATTTGTTTACATACTCGGCTGGACATTTTTTATAATTAGAAAAAGAAAGTGGGCTAGCCTTCGGTACACCTTCGTTTTTTCCTTCTTGCTCGTAGCTATAGGTTAAGCCCAGTTCTTCAATTTTCCTTTTTATTTCTTCCTCAAACTGCTCCGAATAGGGGATCGTCCACCATTTATTTTTACTGTCCCAATGGTGATATGGAATGGTCTTGATATGCTTGATAAACTCTGTGAGGTAACCAAAAATCAGTTTAATTCTACCTGAATTGGTTCGGATCATCAAAACATGATCTTTCTGGAGCAAAGAATGTCCTTTTAAATAGACAGGAATATCTTCGGATTTGGTTATCGAATGAACCCGATTCCCGAAATAGGCGAGGAGCCTTTCTAAATTCCCGGGATAATGAGGAATCTCCCAAAGAAAGGTTTGTTTATTCCATCTTACATAGGGAATAGTTCTAACTAGAGAGATGTCCTCCTCATTTTTCGGCATTTTAAGTAGAATTTTTCTACCAATGACCTGGATTGAAATCAAGTTTTCGCCCATATTTCTAAAAAATTAAACATTCGCATATCCCGCTATTTGAAAGATATCCGCAACGCTACTAAATATAATAGCTAATTAGTTAAAAAAATAGCAAACCGCTAGTAGCCAGAAAGAACTGAAGTAAAAAGTTCCTCTTAGAAAACTTTCAGCCTTATCTAGAAAGATAAGGCTGAAAGAAATTACTGTTTCGGATGGATCAGATTAGTTTCGTTCGTCACCGATTCCGGTATTGACTAGCTCATTGTAGTCCTCCATATCCATTCCTTTGCTAAATCGACGAAGGTTGTAGGAAAAGCTGAGCATAAAGTACCTGCTGAGTACATTGGTCTGTGTATCTTCGATATAGATATCGGTAATATTTCTCCTTACGTTAGCATTTTGTCCTAGAAGGTCATAGACATTCAGGGAGATTTCACCACGCTGATTTTTAAATATTTTCTTTCCGATACTCATATTCATCAGGAGAAAATCGTTGTCAAAGCCTGCCGACAAACCGCTATTGATTTGATGATTCAAATCCAGACGATAGATTAATCCTTCCCAAATGATCCAGCTCAGATTAAGACGGGTTCGTTGGTTGAAGAATTTATTGTCCAAAGCTGGATTCAGGGTATTCGTTACATTATTCCAAGAAAATCGGGTAGAAATATTGAAGTCAATTTGATCACTGATATTGCTGCCAATGGATAGACCTGTGCTGATCCGGTTGGAATTGTTGAAACTCAATTCATTATTGACTTGTCCAGGGCGCTTGTTGTAGCTTAATCCACCGTAGACATTCAGGTTGGATTTGATAAATCCAAGTGGCATTCCATAACTCACCCAAGATCTGAAATCCTGAAATCCATCCAAATTCACAGGACGGAATAGCTGAGAGCCTTTTTCTAAAATAATTCCTCCAGGAAGCTCAGTCGGCTCCTCCGCGATAAATGAACTGTTGGCGATGGTATTGGCTACAATTCTTGATTGAGCAAAAACAAACCAAGAACGATCGGTATCTGGATTTCTGGTTCGGAATCTGAATCGAATTCGGTTGGAATAAGACTGATCCAAGTTTGGATTACCCGTACGAAGCTGTAATGGATTTGAGTTATCGATTGCCGTTTGTAGCTGTTGTACAGAAGGGGCATCTACGTTTGTATCGTAGTCAATTTCCAGATTGGTAAATTCAGAAAACTGATAATCAAATCGAACGGTAGGCAAGAAGCTTTTGAATGTCCGCTGTAATTCAAATGGTGCAGGGAAGATCTGGCTATTATCCAGTCTGGCATGTTGAAATTGGCCTTCTACCTGCACTTGCATTTTTTCCAACTTGTACTGATAGCCAAGCTCGATTTCTTGAGTCAGGTATTTACTTCCAAAGGAATTACTCAGGGCGGTATCTAATTCTACGTTGGTGAGATCCTCGCTTTGGATATCAAAAGTCAACTGGTCTGAGTTGTCAAGACGATTTCCGATTTGATACTCTAATTCCATTTGTCCGTTCTTTCCCAAAGGTTCCGTGTAGGAAATTCCGGTCTCCCAAGAATTCCCATCCCGATCACGCGTGATTTGTTGATTGATGACCTCCAATCGCTCAGTGGGTTGGAAAAAGGTATTGTCTGCTCTTCGAATGGCAACATCTCTATTCCAGCTGTTTGAGGTTCTCAACCTTACCGTCAAGCTTCGGCCTTCCTTATCAAACTTATGACCGTAATAAATTCGGTTGAAAATATCATAATCCTTATTGTTTGCCGCCCGGGTATTTTCAGTTCGGTTTAGAGGACCGTCAAGATTGACACTTTCACCGATAAATGAAGAGTTCTCCTTATCAAAGGCTGCTGAGAATCTTGGGCGGAAAATGATTCTGTTTTTCGCATCGATTTGATATTCCAATCGCATATCAAATCGGTGATCCTGATTGGTTCTTGTCTCCCGACTATCTTCGGTATAGGTTTGACCTTCCTGGGTGCTCGTCACAAATTCCCGGTAGAGCGACTCAATGCCTACATTTTTTCGGTTTCTGAATAAGTAGCTCCCTGAGACCTTTACTTTTTCACCCCATTCATCTGAAAAATTCAATCCTAGGATATTGGTATCAATGACCCCATTTTGAGGATTGGAATTGTCCTGTGCATTTGGATCGGCAGAGAAGTCCAGCAAGTTGATATTGTTAGTCAGACCTGTAAATGTGATCCGCTGGTCTTCATTGAAGGCATTGATACTTGCTCCTGCCAGGTAGCGCTCATCCGAGCCGTAGCCAGCAGTAATTCTTCCAAATTGGCCTTTGCGGCGATTTGGCTTGGTGATGATGTTGATTGTCTTTTGGCGCTGACCATCATCAAATCCACTCAAGAGCGCCTGGTCACTTTTCTGATCAAATATTTCAATGCTTAGAATTACCTCTGCCGGAAGATTTTGCAAGGCTGTTTTCACATCGCCTCCAAAAAACGGCTTTCCGTCTACTAGTATTTGGGTAATGTTTTCACCTTGGGCCTGTAGCGCTCCATCTACCATCAGGACACCGGGAAGTTTCTCCACCAAAATCTGCGCGCTGGCATCTTTCATAGTTTTGAAAGCATCGGCATTATACATCGTCGTGTCACTTTTCTGTGTACCGGTTGATCTTCGGGCTGAGATTGTGACTTCATTGAGATCAGTAGCGGTCTCACGAATCATCACATTTCCAAGATCAAGATCTTGCTGAAGCTGGATATTTCGGAATAGGTTTTCATAGCCCAGATACTGGACTTTCATCAAGTATTCACCTTCTTTGATGTTTTCAAGGATGAAATTTCCATCCAAATCTGAGATCATGCCATCTACTTGTAGGGAGTCTGAAAAATTCAACAATAAGATTGTGGCATTTGGGATGCTTTCCTTAGAACTCGCATCCATCACTTTTCCCTTGATGGAAAAGCTTTGAGTCCAGGCATTTAGAAAAGAACCTAAGAATATAAAAAGTAAAAGGTAATATTTCATTGTAGTTATTTGGGCGTATGAGCACTAGTTGGTTTTTGGGATTATTCCTTTTAGTAAGACAAAGGAACAAGGAATTGTTCCTATTTATTAAAGGAATTGGCTAAGCGGTTATTTCGAGCATTGAAAAGGAAACATGATTGATGAATCAGTTTAGGTGAAATTGTTTCAAAATGAATCCCAAAACTCAGCAAGGATGAAGTTTTATTGCAAAACCCTGAAATTCTGTATGTAATGCTTTTTTTATAATTTTCTGACAAGCTCTGTCAGTCGGTATGTTAATTTTTAGATCATACTAATGTTTATTAAAACAACATTTATATCTTAGCTGACGTAAAAGAAAAGGCTATGGAAAATCAAGAGAAAATCAGTATTACCACCAAAACATTGGCATCCGGAAACTGTCAGGTGAAATTTTTTATCGAGAATGAAGAGAAACCCCAGTACGGCTATCTTCTTGTCAGCGAACCCAAACCAGTTGGTGAGATCATCGATGAGATCAAACAGCGAATGGAACGCCGGAAATCCAGTACATTTAGCATGAATCCTTACTTGTCTATTCCTCAAGTTCAGGAGGATCATAATTTTTATCTTTTTTCAGCATGAACTATCTAGCTTCCAACCTCCGTTTTTTGCGAAAGCAAAAGTCTATAACCCAAAATGATCTTGCAGATCAATTGGATGTACAGCGCACCATGATTTCGGCTTATGAGGATGGTCGGTCTGAGCCAAAGCTGGCAACCCTTCAAAAACTTTGCGATATCCTGGAGGTGGGTTTGGAGGAGTTGATGTACCACGATATAGAAAATAAGGGAAGGAAAGCCATTCAAAAGCGGGGGATAAATATTCTTACAATCGCTACGAATGAAGAGGATAAGGAAAACATTACGCTAGTGGGCCAAAAGGCCTCTGCAGGATATCTAAACGGGTATGCAGATCCGGAGTACATGGAGCAACTGCCCCAGTTTAATCTTCCCAGTTTGTCCCGACAAAGCACATACAGAGCTTTTGAATTGGCAGGAGATTCGATGTTGCCGTTGATTCCGGGTACAATTGTGATTGGTTCCTATGTGGAGCAGTTAAACCAAATCAAAAGTGGGAGAACCTATATCCTTGTCACACAAACTGAGGGAGTGGTGTACAAGCGAGTGTTCAACTATTTGGCTGATAATGGCAAGCTATTTTTGGTTTCGGATAATGAGCATTACAAGCCTTATGAGGTAAAAGGAGAGGATGTGCTGGAAGTTTGGGAAGCAAAGGCTTTTATAAGCAGCGATTTCCCTAATCCGGGTGATAAGAAAAAAGCCCTAAGTCTCGAAGACCTGGGCGAAATGATCCAAGATATTAAAGCGGATTTGAGAAGGATTAAGGGTTAATCATGAATCAGGCTTGCATTTGTTGCTATCCCATTTACGAAAGTCTGCCCTTCCCAACTCACTCCTTGGTCATATGATCCGAAGGTAAATCCGTATTGGTTAGTATCACCAAAAATATTGAAAGCAGTGCTGTACAAGTAAGTACCATTATATTCTCCAGTTCCTTCACCTACTTTTTCGTCAAAGTAATAGTAATCGAAATTGAAGTAATTGCCGTTTTGACTAATCAAAAAATACCCAGATCGAATACCGTTTTCCCAAACCCACCATTTGCCTGAGTAGTTAAACTCCGCGCTGATCGGAGGAACTTCTTCCTCTAATTCCAGACTATTGTAGATTTCTGTTCCTGTAGGATTATTTTCTCTTAGCCCTTGGATTTCCTCTTGGCTGAAATCTTCATCTTCTCCAGCAGCTGTTATGTTTGATTCTATGGGCAGGTTCTCCTGATTGTTGTTATCAGGCAAAGAAGCAATGATAATAATCACCACAAAAATCCCAAGTACCCATAGGTAGTTTTTCGCCCACCAACTTTTTGGTTTAGGAGGAGGTAGAATGACTTTTTTCTTTTCGGGTTCTTTTTTAACTGGAGGGATGATCTTTTCCAAGGAAGAAATCAGCTTTTCCACATCACTTCTCCATCTGGGAATAGTAAGCTCAGCCCATTGATAATCGGCAAGTGACTTGATATTATCGGGGAGTTGACCAGCTGAAAGTTTCTTCGCATCCTTTACCAAGACAGGGATGACACGGGTGTCTTCCATTTCGAGGGCTAATGCCACCTCTTTTCTCACCCAATCGTCCTCTTTGAAAAGACGGAGATTTCCTTCATCATCTTTTACCTCAGTCCAAGTCTCTCCAATCAAAACCAGAACGACCGCACTTTGACGGATTGTCTTTTCAATCGCCTTCGCAAAATTCAACCCAGGCTCAAGTGTCTCGATGTCGAAGAACACATTTTCGGCTCCAAATATATCTTCTAGATTTTCTTTAAGTCGACTTGCTTCGCTTTGCGTATCACTTTGTCGATAACTAATAAAAATTTTATTTTTTTCCATTCAATTTGCAAGTAAAAATCTGGTAAAAATTGATCAGTTATAATGACTGATTTTTAGCTTCTGATACCAATCTAAAAGCTTGTGATTTTTTTAATTTGTATTCTTTATTTCGTAGTTGTGTTGACTCTGACTTAGGGATGTACAAATAATTTACATCATACTTTGAATATGATGATTGTAAGATTGGGTCAAATACCTCATTATATCCAAAGTCATTATAATAATATTGTTCCTCGGAACAGCTATCGATACCGATTACGAAAATGATAAAAGCAATTATATAGTATCGGTAAGCTTTCCAGACCCCTTGTAAAGAGCTTAAATCTTTTGATTCTTTGGCAGGTTTAAACAGATCGCCTATTTCCTTAGGCGGTTTAAATAAATCGTGTATTTCAAATTTATTCTTCGAAGTCGATGTGTCTAATTGCTGAGTTATTTTTCTTAAAACGGTGATTAGTTTTTCCACATCACTTCGCCATCTCGGAATAGTCAATTCGGCCCACTGATAATCTGCTAGGGCTTTTATATTGTCGGGTAGTTGGTCCGCAGTGAGTTTTTTGGCGTCTTTGACCAAAACCGGAATTACTCGAGTATCTTCCATGGAAAGCGCCATTGCTACCTCTTTTCTTACCCAATCATTTTCTTTGAAGAGTCTGAGATTGCCTTCTTCATCTTTTACTTCAGTCCAAGTCTCTCCAATCAAAACCAAAACGACCGCACTCTGACGGATTGTTTTTTCAATTGCCTTCGCAAAATTTAATCCGGGCTCTAGCGTCTCGATATCAAAAAAGACATTTTCCTTTCCGAAGACATCCTCAAGATTTTCCTTCAGGCGACTTGCTTCGCTTTGCGTATCACTTTGTCGATAACTAATAAAAATTTTATTTTTCTGCATAAAAAAACCTGATTTTTAACTAATTAAAGTTAAAAAAATCAGGTTAAAATTTGCAATTAGAGGAATTTTATTCTTTCAAAAGTATTTCAAATCCTTCCTTGATCTTGCCAACGGCATCGTATGATGAGTCAATGTTTTCTACTCCTTTTCCAAGCTCATGCCAAAATCCATCTCCACAGTTGATGTAGCTGCCACGCTTTTTCCCAGGTTCCTCTTTTGCCAGATCATAATGATAATCCGGAGTATAAATAGTTTTGACTAGCTGAATCGCATAGTCCCAGTTTAGATTTCGGGATTCATTTCCTGTGGTAAAAATCACCTCCCGGTTGCTGAAATGTACGGTAAGAGAGCAATCCTTGACGGAGTCATTTTCTACCCATCGATATTTTACAGTCAATGGCAACTCCTTTTTATTCGTTTCATAGATTGCCTGAATAAGGTTTTGGGCGAGAATCAGCCAACCTTCCTGATCTGCAGGAACCTTGGCTTTCCCTGTTTTTCCAGATTCTATAGGGGATATGGTGATGCCTGCTTCCGAAAGCGATTTGCCGGACCACTTTGCGGAGGAATTAAATTTCGAAACCACATCAGTCCAAACTCCATCAATTTCCCCTTTAAATGAAAAATCATCATCCAAGGTGAAACCCTCATCAAAGATTTCTTCATCACTAAGTTCTTCCCGATCAGTATAATGCAAGTCTAATTCGATTTTTAGAGGCTTGGAATTCAAGTCTACAGCGATTCGGAAAACGTGGCTATGGGGAGGAGGGATGATTCCTGAGTCGTATTCGATTACTATGCCGTTGATGGGAGTATTGTTCTTAGTCATGCCAGATTCTTTCCGCAAAAGTAAGTTTTTTGAGGCAATTTAATTTTCAAAGCGAAGAGGCAGTTTTTAAGCCTTTCTTCATTTCAATGATATTTCTATCAAAACTGGGCTCGAGCCTACTGAAAAAGCACACTTGGAAAAACTTGGTGGGCCAAAGAAAAGTGTTGGGTTATTTGAGAAACCATATCTTTCGATAGGTAGCCCTACTGAGTTTTTTTTGAGTTTCCCGTCTCCATCCTCGTCATGAAATAGTGAAACTGCGTATTTCCCGGGAGAAAGATCTTCGATAACTACAGAGGCTGAAAAGTTCTTCACGGGAATGCTCAAAGATTTTACTGCTTTATCGATATCCTCAGGGAAGCCATCCTGACTTTTAAAAATCAAAACCTGGATAATTCCTTTGTTGGCTTTGATATTCAAAACATTTAGATTAACCAGGGTCTGAGGAGAATCTTTTAGAGAAAGGACTGCAGCAAGCAATGTGATTAAAATAAATTTCATATGATTATAATTCGATTTTTTAGGTCATATGGAATGCCCAGGTTAATTATTCCCATGTTTGAAAACTTTTCTCATGGGCATTTCATATGATTATAATTTCTTTTAATAGCCATATGCAATCTCGCAATGCCTTCCCGATAAATATCGGGACATCCCAGTGTGTGACTTTTGAGTCATGCTCGATTTCATAGCCTTTCAACTGTTTTGTTCCGATCTAGCTTTCCACTTAGAGTTCGGATAAAATGGTTTACGAAAAAGATTTCCTTTGGATTCTCAAAACGGTTCAGCTCGGCTTTTAATTCATCTTTTAAATCTTTTGCCGAGTTATTATCCATTTCCGCCCCCTCAATGATCAATATTACTTTTTCACCAAGTTTTTCATCTTTTATTCCCGCAAAGAAAAATTGAAAACCTGGTAAAAACTGCTCAATAATCCCTGAAACTTTGGCCTCCAAAAGCTCTGGATGAATCTTCACTCCTCCGGAATTAATTACAAAATCTACTCTTCCAAGCCACTGGAAAGTGTTTTTGGAAAGTAAGATCACCTGATCATTTGTTTGGACTGGCAAAGGGCCTGACATCGTTGACTTGACCCAAAGCGCTTCCCGGTCATCTACTCCGATCTCGACTCCTGGCAAGGTGTGATATACCATTTGGTCTGCCGTGATTTTAGCGAGGGCGATGTGCGAAACTGTTTCGGTCATTCCGTACGTTTGAAATGCCCGGATACCACTTTTAACAATCTGCGCTTTCAGTTTCTCCGAAAGCGGAGCGCCCCCTATAATAAGGTTTTGAACTTTTTGGAGTTGTTTGAAGGATCTTGGATCACTTAAACTTTGCTCTACTTGCAAAGGCACCATTGCCACGAAATCTGGAATTTCAGAGATTTCAAGTATAGGATTTGAACTGGCTTCGACCAATTCGATTTCACTTTGCCAAACCATCGCCCTGACTAGCATCATCTTTCCTGCGATGTATTCGGGATTGAGACAGCAACCCATTTTTGTGTTTTCCCCAGTCCCGAAAAATCCTTTCGTAGCCAATGCGCTTGCGATCATTTGACTTCGATCTAACCGGATGATTTTTGGAGTTCCGGTTGATCCTGATGTTTTTTGTTCAAAAAAATCTTTTCCTTCCAACCAATCACTACAAAATTCAAATGCAGATTTGGTAAAATCAGGAAGATCCGATGGCCGATCTTTAAAGTCAGCAACAGTGGAAAAGAACTGATTTTGAAATTTGAGTTGGAACATGTGATAGTAAAAGTCTTAATCCTTTTTCAAAGGTACTAGTCAATCAACAAATTTCGGCGGAGGCTGTTATCTTGCCAAAAATTACCATTTGCTATCAATTTTACTATTATGGACTGGATTACTGCAAAAGAATACGAAGATATCACCTACAAAAAGTGCAACGGAGTAGCCCGGATTGCTTTCAACCGACCTGAGGTTCGAAATGCATTTCGCCCAAAGACCACTTCAGAACTATATGACGCTTTTTATGATGCTCAGGAAGACACTTCGATAGGAGTGGTTTTACTTTCCGGTGAAGGGCCGTCCAAAAAAGATGGGGGTTGGGCATTTTGCTCTGGCGGTGACCAGAAAGCACGAGGCGATCAAGGTTACGTGGGAGAAGATGGGTATCATCGATTGAATATTTTGGAAGTGCAGCGCTTGATTCGCTTTATGCCAAAGGTTGTGATTGCCGTTGTTCCAGGTTGGGCTGTGGGAGGAGGGCATTCGCTTCATGTAGTTTGTGATTTGACTTTGGCAAGTAAGGAGCATGCGATTTTCAAGCAAACGGACGCAGATGTGACCAGTTTTGATGGAGGATATGGTTCTGCTTATTTGGCAAAAATGGTTGGGCAGAAAAAAGCTCGGGAAATATTCTTTCTAGGAAGAAATTACTCTGCACAAGATGCCTATGAAATGGGAATGGTGAATGCGGTGATTCCTCATGCTGAATTGGAAGCTACGGCTTACGAATGGGCTCAGGAGATTTTGGCAAAGTCCCCAACTTCAATCAAGATGTTGAAATTTGCGATGAACCTGACCGACGATGGAATGGTTGGTCAGCAGGTATTTGCGGGAGAGGCTACTCGTTTAGCCTATGGCACCGAGGAAGCTAAAGAAGGTAGAAATGCCTTTTTGGAAAAGAGAAAGCCTGATTTTGGGAAGAATAAGTGGATACCGTAAAAAATTCAGAAAGCTAAATTCTCAAGGTTGAAAAAAATGGATCGAGATTTTAATCTCGATCCATTTTTATTTAGTCAACTGCCTGATATACGAGTTGTCTCATTTTTTGATCATAGAAACCGCTGAAAGGGGCAGTTTGAGTCATCATGATGGAGATCAGGTTTTCTTTAGGGTCGATAAAGAAGTAAGTGCAGTAAGCCCCGCTCCAATAGAATGTGCCTTCAGAGCCTAATGATTTCGCATCCGCAACATCAGTCATCACTCCAAATCCAAATCCAAAACCTTGCCCGGGTGCTTTATAAAGTCCATTAGTCTGATCCATAGTCATGATTTCAATGGTCTTTGGGCTTAGGTATTGTTTTCCATTCCATTCGCCTCCATTGAGGAGCATTTGCGCAAATTTTGCATAATCAGGCGCAGTGCTAAACAAGGCATTTGCACCGGCGAAGACTTTGTTCCCTGAAGTTGGGGTTTGATCCGGAGCTTTGATTAGTTTTCCTTCTTCATTGTAGGTGTGTAGGGTCGCCATTCTGCCTGCTTGTTCTTCATTGAGATTATATCCAGTGTCTTTCATACCCAGTGGAACGAAAAGTCTTTGCTGTAAAAACTCAGCCGTAGTCATTCCTGAAAATTTCTCAATCAGTAAAGAAAGCACATCAGGAGAAGCTGAATAATACCATTGCTTACCTGGCTGACCGATTAGGGGCAAAGTGACCAAAGTTTTAATCCGGCTTTCAATATTCTCGTGAGGAGTATAGTAGATCGCATTTCTGATTTCCTCTTCCAGTTTGCCCGCTGCGATGCCATGAGAAAATCCGGAAGTATGACTCAGAAGCATCGCCATAGTGATTTTGGATTCAGCTGGAACAGTTCCTCCTGCTATTCCTTTGCTAGGATCTACAGCCACTTTCAGGTCTTTAAACCAAGGCAAATATTTCTCTACAGGATCATTGAGGAAGAAATATCCTTCTTCATATAGCATCATAAATGCAGCTGTTACTATTGGCTTGGTCATGGATTGGATGTAGAAAATCTGATCCGTATTCATTATTGACTTGGATTCAATATCTGAGTATCCTATCGTTTTCTCATGTGCTTTTTCGCCATTTTTATAAATCAGGGTTACTGCTCCGGCAAGCCGTCCTTGGTCTACTTCATTTTGGAGGTAGGTATCATACCGAGCTATTCTTTCTTGAGAGATAGCAGTAGTGGCGTGATGCTTTTCTGCCATAGTTTGGGCAAAAGCGTCAGTATTGAGCAGAAAAAGGGAAATAAATAAAATTTTGAAGTAAGGTTTGATCATCATATTGGGATTATTTTTTAATCAAATATTGGTCATTTTGCCTGAATTTAATTCCCTTTTGGTTCTTTTTCCTAATTTGAAAGGATGAAATCGAACATGACTCAAACACACACACCACAATGATTATTAAGTATGCGAGATTCCATATGGCCTTTAAAAAATAAAATCATATGAAATGCCCATGAGAAAAGTTCTCACACAGGGGAATGATTATCCAGGGCATTCCATATGACCATTTAAAAACAAATTATAATCATATGAAACATCTTGAAACCTCCTATACCACCCACGATGGCAAAAAACTTTATTTGCAAGCTTGGATGTGCGAATCACCAAAAGCCAGCCTACTCTTGGTTCATGGGCTTGGTGAGCATAGCGGTCGGTATACTCATTTGGTAGAAAAGCTAGTCGAATTGGGGGTTTCAGTTTTTACCTTCGATGGGAGAGGACATGGAAAGTCGGCCATTGGGAAGCCAGATGCGTTTTTTGAATCGTATCAAGATTACCTCAAGGATATTGATGCACTTTTTGGAAAGGTGAAAAGCTACGTGCCAAGGGTGCCAGCTTTTCTATATGGGCACAGTATGGGAGGAGGTTTGGTGGCTGCTTATGTTTTGGATTTTAAACCTGAGGCTGCAGGGGTGATTTTGAGTTCGCCGGCAATCAAAGAAGCAGAAGGAACTTCAAAATTACTTATGGCAGTAGGAGGGATTATCAGTAAATATTTTCCAAGGTTTAAAGCCTTGAAATTAGATGCCTCGAAAATTTCAAGAATTCCTGCCGAAGTAGAAAAATACCTAAATGATCCATTAGTCTACACTGATCCTATTCCGGCAAGAACCGGGAATGAGCTGTTGATCATGATGCGAAGTATTCAAAAGAAAGCCGCTGAATTTGATCTTCCTGTACTACTAATTCATGGTTCTGCAGACGGATTGACGAATCCCAAAGGATCCGAAATCCTTTTTGAAAAAGCCAAATCCAAAGATAAAACGCTTCAGATCTTTCCAGAAGGATATCATGAATTGATCAATGATTCGGATCGGGAAGAGGTGATTGACGTGATTATAGGTTGGTTTAAGAAAAGAGTTTAGCAAGATTCATTACCAATTCGGCTTAATCCCAGGGGCATAAGGAAATTCTAAGCTTTTGTAATACTCTAAATCACCGCTAGGCTGCTCAATTTCACTCGGAAATGGAAGCTTAGAAAAGGTCTGAAAATAGAGCAGACAAGCATTTCTCCACCAGACAGCCTCTGTTTCTTGGATTGCAAGGAGTTGATTGACGTGATCCCAGCGTTCCGGATCAATTTCAGTTTCAAGACTCTTCCAAGTTTGTTGCATTTCCCGGACTGACTTTACTCCTCGATCGTAATGATAGCCTAATCCATTCCAAAGCGTGTTTCCGTCTTTCAATTTAAAATCCCAAGGCACATGATGGAACCAAAGCAAGTACTTCTCAGGAATTTGATGAGGATCGGACCATTCATTTTCTATTTCAGAAGCATATTGGGCTAGCGCATCAGTTCCTGAACTCGTTCTGTCAAAACCAATTCCCAAGCTATCTGCCCGATGATAATAGAGCGAGGTCCAATCCGCTCTTCCGCCTGTCACCCAAGGTGCAGGACCATAATGGTGACTTCTTCCCATGATATGGTGCAAGCCAAGCGGAGTCATGTAATCAACGGCTGCTTCATGCGATTGAAGCATTATTTGGCTTATTTTCCCTACAATATCTGATTTTTGACCAAAGGTCAATTTAATCCATTCGTCGGCGATTTGAGAAGAAGTGACATCAGGATTCCAAGCTTGCTTTCCGAATGCATACCAATTGGCTTGGCCAAACAAATGTCCAGTCCAATTGCGATCTGTCCCGATATTAGAAACCCCAGCCATCAAGGTGATCGCTTTTTCGTTTACGGGTGTTTCAATAACTGAAGCGACCGTTGAATTGGCAGTTGGAGTGAAGGTTTGAGATTTCAGAACTTCCTCCCACATGGGCGCTAGGAATACTAATTGCGTGGCTTGGCCCAGGTATTCCTGTGTGATTTGGAATTCCATTCCTACTTGGGTCTTTTTCAATGCTCCAAAAAGCGGGTGGAAGGATTCCCTTGGCTGAAAATCAATAGCCCCATTTTTCACCTGGAGAATTACATTGTCCTTGAATTTTCCATCCAAGGGTTCGAATTCAATATTAGCTTGCTTGTGGCGGTCTTCATCCACCTCATGAGAATACACGAATGCTCGCCAGATCAAAAGTCCTTGATGCGGAGCCAATGCATCTGCAAGCATGTTTGCACCATCCGCATGATTTCTTCCATATTCATGAGGTCCTGGCTGGCCTTCGGAATTGGCTTTGACTAAGAATCCGCCAAAGTCCGGGATGTAGGAATAAATCTCATCGGTTTTCTTTTGCCAGAAATCCTTGACCTTCGGATCGAGGGGATCGGCAGAATCCAATCCTCCAATTTCTATAGGAGCAGAGAACCTCGCAGTGAGAAAAACCTTGATGCCGTAGGGTCGGAAAAGATCGGCCAAAACCTTCACTTTTTTCATAAAGTCCGTCGTCAACACAATTGCTTTTGCATTCACATTGGTGACTGAAACGGCATTGATTCCTAGCGATGCATTTGCCCTAGCATACTCAATATATCGTGGGTCGACGTAGCCGGGGAGCTTGTGCCAATCCCAAATGGAAGCACCGGCATAGCCTCTTTCCACGGTCTTATCTAGATTGTCCCAATGGTTGAGCATACGAAGTTTAACCTTCGGGTAATCAGATATTAAAAGGTTATTATCAAAAGTTTCAGTTTGAATACTTTTGATCAAATTAAATACTCCGTAAAGGACGCCTACCGGTCGATTTCCTACAATGGCATAGTGCGTTTTTCCATCTACTTCAATAGGTCCCATCCAGTATCCATCTTCTCCCAGATCTTTGATTTCGACTTGCTCAGTCATGGATAGAAACTGGCTCATTTGAGTTCTAGTACCTAACCAGAATTCGGCTTTAGTTTTATCAGAAGTATTGAAGGATGGGGCTTGCAGAATCATTTTCTGACTTGCTAAATTCAATTCATTTCTGATGACACTATAAGTAGGGTCTTCCCCAAAAATGAATACGCCTGACATCAAATCAGCCATATCGTTTTTGATTGTTGAATTAGTTATAGGCTGATAATCCAGCCAAAGCTTATAGCCATCATTTGAAAATGAGGGAAAGAAAATTACTATCCAGAGTAAAAACGAGAAGAGGATTTTCATTGAAATTGATTTTGGAAGGAAGTTGGAAAAGAATTTTCAGTATTTCAAATAAGCGCTAGTCCAAAGGAAACTTAGGAAGATGTGTGGCTTTAAATCCGACATTTTTTGTCAATCGAAACTATTCTTGAGCTTTAAATAAATATGCCTGCTTATCTTAGTTGCCTTACTTTTTCTTTATGGATCAGAAACCTTTCATCATTTACAAATCTTCCGCCGGTTCGGGCAAGACCTATACGCTTACGCTGGAATATTTGAAGCTTGCCCTTCAAAGCTCACATGCTTTTAAGCAAATCCTAGCAGTGACGTTTACCAACAAAGCCACTCAGGAGATGAAGGAGCGGATTATTTCGGAGTTGAAAAGACTACGAAATCATGTTGATCCCTCCGAAAAAATGGATCGAGAGTTAATGTCTTCTCTTGGGGTGGATGAGTCTGGGTTGAAGGTTTTAGCCCAGCAGACTCTTACTGCAATTCTTCACGATTATGGCCGGTTTTCGGTAAGTACTATTGATAGCTTCTTTCAAAAGGTGGTTCGAGCTTTTGCCAGAGAGATAGATCTGAATGCCAAATTTGATGTGGAATTGGATCAGTTGGCTGTTTTGGAGCGCGTGGTAGATCGGGTAGTAATGCTGGTGATGGAGGATGAATTTTTGCATAAATGGCTTGTAGATTACGCTTATGAGCAAATTCAAAATGGGAAATCCTGGGATATCAGACGGAATATCCGCGGTCTTGGACAGCAGATTTTTCAGGAAGATTTCAAGAAATATGCTCCTGAGATTAAAAATTTTTTGAAGGATAAAGAAAATATCACTTTACTCCAGTCATTTGTCCGAGAACGAAAAAGTGAGATTGTCGCTCTTTCAAAAGAGTTGGGAAAGCAGGCCGATTTGATACGGATTTCAAATAGTTTGGAATGGACTGATTTTGCTGGAGGTTCCAGATCTTTTGCTAAGCTTTTCGAAAAATTCGGTGATAGAAATCAACCATTTCCAATTCTTTCAGATGCTCAGCTAGGTAAAATTGATAATCCAGATGCTTGGTTTTCGAAATCTAGTAAGCAAATCGATGCGATTTCAGCTGCTTATGATCAAGGCTTGAATCAGATTTTGCATCAAACAATAGCATTGACTACTAAGTGGAACACGCTGCAAGCGATTGCCAAAAACAGCTATGTCTATGGGGTTTTTAGAAATCTTCTCGATGAACTTACACTGATCAAAGACGAGGAAAACATACTCCTCATTTCGGATGCTAATGAATTTCTAAAGGAAATCACTAAAGGAAATGATACGCCTTTCATCTATGAGAAAGTCGGTAATCAGTACAAAAACTACCTGATCGATGAATTTCAGGATACTTCAGGTTTTCAGTGGGATAGTTTCAAGCCATTGCTAGAAAACTCGCTTGGGCAAGGTCAAACCAATTTGCTGGTTGGAGATGTGAAGCAGTCGATTTATCGCTGGCGGGGAGGAGAGATGAAATTATTGCTTTCGCAGGTGGAGGATGATATTGGGAAGGAAATTATTCAATTGGAAAATTTGGATACGAATTTTCGCAGTCTCCCCAATATCATCAATTTCAACAATGCTGTTTTTAAGGCTTTACCGCAGGCCATGGAGCAGGTTTTGAGCTCGAGTTATTGTGTTGAAAATCCTCAAATTCTTTCTCAGGCCTATTCTGACTCCTTCCAGAAAATTTCTCCTAAGAAAGAAAAGTCTGACTTCAAAGGAAAGGTCAAGCTTGAATTCATCGATCCAAAAAGTGAAGAGGAGGAAGGCAAGTTTGATGAGGTAGTCCTTTCAAAATTACCTGATCTAGTCATGGAGTTGCAGGATCATGGGTATGAGCTGGAGGATATCGCATTTTTGGTCCGAAGAAAATCAGAGGGCGAGGCCATTGCGGATTGCCTGATGAATTATGCTGCCGAAAACCCAGACTCTGTTTACAGTTTCGATGTGCTTTCGGACGAATCCATGTATCTGAACAAAGCAGCATCGGTGAAAGCTATGGTTTCCGGCTTCAAGTACCTGCAAAATCCTGCTGATAAAGTTCAGTACAAGACCATGTGGTACTACTTAGCTGCTTTAATGGATGCACCTATTGATCATGAGCTTTTTGCATTGGATAAAATGCCAGCTTTCTTGGAAGCACAAGTCAAAGCTTTTCAAGAAAAGGAGACTTTAATGCTTCAGTTGCCACTAATGGAGGCTTTGGAGGAGCTGATCAAAGTACTAGGCTTGATGGAATTGGGTTTGGAGAAAGCTTATATCTCAGGATTCAAGGAAGCTGTTTATGACTTTACAGCAAATAACCGGGCAGATCTAAGTAGCTTCCTTGAGTGGTGGGAAATCAATCAAACCAAGCGAACCGTTAAAATTCCCGAAGGTCATAATGCCATGAGGATTCTGACGATTCACAAGTCCAAGGGCCTACAATTTAAGGTTGTGGTGATGCCATTTCTCAAGTGGACAATTTTCGATACAGGAAAGGGGAATGTAGTATGGTCTCCATTTGAAGACCATGAAAAGGGGCTTTCGGCTATAATTCCGCTGACACTTAACGGGGATCTGGCGAATTCAGACTTTAGCGATACGTATTCTGAAGAAGCCACGATGGCCTATTTGGACAGTTTGAATATGCTTTATGTTGCTCTAACTAGGGCAGAGGATGTGTTTTTTGGCTTTATTCCTTACAAGGAGAATATAAAATCTCAAAATTCGATAGAAGTTCAGCTCCAGCAATTGGTTCAGTCTCATACCGATCCAGCCTCTAATTTGAGTTTGATTTCGTGGTATGACCCAGAGTCAAAAATATTTGAATTTGGTGATTGGCCTGAAAGTCAGGAGAAAATACTTCATCTCAAAAAGTCGCCTGAACTTCGTTGGGCTTATAAAAATTGGTCTGAAGTATTGACACTTAAGAAGTATGCTGTGGACTTTTCTGTAGAAGGAATGGAACAGCGGAAGAAGCAGAAGTTTGGATTGATCGTGCATGAGATCCTTGAGCTATCTGCAGATAAAGATTCTGCCATGCAGAATTTGCAGGCATTTTATTTTGAAGGAAGATTGAACGAAGAAGAAAAGCAACTCGTGGAGCGACAATTAGACCATCTGTTTACAGATCCGCTTTTCGCTTCATGGTTTGGAACCACGGGGATTCTCTTGGCCGAGCAAGGAATTCTTCTTCCCGGCGGAAAGCAGAAACGACCGGATCGAATAATATTAAATGAAAAGGGAGGGTTGATTGTCGATTTTAAAACTGGTGAAGCTCATAGTCGCTATGCAGATCAAGTCAGAGAATGTATGGGATTGGTTTCTAAACTAGCCCAAAAGCCATGTAAAGGCTATTTATGTTATTTAGAAACTGGAGTTATTGAAGAAGTTTATGCATAGTTTTTTAAGAAATACTGCCAAAGAGATCCTCGAAAGTGGAGTTGATCTTCAAAAGCTCACCGTGGTTTTGCCGAATCGACGGGCCGGATTGTTTTTTACCCAGCATCTGGGAAGTCTGATCAGCGAACCTACCTGGATGCCCGAGGTGAAGACGATTGAGGAGATATTCTATGATTTGGCAGGAAATCGTCCTGCGGATGATCTGACCTTGATATTTGAATTGTATAGAGTTTATCAGGATCTCAATCCTGAAGCAGAAACCTTTGATCGGTTTTATTTTTGGGGCGAAATGATCTTGAAAGATTTCAATGATGTGGATCAATTCCTTGCGAATGCGAGTAAACTCTATCATCATTTGTCAGAAATCAAGGAGTTGGAGTCTGACTTAAGTTTTTTGAACGAGAGTCAAGTAGCCTTGATAAAGCAATTTTGGTCCTCTTTTGTTCGTCAGGATAGAGATCATCAGGAGAAGTTTTTGAAGTTTTGGCAATTGCTAAGTCCGCTTTATACCAGTTTCCAGGCTTCTTTGGCAGTTTCAGGTTTGGCGTATTCTGGCATGCTGTATCGAAAAGTTGCTGAGTCTCTGGATTCCATTCCCCGCCCAGAGAAAGTGCATCATTTTATTGGCTTTAATGCATTTACAGGAACAGAAGAGGCATTGATCAAACATTACATTACAGCTTTTGGCGCAAAGATTTACTGGGACATAGATGCATATTATTTAGAGGATAAAGTTCAGGAGGCAGGTTTGTTTTTCCGTGACTATCAAAAGGACAAGATTTTTGGACTTACGTTTCCAGAACACATTCCCACTCAGATTGAGGATCGAAATGCAAGGATTAAGACATATGCAACACCTCTGAAGACCAATCAGGCGAATTTGGTAGCTTCGATTTTGGAGAAAATCCCCACTGGAGAAGCTTGGGAAGAGACCGTGGTGATTTTGCCAGATGAGCAGATGCTTTTTCCTATCCTTCATACCTTACCGGAGCAGGTAAATAAGGTGAATGTCACCATGGGATATCCAGTGAAAAATGCACCTGTTTACTCCTTCTTGGAAGCAGTGCTTGAAATGCAGCGATACCTCAAAGTGGAAGATGGAAAGCTTTTGTTCTATCACTCGGCCGTTAAAAATCTATTGAGCTCGATTTATCTAAAAAGTGTAAACCCAGGCTTTGCAGAGCAATTGATGGCTGAAATGCAACTCTTTAATCAGATTTACATTTCGGCAGAAAAGCTGCACCAAGGAGGAGAGCTGTATCAACTGATCTTCCAAAAATTGGAAAATGATTCCCTTTTCCCTTATCTGGCCAATTTGATGGAGGCGTTGGCAGAGCGATTGGAAGACGAGCCATTGCAGCGTTCCTACCTCTATCAATGTTTCAAGCAATTAACCCGGTTGCGGGAGATTTTTACAGGTCAGGATATTCTTACCATCAATCGGGAGTTTTTTATACGACTTTTTCGTCAGATTTTCCGAGAAGTCAAATTGCCTTTTGAAGGGGAGCCACTTCTGGGTTTACAGATCATGGGGGTACTAGAATCCAGAAACCTTGATTTTAAGCGAGTGATCATTTGCAATATGAATGAGGATAGCTTTCCACCCTCCGCAGGTCTGAATTCTATGATCCCGTTTAATATCCGGAAAGCCTTTGGATTACCTGTGCAGGAACAAAATGACTCGATCTATGCCTATACATTCTATCGACTTTTGCATAGTGCCGAGGAGGTTCATATGATTTACACCACGGCTTCTGATCAAGGAAAAGCGGGAGAGAAGAGCCGATACATGCAGCAAATGGGGGTGGAGCTTGGAAGAGAAATTGAAGAAGAGGTGATTTTTATTCCAATAGATCAGAAATCTCCTGAAGCAATTACTATCCAAAAGAATAGTGAAGTTTTAAGTTTGCTGGATAAGTACCTGATCGATGAGAGTGGGCAATCAAAGACTTCCTTTTCGCCTTCTGCTTTAAGTGTGTTCTTGGATTGTAGGCTGAAATTTTACTTACAGTATCTTGCAAATATTCAGGAGAAGGAGGAAGTGAGTGAGGAAATAGATGCCGCAGTTTTTGGAAATCTTGCGCACTACAGCATGGAGTTTTTATACCTGGATTTTGCGAATCGAAAGAAAAGGAACTTTCTGGAAAAATCAGATTTTGAGGATTTGAGTAAGAACTGGGTGTTTCCAGCAATTGAAAAAGCCATTCGTAAGTTTTACCACTTGGAGGGTGAAGCAGATACGAAGCTGAATGGTCAAATGGCGATTGCCAGAGATGTGCTTCAGAAATACTTGCACCAGATTTTGAAAATCGACGAGGCCTCGGCTCCATTTAAATTGATTTCTCTGGAAAAAGAGAAAAAGTATACTGCGGAATTGGAAATCAAAACGGCCTCAGGAAATCAAACAGTTTCATTGAAAGGTATTATTGATCGGGTGGATGAGCAGAGTGGTTCAGTTAGGTTGATCGATTATAAATCAGGTCAGGACAATAAGACTTTTCCTGATGTGGAATCGCTTTTTGATCGTGAGCACAAATCTCGGAATAAAGCCGCCATGCAAACCATGTTCTATGGCTTGATCTATCAGGCAACTAATCCGGAAAACACCTTGCCTCTCAAACCTGCGATTTTCAATTTGAGGGAAATGTTTGGAGACGATTTCAATCCTTACTTACAACTCAAACTGCCAAGAAAAGAAGGAGTAGAAGTAAATGACTACAGGAAGTTTGAAGATGAATATAAAGCGGGTTTGAAGTCACTTTTGGAGGATATCTACAATCCTGATGTTCCTTTTGATCAAACAGATGATTTGAAAAAATGTGAGTATTGTACCTATAAAGAGATCTGCGGGAGGTAAGTTGTTTTTGGGAAATTTACATTGATTATCGTAATACGACCATTCATACCAATGTGATTTATAAGCAAGTGTCTTTCTTTATATTAAGGGTTTCAAAATAACCTAATAACCCAATGAGAAAATCGCTTCTGTTGATAGCATTGTGCTGTGTGAGTTTATGGAGTTGTACCAAACAAGAATCAATCGATCCCTTTGCAACAGTAAAACCGGAGGAAAGCAGATTCACCAAAATCCCATTGGTGGAAGGGCTCAATGAGCCCATGGAACTTGAAGTGCTTGATAATGGAGATGTACTATTTATTGAGCGAAATGGGAAATTGAAACTTTATCAAGCGGCTTCCGCTGAAACAATTGAGGTAGGGGAACTGGATGTTTACCCTGATGGAGAAGATGGCTTGTTGGGATTGGCGAAGGATCCGAATTTCTCGACAAATAACTGGATTTATCTCTATTATGCCCCTGCAGGAGGACCATCAATCAATCGTCTTTCTAGATTTGATTTCAAAGAAAATCTGTTGGATGTTAATTCCGAGAAGATCATGTTGGAAGTTCCGGTATTTAGAGGCTGTTGCCACTCTGGAGGATCGCTTGAATTTGATGGAAAGGGGAATCTCTATTTGTCCATGGGAGACGACACCACCCCGTTTGAATCCGATAATTACAATCCTATCGATGAGAGAACTGGAAGACCTGAGAATGTGGATGCGCAACGTAGCTCAGGAAATTCAAATGATTTGCGTGGTTCGATCATCCGAATCAAGCCTGAGTCAGATGGGACTTACTCTATTCCTGAAGGAAATCTTTGGCCGGTAGGTACTCCAAATACTCGTCCGGAAATCTATGTCAAAGGAAATCGAAATCCTTACCGAATCTCCATTGATCAGCGGAATGGTAACCTTTTTTGGGGTGAAGTAGGACCTGATGCAGCGATGGATTCGATGAGACGTGGCCCGAAAGGACATGACGAAATCAATTTGGCCACAAAAGCAGGATATTTTGGCTGGCCTTATTTTGTAGGGAATAACAAGCCCTATTGGAAATATGACTTTGAAAAGCAGGAAAGTCTTTATGAATTTGACCCAAAGGCGCCCAAGAATACTTCTCCAAATAATACTGGAGTTGAAATTCTACCACCTGCAACCTCAGCCTTGATTTGGTATCCATATGGTCCATCAGAAGAATTTCCGATGCTGGATGAAGGAGGCAGAAATGCAATGGCTGGCCCTGTTTATTACCGCGAGGATTATGAAAAATCAGATGTGAGATTTCCAGGTTATTACAATGGAAAAGTTTTCATTTTCGACTGGATGCGAAACTGGATTTTCACGGTCAGTCTGACGGAGAATTATGAGTACGATACCATGGAGCGATTCATGCCGTCAACCGTATTTGATAAGCCAGTCGATATGCAATTTGCTAAAGATGGGTCGCTTTATATGCTCGAATACGGTACCTATTGGAGAGCTCAAAATGATGATTCAGGTCTTTATAGAATTGTTTTTGCCGAAGGCAATCGAGCACCCCAAGTGAAAATATCGGCAGATAAAAAAGTGGGGGCAGCGCCACTGAAAGTTGAGTTTTCATCTGAGGGTACTTTTGATCCAGATCCGGAGGATGGGATCACTTACGAATGGGACTTTGGAGTTGATGGGGGAAAATTGAGTGAAGCAAACCCTTCATTTACCTTCGAAAAAGCTGGAACCTATCCAGTGAAATTGACAGCTACTGATAAGAGTGGAGAAAGCAGTTTGGCGATTATCGAAATCAAAGTAGGTAATCAACCGCCGATTGTTCAGATTGACTGGAAAGGAAATCGAAGCTTTTATTTTGGAAACGAAGCAATTGATTATGGGGTGAATGTGACTGATTCCGAAGACGGTAGCGTCGATGAATCAGACATAGATCTTACAATTACCTATATCGAAGGATATGATTTGATCAAAGCCGGTCATGAAGAAGAAGTCTTAAGTATCGGGGAAACTTATATCAATCAAGCGGGCTGCAAGGCTTGCCATGCCATAGCCAATGAATCTGTAGGCCCAGACTATACGGCTGTTTCTGAGAAATACAAAGGAGATGCAAACGCAAAAGCTTATCTGACCAATAAAATCAAAAATGGTGGTGGCGGAGTATGGGGCGAACGCGTGATGCCGGGTCATACCCACCTAGAAGATCAACAAATCTCTGAAATGGTGGACTTTATCCTCAGTATTTCTGATCCTAATCGTGGAGGAAAACTTCCGGTAAGAGGGACATACCAAATGGAAAATCAGACATCCCCAGAAGGATACTATTTAGTACAGGCAAGCTACACGGATAAAGGTGCAAATGGCATTGGTCCATTGACTACTACTAGTCAACTTATGATTCGGAATCCAAAAGTGATGGCTTCCAATGCCGATCAATTAAAAGATGCAGCCAGAGCTAATGGCGAGAACGTCAGCTTTGTGAAATATACTGCTGATGATTCTTGGTTGATGCTGCAGAACATAGATTTGAATCAGATTACCAGAATATCTTTAGAAATTGACCCAACGAATACCGGAGGGAAATTGGAGCTTAGATCGGGAAGTCCAAATGGAAAACTCCTTGGAACAACCGAAAAACTAAGCAAAGCAAGCCGGCCTAATGGTGCAAAAGGAGGTTGGTTTACGGTAGAAATGCCAATTGAGTCGACAGATTTTGTGGGGGATATTTATTTGGTTTTCAGAGCCGATCAGGATGTTTCGATTTGGAATACCCTACAGTTGAATAGTCTGAAATTCAATAGGTAGGAAATTTTTAAAAAAATGACTAGGGAATTGGTTTGGAATATTTAATTTCAAACTAATTCCCTAAATTCATTTAAAATTTTTTTGAATATGCCAACAGAACAAAGAACCTGTCTACAATGCGGAAATTCCATTCGGGGAAGAGTTGATAAGAAGTTTTGTGATGATTCTTGCCGAAATGCGTACAACAATCAGCAAAATTCGACCAGCAACAATTTAATCCGCAATATCAATCACGCGCTCAAAAAGAACCGGAATATCCTAGAGTCTATCATTCCGTCAGGAGAGGAGCTTGGAAAGACCACAAAAGATAAATTATTATTCCAGGGCTTTCAATTTAAATATTTTACCCACAGTTACGAGACCAAAAAAGGAAGTCAATATATGTTTTGCTATGATTTTGGGTATTTGAAACTGGAAGGTGATTGGTATTTGGTGGTGAAAGGTAAAGAAAGATAAGTAGGGGAAAGAAACCCAAAAACCTTCACTCAAATTTGGTACTTTTGAGGGTGTCAGAAACTACAAAGAATCCAATTACCCAATATCTTCGCAATCTTTCAATCGAGAGTTTGAATGAAATGCAATCGGAGTTTATTTCAAGAGCCTCAAAAAACGCTCATCTCGTACTTTTAGCTCCAACTGGATCCGGAAAAACAATAGCTTTTTTGATCCCTTTGATCACTGCCTTACAGGAAAATATCCGCGTGGTTCAAGCCCTAATAATTGTACCCACAAGAGAGTTGGCGATCCAGATTGAGCAAGTCTTCAAAGGATTAAAAACCCCATTCCGTGTAAGTACAGTTTACGGAGGGCATTCTTCCAAAATCGAATCGCAAAGCCTAGGTGAAGCCCCCGATGTAATCATTGGCACCCCAGGCCGACTTAACGATCATCTAGAGCGTGGTTCATTTGATCCATCTTCAGTTCGAACTGTTATCTTGGATGAATTTGATAAATCACTTGAAATGGGTTTCCAGGGCCAATTGAAAGCGATTTTTAAGTCAATGAGTGGTGAGCCAAGGTTCCTGTTGACTTCTGCGACTGCCTTGAAAAAAATGCCTGATTTTATTCCATTTTCAGATTACCGAACCGTTAATTTTCTTCGAGATGAGGTAGAATCTAAATTGGAACTTAGGCTAATCCATTGTTCAAGCAAAGAAAAAGGTGAGACATTGATGCGATTAGTAGCAGGATTTCAAAATGAATCATGTATAGTTTTTTGCAATCATCGAGATGCTGTTGATCGGCTCAGTACGCTATTAACCGACTACGATTATTCTCACAGTGTGCTTCATGGTGGATTGGAGCAAATAGATAGGGAGAAGAATCTCATTCGATTTCGAAGTAGGGTGACTAATCTACTGATCGCTACTGATCTGGCTTCCCGTGGCTTGGATATTCCTGAGATCAAGCAGATTGTTCATTACCAATTACCTCCTAAGGAAGATGCTTTTATTCATCGGAACGGGCGTACAGCAAGAATGCATGCGGAAGGAAAAGCTTATTTGATCTTGGCAAATGACGAATCACTCCCCGAGTACGTCGATCGGTTTGTTGAAGAAGAGAAGGTGAATGAAAAATTGACTCCTCCGATCAGACAGGAGTGGATATGCCTTTACTTTAGTGTAGGTAAAAAAGATAAAGTCAGCAAAGGAGACTTAGTAGGTTTATTGACTAAAAAAGGAGAATTAAAATCGGATGAAATTGGCTTGATTACGATTATGGATTTTGCATCGTATGTTGCAGTGAAAAGTAATTTGGTCCAGAAGCTGCTTCCAAAATTGAAAAATGAGCGCGTTAAAAAAACTAAGGTAAAAGTGGAGGAGGCGAATTGATTTGATTTAGTTTGCTGATTCTTGCAGACAATCAAGTTAATTTTTCATAAAAGAAATCAATAAAGCGATTACTAAGATTAAGATTCCAATCAAGGAAACCCAAACTGTTTTATTCATTTCCTTTCGTCTACCAAATCGATGATTTATACTTTCCTGAATTGATTTAAGGTCTGCTTGACTACGATAGTCTGGATCATTTTTTCCGGAGGAATAACTCAGTTTTTCACGGATTTTCCCCAATTTATGATTGGCTTTTAATTGATTGTTGGAATCCTTCATAAACCCTGCTCCGCCCGACATAATCTTTTATTTATTTTAGTTGATGATTGAATATAAAGTTGAAGATAGTTTAGAATTAAGGGAATTCATAGATATCCTTATTGAGTCAGGTTTATCAAAACGAAGACCTATGGAGAATCAGGATCTTTTGAATCGGATGTTGTGTAATTCCAATCTGATGATTTCTGCAAGGGTAGAAGGGAAACTCGTTGGATTCCTACGAGCTTTAAGTGATTTCAGTTACAGGACTTTTATTGCTGACTTGGCAGTGGTTGAGACTTATCAAAATCAAGGAATTGGTCGAAGGCTATTGACGGAAGCTCGAAAAGCTGGACCAGAGGCTAGGTTGATTCTTTTTGCTGCAGAAAATGCCGAAGCCTTTTATCAAAAATTAGGTTTTCAACTCCATGAAAGATGTTATCAAATCAAGCCAGAGGAGCTGTTGCGGTGATTTTCTATAAATTGGTTAACTTCCTTCTTGGCCAATTCATAAAATTCAAATGAGATAAAATTTACTACCGGCAGTGGGATTGCGGTTTTCATTATCACTAATTACCCTAAAATCACATTCAAGGAAAAAGATTTTTAATTTAAATACCAGAATAATCCTTGCTGAATAAGTAAGCGCTTTTTCTAATTTCTTATAATACTTAAACCATTTACACTTTATTAAATCTAACCCAATATGAAATCAAGCATGACCAAAAAGTCACACACAGGAATGATTATATTCTGCGAGATTCCATATGGCCTTTAAAAAAACAAAATATAATCATATGAAAATCAGAATTTTAATCGCTGTATTCCTAGTTTCTAGTTTCGGTTTTGCTCAGCAAAAAGAAGACTCTATTCCCAAAGCTCAAGTTTTTGAGTCCAAACAGTCAGTCACGATTGATGGTAAAACCATCAATCTTAATGCTAAGGCTGGAACAATGGAACTGAAAGACGAGAATAACAAGCCGATAGCCTTATTCGGTTTTACGGCTTATTTTAAAGAAAATCCTGAAAAAAATAGACCTATTGTTTTTGCCTACAATGGCGGGCCTGGATCATCTTCCTATTGGCTCCACATGGGAATCATGGGGCCAAAACGAATCGTCGTTGATGATCCCAATTACAACCAAGCTGCTCCCTATGAATTGGTAAACAATGAGTTTTCGATTCTGGATATGGCAGATGTAGTGATGATGGATCCTGTGGGAACAGGTCTAAGCGTGCCAATAGGAGATGCTACAGGAAAGGATTTTTGGGGCGTAGATCAGGATATTCGAAGCGTAAGTTTATTTATCATGCAATTCTTGAAACAGCATGGTCGATTAAATTCTCCTAAATATATCTTGGGAGAAAGCTATGGTACGTTTAGAAATGCAGGAGTGATGAGTTATTTATTGGGTCAAGGATATGCGCTGAATGGAGTAATTATGGTTTCAGCAGTTTTTGACCTTCGAACCTTATTTTTCGCTCCAAATGAGGATATGTCCTATGTGGTTTATCTTCCTACGATGGCAGCGACCTCTTGGTATCATGATCGAGTACCTAGTAAGGGAACCGATCTTCCGTCTTTTGTAGAGGAGGTTCGCCAATTCACGGAAATGGAATATGGTCCAGCTCTCTTTCAGGGAAATAATATCTCCGAATCAGATAAAGCGATGATTGCAAATAAGCTTCAGGCCTACACTGGGATCGATGCTAAAATCTGGCTTCGTGCAGACTTACGAATTAATGCAGGGGAGTATTTCCAAGAACTTTTGCGGGAAGATGGTATGACTGTCGGTCGTTTGGATTCAAGATATAAAGGGATTAATCTGGACCCAATGTCCATGGATTCATTTACTGATCCACAGTCTGATGCGATTTCGTCTGCATATACTATGGGTTTCTTGGATTATTTCCACGAAGATTTGAAAGTGAGTAAGGACTTAAATTATTCCACTTCGGCCTATTCCAAACAAGGTTTCAATTGGGATTGGAAGCATGAAGGAACTGCTTCTTGGGGTGCTAATTCATCTGTAACTACGCTCCCAGATATGGAAGATGCATTATCAAAAGATCCGAATGTCAAGATTCTAATTATGAACGGATATTATGATTTGGCTACTGTGTTTTATGGGGTGGAGCATTCGATTGCACATTTGAATCTTCCAAAATCTGCAAGGGACCGAATTATTATGACTTATTATGAAGCAGGTCATATGATGTACACTCATTTGCCTTCGGCAAAGCTTTTCAGAGAAGACCTGAAAGGATTCATTCAAAACACCCTTCGTAAGTAAAATGAGAATGCCCAACCGAGCTTGTCCTATCAATTTTATGGTTCCAAAAATTAAAATTCTGGGTTTATTCGGTTGGGTCTTTTTATTTTTTTCCTGTGCCGAGGCACAGAAACCCCAAAATCAAAATTTATACTTTCCTCCAAATGGTTCCGTAGCTTGGGAGTCAATTCCTGTTACTGAATTAGGATGGGATGCTGTTAAACTGGCAGAGCTTTTAACTTGGCTACCGACTCAGGATACACGCGCTTTCATTATTTTGAAAGATGGAAAAATAGTAGTGGAGGAATATTGGGGAGAAAATCTGACTGGCTTAGGCAAAATGAATCAAGATTCTTTTTGGTATTGGGCCTCTGCTGGAAAGACTCTTACAGCAGCATTGGTAGGAATTGCCGAAGAGCAAAAATTGCTCAAAATATCCGATAGAACTCAAGAGTATTTAGGGGAGGGTTGGACAGCTATGTCCAATATTCAGGAGCAGGAAATAAAGATTATTCATCATCTGACTATGACTACTGGTCTTGATGATCAAAACGTAGATTTGGATAATACTAACCCAGAAAGTCTTACTTACCTAGCTGAACCCGGGCAACGGTGGAGCTATCATAACGCACCATACACGCTGCTGGAAAAGGTGGTAGAAAATGCTTCAGGCAAGAGCTATCAGACTTATTTTGAAGAACAGATTGGGAAGAGAATAGGTATGTCTGGATTTTGGCAAAAGTCAGGTTTTAATAATGTCTTTTTTAGCAATGCAAGGTCATTTGCTCGATTTGGTTTACTTCTTCAGGCAAAAGGAAACTGGAATGGGGACAAAATATGGTCGAGCAACTATTTTGATGCACTTTCGGAAAGTTCGACTGATATTAACCGAGCCTATGGCTACCTCACTTGGCTAAATGGTAAATCTTCCTACATGCTTCCACAAAGTCAAACTGTTTTTCCAGGAATGCTTATTCCTCAAGGCCCGGCAGATATGTATCAAGCGATGGGTAAAAATGGACAATTCCTTATGGTAGTGCCATCCCAAGGCTTAGTGATTGTAAGAATGGGTGGGTCTGGAGATAATGCTCTGGTACCTTTTCTTCTGATCAGGGATATTTGGGAGCGATTGAGTCCTGTGATCGGGAATTAATTGATAATTAATTTCTTGGTGACTAAGCCATCGAGAGAGAATAGTTTCAAAACATAAATCCCTTTCGGTAAAGAAGACAAATCAAATTCCTGTCTCTTATTTTTCATTTCGGAATTCTTTAGAACTAGATTTCCATTTAAGTCAAAGATTTCTAATGCAGTTTTATCAAGGTTCATGCTTTCACCTTGAAGAGTGAATCTACCTGTGCTCGGATTAGGATATACATTATACACAGGGGATATACTTTGATCTTGAATTAAACTGATCCCTATAACCCGAAAAGTTTCAAATCGACCATCGTAATCAGTTTGAGTTAATCTATAAAACTGGCGACCATACCTAACATCTTTATCGATAAACTCATAGCTTCTTTGCTCCAAAGAATTACCAGATCCTGGAATTATGGCAATAGTTTCCCAGGTTTTACCATCAAAAGATTTCTCCAAAGTGAAAAATGCATTATTTTTTTCTGTAGCTGTGGTCCAGAATACTTTGATGTTTTTTTCTGAAGTCTCTTCTGCTTTAAATTCTAATAATTCAATTGGTAATATCCTAAATGAACTAGCAATTGAGAGAAGACCAAATGTTGAATTTGCCCCTCTTGTTACAGTTCCTGAGTCAGCACTTCCAGATACAGTTCCTCCCATGTCCTTCCAAGCAGAACCGTCCCAATTAATTAGTATAAGCTCGGTATGATCTATAATAGGCGATGTACGTGTTGAATTATAACTCAATGCCAAAGACCGAGCAGCTGAACCTGTATTCCGATTGAAACTCCAATGTTCGGATTGATTCATAAGTCCAATGGTTGGATCTTTTCCTACTGTATCAGTTGGAATATCAACTGGAGCAATAGCGAAGTACTCTGAACTGTATGAATCTGTTGGGCCTCCTCCTCCTCCAAGAGTAGATGGTGCGTAGGATCCACTTTTTCCTATGGGAAATTCGAAATTATCATTTCCGATTTTTGTGACAGGACCATCCACATAGCTGGCGTCAGAAGCATCAACAGATGTTGCGTTATCTATAAATGTAAGAATATTAGTATTCGAGGTGTTAATTACACCATTGCTGAAGGTAAGGGATTGATCTATTTGTAAAGGGACATTTAGGGTTAGTGTTCCTGTAGTATTCATTTGTACCAACTCAGCAATTGGTGGTTGAGCTAGGTTACCTTCCCATAGTTGAGAAGTGTTTCCATCAATGAGGACTGTTCCATTTCCTTCCGCAAAGAATATACTGGCATTACTCCCCACGGTGGAAATGTCCCCTCTAAAGCTGTTTATCCCATTGTAGGCTGGTTCGATATTTCCTGAACCTGATTTTATAAATGATACATTTCTGTTAAAAGTATCTCCGTTATTATTTGCTAGTCTGAGGTTTGAGTTAGAGTTATTTCTAATAATTGTTGTTCCAAAACTATTTCCTCCAAACCAATTATTTGCACCTCCTCCAGTCTTAGTGAAATTAGCAGTTCCAGAAACTGTCGCAAAAGAATTTCCCGCTTGGGTCATATTGATGTTAGCGGCAGTGAAGGTTCCATTCCGAGCAAAAGTATTCGCTTGGGTAAAGTTGATTGTTGTTGCAGTAACCTCAAAGTCTCCTTGAAAAGAAGAATTTATTGAAGTAAATGTCGTTACTCCAAAATTTCCATTTGGAGAATTTTGAACTTGAGTGAAATTGTTGAATTCAAGAAGGTTTCCAACAGAAAAGCCTGAGGTAACAACTCCGCCTGTTGTTAAAGTTGACGTTCCTCCACCTTCCCCAAATCGGACCTCCCCATTTGCATTTGAGTTATTGATAGTGATTTGCTGAGCGAAGGTGTTGGTCCCACGAAAAGCGATTCCTAGAAAGTTGGTTCCAGTATTTGTAAAAGTACTAGTGGAATTAAAGGTATCCCCTGTATTCGTTCCTAACCTAAAGAGTGAGTTGGAGTTATTTATCACACTTACGATACCAAAAGTATTTCCTCCGTTCCATTGATTAGTACCTCCTCCGGTTTTCGTAAAAGTTACTGACCCGCCAGCGGTTGCAAAAGAATTTCCCGCTTGGGTCATATTGATGTTAGCGGCAGTGAAGGTTCCATTCCGGGCAAAAGTATTCGCTTGGGTAAAGTTGATTGTTGTTGCAGTAACCCCAAAGTCTCCTTGAAACGATGAACTCGCTGAAGTAAAAGTGGTAACAGCAAAACTGCCGTTAGGGGCATTTTGAGATTGCGTGAAATTATTGAATTCCAGCAAGGCACCTGTAGTAAACCCACTAGTCAGAACTCCACCTGTCGCCAAATTAGAAGTGGAGGAAGCTGTGACCTCCCCAAAACGAATGCTTCCGGACGCATTGGAATTGTTTAGTGAAATCTGTTGAGCAAAAGTATTAGTTCCCCGATATGCGATGTCAATAAAATTTGTCCCATTGTTTGAGAACACACTAGTTGAAATGAAAGTATCACCTACATTATTGGCTAATCTTAAAAAAGAATTAGAATTATTGATAAAAGTGAAAGTACCAAAGGTGTTACCGCCATACCATGTGTTGGCAGCGCCGCCATTTTTGGTAAAAGTGACAGCTCCTCCAGCTGTTGCAAATGAACTTCCTGCTATTGTTTGCGTGAAATTTGCAGCAGTGAATGTTCCGTTTCGTGCAAAAGTGTTAGCTCGCGTAAAATTAATGGTGGTTGCAGTGACTGTGATATCTCTTTGGAAAATGGAGTTATCTGCAGTGAAGGTGGTAGTATTTACCCCTATACTGCCTTGAAAAGATGAGTTTATCGAAGTAAATGTCGTTACTCCAAAATTGCCATTAGGAGAATTTTGAGTTTGGGTGAAATTATTGAATTCCAAAAGAGTACCTACCGAGAATCCGGAAGTTACAACGCCACCAGTTGCTAAAGTTGATGTTCCTCCTCCTTCCCCAAATCGGACCTCCCCATTTGCATTGGAGTTATTGATAGTGATTTGTTGCGCAAAAGTATTTGTCCCGGAAAAAGCAATTCCAAGAAAATTAGTTCCTGTATTGGTAAAGGTGGAAGTTGAGTTAAAGGTATCTCCACCTCCAGAATTAGCCAATCTTAATCTTGAATTAGAATTGTTAGTAATCGAAACTGTGCCAAAAGTATTTCCTCCAACCCAGTTATCATCTGGACCTCCATTTTTGGTAAAGGTGGTTGAAGTCCCTGCTGGAGTGCTGAAGGTATTTGGCCCGTCTAGATTAAGATCACCTGCTGAAATAAATGTATTGTTACCATTGAATGTATTGCTAGTTTCAATATCTATATCATCGGTAGTAGTCACCGAAAAATCTCCTTGAAAAGTGGAATTATTTACAAAAAAATCCGAAACGATAAAACTGCCGTTTGGTACATTTTGGATTTGTGTAAAGTTATTGAACTCTAACAATGCCCCTTGGGTAAAGTCGGTGGTAATTACACCTTCCGTAGTAAGGGTAGATACACCACCTCCCTCTCCAAATCTCATGTCACCTCCTGCATTGGTGTTGTTGATTTCTATTTGTTGCGCAAAAGTATTTGTTCCAGAGTAGGCAATTCCAAGGAAATTATTTCCATTGTTAGTGAATGTTGAGGTTCTCAAAAAGGTGTCACCTGTGGCATTGGCTAGCCTTAACCTACTGTTGGCATTATTGGTGAAACTAACGGTTCCAAAGGTGTTGCCTCCCTGCCAATCATTATTACCGTTTCCATTTTTTATAAAAACAGAACTAGTGCCTGCTGGTACACTGAATTGATTATTACCGTCTGCATCAAGATTACCTCCTGAGATAAAGTTATTGGTTCCGTTGAAGGTGTTATCACCAAAAAAAATCAAATCATCGGTAGTTGTCACTGAAAAATCTCCCTGAAAAATTGAATTGGTAACAAAAAAAACTTCAACCCCAAAAGTACCGTTGGCTACATTCTGAACCTGAGTGAAATTGTTGATTTCCAATATAGTTCCTACTGCAAAGTTTGTGGTAAGTAATCCTCCCGTCGATAAAGTTGAGGTGCCTCCCTGATCTCCAAATCTTATTTCTCCTGCCGGATTAGTGTTGTTTATGGTGATGGATTGTGCAAAAGTATTGTTCCCTCGATAGGCGATATCGATAAAATTGTTTCCGTTGTTTTGGAATATAACCAAACCGGAAAAAGTGTCTCCGTTTGTATTGGCAAACCTGAACAGCCCATTTCCATTGTTGGTGATTTGGGTGTTCCCATTGAATTGATTGTTGCCTTGCCAGACTATTTGTGAGTTGCTTAGATTGGTAATAATAGTAGTGCCATTGAATTGGTTGGATCCTGACCAAGTGTCATTGTTATTCCCTGTTTTGGTCAGGGTGAAAGGTCCGTTGAATTGGGTGTTTTGCACCTCTTCGATATCATTTCCATTGAGGATCCCGTTAGAAACAATCCCTCCACTTAAGTTCAAATCTTCGGTAACATTCAGTGTAAAGCCATTAAGATTTAATGAACCTGCCGACACTCTCAGGTCTCGTACCGTCACATTACCTGATAAAACGGGTTGATTTGGGGCTGCACCGTTATTTATAAAAGCATTTGCACCTGCTCCTGGCACTGTATTCGGGCTCCAATTTGATGCAGTATTCCAGTTGGTACTAGTTACGCCAATCCACGTTTGTCCAAAACAAACTTGTTGGAATAAAATAAATAAACCAATTAGAATTATTCTGGACAATAGAGGTGTCCGCTTAACATCATATCATATTTGAGATATACATTTTATCTGCTTTTACCATTCTGATGATTAGATTATTGAAGATGGTGTCTTTGTTCTGGGAGCGATTAATTCGG
>NZ_JAQWXX010000075.1 GCF_029254265.1 Algoriphagus sp. | reverse complement strand
TGGACGAGTTTTGTTACAAGCTCAACAGAAGATACTTCGGTCAAAAACTCTTTGACAGACTCATCATTGCTTCGATTTAATCATACTGGCAAGATTGCGGATATACATATTAAATTTTTAAAAATTGCTTTAATTGCTATGTGATTTTTTTGAGTTGATTTCTTTAGATTTGATCAAAACGATTAATTCAATGAAGTTTAACAAAATTTTCTTTGGCATTTGGGCTCTGTTATTTGTTTTGTTTGCTTATTGGCAGATTAATGATCCAGATCCTGAGGTTTGGGTAAGTATTTATGCCGTGGCAGTGATTTTTTGCTTGCTTGGCGTAAGAGGTATTTTCCCAAAGATACCTCTCACCTTGGTGGTAATACTTTGTCTATTGGGTGCTATTTACTTTTTCCCCGGAGGTGTAGGGGACTGGGTTTCTCAGGAATGGGCTCAAAAAGATCTTACCATGAAAACCCAACAAATGGAAGAAAACCGAGAGACCTTTGGCCTATTGATTATCGCTGTCGTATTAAGCCCTGCGCTCTGGAAAGCATGGAAAGTATAAAGGGACCTTATCTTTCATTTGAGTTCAATAGTAAAATAAATACCTAAACTATCATCTTTCAAACCCAAAAAAAACATGAAAAAAATACTATCAAGTATATTTTTGCTCTTTCTGACACTTTCTGGTTTTGCGCAACAAAACTCTGATATGAAGTCCCGCTATTTTGAAGTACGGAAATACTACGCAAATGAAGGCAAGCTTCAGGATTTGTTGAATCGCTTTGAAAACCACACCATGAAGCTTTTTGAAAAGGCAGGAATGGAAAATATTGCCTATTTCGTTCCCGTGGATAACACCGATAATTCGATGACTTATATCTTGGGCTATCCTGATGAAAAGTCAAGAGATCAGATGTGGGAGTCTTTTATGAATGACCCAGAATGGAAAAAGGCTTACGAAGCATCTCGTGTAAATGGCCCACTAGTCAAAAGTATTGATCAGACTTTTATGGTACTTGCTCCTAATCTCAATGATAATCCCAAGCCTATGCCAAGTGGAGTGATTCAGATGCGGACTTATACTTTATTTGAGGGGAAAGTGCCAAATATCCAAGCTAGATTCCGAGATCATACTCAGGCCCTATTTGAAAAGCAAGGATTGAGAAATTATCCTTATTGGATGACTGTGCCGAAGGATGGTTCTCAACCAAAGTTGCTGTACCTTCTTGGAGCAAAAGATCAAGCAAGTTTTGATGCAGGATTTCAGGCCTTCCTAAAAGACCCAGAATGGATCAAAGCCCGCGATGCCTCTGAGGCCTCAGGTAAAATCGTAGAGAAAGTCGATGCAGTCATGTTTAAAACATTGCCATTTTCTCCTTTAAAGTAGGAATCGAAATTTCACCCTTCTTTGGGCTCAACAAAAAAAGGCCAATTCCAGATCTGGAATTGGCCTTTTTTGATTTTAATTAGCAGATATTACTTAGGCATGAAAGTAATTCCAACAAGGATAAATGTGCCAGGGTCGCCACCATTTTTAGTCTTACTGGTCACATATACAGTATGCAATTTACCATCTAAAGTTCCCGTCACCGGAAGTACAAATGGTTTTATTGAAGTGCCAGTACCATCTGGTTTGAACTCTCCTTGAACAAATGTTCCTTCAGCTACTTTTGGTCCTGTAGGACTATCGAGATGCACTTCAAAGATCATTTCTTCTGACATCACATCTCTAGTTCCAGTGATTAGCATAATTGAAGAGATATCAGTAAGATCGACATTCTTAATCGCAAAATGGGCTTCTGTTTTTGGAACCATCAAGAGATTTCTTCCACCAAAACTCATTGAAGTATAGTCCTTCAAATTGACCGCATTCCCTAAATCAACCGAATTGTTCATGAGGTACACACTTGTTGAGCCAGAAAGCGGCTTGATTCCTTCTCCACCTTGATCGGTGTATGAGGCTGTCAAGACCAGGGTTCCTGATGGTGATGGAGCTTTACCCATTGTTGGATTAATAGATCCAGATGCTGGTAGAGTAGGCTTGGCCACTGTCTGATCAAGAGAAAGAATGTAGCTGATAAGAGCACTTAGTTCTGATCCTTTTATGTTAGGATTAGCAGGCATCACTGTCTCTCCCCAAACTCCTCCGCCACCATTCATGATTTTAGTAGTTAGATAAGGGATGTCTTTTTCAGTGTATTTCTTAGCCACATCGGTATATGCTGGCCCAATGGAGGTCTCAGCTTCTTTATGGCAAGTCTTACAAGTCAATGAAGAGACTAAGGATTTACCAACCATAGCGTCTGTCATGATCTTATGTCCCATGTCCGCTTCAGCCATATCAACACCTTCACGGTAATCGGCGGAGACGTAAAGTGTACTCAGATCTTTTCCAGCATCTGGATGGTCCTCATCCGATACGGATATTTCGTATGCTACTTGCTTGCCAGGAAAATAGAATGATTTGTTTCCTTTGATTTCAATTGCAACTTCCGGAGCAACATTTCCTACATAAACGCTCTCTATTCCACTGGTTCCTGACAAACCTGCAGGATCTGCGGCAGTTACTTTTACTTCATATTCTCCGATTTGATCAAATGTGTAAGTCAGAGACGGCTCAGTTGTCGTTTCAGTTTTTCCATTTCCAAGATCCCAAGTGAATGACAAAGCGTCTTTTTCGGGGTCTGTTGCGGTTGCTTTGAAATTTACCTTCAATGGTGCTTTGCCTGAGGTTTTGTCAGCGACGATTTCTGTTACAGAGGGAGCACGGTTTCCACCATTAAAGTCTATTCGAGAAAGCCCGGAGTCAGGGTTTTTGCTAAACCAGCCATTACCATATTCGAGAATGTACATTCTACCATCAGGACCCATTTCCATATCGATGAGCGCATTGAATTTGGTGTTTGGCATAAATGGCTCCATCTTATCAAAGTCACCTGATTCGGTCATAGTCACTGCCTTGATCCAACCTCGAATCCAATCGTAGATGAAAACTTTTCCAGCGTAATAATCCGGGAATTTGGTGTCTGCAGTATAAAGATCAGGATAGTAAACCGGCCCTGCCATGGCATTCCGGCCCCCTGTTCCTACTGCAGGAAACTCTGGAGACTCAGCATACGGATACCAGATAAATGCAGGTTGAGCTGCTGGAAGTTCTTTTAAACCCGTATTGCTTGGAGAATTGTTAATTGGTTTTGCCGGATCGAAAGCCATTCCCGGTGTTCCGGTTTCAAAATCAAAATCGTGATAAGGATAATTATCTCCTACAAAATATGGCCAGCCAAAGTTACCTGCCTGACGAGCTTGATTAACTTCATCATAGCCTCTTGGACCACGAGTATCCATGCTGTCAAGGCGTGCATCAGGTCCTACTTCGCCCCAATAAACCCAGCCTTTTTTCTGATCTACAGAGATTCGATATGGATTTCTATTTCCCTGAACAAAGATTTCAGCTCGTGCTTTCTCTGTTCCTTTAGGATAGAGATTGCCTTCTGGGATATCGTAGCTACCGTCAGGATTTACTTTGATTCGAAGGATTTTACCTCGTAGATCATTTGAATTCCCTGAAGATCGTCTTGCATCCCACTGCTCTCTACCTGGTCTGCCATCCAATGGTGCGTAACCATTGAGTATGTATTTGGAATCATTTTGGTTGAAAGGAGTAGAGTTGTCACCAGTAGAAAGGAATAGATTTCCATCTTTGTCAAAAGCGATTGATCCACCTGTGTGGCAGCAAATATCCCGTTGAGAATCTACATCCAAGATGACTACTTCTGAAGCCATATCCCAAGTATTATTTTTGAAAGTAAAGCGAGAAAGTCGATTTACCCACTTGTCACCAGTTGGTGCATAATAAACGAAGACATAATTGTTTTCCGCGAAATTCGGATCTTTCTGGATTCCCATCAGACCCTCTTCAGCATTGACACCTTTAACTTCAGTCTTCCAATACACGTCAAGTTTGGCGACTTCTTTCAGTTCTTCTGTCTCGCTATCAAATAACAAAATCTCTCCTCTTCGCTGAGCAACCAAGATGTCAAGATTTGGGAGAATTGTCATTTCGGTAGGTTCGGTGAATTCACCTATTGTCAGTGCTGTCTTGGTAAATCGATTTTCTTCCGGGACATGCTTTGTTTTGGCTTTTGAGTAATCTAATTCGAGATTATCTCCAATTGCGTATTGAATTCCAGCCATCAAGTGCTTCAGAAATAATTCCTCTGTAAATGACTCATTGGTATGGCCACCACCAGTATAGAAGGCTCGACCTCCATCATAATCATGGTACCATGCGATAGGGTGTTCGCCCATATCCAATCCGCCTTTGTAGGAATTCTCATCCAAAGTCAATAAAACCTTGACCTCCGGATTCATTTTCTTGTAGCTGTACCACTCGTCTGTTCGGTCCCAAGGACTTGGAAGGAAGGATGTAGATGAATTGGATTTATCTACTACAGTGATGGAACCAGGTTGCACGTTTGGGTTAGGATCGTTGATGCCCGGGTGATCAGCAAAATAACCACCTACCAGACGATTGTACCATCCCCATTCGTATTCGGTATCTGCCGCGGCATGAATGCCAACAAATCCTCCGCCTGCCTGTATGTAGCGCTCAAATTCAGCTTCCTGATAATTGTTGAGTACATCTGCGGTAGTGCTTAGGAAAATCACTGCAGAGTATTGCTTTAGATTTTCTTCGTTAAATAGTTCTGAGTTTGTAGTAGTATCAACTGCAAATCCATTTTCTGCACCCAGTTTTTGGATGGCCGCGATTCCCGCAGGAATCGATTGGTGATAATATCCTGCTGTTTTGCTGAAAACCAAAACTTTTGGATCTCCAGAGCGCTTGTTTTGACAGCTCCAAAGTCCCGCTATGGTAATCAGAAGAAGCAGGGTTAAGCTTCTTAGGTTTTTTGGGAAATTCATAGGTTTAATATTTTTCGGAAAATAGGGAATTAAAAGAAACATCTTTCGAGTTAACTGAAATTCGGAGTAATTGATTGCTAAACGGTCAATTATTTCTTTTCGATACAATAGATTTTATTTTTAAAAAGAGGTTGAATCAGAGTGGATTACAGAGGCTCCGTCCGAAAGCTCGACTTCGATGAAATCCGGGATTATTCCAAATTGCTTTTGATAGCTATTTTGAATCTGGATTTTAAAGTCGACTAAGAATTTTTTATCTATAAGATTTAGAGTACAGCCACCGAAACCACCTCCCATCATTCGGGAACCTAAAATATAAGGCAAACTTTGGGCTTTAGCAGCCAAAAAGTCCAATTCTGCGCAACTTACCTCAAAATCCGTGGACAAGCTTTCATGAGAGGAGTTCATCAGTTGGCCGAAGTTCGCAAGATCTCCCTTAAGAAGGGATTCTGCTGCTTCAGATACGCGGTGATTTTCAGATATTACATGCTTGGCTTTGGGAAAAAGCTTTTGTGGAAGAATTTTTTCAATCTTTTCCAAATCAGAAATATCGATATCCCGGAGTGTCTTGATTTCAGGAAATTCACTCTTTAGAATATTGACACTATCCTCGCATGCCAATCCCCTTTTGTTGTAAGCAGAATCTGTCAAACTATGCTTGACCTTACTATTAACCAAAACCAATCCAAAATGACCTAAATTAATTGGAATTTCCTCATGTGAATTACTTCTGCAGTCGAGTAGGAGTGCATGTGACTTTTTGCCGAAGGCCGAAGCATAAGGATCCATGATTCCGCAATTGACTCCTGCATAGAGATGCTCCGATTTCTGGGCATATAGCACCAGTGATTTTTTAGATACTTGATAGTTAAATAAAGAAGTTATCGCGGTCCCTATTGCGATGGAAAGTGCGGCAGAAGAGGAAAGCCCAGCACCTACCGGAATAGTACCTCCGATGACCATATCAAAGCTTTGTGGTGCAAAGCCTGCCTGCTTCAATTGGCTCAACATTCCCATTACATAATTTACCCAATGACCTTTTTGGGGAGAAATCGAATCTAGAGAAAAAGTGTATTCCTCGTCAAAATCAAGGGAATATAGCCTACAGTACCCTTTTTGATTTCTACCAATTGCTACAAAAATCCCTTGTTCCACGGCTGCTGGAAAGACAAGTCCTTCTTGATAATCTGTGTGTTCTCCTATTAGATTGATTCTGCCCGGGGCGAAAGCGATCAATGGTCTTTGAGAAAAAAGATCTTGAAAAACCTCTAGAATCCGTTCTGTCATATCTAAAGTAAAGCTGTAGACTGACGCGGAACTAAAGTTGTTTCTAATACGATGGAGATGGGGTCGTCAGATGTCAAGCCATCCAACTGATCAAGCAAGTGACTTACAGCTAATTTACCCATTTCATAGCCAGGCTGGGACACTGTAGTTAAAGGTGGTTCTACTACAGCAGAAGTTGGGTTGTTGGTAAATCCTGCCAATGCCATGTCTTGAGGGATTTTAATCCCCTTACTTTTCCAATAGGTTAACACATCCACAGCTAGTGGGTCGATCATGCAGAACACGCCGTCTGGCCTTGGATTCATTTCAATGATTTCTTGAGCTACTTTCAAATTTCCTTCAAGAGTCAGATCAGTCACCTTGATTAATGCATCTTTTTCTTTGATTCCAAATTCAGCTAATGCTTTCAAATACCCTTCTTTGCGCTTTTTGGAAATGTATAAATCTTCGGGTCCTGAAATGTACATGATTCGCTTTCGGCCAGTTTCAAGAAGGTGTTTAGTTACCTGATAAGCTCCTCCAGTGTCATTGAATGTTATTTTTGAAACAGGCATTTCCTCATGCACCCGATCGAAAAGTACGAATGGAATCTCCCTGCTATATAATTCATCCAAATGCTCGAAATGATTGGTTTCCCGACTAAGGGAAATCAAAAGTGCATCTACTTGTGTGGCAACCAATGTTTTGATATTCGCCTTTTCTTGCTCAATGGATTCATTGGATTGGCAGATCATGACATTGTAGCCACGCTTATTTGCATAATCTTGTATTCCACTAATACAGGAGGCAAAAAAGTGTGAAGTGATTTCCGGTACGATTACACCAAGGGTTTTGGTCCGGCTGATTCGAAGACTTTGAGCAAGCAGGTTAGGCTGATAATTCATCTCCTTGGCCATCTCCACAATCCTCCTCTTAGTCTCCGGATGGAGTTCTGGAGAATCCTTTAATGCTCTGGAAATGGTTGAAACGGAAACTCCCAATTTCTTGGCTATTTCCTTCATCGTTATCTGATGCCCTTTTTTCATGATAGAATCATTTACAAATCGAGGGAATTATTGAATATTCAAAAACTGCAATCATATTCTATTGTTCAGATTGCAATAAACATTGAAAATTCTATTATTCCTGATAAATAGTAAATAAAACAGTTTCTCCCACCGCTTGCAAGGTTCGTCTGTCTATTACCTCCATATTATCTTGATGTGTATGGTGATAATGGCCAAATCCATAATCCGGAGAAAACTCAATAATATCAATCATTGGGATGCCTGCATTTGCATTCACGAAAACGTGATCGTCAAGAATTTCCGGAGAATCCCGATTGACAAAAAAATCTCCTTGGCCTATTTGTGCAGCATTATCCCAAACCTTTTTCAGAATGCCGGAAGCATATTGCCGGGAGTAACCTTCCCGAAAGAATCGAGCTCCTTTTGCACCCACTAAGTCCACCAAAATCCCATAATAAGCAGAATAATTTGGGACATGCTTGTTTTTGGACCAATATTGTGATCCCAAGCACCACCAGATTTGGGAATTGTCTCGAGTCGAAGCTTGCTCAGGCTCTCCATCATCTTCCCCATCAAAGAGAATAATATCAATGCCTACATCAGGCTTCAAGCCCTGCGATGCGATCGTTCGGGCGATTTCAAGTAATACACCGACACCAGACGCGCCATCATTTGCTCCATCGATAGGTTCATCTAACCGTTCGGTGTCTTTATCAGCAATTCTTCTACTGTCCCAATGGGCCGCCAACAGGATTCTCTTTGTTGCTTGAGGATTATAGGAAGCGATAATATTGCTGAGGTCCCAAGTCAGACCATCATATGTTTTTGATTCAAAATCTTGAGTTTGAACGCTAAAACTATATTCTTCTAATTTTTCGATAAGCCAAGCTTTGGTTGCGGCATGAGCTGGAGTTTCGGGAACTCTTGGCCCAAAGTCCACTTGTTTTTGGATAAAGGCATAAGCAGAATCCGGATTGAATTTCGGATACGGTTTGGCAACTGGGGGGTCAATTACCGACTCAGCTTTTTTCTCAGGCGAGCTACAAGCTATTGCCAAAAGCAAAAGCCCAAGGATCCAAATTCTATTCTTCATATGCCCAGTCAATTTTATCTTTCATGTCTTTGACTACAAATCCCAAGTCCTTTAATCCAGCTCGAATCTCATCTACTTTCGCATAATCACGAGCAGTTTTCGCCTCGCTGTAAAGTTTCAGCATCAGGCCAATCATGCCATTTTGCGAATCGGATTTTTCTTCTGTCAGTCCTAAAATATCTTCAACAAACTGGATATAGGTCCCTACTAACTTGTCGAAAACTTCCTTTCCGAAAACTCCGGCAGAAAGCTGTCCAGTATATATTGAATTTATTTTCTTTAGTAAATTGAATAAATGTCCAATCGCCTGAGCAGTATTGAAATCATCGTCCATGGCGCGAAAAGCTGCCACAATGCTGGTTTCTACTTGCTTCACTTGCTCCTCATCTTTCACTGCATCCGCTTCATCGAAAAAAAGCATTTTAGCGATTCGAAGTCCATTGATCAGTTTTTTATAACCTTTTTGCGCAGCTTGAAGTGCATCATTGGAAAAATCCAAGGTAGAGCGATAATGGGCCGTCAGAATAAAATAACGAATAGTCATTGGACTATAAGCCTGCTCCAACAATTTATGATTTCCGGTAAATAGCTCCTGCAAGGTGATGAAGTTACCCAATGATTTCCCCATCTTCTGACCATTGATGGTGATCATATTATTATGCATCCAATAGTTAGCTGGATCTTTATGATTGCAGGCATTACCCTGAGCAATCTCACATTCATGATGTGGAAACATCAAGTCCATTCCACCACCGTGAATATCGAATTGAGTTCCAAGGTATTTTGAACTCATAGCGGTACACTCCAAGTGCCAACCTGGAAAACCTACTCCCCAAGGGGAATTCCATTTCATCAGATGCTCCGGGGCCGCATTCTTCCAGAGGGCAAAATCCACAGGATTGCGCTTCTCGCTTTGACCGTCCAGATCACGACTTCCGCTCATCAACTCATCGATCACTCGACCGGAAAGTCTCCCATAAGGTGTGATCTCGTTGTATTTCAGCGTGTCGAAATACACCGAACCATTGACTACATAAGCCAAACCTTCCTTCAGAATAGCTTCCACCAATTCTATTTGCTCGGGAATGTGTCCTGTCGCACGAGGTTCAATATTTGGTTTCCAAGTATTCAATAATGCCATATCCCGATGGTAGGAATCGGTGTATTGCTGTGCAATCTCCATCGGTTCCAATTGCTCAAGCTTTGCTTTTTTTGCAATTTTATCTTCTCCTTCATCAGCATCTCCCTGCAAGTGACCTACATCGGTGATGTTTCGGACGTATCGAACTTTATAGCCCAAGTAAGTAAGGTAGCGGTTTACTGTGTCAAAAGTGATGGCAGGTCGTGCATGACCAAGGTGGGCATCTCCATAGACAGTAGGTCCGCAGACATACAGACCTACGAATGGCGGTTTGATAGCTTTAAAATCTTCTTTCGATCTGGAAAGAGTGTTGTATAGTTTGAGTTGGTGTGATTTCATAGGATGTATGAAGTACGAATACAGAAAATCAAGTACGAATTTTATCCGGATTTGATTCGGACTGCAAAATAGTGGATTCGAGCGGGTAAATGAAAGGTGAGTTTGGAAGAGCGGTGTTTTTTGAAAGAAACCACTATTCATTAAATGAAAAAAGGCCTTTGAGATTAATTAAATCACAAAGGCCTTACTTCTAAAAACCCATGGTTTGTCAAAGATTAATGTTTGAAATGACGAACTCCTGTCATTACCATCGCCATGCCATGCGCATCGCAATAGTCAATGCTGTCCTGATCTTTGATAGATCCGCCAGGCTGAACTACAGCTGTAATTCCTGCATCGCCTGCAATCTCCACACAATCCGGGAATGGGAAGAAGGCATCCGATGCCATTACTGCACCATTCAAATCAAAGCCAAAAGCCTTAGCTTTTTCGATTGCCTGGCGAAGTGCGTCCACTCTCGAAGTTTGACCTACTCCGCTAGAAAAAAGCTGATTGGAATTGGAAAGTATGATGGTATTTGATTTGGTGTGTTTGCAGATTTTTGCTGCGAAAACTAAAGCGTCTTGTTCTTCTTCAGTTGGTGCCTTTTTGGTCGCAACGGTGAAATCTGCTTTTGTTTCTGTTGCCAAATCCTTATCCTGCTCGATCACACCATTCAAAAGTGTTTTCATCATTTTGGTACCAGGAAGTTCCATTTTCTGCACCAAAAGGATTCGATTTTTCTTTTTCATCAATACTTCTAAAGCTTCATCCGTAAATGCCGGAGCGATCAAAACTTCAAAGAAAAGCGAATGCATTTCTTCAGCAGCATCTTTATCCACAGTCTGGTTGGTCACCAATACTCCTCCAAAAGCGGAAGTGGTATCAGCTGCGAAAGCTTTTTGATAAGCTTCTTTTACAGTAGGAGCTAATGCTACTCCACAAGCATTGGTATGTTTCAAGATTGCAAAGGCAGTTTCTCCTTTGAATTCTGCGATTAGATTAACGGCAGCATCCACATCGACCAAGTTGTTGTAAGAAAGTTCCTTGCCATTCAACTGATCAAAAAGTGCATCCATATCTCCATAGAAATGCGCTGATTGGTGTGGGTTTTCTCCATATCTCAACGCTTTTGCTTTGGTTTCAGACACTTTCAGGGCGGGGATATTTTCAGTTTGGTTGAAGTAATTGAAAATATGAGTGTCGTAATTTGAAGAAACCTGGAAAGCCTGAGCTGCAAAATACCTGCGATCTTCCAATGTAGTTTGGCCATCCTGGGCAGTTAGTTTTGCTTCCAATTCAGTGTATTGATCTTTGGAGGCAATAATAGTTACGTCTTTGAAATTCTTCGCTGCTGCTCGGATCAAAGAAATTCCTCCAATGTCAATTTTCTCAATAATATCTGCTTCAGAAGCTCCAGATGCAACGGTTTCTTCAAAAGGATACAAGTCCACGATGACCAAATCAATAGCTGGAATTTCAAACTCTGCAGCCTGTGCGAGATCGCCTTCATTTTCTCTTCGATATAAAATGCCTCCGAAAACTTTTGGATGTAGGGTCTTCACTCGACCGCCAAAAATTGAAGGGTAGCTTGTCAAGTCTTCGACACGGATTACCTCTGCACCTTGCTCCTCGATGAATTTCTGAGTGCCTCCAGTGGAATATATTTTAACACCATGCTTCTTAAGCAAGGCGATGATTGGTTCGAGATTGTCCTTGTAAAAGACCGAAATTAGGGCTGATTCTATTTTTTTGAGCGCCATTGGAGAATGGTTTGGTTTGAAAACTTAGGAAAGCGCAAAGGTAGGAAAAAACCTTGGAAGGGAACTCCCCAATCCTGGATGCAATTGATGAATTCAATAAATAAACAAGTTTCTGAAAAGTAGGGATTTCATCCATTTCCGAAAGAGATGTTCATTTCTCTATTGAGTTTTGTAATTCTGATTTAAACTCACTTGACACTAATTTTGGGGTAAAAGTAGAAGAGTGAATGATTGGGAGGTCTTTAGAGGCTTCGTTGGTAGATCAATAAAAAATAGTCAAATTCAAATTCGAAATCATGCGGCTTTAAGGTTCTAAAACTGCATTTTGGAATTTGAAAAGCTTGTCGCCAAACTTTAATAAATCGAATGATCACTATAGAATATTTGCCTTTTATCTTTTTCATTGTTGCATTGTTTTACAGTTCGGTGGGTTTTGGCGGAGGATCAAGTTATTTGGCAATTATGAGTTTGTTTTTGACCGATTTCTATGAAATACGTTCAACTGCTTTGGTTTTGAATATTTGTGTAGTCACGATTGGCACCCTGATTTTTGTGCGGAACAAAATATTTGACTTCAAGCTCTTTTGGCCATTTCTTGTTTCAAGTATTCCATTGGCTTATTTCGGAGCTCAGCTGAAGCTTTCACAAGAACTTTTCTTTATGATTTTAGGGGCATCATTGATTCTCTCTGGGATTACGATGATGCTCAGATATATTCAGGCGAAACTTGATTCCAAAGAATTTGGATTGGTTAAAAAACTGAGTTTAGGAGGGGGAGTTGGGTTTTTGGCTGGAGTTTCAGGTATTGGTGGGGGTATTTTTCTAAGTCCTACTTTGAATCTTTTGAATTGGGCTAATCCAAGAACTGTCGCTTCCTTAGCCTCTGTTTTTATTCTAGTCAACTCGATATCTGGGCTGGTAGGATTGGCAGTTGCCGATACACTTCAATTGGACTCGAATCTAATTTGGAAATTGATGCTGGCAGTGGTCTTAGGAGGAAGTATTGGATCTTATTTGTCCAGTAAGAAATTTAACCTGAGATTTCTAGGAGGGCTTACCGCCGTATTGGTGATTTATGTTGGACTGAGGTTAGTCCTCATGCATGGGTTTGGGATAAATATTTAGGTTTAGTTTTTTTAGACCAAACCAAGAATAGGAATTTAAAAGACCTTTAAGGAAAATACTCCAAGAAAGCCCTTTTTCACTAAAGCAAACTCTCAATCACTTCCGGAAAATAGCGATGCTCGAGTGCATGAACTTTGCTTGCAATATCGTCAGGAGTGTCAGACGTTTCTACAAAAGTCGCTGCTTGAAAGATGATTTTCCCTTCGTCGTAGTTTTCGTTGACAAGATGAATTGTTATTCCTGTTTCTTTGTCCCCAGCTGCCCTAACTGCTTCATGCACATGAGCTCCGTACATTCCCTTACCACCATATTTTGGAAGAAGTGCAGGGTGAATATTCACCATTCGATCTGGAAATGCTCTGATAAGTTCTGCGGGTATCTTTAAAAGGAATCCTGCCAAGATTACCCAATCTATCTTTTCAGCTTGGAGTTTTTCAAGCAAAAAACCTTCTTCCAGCTCTTTTTTAGAAAAAGTAAAAGTAGGAACCTCAAATTTCTTCGCTCGCTCCAACACAAATGCATCTGCCTTGTTGGAAGCGACTAAGGCAATTTGGGCTTTCGCAGAGTTTTGGAAATACTCCATGATTTTTTCTGCATTACTACCGCTTCCGGAGGCGAGGATGGCTAGACGTTTCAATTTGGGTGTTATTTATTTGAGTCTAAAATTAAACGATTCTAAAGGGGAGATCAAAAAAACGTTTATGATTTACGAGATTTTAAGTAGTCCAACAGATTGTTTTCTGATTTTGAAAGTTTTGAATTTAAGATTCTTTTCCTGGGATAGTGAAGCTTATAAAAGGTAAATTTTTAGCCTTCTTCATGAAAAAGAACTGATGAAAACCCAATTCTTTTTTAGCAAATTAAAGCCTAGGAATAAAGCTTTTCCTAAAAGCAATCTATTGCTTAAAGACTTCCATTATACCTAGGTTTTCAGATACGGTGCGTTTTAGCTACTATCTTGATCAGTATTTCAATTTTTCGTTCTTATCCCATACTCCCCAGAAAGCACCAACATCTCCTTCGTTGCCTACTTTCCAAGATTCGTCGAACGAAGAGAAATAAAACAGCTCAATGTTTTCCTCCTTGGACCATTGCTGGGCATTGATGAAATACTTGATAGCATTTTCAGTAGAGGGTTCTGCGCCGCGCAAATTCGATCCTTGGTCCGGCCAGCCTGTTTCGGTGATAATTACCTGCTTGCCTTTGCCCGCCTCTGTAGCGATTCTGAACATTTCTTTCATGTAGAGTAGGGAGTGCTCAAGTGGACAACCTTCCCAAAAAGGATAGCAATTGGCGAGAATTACATCACATGCATCGGCGACAGCGGGATGATCTTGAAATTCATAATAAGCATCTACATAGCCAACCGGTACATCCAGTTTGATTTTACTTTTTACTTCATGAATGTATTCAAGAAGTTCTGACTCGGTAAGATCTCCCCGGTATAATACTTCATTGCCTACAGCAGCAATATCAACTAGTCCTTGATTCACTAATTCAATCAAATTAGCGACTTCTTTACGGTTGGTCTCCGGATCATCCCCTAGCCAAGCACCGACCATGGTCTTGATACCTAGTTCTCTTGCGACTTTTGGAATGAGCTCATTCCCTTCGGTAGTAGAAAATGACCGAATCCATTTGGTATGGGGCTTCAAGACCTCCAATCTTTTCCGAATTTGTTCCTCGGTAAGCTGATCACCTGGTTTTTGGCCTTCCAAATATGGGCTAGCACAAAAACCATGGACACCACTGTTCAATTGTTGTTTTAAAGTTTCTTTCAAATCGGCTAAAGACTTTTCTGTTAAGTCTGAGGAAGCGAGTGAAAGAAGTCGCTCTTGTCTAAATGATGGCATGAAATAGTTTTTAATTAAGGGGCTTAAATTACAATTCGACTCGGCTCGCTACAAGTCATTTCTTTATCTTTTTTAATTGCTGTTAATTAGCTACTTGCACTGATGAGAATGGTTTGAATAGCTTGGGGACTTATGGAAATCAATTGTTTTTCTTCTCCAAGCTTCAATTCAAAGACTTTTTTTACCATGTCTTGGTTTAAAATAACCACTGCGATGGATTGGTCAGGGTTTTTAGCTGCGGTAACCAATAAGGAGTCGTTTTCTTTTTCTGCGCCAATTACTTTGGCTCCGGGTCTGATGTATTTGCTAAAATGGACTAAGGTATAGTAAATCGGGGTATAATAGACTTCATCCGAAGCAGGGTCTACGATTACTGGCGCGATACACCAGTTTTTAAACCAATTTGGTCCCCCTTGTCGATCCAGAACTAAATTCCAATCAATCCATCCATCCACCCAGTTATTTAAGCAGCCAATGATGTCTCTAGCATATCGGTAGGTAGGGACATATTTTGGGTGTAAATATTTTTGATCATCAGGAGCCCAATCCCATCCCCAGTCTGTAGCCTCTTTGCTCCAATACCAAGCATCGTCTTTCCACTTAGGGACTTCTGCATCTATACAGGCTTCGGTTTGGATCAGATATTTGTCAGGCGCTATTGCATGCGCATAGTTCAGAGCTTCTGGGAAAACCTCATAAGTACTCTCATACCAGTGAATAGCTGTTCCAGCAAAATATTTTGAGGATTCCTTGTTGGCAAACATGACTTCGACCCAATCTTTGAGACCAGCTCTATTTTGATCGTAGCCAAATATTTTCACTGATTCTTGACCGGATTTTTCGAGCATGGGGCCTAGATGATACTGTACAAATTCAGTCATCTCTTCGGGTGAATAATGCATGCTCTCCCAATTATTGCCATTACCATGGGGTTCATTTTCAACTGTTATTCCCCAGATTGAAATACCCTCAGCTAGGTAAGCAGCTAGGTATTTTGAGAAAAACAAAGCCCAAGTGGGATAGTATTCTTTTAGCAATTTTCCACCAACCCAATCTTGGTTATCCTTCATCCAAGGCGGAGCAGTCCAAGGCGAGGAAATGAGTTTAAATCCATCGCAGGAAATAGTCATAGCGTCCTTGATCAATGGAATGAGTATTTCTCGGTCCTTGTCAATTGAAAAATTCTCCAACTTGGTGTCTCCTGGTACTGGTGCATAGGAATACTGGCTCAAGGAGAAATCACAGGAATTGATATGCGTTCGCGTCAATGAATACTTGGCTCCAGAATCACCAAAATAGGCTTCAAGTATTTCTCTTCGCTTTTGTGTGCTTAATTGGCTTAAGACGTAAGCGGAAGATTCGGTAAATGATCCACCAAAACCTGTGATTGACTGAAACTCCTTGGAAGGATGGAGCTCTATCAAAGAACTTTCTCCACTAAGGTCAAAATCCTGTAGTTTCTGGAGTTTTTTTCCGTCAGCGGATGTTTCAATTATTTCAATCTTCAAGTGAATTGGTTTAGTAGTTGCTGCAGGTTTGCTAATCGAAATTAAAGTAAGAATGGAGAGCTAATTCTAAAATATTTCAAATTAGGTGATCGATTTCAAATGATGATTTGAGGGAGGAATCATCGCTTCTTTTAGGACTAGTTTCTCATTTCCATCATAGGATTTGGAAATTGGATTACCATCTCGAGTCAATCCTTCGAACATTCCTTGGTCTACTTTTTCCCAAAGGGCATACTTGGCTTTTCCTTCGACAGTGATTAATCCAAAGTGATTTTCTGATCCAACCGGATTTGATGCATCTTTCCAAGGCTCGTCAAACGCTTCAAAATAAAAGCAGGAAATACCATTTTCATTGGACCATTTCCGAATAGATTCATAGTAAAGTTTTTCTTTATACTCATCACAGGCTTTGGCGCCATCTGGTCCGTAAAACCCATCAGAAGTCGTTGCCCATCCTGTCTCCCCGATGTGAATAGGCTTCCCAGGTGCATTATGCTGGACATAAGCTTTGACTCGTTCATATTGATCGGTAGCAAAGCTAACTGCACGCTTCATGGCTAAGGAAAGTATTTCTTCTTTAGGTAATTTCTTTTCCTCAGGAGTAACACCCCAAAAGAAAGGATTGTAATGGGTGTTGTGCATCGGGTAGGTGTGCATCGATACAAAATCAACCGCCTGGATGAGTTGCTCTAGTTCCGGTACATGATACATTGGGTCACCACCACCCCAGGAAGAGAAATCATCCGATGAGGTAATCCAAAGTTCTTTTGGGAGCTCGTTTTTGGCTTTGAGTTTCTGGAGGTGCAAAACCCACTTGAGGATGACTCCAGGTTGTACATAATAGGATTCGGCCCACTTTACCATCGCTTCGTTACCGACGGCGATCACCTTGATTATTGTTGGAAACTCCTTTGCAAGGGCGATTGCACGATTGATTTCGGCTTCGTTTTGCTCACTTTCTTGGTGATGATCTGGAGTTAATCCCGTCCAAGCATTCTTGCAATCAATCCAGGCACCTAACATCACATACATTTCAAAATCAGGCTGCTCCCGTTTCAATTCTGAAATTGCCTTCACTACGTTGGGTGCATGGGGAAGTTGTACGTTATAGGTTCGTACTATCCGAATGCCCATGGCATAAAGAATTTTTAAATCCTCCTTAAGCTGAGCAATAGTTGGCTGGTTGTTTCTTGTGGTGTCTCGATAGCCTCCAAAAGAAATGGCGAGGTAATCAGAATTCCCTAAGATATCTTTAGCGGTCATGGTTTGATAGTTGGTTTAATGGCAGCTCTTACAATAATATTATAATTTTCTTTTTCCTGCTTGTGTTCCAGTAAGAATTCGACGGATGGCCACTAACCTTTGAGTAAATCCTTCTGTTGGAAACTCCAAGAAAGCCTAAGTATTTAATTATAATTTCTTGAGTCTTTTCCAAGATAAGTCAATTTCTCAAGCCTCTATACTAAGCTTCACAACTGAAGCTCTAGCCTCTCGGCTATTGCATAATATAGTTATTGTTCAAGTCCTATTTATCTGAGTTCGTTAAATGGGGAAAAAACTTGGGGATATGAAAGGTCAAGTCAAACTCTCAATTATTTCGGCGTATTATTGATATTCTAGATTATGTACATTAGCAGCAATATCTTCTTGATTGTCTGGTTCTTCATGGAAGTTGCCTTTTAAAAGATGAATTATAGGGATTGATTTCTTAGAAATTATTCTTTGTTTCTTGCTGTGCGGCCGCGCCGCTGAAAGAATAAATAGAATCTTCCGACATGGAAATTACTCAATCTTATTCGCCTCAAACTCCCTACTTTCTCACCTGACCATTTCCTCGAACGATCCATTTGTAGCTGGTAAGTTCTTTCAGCCCCATCGGACCTCGGGCATGTAGTTTTTGGGTACTGATTCCGATTTCTGCTCCTAGTCCAAACTGATTTCCATCGGTAAAAGCTGTCGAAGCATTGACATAGACTGCAGCAGCATCCACCTCCAAGAGAAATCGATCCATAGTTTCTGGGCTTTCAGTGACAATGGCTTCGGAATGTTGCGAGGAATATTTGCTAATGTGATCTAAGGCTTCGTCCAGATTAGCTACTGTTTTGATAGCTAATTTTAAACTGAGAAACTCCGTCCCAAAGTGGGTTTCATCTGCTTGTTTGATTTTTGGATTTTTGTTTAATGCCTTAAAGGCGAGTTCATCCGCAAAAATCTCGACTTGTAGTTCCAACAAAGGAGCGACTAATTTATTCAGATTTTTCAGTTGGCTCTTGTGAATAATCAGACAATCCAAAGAATTGCAGACGCTTGGTCTTCGAGTTTTCGAATTCAGAATTATTGCTTTTGCTTTCTCCACATCTGCGCTTTCATCCACATAAGTATGGACGATTCCCGCACCGGTTTCAATTACCGGTACTTTTGCATGTTCTCTAACGAAATTGATCAGCCGCTGCGAACCCCGTGGGATAATTACATCTACGAAACCAACTGCCTCAAGTAAGGCTTTGGTAGCGGATCGATCCGCAGGGAGGAGTTGAAAAGCTGATGTAGGAATTTCATGATTTTCCAAAACTTCATGAATCAAGCTCATAATGGCACGATTCGAAGAGTCTGCGTCTGAGCCGCCTTTCAGAATTAATCCATTTCCTGACTTGATGGCTATCGCAAATACATCAAAAGTGACATTGGGCCGGGATTCATAGATGATCCCAATTACCCCCAATGGTACCGAGATTTTTTGTATTGAAAGTCCATTTCCCAAAACCTGCTCTTCCAGAATATGTTGAAGCGGCGACGGTAAATTGCTTACCTGGATTAATTCAGATGAAATACTTTGGATTCGCTCTGAAGAAAGTAAAAGCCGATCGTACATTGGATTTTGCATATCCATCCGTGCAAGATCTTTTTTGTTTTCAGTGATCAAAAAATCACTTTTGGAGATAGTCAGAGCTGCCAAATCATTTAAGACAGCATTTATTTTGGAGTTAGAAAGCCCAATCAGCTTTCGGCTGGCTTTTTTTACGCCTTCAAAAATCTGTTGATACTCATTCATGATCGAAAAGATAGAGGTAATCGTAATGAATTAGTGCTTTTTGATTTTTTAGTCCCAATCGCTCTTGGGCGAGTTTTGAATTGTACTCTGCTCGACCTAATCCGATTTTGTTTCCATTTTCATCTTTAATCAATAAGATATCACCTTTGGAAAATTCGCCTTCCAAACTTGAAATTCCAATTGGAAGTAGACTCCGAATAACTTCTGAAGTAAGTGAAGCTTTCGCTCCAGCATTGACGGTAAGTTCGCCTTTGTAATAGGAAGCTCCGTGAGCCAGCCATTTTTTGGTGCTATGTGTTGATTTTTTGGCTTCAAATTGTGTGCATTTGATTTTACCTTCTGCAAATTCTTCCAAAATATTATCCCGTTTACCATTGGCGATGTAAACTTGAATCCCCAAATCTGCTGATTTTTTGGCCATTGCATATTTGGTCAGCATGCCGCCTCTACCAAATGAGGATTTCGATGCGGAAATGTATTTGGAGATTTCCGGCATGGAAGAAGAGACTTTTTCGATCAATTTCGATGCTGGGTCGGTAGGGTTTCCGGTATAGATCCCGTCCACATTGGTAAGCAAGATCAGTGTATCTGCATCGATCATGGCTGCAGTCAGGCCAGCCAGTTCATCGTTGTCGGTAAACATCAATTCGGTGATGGTAACGGTGTCATTTTCATTGATGATCGGGAGGATTCCCTGAGCTAGCAAAGCCTGCACACAATTTTTCATATTCAGGAAATGCTTTCGATCCCGAAAATCTTCCTTGGTGACTAAAATCTGAGCGATTTGGATTCCTTGCTTTTCAAAGCGCTGTTGGTATTCGTTGATTAATCGAATTTGTCCGGTGGAGGCCCAAATTTGTTTTTTGAAAACAGGGTTTAGCTTTTCTGGAAGTGGAATCGCCTGTCTCCCAAAAGCTACTGCACCGGAACTTACAAGGACTACTTTCTTTCCCTGACTCATTAGATTTTGGATCTGTAAGACCAATTTCTTAATCCTTATGAGATCGGGAAGTCCGTTTTCCTGTGTTAGTACATTAGAGCCGATTTTGATTACAATGACTTTTCTTTCTTGCATTCTTTAGAAAATTTGTATCAAAATACTCGTTTTATTGCGAATTTTGTCAAAAAATTAGGGATTACGATTAACGAGCTCCCCGAAGTTCTAGACACTTTTTCATTATTTTAAAGTCCCTTTTGATAAAAAGTCCAGTGCTTAAATTAGGACTTACAGTTCCTCTGGGTCTTGTAAATCGTCATTCATAAATCTTATATCACAAATCACAAAAATCCCATACTCATTGTCCCAACAAGCATAAGGATTTTAGCGAAAAGGCTTAATTGAGTGAAATGATCTTTTCTATCCGCCTCGTAGATCTTATACATGAAGTACATAAAAAATATGCCTAAACCTCCAAAATAGTAGAAAAGGTGTGGTTTGTTGATTTCAAAAGTGATAATGATGATCGCTGAAACAAAACAGATAGCGACTAGAAAAATGACATCTTTAGTTTTTCGGAAGCCAATCACAATCGGTAAAGTCCGACACCCATGTTTCCGATCGCCAGGACGATCTTCGATGTCTTTGATGATCTCACGAATTAAGTTTAAGAAAAAGGCGAAAATAGCATAAGTCAACACCAAAAGTTCTGATTTTTGATAATAAAAGACTACCAAATAAATTGCTAATCCTGTCAAAAATGCGACAGTTAGGTTACCAATAAAGGGTTCCCGCTTCAATCGGTTACTATATAGCCAAAGTAAAAATGCAGCAGCAAAATTGATCAAACCGATCCTAGGCGCTATTGCAAAGCCTAATCCAACTCCGGTGAAATTCAGAATAGAATGAAGAAAAATCACCATTCGACGTTTGATTCCTTTCCCTACTACTACTTCATGGGGGCGATTCACATAGTCGATTTTGACATCGTAGTAGTCATTAATCATATACCCTGCAGCAGTGATGATTATGGTCGAAAATACTAAGAGGTACAGCTTAGGGTCTTGAAAAACCGGAAGCCCCTGATTAGTTGTTCCTATCAAAAAATAAGCAGACATGAGCTGCGCAAAGCCTACCATCAACAAATTGATAGGCCTGCTGATTCGAAAAAGTCCCCGGAAAGAGATTATGCGTTCCATGCTTATTTTCAGAAACTCAAAAATAGCTCAAATGATTTGTAAAGCTGATTTTTTATCTATTTATCAATCAGAAAAATCGATTCCGTAATCCCTGGTACAAAAAAAAACAGAAATGCTTATCTTACTTCCATCAACCCAATAACCCTAAATTAATGGATAAGAATCAAATTAATTCCAGGCGCGATTTTATCGCAAAATCCGGATCTCTCCTTGCGGGATCATTTATGGTACACCCAATCGCTGAAGCGCTTACTTTTTGGGATAAACCGGATCAGAAAATGAGACTTGCTTTGATCGGAACAGGAGTGAGAGGCTGTTCTATGTTTGGGCGTGATGTGATGCGGGTTTATAAAGATCAAGTGGAATTTGTAGGCTTGAGTGATAAAAATGAGGGAAGATTGCGCTATGGAAAAGAATACATAGGTGCAGATTGTCCGCTGTTTGCTGATGCTGATGAAATGCTTGCCAAAACCAAACCAGATGTGTTGATAGTAACTACGATGGATTCTACACATCACGAGTTTATCATCAAAGGTTTGAACGCAGGAATCAATGTGATCTCAGAAAAGCCAATGACAACCGACGAATTCAAATGCCAGGCAATTTTGGATGCAGAACGTAAATCTGGAAAGCGGTTGATCGTGACTTTCAATTACCGTTATTCACCGCATCGTCAAAAACTATATGAATTACTTCGGGCAGGAGAAATAGGTGATTTAACTTCTGTTGATTTTCATTGGTACCTAGATACTTCTCATGGCGCTGATTACTTCCGAAGATGGCATGGCTACAAGGAAAAAGGAGGAACGCTTTTAGTCCACAAATCCACCCACCATTTCGATTTGTTGAATTGGTGGATCGATTCGGATCCCGAAGAGGTTTTTGCCTACGGGAAATTGGAATTTTATGGAAAAAATGGGTCTTTCCGTGGTACTACTTGTAGAGGATGTGTGCATGCTGATAAATGCGATTTTCACTGGGATATTACCAGGAGTGAGCATCTGATGAAGCTGTATGTGGAGAATGAGAAATACGATGGATACCATCGAGATGGCTGTGTCTTCCGTGAGGATATCAATATCTACGATAAGATGGCCGTTCAGATTAAATACAAAAATGATGTTCAGGTCAGTTATTCTCTGACGACATACTCTCCTTACGAGGGGTATAGAATTGCTTTTAACGGAACCAAAGGTAGGCTCGAGGCTTGGATTAAAGAGCGCCAGCCTTGGGATGAAAAAGCGGAGGATGAAATTCACTTAACCAAAAATTTTGGGGAAAGAGAAACAATCATTATTCCTCATGGTGGAGGCGGACATGGTGGCGGAGATACTAGGCTAAAAGATAAGCTTTTCAAGGATCCAACAATGGCTGATCCATGGCGTCAATCCGCCGGAAGTCGTGATGGCGCTATGTCAATCTTGGTAGGTATCGCGGCTCGAAATAGTATTGAGACTGGAAAACCAATCAAAGTTCAAGACTTGACCGATATTCCACTAAAGACGAGTGGGCGAGGGGCTTGAGATTTATGATTTAGGAAGTGAGACATAAAATTTAAGGCCGGTTTAAGTTAAACCCTTTGTTTTAGCTTTCCGGCTTTTACTTATATCTGACAGATGCCTGTCTTTCGCGGTTCACACTTAATTGCAACACATCAGGTCTTGAATAGTGTCCAACTGCATCAAAGTTTTGACGCTCCTCTAGGACACGGTTAAAGTCTAGTGTTTCAATCAAAAGTCCTTCATGATCAGCAACAGGTTCCAAAATCCACTTACCATCTGGTCCAGCAATACAGCTGCCTCCATTTGCTAAAATTTCCGGGCAGTTTTTTAAGATCACATCCAGATGAGGTGTATCTGATGGGAAATCACTTTTTCGCATCAAACTGGAAACTGAGATTGAAAATGATCTGCTTTCCTGGGCAATCATACGAGTGATGTTCTCAGTATTTCGAACAGCTCCCGGCCATACTGCGATATGGAGATTTTCCCCCAGGCCGTAGAGCGCAGTTCGCGCAAGTGGCATCCAGTTTTCCCAACAGTTCAACCCACCTACTGTAAATTCCTTGAGTGGGTGAACTTGAAGTCCATTTCCATCTCCTTGAGCCCAAGTCAGGCGTTCATCATAGGTTGGTTGGAGTTTGCGATGGACGGATTTTATTTCACCGGTATTGTCTATGTAGACGAGCGAACAATAAATGCTATGACCACCCCTGTCGATTGGACGCTCAATTATCCCAAGATAAATCGCAATCTGATTTGCCTTTGCCAATTCACATATTCGCTTTAAATCACCGGATTCTACGCTGATTGCATTCCGTAGGTAATGGGCATGAATTTCTTTTTGAATTGTATTGTCCCAATCTGATGCTTCGGTGATAGAAAGCCACCAAGGATAGCCCGGTACCAGTCCTTCTCCCAAAATGATTAATTCACAACCTTTAGAAGCTGCTTCTTCGATCGATGACGCTACTTTTTCAAGGGTTTTGACTTTATTCAGCCAAACTGGAGCTATTTGAGCTAGTGCGACTTTGAGGAGGTGATTGGGCATTTTGAAAGATTTTTTAATAAAGGAAAAGTAGGGTAAAATCAATTCTTATTCAAGAGTAAGTATCATGTCTGGAAACCGTATCCTTCAAACAAAAAAAAGCGAATCTGATGAGATTCGCATTTTCAGAAAACTAAACCAACTTGATAAACTAATTAATGATTGTTTCTGGCTCCAATTCTACCAACGCCACTGCGCCATGGATAGCAGTTTCATCCAATTCCGAAAGTAAGATTTCTAACCGATCTAAAACCGTAGCATAGCCAAATGTGGAAAGCGTTTGATTTAGAGATTTTTTAAAAAGGGGATAAGTTTTTCGAATAGACCCTCCCAATACTATAGCCTCCGGAGCCAATGCATATAATATATGTTTTATTAATTCTCCTAAATGGTGCCCATATTCATCGAATGCCCTAAGTGCTCTCTCATCTCCAGCTAAAGCTAACTTTGCTAGCGCCTTTGGTCTAGATTGGTAATATTTTGCAAAAAACTTTCCGCTGCAATAGTGCTCAAAGTCATAGTCTAGGTAAGGTGCGCTGCACCATTCGCCAGCCGCTGAATTCACTCCGCTATACACATGTCCATTGATCACAATTCCACCACCAACCCCTGTGCCAAGCGTAATCCCAACCAAATTTTTGAATTTTCTACCTACACCAAATTTGTGGACCCCTAAAGCGAAACAGTTTGCATCATTGTTAATGAAAATAGGTTTTTGATAGCGATTGGATAAGAATTTTTTGAGTTCCACATGCTGGAAAGCAGGAATGTTTGAAAGTCCTAAAACAATCCCTTCTTCTACATTCACTAGGCCAGGAATTCCTATTCCTATTCCCATGATCTCATAAGCGGAATATGAATCAATAAACTGTGCAATAGTCTCCAGTATATATTCCTTGCTTTCTTGAGCCGGAGTAGAAATAGACCGGATATCATGTAGATGTCCATTGACCAATACACCGCCTTTGATGCCGGTGCCTCCGATGTCTAATCCTAAAATGGCCTTTTCCATTTTTTACAATTTTGGGTTAATAGGTTAATCGAAAAATCAGAAGGTCGTCGATTTAGGGACAACCCTCTGATTCAAATGGTTAAAATTTCAGGGAATGTGTTTTAAAGCATTCCTTCTATTGATTTTTCAAGTTCTCTGGCTGTGGCCAAAAACTCTTCAACATTCATGTCCCGGAAGAAAATTAATCCGTGGCTTGATCTCACTTTTGCTCGCTCATGAAGGTAAAAGTAATTTTTACCTAGCAGGAGTTGAATTGCATCCAGTTGATTTACCCAAGTTCGCTTTGCAACAGTACTAAACTTTCCATTATGTGCATAGCTTGGGAAAGATGCATTTACTTGACTTAAATAACAATTAGCAAATGAGTCTTCCATCACTGACATGTCACCAAGAGAAACGGGAACGATCACATTGACTTCATGTGGCTCAAACTTAAACCACACGTTTCGATATCCAATGATCCGAAGTTTGCTAATATCCTTTTCCTCGCCCCACTTTTTTACTGCTGCGGCAGTGGCTTGAAGCACTTTATAATGGGTGTCCGGACCACTTCCCTCAGGATCGAGTGTTAAACTAATCTTTGTAGGGTTAACTTTTCTAAACATTTCCACGATCGGTTCCACATCACGGGTTTTGTCTGGCTGCTCAGTGAAAATATCTCCAGTGTAGAATCCTAGTCTTAAGTGATGGACATTCTTTACTTGCACTCCAAAGTGCGCCCAAACCAATTCTTCTTCAAACTCTCGGATCATTCCTTTCAGTTTTTGGATTTTGGATGGGTTTTTCTCTCCGTCGTAGCTATTTCTTAATACGCTGATCACTTCATTGATCGTCTCACGAAGTTGCGTTTTGTTTTTGATCTCATAGATGGTTACCAAAGCCCGAACTACACGGTGACAGAGACCTCGCTCTCTTTCGAAGGCATTTTCAGAAGCTACATTAGTGAGGAAATGGTAGACGTCCTTGTCTGTTTTCAAACTATATCCAACCTGGAAAAAATCTTCGAAGTGTACCATCTGGATTTTTCCTTCATCCAGAAGCTTTTTGGTGAATTGAAGTGTGTCAATCACAAAAGTATTGGTCACGGCAGTAAAGCCTGATGTCAATACTGAGAAATGAGCTTCATTGCTCGGTTCGTGGAGCTGATTGGTAATGTGCGGGAGGATCCCCAAAGAAATATCATCATGGTGAGGCCCTGTGTGTAGGAGTACCTCATCAGTTTCTTGCTCCAGCCCTTTTGCAAGCTTGTTTTCGATACTTTTCATCACCTGATTGACTGTGTCCTCTGACAAGTCAGGAATCAGACGGGTGTATTTGTCGGCTTTTAGGTCCGAAAGTTTCAGCCTATGGCCATATTTCTTGAGTTTTTTACATAGGTCGATTACAGATCGTTCGGTTTTCTCCCAGGTCCATTCCCCTCTTTCATAATAGGAATCCATGGAGTCAGTGAGTTTTACGCCGGCTCCTTTAGTAAGGTAGAATCTGCCATTTTTCAATTTTTGAAGAACTGTTGCTGGATAGACATTGGTCATCTTGGTCTCAAGAGAATCTTTGACGATACCCGCTTTTGCTTCTCCTGCGGCGATAATTATTCCAACCGCCTCTGGATTGTAAACAATTGTATCTAAACCGATCGTGATGACTAATCTATTGGCAGAAACTTCGATTCCTCCTAGATCTCCTGCAGCAACAGCTTGAGTTTCAAAGTTAGTTTCAGTTAACCTTGTTACTGAGAAAATATGGGAACCTCTCGTATTGAAAGCGATATGACCATCGGGACCTATTCCACCTAAAAAGAATCCGATTCCTCCAGCATCCCGAATCCGCTGCTCATAGTCTCCACACCATTGATCAATCAGGTAGATGGATTCTTGTTGAAGTTTTTCCAGTTCATTTTGTGGATCTCGAAACCGAAGCGAAAGATCGACCTTCAGATCAGGAAAGACCTTGCTGAAGTGTAACCCATTGGCTAAAGGAATCTCATCCGAATTAATAAGAATTGCTTTCTCTCTTGATAATCCGAATCCGTCGATGTAGAATTTATTAACGTAGTCGAAAAAACTATTTTTCTGTGAGGAAGAAATAGGGTAAAATTCATCTATCTGTACAAAAGTAAGTTCCTTTAATACAGGCTTCTTGGTATTACCCAATCCATATTTTTCTCTGACATCTTTCCCCTTCTTATTGTCCCAGTTTTCAAGTAAAAACTGAGTCCATTTAATGAAGAATTCAGGAGTTTTTCCAGTTGGTAAACTGATTACCCCTTCTGGATTGGCTGCAGCCCATTCCAAAAAACGACAGGCAGTTAGCAGACCTAATTTTGGAAAATTATCAACCTGTAAGTAAGGGATGAGTGTGCTGATTTTTTCTACACCTGATTCCTTGAGAAAACTCTTTTCTACTTCTGAAAGTGGATACTTGCTTAGCATAAGGGTCTTGAAAGATTATTTTCGGTTATGAGATATTTTATCCTAATCCAAATTCCAAATAAAATAAAGAGAGTAATCGATTTCTGTCCCCTATTAGAAGAAGTTTATTCAAAAAATATAAAATTAAATTCTGAATAAATACGATTTTTCCATTAATTATTTGATAGAACAAATTTAAAAAAAGTTTTTGAATAAAACATACTTTAATAAAAATTTTATAAAAGTATACTCTAGAAAGATGATAAACTTTCCTAGATCGCTCAAAAATTCAAAAAGGTTTCCAAATATATCTCCCAGTTTCTTATCGAATTCAGATGAATCAGAATATAGCCTTCCGTAATTTCAATCAGGTATTAAATCATTATTTTCCCTAAATTCCGAGATGATTATTATTGTCACAGGAGTCTCAGGAACTGGGAAAACTACGCTCGGAAAAGCTTTGGCAGCATATCTAAATCTGCCATTTTATGATGCTGATGAATTTCATCCAGCGGAAAATATTGAAAAAATGAGCAAAGGGGTTCCTTTGAATGATTTGGATAGAACTCCTTGGTTGAAATCTCTTGCAAAACTCTTAATCAAATCTAGTGCTCATGGAGGATCGGTCCTAGGGTGCTCAGCATTGAAAGAATCTTATAGAAAAGTGTTGCAAGTTAATTCGGATGTGAAGTGGATTCATTTAAAAGGGGATCGCGATTTGATTTGGGAACGAATGCTCGCACGAAAAAATCACTACATGAAAGCAAGTATGCTGGATTCTCAATTTGCGACTTGGGAAGAACCTAGTTATGGTATGCATCTTAATATTGACCAATCACCTGAAAAAATGCTTGAAGAAGCATTGGAGTTTCTTGGAGTTGGAATTCAAAAGATTTAGTGAGCTTTGTTATAAAGCCCATTTAGAATTTTAAACTATAAAATTATGAAAAAGAGACTTTGCTTCTGGATAGGAATACTATTCTTTATTGGTATTGGTGAATTCAGTTCTGTATTTGCTCAAGAAATGGTTTTGGGTAATGTTCATGTAGTAGACGTGGAATCTGGTAAAATACTTGAGGACCGTTTTCTAATTCTAAAAGACGGGATAATAATGAGGGTTTTGCCGATGAACAGGCTTCCGAATAACGGTGTAGGAATGAACATTACCGATGGAAAAGGAGCATATGTCTTTCCAGGTTTGGCAGAAATGCATGCACATTTGCCAGCAGCTATAAATGAGAATACCCAACTTCAAGAAGAAACACTTTGGCTATATCTCGCAAACGGGGTGCTTCGGATTAGAAGTATGTTGGGCCATGAGTCACATTTGGAGTTAAAACAAAAAGTAGTCAGTGGCGAGATTCCCGGGCCAAGGATGTTTATCTCTGGTCCTTCCTTGAATGGTACTTCGGTCGAATCTCCGCAAATGGGAGCGCAAATGGTAAGCTCGCAAAAAGCAGCCGGATATGATCATCTAAAGCTTCATCCAGGTCTCGATATGCCAAAATTTTTAGCAATAGCTGAAACAGCAAAAGCAGTTGGAATTCCCTACGGTGGACATGTGTCGCTTGGGGTAGGTCTGGAAACCTGCCTACAAAATGGCTATAAGTCTGTAGAGCATATGGATGGCTATCTGGAAGCTATGATTGAAGATAAATCAAGGCTTGATCCTACCATAGCAGAACCGTTTAGCATGCTGGTTGTAGGCGAGGCAGATCAAGACAAACTTCCTGATCTGATCAAATTGACCTTGAAAAATAAAACGTGGATAGCCCCAACGCTGACACTATTTGATCGATACTTTGGCTATGTGCCGGCTGATTCATTCCGATTGGCTCCAGAAATGAAATACCTTCCGGGACTGCAGATTCAGCAATGGGTAAGCCAAAAGAAGCTTTTGGAAAGCCAGGGTGTTTTAACCAAAGCGAATGTTCAGCCCTATTTAGAGTTTAGAAATCAGCTTTTTCTTTCCCTTCATGAGGCTGGAGTTCCGATGATAATGAGTTCCGACTCTCCTCAGGTGTTCAATGTTCCAGGTTTTTCTATACATCATGAGATAGAGATGATGTCTAAAGCTGGCATGTCCAATTTGGAAATCCTACGAACGGGAACTGTTAATCCAGCCTTGTATTTTGATCAGAAAGGTGAATGGGGAGTCATCAAAAAAGGGGCTTCGGCAGATTTTGTTTTGGTAGAGAAAAATCCTTTGGAAGATCTATCCACCATGAAGCGACCCATTACTGTGGTCATGGGAGGAAAATTCTATGATCGAGCAAGACTGGATGCAGAGCTGGCTAAAATCGAGATGAATCATCTTAGGAAATAGTATTAGAAAGTATATGTACCAAAAATCCTAATTTAGGATAACCTAGATTATGGTTAGAAAAACGTAAACCCCAACCTATGAAACTTTTCAAACCAATCCATTTTGTAGCAATCCTTCTGATTGCTTTCGCTTTCTCCTGTCAATCCAAACCTAAAAATTCAGAAACTCAACTCGAAACTGAAGAAATAAACCTTATGCTCAAAGTAGAAAAAGTCGCTCAAATCCAAGATCAAGAAATTTTCAAATACACTCTGGATAATGGTAACATGCAAGTGGAAATGAGTAATTACGGAGGATTGATCTCCAGAATTTCCGTTCCGGACAAGAATGGGAAGTTGGAAAATATCGCCTTGACTTTGGATAGCATTCCAGAGTTTTTGACCAAGCCCAATCCATTCTTTGGTGCCACTGCCGGTAGAGTCGCCAATCGGATCGGAGGAGCAAAATTTGAGCTGAATGGGAAAACCTACACACTCGCAAAGAATAACGGGGAAAATACACTACACGGAGGATTGGAAGGCTTTAATAAAAAAGTTTGGGATTCGGAGCCATATGCCAATGATTCAATAATTGGTGTAAAAATGACTTATCTCAGCGTGGATGGTGAAGAGGGATTTCCGGGTAATCTGACTACTACACTTTGGATGGAACTGACACTGGACGATGTATTGCGAATTCGATTTGAAGCAGAAACAGATCAGCCAACACTAGTCAATCTGACCAATCATACTTACTTTAATCTTAGTGGAATTTCCGGTCCGGTAACCGATCATGTATTCCAGTTTAATGCCGATGCCTATACTCCGGTGGATGAAGGACTAATTCCTACGGGTGAAATAAAAGATGTGACGGGAACGCCTTTTGACTTCCGAGAGCCTAAGATTCTTGGTAATCAGATTGCCGCAAATAATGGTGGCTTTGATCATAATATGGTGATGAAGCTGGAGAAAAGTCCTGAATTAATCCATTTTGTTAACATTGTTCATCCTACATCAGGAAGGACTATGGATATGTTTTCAGATAATGTGGGTGTACAATTTTATACAGCAAATTTTCTGGATGGCTTTGCCGGCGCTGAAGGCAAGACCTATGATAAGTATTGGGGATTCTGTCTGGAGTCACAGAACTGGCCTGATGCAATCAATAAAGCGAACTTTCCATCATCTATCCTTAATCCAGGTGAGAAATACGAACATCTGATTGAGTATAGATTTGGAATAGAAAAGTGATTTTCACTTCCCGAATCAAATCAAATATCATAATTTTTAAAGCAGCCGTGGTGACACGGCTGTTGGCTTTTTGAAGAAGTGTTTTTTGAATCTTGACTCAGTTAGAACCTGTTTTTAATTTAATTCTTAAAAACATAAACTCGGCCGGTCGAACCAAAGCCATTCCTATTTCTACAATCAAATTATTATCTAAAATATCTTGGCTTGTCATAGTTTCACCCAGTCCCACTTTTACAAAAAAAGCTTCCTCGGGTTTGGCACCAACAAATCCACCACTCCGCCAAATTCCAAATAGAAAATTAGTACACTCAGATTTTACTCTAATCCATGTTTTTGGTTCATTTGGTTCGAATACCACATACTGTAGCCCATTTCGAATGGAATGTTCAATCATGCTGACTGTTCTTCTCACTGGAACGTATCGCCATTCCGGATCATTGCCTGCAAGAGTTCGAGCACCCCAGACCAAAACTCCCTTTCCCGGAAATTCCCGAATGGCATTGATTGATTTTCCGGAGGGGTGAATGTTTAAATCCTCTTGGATTGAATTTGAAATGGAAAACGAAGTGTTCTTAACGGAATTCAAGGAAATATTCGCGGGAGCTTTCCATACTCCTCTTGAATTATCCACTAAGGCATAGGCACCAGCCAAAAATCCAGAAGGAGGGAGAAGCCCCAATTTTTCTTGAATTACCCTAAGAAGTTCATGGTAAGTTGGACTTAAGCTTTTCAGGGCTTGGTGTAGGTATTCACCGGAAGGGGAAGGACTAGAACTTAAAAATGTCTTTGCAAATTCTTCGGGTAAGATTTCCTGCAGATCGTGTAGCGGAATATGATTCAGGATTTCAAAATCCCGACCTTGACTTAAATTGGAATTAAGCCAGGGATAATAAGCAGCTCCATAGGCAAGGTTCTGATTTCCTATTTTGACCCGAAAGTTTGAAATACAATCATCACCTGAAGTATTTACAGGCAAAAAGCCATTGGGGATATCAAGTATCGCAAATCGAAACCTGCTTTTAGCTTGAGCAAGCATTGCTTGATAAACTTCAAAAGCTTCATCCTCCAATAAAACTGCATCGGGAATTGCTAAAACCGAAGGTGTTTCCTCACTTTCCAAAACTGAAAGTCCATTGAGTAAATCAGATTTATTAAATTGAAGGTTAGCCTGCCCCCCATAACTTCCAACCGATACGATGTAACAAGAGCTGCCTCCATTGGAAAAAAAGGCTTTGACACTGTAATAAAGGAAGGCTTGTTGATTGGGTAAAAATAAAAGAGACTTCATCTGTCCATCGATATTGACAGGAACATGATCGGATGGAACTGCCGGTACTATTTCGAATTTGGATGGAAAAGCTCTTCCAAAATACTCCTCAAATTCTATCATAGAACTGATTCGAGTGGGGATATTTAATAGCGAAGTGCTGTCTCGAAGTGCTATTTCAGTATATCCTATAAATGCTGGAATAGCAGTCTCAACTTGTGCAATGGATTTGGGAAACATTGAGATTTCCTCCACATAAACTCCCGGGGTCCTGTATCTTTTTTTCATAACCTTCAAAAAATCTGTCACTTGTAAGATAAGGAAATGATTGAAAAAATCCTTTTAAGCAGCATTCAATTAAGGTTAATCTAGAAACCTCCAAAAGGGCAGGAAAAGCAAAAATCCCAGACTGGATTTATCAATAAGAATTCTAAAATAGATTTTGAGTATGCGGGTTTTAGTTGGAAAATAACTTTAGAGCTTCTATCTGAACTTCCTCAAAAGTTTGGTAGCAACAAATTACTGCCTCACATTTTCCTAGACTTTCAAAATTCGGCAAAGCCAATGGGTTACCGAAATGCACCAGAATACATCGTTTTGAATCCATTATATCCTTGATTTCTGCGATGGATTTTGGGTCCATCCCGAATTGATTCAGTGGTTTGTGACTTGGAACAAAGACGGCTAGGATTACTTTTTCCGCTTGATCGAATGAAGTAAAAGGTAAGTCTAGTTGCTGGGCAAAGTGACTTTTCTCGGAAGTGAAAAACTCTCGATATCCTAGTTTTTCCGCCTTAATAAGTTCTTGGATTTGACTTGGATTTATTTTTCCGGAAATGACCGAAAGATAATTCTTTGCCAACTTACTCTGCAAACGAGAATGACTTTCCCAATCGAAAACCGGAACTTCTATTGGTTTAAAATCCAATACCCCCAAGACTGTTTTCAAAGCTTTTATCTTTTCAAAAACAAGCTCAATCTCATCATCTGAGCTTTGTGCTACGATTTTCTCAATTCCTTCTTTGACATGATCAGAGAAGCAAAGCAGGTCATTACCAGCCTTGAATGCTTCCAGCTCCAATTGTCCCGGTTCGGGAAAATGTTTTGCCACCGCTTTCATATTCAACGCGTCAGAAATAACCAATCCCTTAAAGCCCATTTCTTTTTTGAGCAAATCTGTGATGATTTCCTTCGAAATACTTGCGGGAATATCCTTACCATTTGTAAGTGATGGAACTGCCAAATGACCTACCATGATCATTTCTACACCATGATCTATTCCATATTGGAAAGGAAGTAATTCTTCGGCTTGAAGTTCCGTTTTGCTTTTCCGTAAAACCGGCAAACCCAAATGGGAATCCACTTCGGTGTCTCCGTGACCCGGGAAATGCTTCAGACAAGCTCCGATCCCAGCTCGTTTCATTCCTTTATAATTGGCAAGGGCAAGGATGGCTACTTTCTCTGGATCTGTTCCGAAAGAACGATAACCTATCACAGGGTTGTTTGGGTTGGTATTCACATCAGCACAAGGTGCAAGGTTCAGATGGATTCCGGCTTTCTTCATATCCAATCCCATCCGATACCCTACTTCTTCTACCAGATTTTCGGCATCATTTTGCATGGCTCCGAGCGAAATGGCAAAGGGATATTGTGGTGTTTTCTCAATGCGCATCGCTAATCCATATTCACCATCGATGCTGATCAAAAGAGGGATTTTGGAAGCAGCTTGGTAGCGATTGATCAGACTGATCATTTTTTCTAAAGTTCCGCTTACATCCAATACTTCTGTTCGCTTTTCAAAATTTGCAGCGGCCGAGTGTCTGCTATGAAAAAAAGTCAATCCACCGATTCCTTCTTCCCGGATTAGATTTTCCATGGCCTGGTAATTCTCTTCTGAGTCATGGACAAATGCTGCTGGCAGAAAAAACTGCGCTACTTTTTGGGATTTGGATAGTGAGGGATTCAAAAGTTGTAAAGTTTAAATGTTGTTAGTTTTTTGTTCCTGATTGGGTTCGTGATACCTGCACCTTTCGCCGATCTTGTAAATCGCACTCCGAAAATACACATCTGAATTCCAACTATTTTTCCGTTTTCTTCCCAAAACCCCTCGGATACTTTACGCTCGCAGCTATCACTAAAGCAGGAATCATCGCTATCCCAACCCAAATAAAGAATCCGGTGTATCCTAGCCATTCCTGAATATAACCTGAAAGCATTCCAGGAAACATCATTCCCATCGCCATAAATCCAGTAGCTATAGCGTAATGGGAAGTTTTGAAAATCCCTTCTGCCAGATAAATCAGGAAAACCATGTATGCGGCAAACCCAAATCCATAGCCTAGCTGTTCTATGATTACTACGCCTCCGGCAAATAGCAAATTGTCAGGTTGGAAATATGCCAATGCGATATAGAGTAAGTTTGGAAGATTCAGGGATAGCGCCATCGGAATCATCCATTTACCTAATCCATCCCGTGAAATTGTGATTCCACCAAGAATCCCTCCCAATAGTAAAGCGATAACGCCAACAGTACCGTAAATCAATCCATAATCTGAAGTACTGATTGCGAGTCCTCCATCTGCTTTTTCATCCAAGAGAAAGGGTGAAGCCATTTTGACCAATTGAGATTCCCCCAGTCTATAGATCAATACAAAAGTCAGGGATAATGCTATGTTTTTCTTGGTAAAAAACGTTTCAAATACCTTGAAAAAATTCGCTCGCTCCTCTGCCCGGCTAAGTTTTTCAGCTGGGACTTCTTCGTTTTCTTCGACAACGGGTGTGGTGAAATAGTTGATTGCTGTCAGTATTAACATCATTCCAGCTACAATTATCATCGTCCAGGACCAAGCCTGTGTATTGTCTCCGAGTGAGGTCTCCAGATAACCGGCAATAATGACTATCAAACCTTGTCCGGTAATCATTCCGATTCGGTAAAAGGTACCTCGCAGGCCCACGAAGAAGCTTTGCTGCTCCGGTTTCAAAGCGATCAAGTACATTCCGTCCGAAGCTATGTCGTTTGTTGCGGAGGCGAATGCTCCCATCCAGAAAAAGGCCAATGTCAGAAAGAAAAAATTACTTGCAGGAGTGGTCAATCCAGCTCCCAGAAAAACCAATGCCAGAATAAATTGCATGCTGAGAAACCATTTCCGTTTGGTACCGACTAAGTCGATAATCGGACTCCAGATTGGTTTGATCACCCAAGGTAAATACAGCAAACTGGTGTAAAGGCCGATATCTGCATTGGAGACACCGAGCTTTTTGTACATTACCACGGAGACTACGATGATCAGAATATAAGGGATACCTTCAGTAAGATAAAGCGAGGGAACCCAAAGCCAAGGGGATTTAACAGGTTTTTGGGTCATGGTTTGCGGATTAGATTTTTATAAATACTTTCTTCAGAGCCTTCGATGATTTTTGCGCCTACTGTTTTTTCATAGAATTCTGCCGGACCTACTCCTCCAATAATTGCATAAGCATAGCCCATTTCTCGCAGGGATTCTAAAGATTTGATTAGGAGGATTTTCCCAATTCCTTTCCCTCTTTCGGATTCTAATGTTCCAGTTGGTCCAAAGAAATTACGTACGGTGGATTCATAGCAAGCAAACCCTAAAATATTATTTCCTCTTTGCGCCAGCCAAACTGAAACTGGCTGCCTGCTGAATGCCACTTCTACTTCTGATTTCCAATAAGCTCCAAATTTCTCCATGACCCAATCTGCCACCAAATGCTTCTCTGGTGCAATTGCTCTCCGAAAAACGATTTTCTCTTTCTTGAGAAGAGACGATTCAAGTTCTAAGCAATCTGGAAGCCCGATAAGTCGAACAAGCATGTCTTTCATGGCTTGGAATTTATGGAATTTGATAGACTTGTGTTTGTACGATTCGCCCAAAATGGTCAATCCAACGGATGGAAATAAAACGAGTATTTAAACTCGAAACTTCCAAAGTCCGAGCACGGCTTCCACCTACCCAAACGGTATGGATTTTGGCATCAGCAAGCTGATTCAGTTCGTTTGAACCTTGGATCATACTATAGCGAATGGCTGGATCCAGCGGCTTTTCGAGATTAATTTGGGTGACTTGATCATTTGCCTTCACCTCCAAAACTTTTGGTGTGTCAATGATTGAAGCGGTTTTTGGTTGGAAAGCCGGCGGCAAAGTCGGTTCATTGTAAAGCTCCGATTTCAAGAGCTGCGCGACATCCTGATTTTTTACCATCATAGATTTTGAGGAGAAAAAAGCATTTCCTTGAATCTGAGGCAAAGTACGTGTGTATGAAACTTGAGTATTGATCTCTTTTGGGTTTTTCCAAGCTTCGTCCGCATCCTCACGGATTTTGTAAGGACCATTTCCTACGTATATGTTGGTCCGATTGGCATTGTTTGACCACCAATCATTCAGCTTCCGGTGCGAGGCTAATGGAAACTCCATGCTCCAATAGAGTTGCGGAATTAAGTAGTCGATCCAGCCATTTTTCATCCAAAGCAAAACATCTGCATAGAGGTCATCATAGTTGGTCTGACCTGCCTGAGTGGGTGAGCCTTTCGGGTCTTTATCCTGATTTCTCCATACGCCAAAAGGAGATATTCCAAATTGCACCCAAGGTTTACTGGTTTTGATGGTTTGATTCAGGGCAAAAATTAATTCATTGACATTTTGTCTCCGCCAGTCATCTTGAGATTGTCCCGGTTTCTTGAATTTATTGTAGCTCGCCTTATCAGGAAATTCCTCTTTTGGTACTTTATAGGGATAGAAATAGTCATCAAAATGGATGGCATCGATATCGTAATTATCCACAATTTCTTTAATCACAGCCAATAAATGCGCTTTTACCTCAGGCAGTCCGGGATCGTAATACCATTTTGAAGCGTATTTCAGCATCCAATTTCGATGGGTATTGAAATCATGATTTGGGCTAAGTTCTTCCGTCTTTAAATCCATGGTCGCCCGATAAGGATTGAGCCATGCGTGAAATTCCAAACCGCGGGCATGGGACTCTTTAATCATCCAAGTGAGCGGGTTTTCATTGGTACTGGGAGCTTTGCCTTGTTTTCCAGTCAAATATTTAGACCAAGGAGCAAGGTTGCTTGGGTAGAAAGCATCACCGGCAGTTCGGATCTGTACGATCACGGCGTTGAAATTCAGATCTTTGTAATAATCCAAAATACCCAAGAAATCCTTCTTTTGCTTCTCGTAGGAATCTGTACCTGAAATCGGCCAATCTATATTTGCAACAGTTGCAATCCAAACCCCACGAAATTCACGCGGCATTTCCGGCATCTGGTAAGAGAGTGGCTGAAGTGAAACAGCCACTTTAGGAAGTGGGGTAGAGGGAAGTGGCTGAGCAGGTTTAGGACTTTGACCCGAGAGTGGAGGAGTTTTGGTTTGTGAACTTTGGCTATTCGGTTTTTGGGTTTTACAGGCACTGAATAGTAAAATGAAAATCAGGAAAAGAGAAAAATGTGAATTTGCTTTTTTCATAAAAGAGCGGTGCAGGATCATTGGTTGGGTAAAGGTTGTAGTCCAAGATCAGCTAAGTTTTTGCGAAGTTTCTCCATAAATTGATCTCCTGGATCGGTTTTTACTGTGCGGTAATCCGGATCCGCTTCTTTCCAGAGATCTGTACTTTGGAATTTTTGATATTCATGATGACCGATCACATATTCAATCGGGTATTTTTTCTTTAGGTATCTGATTAGAATTTCATTCGCTTTTAATTGGGCTTTGGTCAATGGATCGTCTGGACCTCCAACATTTTCAATGCCAATGGCTAAATAATTCAACCCAATAACATGCCTGGCAAAAGTTGTATCAGGCAAAAGCCTGAAAATGGTACCATCGCGATCGATCAAAAACTGAGAGGATACATTAAGGTTGCTGGCAGTAGTCAAATCGGCTCTACCACCTAGAGTTGGTGGATTAAAAACATCAAAGGTCACTTCGATATTATCAATAGCTGTCCAATGGACGACCACCATCTGCGGGGAAATAGTAGCAGATTTTTGATCAAGACCATGTCGGTTTTTTAAATATTGCAAGGAGAGCTGCTCTCGCTCGGCATTCCAAGTGATCGGTTTTTCAATTATCCGAAAGGTAGGTTTGGGGCTGCAGGCGAGTAGAAAAAACAGTATCAAAATCAGCCCAGATTTAGAAATTCCTAGAAATAAGTCTTTGAAATTCATCTGTATTGGGGTTATTTATTCAGGAGAGAACAAAAATTCTTGTTTGAATCTTCAGCTAAACTAGCTAGAAAATATCAAGTTAAGGAATGATCTGAAGCAATTTTTTGCCATAAATCTTTAGGTTTTTTAGGTTTTTGCAAGTTCTTGCTGTTTTTGCTAGTTTCACCTAGTTTAAGAATTCTGAAAATGCTAAAAGAGGAAAGACATAAATACATTTTAGATCAGGTTCATCTTCATCATCGAATTTTGCTGAATGATCTATCTGATGCATTGAATGTGTCTATTGATACGATAAGACGGGATGTAAAGGAGCTCCATCATGAGAAAAAATTGAAAAAAGTCCATGGTGGCGCTACCTCATTCGGTTTTATGACTTTCTCCAAAGATGATGGGAATATCTATCTCCAATCCAAGAAAATTCAAATTGCCGAAAAGACGGTTTCTTTACTATCAGAAGGTCAAGTCATCCTGATGAGTGGAGGAACGACCAATATGGAAGTGGCAAAACTGATCCCTAAAAAACTATCTCTAACAGTTTTTACCCCTAGCCTTCATGTAGCAATGGCTCTTTTGGATCACAAAGACGTGGAGGTTATTTTTTTAGGAGGAAAATTACTTCATGATGCAAAATTTGCGGTTGGAGGGACAGTGGTTAATGCTCTTTCACAGTTGCGGGTGGATCTTTGTATCCTTGGGACAGGATATTTGGATGCAAATCATGGATTGACGGAGTTTGACTGGGAGGTGATTCAAGTGAAGAAGGCAATGATTCGCGCTTCGAAAAAAACTATAATTTTATCGGTTTCAGATAAACTTCATTCTGTACAAAAATATAAAACATGCGATTTGACTGCTGTTCATACACTTGTCACCGAATTGGATCCCCAAGACCCATTATTGGATGCATTTCGTGAATTTGATTTGAAGTTAGTGTAGGGGGGGAATAATCCATTTCCAAATTATTTCTATTTCTCCTTTCCCGGACTATAAACCCGCTTTGCATTTTTCAAAACCTCCGTCTTATCCAAGGTCATCGGCTTCAACTTTTGATCCAAAAAAAGCTGCATCTGATCGTCAAAATGAGGGCTTTCAGGATCATTGCTTGCTCCATAGACATTGATGGTTTCGATCTTTGGAAGTCCTTCTCCAAACTTCACCATCATTATATAAGATTCGCCTTGAACCCCTTTTCGCATTCCGTTTTCCCAAGGCAATGAGCGCATGGCCGTAATCACATCGTCAATCCCTTGCAAGGGTAGCGCTTTATCGCCTCTTACCAGTTTTTGATATTCCCCTAAAGTCACCAATTCTTTTCCAAAATAAGTTTCGAAATGAATCTTGGCGGCCTCCAGACTTTCTACTGATTCTTCTTCGGTAAGTGTAGTTTCCCAGCTTCTCCCTGTTTCAGCAAATTTATCCCACCAGTAGAAGTACACAAAAGAAAAAATAGCAGCGCCTTCGCTCTCGATTCCGGAGCCTTTGTCCCAGTTCTTGAGGACCTCGATCTGCTTGGCGATTTTCGGGTACTTTTCTGGATTTAGGTTGAAAAGGGACTCCATATTCGTACGGAATGCCATTTTCTCAGGCAATTGCCCATCGTATTTGATTTCCTTGAATCGCTCGTAGGAAATTCTACCTGTGTCTAGCATCAATTCCCGGAACCGTGTAGATCGATTGTTGTCCCTAAGCAGGTAATTCATCGACTTCGGGAAATTTTCAGGATCAAGATTATCTGTCATTCCACTCGCTTTGAAAGGAGAATGGTTGGTGTTGAATAAATATCCGGAACTTGGGTTGTATTGTTGTGGCAAATCCTTGAAGTCATGGTAGCTCGACCACAAGGCTTTTTTGGTGTTTCCTGAGACGGTTCCGGTAAAATCTATAGATGGATCTCTGACTGGGATCAATCCATTACTCACATAATAGATCGTATCATACTTATCTGCATAGACGGTATTGAAACTTGTCAATTCCATGCGACTCATTGCTTCACTAAACTCCTTAAAGTTCTTCGCTTTATTCATTCTCCACCATTGCTCCGGTGCTCCGATTCGCTCCAAGGCGCCTAATCGAATCGAAAATGTTCCTTGATCAGTGACTAATGTAGGGCCATAGATACTTTTCCAGATTTTCTTCGGAAAAGGAATCGTGAATAAGTCTAAAATTTTAACATCCAGCCAAACAGTCTCTTCTTCCAACTCTAGCCATTCTCCATCGACCTGGTATTGATCCTCATTTTCAGGATTGATTTCCAGTTGATACAAATCCAAAAGGTCAGGAAAGTTCACCGTGTGTGCCCAACCCAGATTTTCATTGACCCCGTGAAAAATCATGGCTCCCCCAGGGAAAAGTCCTCCTAGAATATTCCAACCTTCCTCAGAATGAAGATGTGCTTCATACCAAGCTACCGGTCCATCTAGAGGTTGATGGGAATTGATTGCCAAGAAATTCTCACCGGAGTCAGTTCTGGAAGAGTGGAAGGCAATTGCATTGGAGCCTTTTGGATTAGCGTCGAAAGGAATAGCATCTACTTTTCCGGAGACAATTTGCTGAACTGCCCGATCAGCTCCTGACATTTGTGCCAGAGAAAGAATATATGCAGCAGTCATTTCTTTGGTAGTAACAGGGAATGCTTCAGAGAGTAAAACTTCCTCCGGATGGGCTAGGGCAAAATCATTCATTCCTGCAGCATAGCCTTCTAAAACTCGTTTGAATTCTTCTGAATATGCCGATTCATAATTGACATCTGCGATTTCAGCGGTCTGTAATAAATGCCCAAAGAAATCTACGGCAGCACCATCTTGTCCATAGACTCGTCCCACCATCCGCTTTCCAGCAAGTAGCGTTTTCTGTATCGTTTCAAAATCATCCTCGGCATGCGCCCAGGCTAATCCGTAAGCAACATCAGCATCGGTTTTCCCAAAAATATGAGGAACGCCAAATTCATCGCGGGCGATTTGAACTTGCGAAGTATCCCAGCCTGAAGAATTATAGGAGGTTTCGCAGGAAAAAATCAAAAATGGAAAGAGTAAGAAAAGTCCGGCTCGGAGGATTTTCATAGGGTTAATTTTCGTGATTAGAATTGTCTGCAAAATGCGTTTTTCTTGTAAACAAAAAAACTGGCCATTTGGCCAGTTTTCGGGGGGTGAATCGAAACTTTTCTACACTTAAATCAAAACTCTCTTTATCTGAATTGGTAATCTACTCCGGTCACTTGCGTTAGTAGAGTCTCAGGAGCATCTAAGGCAACGGCTGATTTTGGTGGAATAGGAGTCACTGGGGAATTAGCTCCCAAATAACTTCTCATGGCTTGATGAAGGGTATAAGGAGTGTTCTCGGTTTCTTTTACCCCTTTGAATCGGCAAAGCATATCATCAGGATCACCATCACGCTCACATGCGCATATTTTATATACTCGATTCGGATCCAGTGGCTGTCCATGAACCAAGGCAGATTGTACTCGCTTACCTTCTTCTCCAAAGGCATTGAATTCAACTTCCATTCCTTTGAACTTGATTACCCATCCTCCAAATCGCTTGGAAGCGTCTGCAGCAAAAACGTTGTTAAGTTCGCGCTCCAGCCATTCGCTGATTTGCTCACCTGTTACTTGTCCCGTACGAATTTGCGAGTTAACAGGAAGCATATCGAAAATGAAACCATTGGTGATCGGGATATTACCTGTCTGATCAGGAGTAGATCTTGGTGGGCAGAATCTGAATCCATTCGAAAGTACGATGTCTACATCTGGAATCTGCCAGCTGATGGCATCCAAAATCATCGTATCAATTGTGTTTTCGATCACAAAATATCTGTAAAGTGGAATAGTGCTGTAGCCCACTACTTTTTGGATGTTTTCCAAGTAAGGCCCCTCATATTGAGAGATTACTTTTTCCATAACAGGAGATGCAGGGTATTTTTCTGCGTCCACTTCCATCAGCTCATAGCTATCATTGACCACTTTTCCGTTTTCAATAGTAAGTTCAAGCTTGCCTACAAAGGATCCAAAAGCACCTGGTTCGACAACTTTAGCATATTTAGCTTGAATCGGCTTTCTCACTCGCTCATGGGTGTCTCCGCCGAGAATGTAGTCAACTCCTTCACAGGCAGGGATATTAGCTAAGTGGATTTGCTGCGAAAGGCCAAGGTGTGCGACGATAGCTACGAAGGCACATTTTTCTTGATTTCGAAGGACGTCCACATAATGGGCTAGATTTTCTTCCGGCTTCGTATAGAGAATTCCTTTACTGTAATTTGGGGACTGGCGGATTGGCACTAAATGGTCTGTATAGCCTAAGAAGCCTATTTTCACACCGTTAACTGTCCAGATATGGTAGGGGGGGAATATAAGCTCACCTCTTTTGCCTTCACCCAAATCATGATACATATTGGCACAGACCTTAGGAGCAGTCAAAGAGCCCAAAAGGTGCTGCATCGTTTTTTTGTAATAAATAACTTCCCAATTACCAGGTAAGTAGAGATCATACCCTATTGAATTCAAAATCGGAAGCATAGCTTCTCCAGTTGTTTTCACTGAAAGTTCAGATCCTTGAAACATGTCCCCAGTATCGATCAGAAAGCTATGTTCAGATTTCTTTCGCTCTTGATCTACAAAAGTTTTTAGATGAGAATAGCCACCGGTTTTTCGAAATACCTTTTCGCCATTTTCCCAGAATAACTCATCATGAGCATGGATTTGGCAGTGTACATCAGTGGTTTGAAATATCGATACCGTGAATTTTTCTGGGTTTGATTTGGGAGTATCGGCCTTAGCTTTAGAGGTAGTGAGTCCCAAAAGACCAGTGCTCGCGCCTAAAGCACCAATTTGGGACATAAACTTTCTTCTTGACTTCTTCATTCGGTTTGCTTTGGGTTTTTGATTAGGTAAGGCCTTTCAAGAATAAAAATTCTAAAATGAGATTACCCTAAATTCGGATTCAAGTAGCACATCTAAAATTTATATTTCAGTGACAAGCATCACATTGCAAGAAAAACTTTCGCCAGATCCCCAAAAAAAATAAAAAAAGCCTTCACTAAACAGGCTAGTGAAGGCGGACTATTTGCGGAATGAAATTGAATTTACTCTCCAGGTGGAGAGAATTTTACTACCTGATTTGATATAGGTTCCACGGTTTTTAAGTAGGCATAAATCGCTTTCAAGTCTGATTCCTTCATTCCTCCATACATGGTCCAAGGCATAATAGTATTATAGAGGTGTCCGCTTAACATCATATCATATTTGAGATATACATTTTATCTGCTTTTACCATTCTGATGATTAGATTATTGAAGATGGTGTCTTTGTTCTGGGAGCGATTAATTCG
>NZ_JAQWXX010000074.1 GCF_029254265.1 Algoriphagus sp. | reverse complement strand
TGGACGAGTTTTGTTACAAGCTCAACAGAAGATACTTCGGTCAAAAACTCTTTGACAGACTCATCATTGCTTCGATTTAATCATACTGGCAAGATTGCGGATATACATATTAAATTTTTGACCATTTAAGAAATCCAATTAACTTATTGACCTAGAGCAATTTTTTATTTGAAAATCAAATGATCTCCTTCTTAAGAAAAATCCGCCAAAAGCTCCTATCCCAAAATCGGGTAAGCCAATATCTAGCTTATGCTCTAGGGGAAATATTTTTGGTGGTCATTGGAATATTGATAGCACTTCAGATCAATACCTGGAATCAGCAACGAATTGAAAATGAGGAGGAATCGGAAATACTTTTTGGGCTAAAAGAAGAATTTGAAATTAATCTGAAGGAAATAAACTACAGTATTAATATTAATACAAAAGTAACTGAGGATTGCCTAAAACTCACGCAGATAATTCGATCTAATTCTATCGGAAATAATGCTGAACTTATAGATGATCTACTCGTGAGGATAGGCACATTCAATTCCTTTGATGCGCAAACAGGAGTCGCAAGCGAAATCGTCAATTCCGGAAAATTAATTCTGCTGAAAAATGACGCCCTACGCACTCAAATAGTAAACTGGCTGACGCTTTTAATTGATCAAGAAGAGGATATTCTTTTTAGATCAGACAACTATACCATGAATTTAATGCCATTTCTAATGAAGCGTTTTCCATTGGCGAATGGTGAGCTCACTAAAAAACTCCCTTATGACAAGAAAGATTATCTTCAAAACTACCAAGAGAAATCCCCATTCAAAACCCAGCTACGAGACTCGGATTATTTAGAATTTGAGAATCAAATCTGGCATCACAAGCATAACAATGATTACGTTTCGGTCAACGAATTGAACATTAAAGATTTTATCAACATCACGCTCAAAATGATTGAGGATGAATTGAATAGAAAAAAATAAAATGATCTCCTTCTTCCGAAAAATCCGCCAAAAACTCCTCTCCCAAAATCGGGTCACGCGATACCTAGTCTATGCTGTGGGAGAAATTTTCCTAGTTGTGATTGGAATCTTGATAGCGCTGCAAGTGAATAACTGGAATGAACAACGTAAAATCCGAATTGCTGAACAAAGTATACTCCAAAACCTACGGACAGAACTCCTCCTAAATATTCAGAACCTAAAAACCAATATCGCCTACCACGAACTTGCCCATAAGTCTAGTTTCGAGCTGTTAAATCTTTTTGGGACTGATATATCATCCATTTCCTCTAAATCACTAGATACACTTCTTTTCAATGCCGAAACGGTGTACACTTTCGAAGTAAGAAACGGTTATATCAAATCAATTATCTCTTCAGGTAATTTGGATTACCTTCAAAATGAAAAATTAAAATCCATGTTGACTTCCTTTGAAGGCGAAGTAGTTGATGGCTTGGAGGAATTTGATGTAGTTAAAGACTTAATAATCAATAGGCTTTGGCCAGCCATTGATGGTAAAATCAGTTCTTCTAATCGAATCTTATCAGATGGTGAGTACAACGATTTTCCTAAAGGATTTTACACTTCCGATTACCATTGGTTTTTTCAGAATAGACTTATCGAAGATATCCTGAGCAATGTGGATTCCTGGAGAATTGATGGGATAAATGATGAAAAAGCGCTGCTTGAGTTTTTTGAAGAATTGCTTTTAGTCCTAGATCAGCAAATTGAAACAAATACCAAATCGTAACTTTATGCAAAGACCTTCTTTTTTGCCTCTGCTTGGAATCTTGATTCTTGCAGCCTGTAGCCCAAGCCCTAGCTCTGAATCAAAAATCACAGTTCTGCAAGGAGCCAAACTTTTTGATGGTACCGGAAATTCCATTTCGAACAGTGTCATCATTCTTCAGGATGGTAAAATATCCGCCATAGGAGGTCCTGAAATCGAAATCCCTGAAAATGTCAATTTGATGGATGTTACAGGTAAGTTTATCGCTCCTGGGTTAGTTGATGCCCATGTGCACTTTTCACAGACGGGCTTTTTTGATGGTCGGCCGGATGCCTTGGATATCCGTGATACACTTCGCTTTGATAGCCTTCAGGCCAGACTGAAAAGAGACCCACAACCTTATTTGGAAAGCTATCTCCGCTCCGGAGTCACGGCGGTCTATGATGTGGGTGGCTTTGAATGGACCGTTCATCTCGCCAAGTCGGCAGAATCAAACCTTAATGCTCCCCATGTAGCTGCGGCGGGGCCCTTGCTTACTCCTTTTGATCAAGACCGGCTGGATATCTTCAATGTCCCACCTGCCCGACAAATGCTTGCCTTGACTTCCCCTGAATTTGGAAAAGAATATGTGCAAAAGAGTACTGCCATGGGCTCAACAGGAATTAAAATCTGGAGCTTTAACCTAAAGGATTCCCTATTTATGCAAAGCCTTCGAGCTGTAGCAGAAGAAGTCAAAACCCAGGGAAATCAACTGATTGTTCATGCTACCAATCTGGATGAAGCAAAGGAAGCTATTCGATTGGGAGCGAAAGTATTGGTGCATAGTGTGGATGACCAAGTAGTGGATGAAGAGTTTATCCAAATGGCAAAGGAATCAGGAGTTATCGTTTGCCCTACTTTAGTGGTAGTTCCGGGCTATTCTATTGCATTCAAATCGCTACGGGGAGAATACCCCTTAAACGATCCCAATCAGGTCGTAGATTCCGAAACCAGAAATTTACTTAAGGATTCCCAAGCATTTTTCAAGTACTATAATGGCTCTGAAAAATTTGAGGAAATGGTCAAGAAAACAGAAGAAGTTGATGACCAACTAAAAACCAACATGTATGCTAATCTGAAGCTCCTCTATGAAGCAGGTATTCCCATTGCCCTGTCCACCGATGCAGGGAATCCGGGGACACTTCATGGTCTCTCGATCTATGATGAGTTGGAAGCAATGCAGGCGGCGGGGATTCCTGCTAAGGATTTGATCCCGATGGCCACACAAAACGGAGCGAAAACCATGAGAAGGTTGGATGATTTTGGCACATTGGAAGTTGGAAAAATGGCTGATCTAATCATCTTGGATAAGGATCCTCACTAGATGCCAGTAATTTCAGATCAATAACCCATGTGATGCGAGGAGGATTGTTGAGGCTAGTTAATGTGCCATTCGAAAAATAAACTCCCATGATTACCTTCTTCCGCAAAATCCGCCAAAAACTCCTTTCTCAAAACCAGATTACCCGGTACTTGGTCTATGCCTTAGGCGAAATCGTGTTGGTAGTGATCGGGATTCTGATCGCCCTTCAAATTAATACCTGGAATGAAAATATAAAGCTTAACCAGCAGCAAAAATCTTACCTCACAAGACTGATCCAGGAAAACAAAAGTGATGTGCTCACTTTCGCGGCTGAAATTGAGCGGCTGGAAAAAAATAGTGAAAAAATTGCCAATCTGAGTAGTATACTGAATAGTAAAGTGTATAGTGATTCTCTATTGGTTTTGAGCACAACTGAGTTTATAATTTATGGCTCCCTTTATCCTAGCTTCAATCCATCGATTTCCACTTACGAAGATTTATCTAGTACAGGGAATTTGGGAATCATTAAGGACACAGGATTAAGAGACCAAATAGTCGCCCACTACAAAAAATATCAAGCTGTTGAATTGGATTTCAAGGTAAACACAGATTGGGCCATACCTATTGACGCTCCTTTATTTATGCAGACTGATGCATTAAGATTTGATACTGGATTAACTTCTTTTCTTTTCTCAGAGATTTCTGTTGGAACCATGGCTGACGAAATAAAAGCAAATCAAGAGCTATACCTGCGAAATGCCGCACTTCATTATTGGATTAATAAAGATTGTATTCGATTGCTAAATGAAATAAATGCTGAGACCTTGATTTTCATCAACCATTTAGAGGATAGTATTAAAAGTGATAAGAAATCAAGTAAGGAGTAAATAGAAGCTAAAACATAAATTAAACAAGATTTAATGATCTCCTTCTTCCGCAAAATCCGCCAGCAACTCCTATCCCAAAACCGGATCACCCGGTATCTGATTTATGCCATAGGAGAGATCATTCTAGTGGTGATCGGGATTTTGTTGGCCTTGCAGATCAATACCTGGAATCAAAATCGACAGGATCGAAAGCAAGAGCAGCAGCTCCTAGCACAGCTGGAAATGGAATACAACAAAAACTTGGAGCAGCTGAACAGCAAGATTTATATCCGAAAGGAAATGATTAAATCCTGCTTAAAGCTATTGAGCTACCGGAAGCTTGAATCCACTATTGTAGATGTGGACAGTTTAAATTTTCACTTATCCAGGATGACCACCAGACCCACATTCAATCCAGTATTGGGCGTGACGAATGAGCTTAGTAATTCCGGGAAACTGTACCTGATAAAAAATGCTGAATTGCGTAAAGAGCTAACCTCTTTTGAAAGTTTCTTAGGAGATCTCAGTGAAGAGGAAATGGTGATTTTTAATCTGACTGAAAACATACTTCAACCATTTTTGATCCAACATTATCAGATGGGAGGAGTAATTACACAGTTTTTACAGGATGAAGATTTTATGGCTATCTACTCTTTGGGTGACACTAATAAGGAGATTCCTTTAAAAGAACTTTTTCAGCCGGCGGATTTTAAACCCTATTTGTACCATCCTGATCTGGAAGATCACATTGCTATAATGATCTCTAACACGGTCTATACCAACCAACAATCAGAAGGAGTAAAAGAAAAGATTGAATTAATTCTATCCTTAATCAAATCTGAAACTAAGTAAGATGATTTCACTTTTTAGAAAAATCCGCCAAAAGCTTCTAACCCAAAACCGAGTCACACAATACCTCGCTTATGCATTAGGAGAAATCTTTTTAGTAGTTATTGGAATTTTGATAGCCCTTCAAATCAATAATGCCAATGAGGCTCGCAAAGCAAGAATTTCAGAGAAGGCAGTGTTAAATAATCTTATTCAGGATTTAAGAGCCGATTCACTCTCATTCACTGAAAACCTTGCAAGCCTAACTAAAATAAATAACCTGCATGAGGTACTCTATGAAATCGGAGTGAAAGGGATGGATTTGGAGATTGAAAACCCGAATATGATCAGGTTCATGATCTATTATAATCCTGTAGCGATAAAGAATGATCCTTCTGTTGCTGGTAAAATCTCGGATGAGGTAATTCGAAAAGAGATTGTCACTTATGCCAGGAACTTGAAAGATCTCGATGATGCCTATTCGGAATTTTCCAAATTGGTAGAAAATAGAGTTCGGATTTTTTTGGCTGACAAAAAAGTCCACCAATTGTCCAGCTGGTTTGAGAATAAAGCCTTTAAAACTAAAGGAGAAGCACCCATTGATTTTATTGATGAAGCAGATTTAATTCTTCTTTCCAAAATACCGGAATTTCAACAACTGATTTTGGAATCATCCATCAAATGCAAAAACACCGAATTCAACATTGAAACAGTCCTGACCCAAAACCAGAAACTAAAAGAATTGATCCAAAAAGAGCTGAAACAATGAAACGAATCCTCTCCACCCTCAACCAAAAATGGCCGGAATACTTTTTTGAGATTTTGGTGCTGATCATCGGTATCTATGGGGCTTTTGAGCTGTCAAACTATGGACAGAACAAAGCAAGAAGACAATCAGAAATCGAAATCCTCAAAGGATGTAAAACAGAACTGACGTCCGATCTGGTGGAAATAAATTTCAATATGAATGAACTCAGAAAAAGCCAGAACGCCTTAAACCTGATCCTTGAAGTTTTGGAAAAAGATGGTTCATACCACGATTCCCTGGCTTCTCAATTCATTTATACACTTTTACCCCTCCATTTTGTTCACTCGACCAGCTCCTTCGAAACTGCTAAATCCAGAGGTTTGGATATCATTTCCAATACAGATATCCGCAATAAGCTGATCGCTGTCTATGATTCCCAATATGATTTTTTCCTAAAAGCCGAGCAAGAGGAATTGGATGAAGTGCAATACCACATGAGGCAAATTTTGCCGGGTCGGTTTGAGTCAGGATATAATTTTGAGGGTAAGGACAATACTTTTGAAGGAAGTATGGTTCCCTTAGACTTTGAATCCCTCAAAACTGATCAGGAATACCTTTATTTTATCAAAACCCAACAAAATCGCACCGGATCTTATATCGGCTACTTTTATGAAAATCTAAGGAAATCGGTGGAGTCCATGATCCTTGATTTGGAGATTGAAATAAAAAGACTTGAACAATGAAACGAATCCTCTCCATTCTTAAAGAAAAATGGCCTGAATATATTCTGGAAATCCTGGTGATTACCATCGGTATTTTGGGCGCATTTCTGCTCAATAGCTGGAAAGAATCACGAGCACTTGAAATCCAGAATAAGAAGATCTATGGTTTTATAAAGGACGATCTTTTATCTGATATTTCAGAAATTGATTCCGCGATTGGCGGTTACCAAATCAGCATGAATCATATGCTCGAAATGATTGATGGTCGTGCTACCCGAGAGGTATTAATCTCCGACCCAACTTATGCCAAATCTTTCTTAGGCTATGAGGATATCATGTTAGAGCAGCGTGGTCTAACTTTACTTGAGAATTCGGTAGACTTGGATGATGAAGAAAGCATGAGACTATCAAATTTGGTGAGTCATTTCTACACCGAGCACCTTGTCGAAATAGATATAGCCAGCGATGAGCTCGCCAATAATTTTCGCAATAATTATGATTATTGGACACAGCAAGATTGGTTTTTGGAATTCGCATTTGGAGAAAATGATAGAACCGCTTTTTCGGATTTTGCTATTGATAATATGGCATTTAAAAAAAGGGTGGGAGCCTATTATATCCTGTATTCCATATACGTGACTGAACTCATTCGTTTCCGGTCAGAAGCACTTACAATTATCGATGAAATTGATGGATACTTAACCCCCCAGAAATGAAAAGAATCCTCTCTATACTCAAAGAAAAATGGCCAGAATATATCTTGGAGATTCTGGTGATTACCATCGGTATTTTGGGGGCTTTTGCACTGAATAACTGGAATGAAAACTCCAAAAACAGAAGTCTTGTACAGGATTATTATTGCAGATTTTTGGCAGACCTTAAGCAAGATGAAATCCAACTGAATATCCTACTGGAGGAAAGCGAACTCCGATTGACCAAAAGCAATGAATTACTTCGAGAGTTACTTTTAGATTCTCCCGAAAAGGAAAAATCCATCCAGTTAATGCTTCAAGCAACTTCAAAGATAAGTTACGAATTCAACCCGATTTCTGCCGGGTATAGCGACCTTAAGTCTAGTGGAAATCTCAATACATTTACCGATCAAACTATCGTGGATCAGGTAGGGACATATCTCCAAGAAGCAGAAGGTCTGGCAAATAATATCTCCACCAATGGCCGAATTGGCCTTGATGAAATGTTTGAAATCGATGACTTTTATGCCATAGGTTTTATTGATAACACCTTTATGAAAGAAGGACTTGACACGACGATTGTCCAGCAAGAGTTGCTCGACCGAAATCCACTAACCCCTCTTCAACTGAAAGAACTCAAACACGTGGCATCCTTACTGATCGCCGTCAATTATAGAAATAACCTCCACTATGGTTCTATTTTGACCAAGATCAAGGACCTTACTCCACTACTTGAAAACAAGTGCACTTTGTCCCAGAATTGATTTTCCATAGAATATATGATCTAATTTTTTCGTAAAATCCGACAAACCCTCCTATCCCAAAATCGGATCACTCGGTATTTGGTTTATGCTCTTGGAGAAATCCTCTTGGTAACGGTCGGAATATTGATCGCCTTGCAGGTGAATACCTGGAATGAACAACGAAAGGCCAAACACAAAGAGAGCTCCATCCTGCTGGGTCTCTACACCGAATCCATCGGGAACAGGGAAAAATTAAAGACCGTTATCCAGCATCATCAAGCGCTTTTAGAAACCACCAAGGGTATGATGAATCTTTTTTTTCTTCCAGATTCAGGGTTGAATGAGTACAATTTGGATAGTCTGATTGAGAGAACATTAGACTTCAGAGACTTTAGCCCCTCTAAATCTGTAATCCAGGACCTAATCTCATCCGGAAATCTTGGTTTAATCTCCTCAGAAAATCTGCGGGCTTTGATTTTCGAATGGGAAAGAGAAACGGAGGAGTTAAAAGAAAGCTATGAAACCCTGGATGAGGGTGCCGCCCAGTTATTCGTGCCTTATTTGACCAAAAATGCATCAATGAAAAACATTGATCGGTATGGACCTTTAAATTGGGAGGAAAAATCAAGGTTCAATTCACCAACGCATCGCCTGTTTCAGGACTTGGAATTTGAAAACCTCTTGGACAATCATGCTTGGGGGCTCGCCAATTACCTACGGGCTTTAGATAAATTAGAGGAAATCATCGAAAAAATCATTTCTGAAACCAATCTAGACCCTGCTCCTGAAAAATGATCTCCTTCTTCCGAAAAATCCGCCAATCTCTCCTCTCTCAAAATCGAGTCACTCGCTACCTGGTGTATGCATTGGGTGAAATACTCCTCGTTACGATCGGAATCCTGATTGCCTTACAATTCAATACTTGGAAAGAGGAAAGGCGAAATCAAGTAAGCGAACAGACTTTCTACCAGACCATTTTGGATGATTTGGAGAATGATCAAAAAAAGCTGGAGCAGCTTTCCGAGTTTTACGAATCCCGGATCGATAATCTTACCTGGTTGCTTGCTCACGTGAGAAATCCAAGTCTCGGAGTTAGCCCTGCTGAATTTGGAATCCATACCGAACCGCTTTATTACAATGAGTCGGCTATCAGCTTTGATGCAACCTATGAAGCAGCTAAAAGTGGTGGAGCTTTTGAAAATTTTTCCAATAAAGAGCTCCTTAAAAAACTTGTGGAATACTATTCCAATTTTAAGCAAATAGATGATATCCTTACCTCTAGTCTTCGTTTTTTGGAATCATCCTTCGAGCCCCTGATGGCTTCAGTTCCCAATGATTTTTTAAATTCTGCAACATCTGGACAGGTAATTACCAGCGAGGGGAACAAAGGTTTTTATTCCTTGCTCGATTCCGTCCCAGACCAACGGAAACTGGCATCGCAGAAGGAACTCGATGCCTTTTTACAAAAAACTGAGTTTGAGTCCTATCTTATCGGAGATCTCGGCAGGTCTTTCAATATGACCAACGAGTTGGAACTCCGATCCGCCCGAACAAAGTCCCTTCAGGAAGAAATCAAATCCTTTATCCATGATTAGTTTTTTCAGAAAAATCCGCCAAAAGCTCCTCCAGCAAAACCGGGTGACCCAGTACCTGACCTATGCTATAGGTGAGATCGCACTAGTAATGATTGGAATTCTATTGGCGCTGCAGGTTAATAACTGGAATGAAAACCGGAAAGCCAGAACCTTTGAAACCGAAATACTTTCACTGATTGATCAAAATCTAACTCGAGATTCTGTCTTGATCGCTACTGAACTTCAAAATGCCATTCTAGCCGTTCAATTGACAGATTCAATTTTAAATCAGATAGAGCGAGGTATTTATGATGAGCGATTAAATGTCTGGATGGGAAAAGTAGTCACCTTCGAGCGATTCAAGTCTCAATCGAGTGCCTTTGAAGTATTGAAGTCAAAGGGAATTGGAACGATCTCAGACAAGGATCTTCAGTTGAATCTGATCTCCTATTATGACGAAACTTTATTCAGGGTCTATGAGGCATTAAACGATGTAGAAGACTTTTTTAATGGTGATTGGATCCCGGTGATCAAAAATGAATTTAATGATTTCTCCTACAGAGTGCGAATGGAACCTAGAAATCCAATCCTATTTTTTGAAAATCCCAGCAGTATAGTCCTATTTAAACTCTACAAAGATAATCGAGAGCAGGGGTCTGTCCGTCGAATGAAAACTGCACTAGATGAGATTTCTAAGCTGAGAATCTTGATTAAAAAACAGAATCCATGATCTCCTTCCTCCGCAAAATACGCCAGAAACTGCTTTCCCAGAATAGGGTCACTCGATACCTAGCTTATGCTGTAGGGGAAATAGCACTAGTGATGATCGGGATTTTATTGGCACTCCAAGTCAATAACTGGAATGAAGAAAGAAAAGATAAGAAAAAAGAGGAAGCCTTTCTGAATCAAATCCATATCGAGTTTACCGAAAACAAAATCCAATTCGAAAAAGTAAGAGGTTTCCATAGTAAATCTCTGAAGAGTTGCGATTGGATGCTTGCAAATCAACCTTTTAAGTCAGTTTCTCTAGATTCACTACGATACCATTCTCTATGGTCAAGAGTTGCATATACATTTGACCCTTCCCAAAGTAGCATTGAGTCTTTGGTGAATACAGGTAATATAAATCTCATTCAAGACATAGCGCTGCGAAAGGCCTTAATTGGTTGGCAGGACCTTATTATTGATTATTTGGAAGAGGAAAAGGAAATGAGAGAGTTCACCACAACACATGTAATCCCCTTCTCCATGGATAATTTTAAGCTCTATAATGAAGCCGAGCGTTTTGATGCGGTCCTCAGTTTTGATCAAAAACAACTTGATAAATACTTGAATCTGATCGCGAGAAAGAAACGAATTCTTCAAGCTATCTTATATGGATTTGTGGAACAAGACTTAAAGGAAGATAGGCAAACGGAGGTTGAGAAAGTGGTAAAAGCAATGGATTTAATTATTGACCAAACTAAATAAATTTCAATGATTTCCTTCTTTAGAAAAATCCGCCAAAAACTCCTCCAGCAAAACCAGGTGACGAGATACCTAGTCTATGCCTTAGGGGAAATAGTACTGGTAGTGATTGGTATTTTGATAGCCCTACAAGTCAATAATTGGAACATCGAACGAAATGATCGAATCGCAGAAAAAAATGCACTGCAGGATTTGAAAGAGGAATTTTCAGACCAAGCAAAGAAGCTCGCTAATGCCCAGAAAAGACGAGAATTATCCATTGACTTTTTTTCAAGGAAACTGAATTATATGAAATCAGGAATGCTTGATTCCTTGATAGTCTATCATCCAATTCTGAACCTTGGAAATACCACCCTCAATGCACCAAATGGCGTGATCAATAGCCTGATTTCCTCCGGACAGATTAATCTGATTTCCAATGATTCCCTTAAATACCGGCTAGCATCCTGGTCAGAAGCTGTCGAGGATGTCCGAGAGGAAGAGGATAATCATTTTCGGTTTGTTGGAACAGAATTTCTGCCCTATCTCGAACGCAATCTGCCTCTGACCATCGTGAATTTTCAACTAGTGAATGAAAACGGGGAACAACTGTTTTATTCCGAAAATCAAGTGAAAGACTTCTATGCAAAAATGATTCGGGATCTTGAGTATCAAAACCTTTGCATCATGAACAGCAATTGGAATCAGATAGCAATTTTAGAATACAGTGATTTGCAGAAGGACCTAGATCACATTCGGACTTTGATAGAAAATGAACTTGAGAAATAGGTGTATTTTCCAAAAACTATAAGTGACATATGATCTCCTTCTTCCGCAAAATCCGAAAAAAACTTCTCCCACAAAATAGGGTCAGCCGGTATTTGGTCTATGCCTTTGGGTGAAATTTTCCTGGTGGTGATCCAAAAGAGTAGTCCCTTTAGGGACTTGATATTGGTAGAACAAACAAATGACAAAATCCCCTCCCTGCCTTTAGGTACGGGATAAAATTTATAATCATGGCAAATACCTATACACAAATTCAAATTGTATTTGCAGTTCAAAATCGAATATTACTTCCTGATGAAGAATGTGGTACGATGCGCTGGATCGGGATTTTAGAATGAATGCGAGGAGGTAGCTTTTCTATAAGCTTCCTTGGCGCCTACAATTTCTGATTACCTTAACCGTCACGTCACATACAAAAAAATACTAAAATTTAAACCCAATAATCATGATCAAAGTAACGGTCCTTTACGGACACCCCACAGATCCTTCCGCTTTTGAAAGCTACTATGGCACCACACATATGCCTTTGGTAGGCAGAATCAATGGCTTGGCAAAAGCAGAAGTCACCAAATTTTTACCCAATGCGGATGGTTCAAATCCGGAATATTATCGAATGGCTGAGCTCTGGTTTGATACACCTGCTGCGATGGAGGAAGCGCTAGGTTCTCCAGAGGGCAAAACCATCACGGATGACTTGGCAAACTTTGCTAGCGGCGGGGTGAAAATGCTCGTTGGGATGGTTGGATAAATAGTTTTCCTTACCAAAAATAAGGTTATCGCTAGTATAGTGAGTGTCCTGTCGCCTGAGGCTGTGGGAATACTCACTTTTTTTATCCCAAAAATCATGTGTAGCGGTTCCAATACAACTCTCGACCACATCACTTTTTCCCATAGAGGTCTTCCTGCCAGAATAATCCCGTATTATTTTTTACGTTTTTTCCTTACAGGAAAGGAAAAGTAGCAGTTAGGACATTTTTAGGATAGGCTTGTCCTTATCTAATTTTTAGACATGTTAATTAGGTTTATTTTCAGACACTAAAACTATTTTTCTAATCTTTTAACAAATCAAACATGAAAAGTTTAAAACAGAATGCTTTGCTGGCAATGCTAATATTGCTGACTCCTATTCTTTCGATGGCACAAGTAGTGACCCTAGAATTTGCAAATGCAGCTACTGCCCTGGAAGTAGCACAGAATTACAGCAAAGCCTTACAGGCTGGGGATGTTGCTAAAATGGATGCGCAGCTCGCCCCCGGAGCTATGGTTTATGGTTTGAATGGAGCCCTAGACTCCCTTACCAAAGCAGCTCATAAGGAGTATTACACGACGAGTACAGGGACTTACAAACACACGCTCACCAATGAGCTTTTCCTTCCTGTGAAAGTAACTGATAACTGGAATGAAGGTGAGTGGGTACTGAGCTGGGGTATCAATACCATTACGGATAAATCTACTGGCAAAACCCTCAAAGTTCCTTACCATACTGCCTCTTTGATCATGAATGGTAAAGTAGTCAGAATGAATTATTGGTATGATCGGGTAAATATCATGGCTATGCAGGGCTATCAAATGATACCACCTTCCAATTAATTATCGATTTAAAACATTGATATCAAGAGTGAGTGAATTAACGGTTTGAGTTAGTTCACTCACTTTATTTTATGTATGTCTATCTCCTCTAACCTTTTTAAAACCTTTAAAGTCTCTTCAATCAAGCAGCGATAAAAAAAAGCCTCAACTGAATGGTCTCTGAACAATAACTAAATTCTTTTTTAATAACATTTATGAAAATTCTCTTACTACAAATTTTATTATTCGTGATGGTCACGAGTGCTTTTTCCCAGGGAATTATTCAGGGAAAAGTGACAAATCTTCAATCCAATGAAGTTCCCTACGCTAATGTACTATTGCGAAATTTACCCGATTCTACATTAATTAAGGGAGCAATCACAGATGAATCTGGGGTCTTTTCTTTTTCAAATATTCCAAAAGGGGAATATTTTATTGAAACCTCTTTCCTCGGTTATACTAAAGCCTACAGCCCAGTGTTCAATTTTTCGGGAGTGGAAAAGCATGATTTAGACCCAATCACGTTAACTGAGGAAGCAAGTAACCTAGACGAGGTGACTGTAAGCGCCACAAAGCCTCTTTTCGAAATGGAAATGGGGAAAATGGTGGTCAATGTCGCAAATAGCGTGACTTCAGCGGGCTTTTCTGTCATTGACCTGTTGGAAAGATCCCCAGGTGTAATGGTCAACAGACAAAACAATACCATGTCCCTGGCCGGGAAAAACGGGGTGGTGATTCTGATGAACGGGAAACGATTCCGAATGCCTGTGGAAGCTGCGTTTCAGATGTTGGCTGGGCTGAATTCCAGTGATGTGGAAAAACTTGAGATTATAACTGTACCTCCGGCAAACTATGATGCAGATGGCGATGCGGGATTTATCAATGTCGTCATGAAACGAAACAATGGCATGATCGGCACCAATGGTTCGGTCACAGTGGGTCAAGGCTATGGCTCTGGATATCAGGGAAACTTGAGTTTTAATATTAATCATCAGGGACCAAAATTCAGCTGGTTTGCGCTTGTAGCTCCCAGCGTTGTAAATCAGTCACAAATTTGGGAAAGCCAACGAAGTAATAATGATGGATTTCAGGACATTTTTATTAACACTGTCTCGGATGATCGGGCGAGAACTGGAAAAACAATTAACTATCAGGCAGGATTTGACTATTCGATTAGTAAGAATACCACCCTGAGCACATTGGTCAGTGGGTATGAAAATAGATGGAATCAGGTGGTACCCATACTTACAGAAGCCCAGTATTCCATTTCGCCAGATACAACTATAGACATGACCCTGACTGAAAAAAACTACTGGAGTCACATTATGGGCAATATTAACCTCCAACATACTTTTCAAAATGGACAGGTACTCAATGTAGATTTAGATTTTCTCAGATACGATAATGCCAATCCAACCTGGTACACAACCACCTTTTTTGATGAATCGGATAATGTGATTGATTCAGAAGTATTTAGAATCTCAAAAGATACGCCGATTGACATGTGGGTGGGCAGTGTAAATCACTCGATGAAGATCGGAAAATCAGTTAAGGTGGATTCAGGGATCAAGGGCACTTTTTCAGAATTAAGCAATACGGTGGTTTTTGAAGAGCAATTTTGATCAGAATGGATCGTCAATCCCACCTACAGCAGCGACGGGATACTGACAGAGGATATTATGGCAGCCTTCTCTACGGCAGCTGTTGTATTCAATGATAAAACTTCGCTAAATGCAGGACTTCGCTATGAGAACACAAAAACAAATCTTACCTCACTTTCCGGTGAAGAGCTGGTCAATCGTCACTACGGTGATTTCTTCCCCACCGTACAATTAGCCAGAAAAATGGGCGAGAATAGCCAAACTACCTTTAGCTATGGAAGAAGAATCACCCGTCCGACGTTTAACCAAATGGCACCTTTCGTTATTTTTTCGGATCGATATACCCTATTCGCAGGGAATATCAACATTCTTCCAACCTACACCAATAACCTAAAAGTCGACTATTCCTTTAAAAGTTTGATTGTTTCGGCCCAGTATAGTCATGACAAAAATGCAATTGCAGCATTTCAGCCTACTCTGGATGAAGAGACCAATACCACATTCCTGAAAACGGAGAATATTGACCAAATACAAACCATCTCCATCTTGTTTGCTTTTCCGCTACAGCTAACCTCCTGGTGGGAAATGCAAAATAACTTAACTGCCAATTTCCAAAGGGCTAATTCTGTTCTCAATGATGAGGCTTATGAAGTGGATCAAAAAAGCGTACAAGTGATTACGACCAACACGTTTACCCTTCCTAAAAAATACACCATCGAACTGGTCGGGTATTATAATTCCCCAACTATCAACGGATATTTCAATTGGCTTTCAAGAGGATTTGTCAATCTGGGAATCAAGAAAGATTTTGAAAAGGCTGGGGTATTGAGACTTTCTTGCAATGATATTTTTGAAACCACCCAATGGAGGTGGAAGTCCTTTGAAGGTTCCAATATTGGTTTTTCCGGAAGATATAAGTTTGATAAGCGGGTATTCATGGCAACCTATACCTATAAATTCGGAAACAATAAGGTCAAAGGAACGCGAAGCAGATCCGTAGGGTCTCAAGCCGAGCAGCGAAGAGTATCAAATTGATCAGTTGTTTACAATTTATATTTTAATTATCTCCTCTAACCTTTTTTAAACCATGAATACAATTCCTCACAAAACTGAACGATTACATTCTCTGGATTCTTTAAGAGCAATTATGATGCTCTTAGGCTTAGTGATTCATTCTTCTGTTACTTATGGAGCCGTGAATTATGGAGGTGCTTGGTTTCTCAAAGACCCAGGGACAACACACGTATCGAACGATTTCATTGTTTTCTTTATCCACGCATTTAGAATGCAAATATTTTTTATGGTTGCCGGTTTCTTTGGGGCGATGTTATTCTATGAACGGTCACCTATCAAGATGATAAAAAATCGTATTTCAAGAGTTGTTCTCCCATTTATTGTGTTTGTTTTGCTGCTTTACCCTTCAATAAAGTTTGGTATAGCATATACGAATCTTATCTTTCAAGGAGGTGTCAATGCTTTCATGGAAGCGCTTGCTACTTTGTCAAGTTGGGACACTCTTATTCCGTCGAGCACATTTCATTTATGGTTTCTGTATTACCTGGCGCTGATCACTTTTGTATCAGCAGGACTTGCATTCTTTTTTCAAAAGATGAATAAGATTTCAGCCGCCATTTCAGCAACATTCAATTGGTTAATTGTAAGGCCAGTCTTACGAGTCCTCTTTTTTGGTGTAATGACAGCCATGGTTTATTACATCATGGGCACCACTTCGTTAGCCACTCCCTTCTCATTTGTACCAGATGTCAATGCTTTCATTTACTACTTCTCCTTTTACATCGTTGGATGGGTCTTATTTAAGTCCAAACATCAACTAGATCAGATGATGAAGGCCGATTGGCTATGTGTGATTTTGGCTATTTCGTTGTTTTCAATTAATTTTTTCTTCCCTGGCTTTTTTAACTTTTTTGGACTCATAGCCATTAAATCATTGACGGTTTGGTTGTTTATTTTTGGCTTTACTGGACTATTTATTCGGTATGCCAGCAACCACTCTGCGATGATGCGGTATGTTTCAGATGCTTCCTATTGGGTATATCTGGTACATTTATCCATAGTTGTCCTCATTCCCAGCTTCATTGTCAATTGGCCAATCCCACCAACCTTGAAATTTCTTACGGTGCTCTCATTAACTGGCTTAATATGTTTTGTAAGTTATCACTACCTGGTGAGAACAACATTTATTGGCAAGTTTCTGAACGGTAGGAAATACAGCAGAAAACTCTCTGACATCCAAAAGCAAGAAGAACATTCAAAACCAAAAATGGCTCTGGGATGATAGTGGTTTCTCATGTCCTACCTGATATCACTCAGTTTATAATCCTCCTATTAAAAAACAAATCCTGCTTTGTAAGGAGCAGGATTTTGTAACTCTAGGTGCACTCCTCTAACCTTTTTTAAACCATGAACACAATTCCTAATAAAACCGAACGATTACATTCTCTGGATTCTTTAAGAGCAATTATGATGATGCTTGGAATTGTTCTCCATTCAGCGGTCCCTTATATGGTTACTGAATTTGGTTTCAGTAAAGACCCAAATGCGACACATCTATCCATCGATATCATTTTTTCTATAATACACTCCTTTCGCATGCCTACTTTTATGCTTGTAGCGGGCTTTTTTGCAGCAATGCTTTTTTATGAAAGATCACCTTTAAAAATGCTCAAAAACAGAGCTTCAAGGGTGCTTTTTCCCTTTATTGTATTTCTCTTGCTTCTTTATCCAACGCTTAAGTTTTCCAGGATCTATGCCGACGCAACCTTTGCCGGAAGTGATCATGCCCTGGAAGATGCTGCTGCATATTTCTCTGATTTCCTTACTTTTTTACCTAATTCCACATGGCATCTTTGGTTTTTGTACTACCTTATTTTCTTCACAATAATTTCAGTACTATTGGCTTTGGTGTTCCAAAAACTACCAGGTGTCTCCATCAAGATTTCACAGATCTTCAATTGGGTTTTTCAAAAGCCAATTTTAAGAGTTTTTGTTTTTGCGGGAATGACTGCTGTTATCTTTTTATCAATAGGTGATTCAACCCTGCCCCATTCTAATTCTTTAATACCTGATGTAAACGTCTTCATCTTCTATTTTTCTTTTTACATGGTGGGCTGGGTTTTATTCAAGTCCAAACAGCTCTTGGATAGTTTTAAGCAATTCGATTGGACCTGCACGATTTTAGCGCTTGTACTATTTGCTTTAGGCCTAGCTATAGGTCCGTTAAAACTTATAGATACAAATCCATACCAAGACATGGCCAATGCTATCGTTCAATCTCTAGTGATATGGTCCTTCATTTTCGGGATTACCGGATTATTTATTCGGTATACCAGTAGTTACTCTGCCAGAATGAGATACATTTCAGACGCATCATATTGGGTGTATTTGTTGCATTACACCTTAACTATTTTTATTGCCCCATTGCTTTTTGGTTGGGACGTTCACGCCATCATAAAGTTTTTGACTGTAATAATCAGTACAACTATTATATGCTTTGTCACTTATCATTATCTAGTTAGATCTACATTTATTGGGGAATTCTTGAACGGTAGAAAATACAGCCGAAAACTCTCTGACATTCAAAAGCAAGAAGAACTTTCGGAACAAAAAATGGCTCTGGGATGATAGTGGTTTCTCATGTCGTACCTGATATCGCTAAGTTTATAATCCTCCTATTAAAAAAGAAATCCTGCTTCGTAAGAAGCAGGATTTTGTAATTCTAGCTTTTCTTCTCTAATACCTTTTTGCTTAAAACCATTTCAATTCGACCCAATCCCAAAGAGATCCCTCGGATTCCAACTAGGTCTGTTTGGACTTTGTGCAATGGAATAGCTAATCAAGAAATTTAGCTGCACGTAGGTTTTGGCAGCAGCGAAATTGAAAATTCCATCCATGCCATCTGCCTATTGATGATATTACCTCTGTCTCCCAGATTAGTGTCCTCACCAACTACCTTTCTTATTTTTAAAACGAAAAATTCACCTTCAGCAAAAGCTGCCTAGGTCGTAATGGCAATTCTTGAACTCCTAAAATAAAGCCGCTCGAAAAATAACTTCTATAGACGTCCACATCCAAAATATTAGCACAAATAATGCTGAAATCTATTCTAGACTTAGGAGGTGTAAATCGATAACTAAAATCCAAAAAACTAATACGCTGAGGCGAGTTGCTATCCTTAATTTCATTTGAAACGTACTCAAAATCAGCTCTAAATAAATGATTTTGAATTGGAAACACATCGAGACCCATAGCTGTACTTACTTGTTTAATTTGTGCTATCCCACTTTGATTACTCTCCGAATTAATCAGATTAAGACTCGTCTTTATATCAAATCCAATGTAATTTTTTGGTTTAATCGCTATTTCAAAGTAAGATGTATTGATTCTATTGGAATAATCCAGAAGTACGTCATTGGTTACTTGAGGAAACTCTTGAAACTGAATCGTACTGCTGACAGTCAGGGTTGTATAGAGATTACTTAAATACTTACTCCCTCTTAAACTCAATGCTCGTCGAATAGTCTCATTATCAAAATCCACCAATGACCTAGTTGATCCACCAAAATCAGCCAATGAATACTGGGCAATTACATTTTCCGAGGTTTTAGAATAGGAAGCACTCAAGTCAAAAAACAATCCATTTACTGGATTCTTATAATTCAACCCATAGTTAACCCTTGACCTAACAGACTCAGGAAGACGACTGCCATTCACATCTATATTCCGAAAGCTCGTTATTATAGGATTGGGAAAAAAATCTTCACCAGTTCCAAACTCATTTGTTTTCGCAAATGATATAGAAGTTGAAATCTTACCACTAATCTGGTACCTCGCATTAAGGGAAGGTTCAAGATATACGCTTAAAAAACTGGAGGATTGCCTGGTAGAAATACTATTCCGGTCTAGGTATGCAACATAAAATGGTAGATCCGCTTTTAACTGAAAGCCACCCTTCTTGTACTCAACCGAATTTTTGATAAAAGTTGAAAGATTTGTAAAATCTGTCTTATTCCTTTCAACTGCAAACAATTTATTGCTAGATAAAGAATCAATCGAAAGGGTACTAGACAGCTTATCCATTAATGCACTTACCCCAATAGAAGATTGGACAGTTATTGCATTTCTTGTTTTGAATGTCAACCCAATTGAATTAGTTGTAAAGAATCTCTGGAAATCGATGGATTGCATGAGAAAATCGTACGACTGGCCTGGATTGCCTATACCATCATTTACCGAAGAGGTTAAGTTTAACGTTTGTTGTGTTTTCTGAAAAGAAACAGTTGACCGAACATCAAAGAGCCTATTTTTTATGGGAGTTAGCAGCTTCAGCTTATTTTCAATTCGAAGCATAGGCATTGATGCCGTCTCCATGATTGGGTTTTGATTAAAAAATACATTTCCATCAATTTCATTTTTGACCACTGCAAAAGATGTCGTGTTATCAAAATAATTACGCTTTGTGTTTCTATTCCAGTTCAATCCTCCCGATAGTTTTCTCCTAATATTCTCCAGCATGGTATTTTCCGCAAAGGAAATTGTATCAGCACCAGGCATAAAATAAGAAGTAAAACTACTTTTCTCTTGTAGCAAACTCTCTTGGTGAAAATCTATATTTAACCTAAACTCAGTTTCTTTACTATTCTTAGACAACATATTTGCGGATCCAAGGAAGCTCTCGTTAAATCTTGCTCTTTCCTTTGGTAAGCCAGACATCTCCAGCCCTGGAAATGTAAACCACTCTTTTATTGCTCTGTTGTTCAACAAATCCAGTAGGGCATCCATCGTCAAATTTCTCTGTTGATCTTCTAAATTCTCCCCTGCATTATTACCCTGAACAGTAAATAATGCTTGAAAATCGGTTCTAAAGACCATGGGAGAAAATTTAGCATCTAATAGAATTGGACTCCCTCCTACGCCTGCATTTCCAGTTCCAATCCAAGTATTCTTACGTTTTAGATTGATATTCAATGCGGCTCTATCAGAAAAAACCAAGGAATCCAGAATTTTAATAGGTTGATGGTTTTCCAAAAGATCCACTGATTCGATTGCGTCTATCGGTAGATTGTTATTTGCCAGATTATATCGTCCCTGTAATAAATCTAACCCTTCAACATAGAACTTGACCAGAGGTCTCCCCTGATATTGAATCATCCCATTACTCATAACTTCTATTCCAGGAAGACGCTTCAACACATCACTCAGAACTCGATCATTTACTGTAGAAAACCCACTTATATCATACGAAATGGTATCATTTCTTTGGGTTACAGGGTTCTTAATACCTTCAATAGTGAATTCTTTGAGGTCTAACGAGGAACTTGTTACTTCAATGACAACTGGTATTCCATTAGGAGAAAGGACTACTTGTTTCTTTTGGATGGTCATTGAGTTAATTGTCAAAAAAACACTATCCAATTCCGAGTTGAACTCTATCTCAAATTGCCCAGATTCATTGGTAAAGCCAAACGCAATTGTGGTTGAATCGAGTGGACTTTTGACCAATATATTTACTCCAAACACAGGAGTTTTTTTTGAGCCTTCAATAATTTTACCTCGAACTATGGACTGAGAAAAGCAGAACGCTGTTGTCAGCAAAAAAAATAAACTCGAGAATATTACCTTCATTTATCCACCACCAGTTCCAATGGATTATTTGATTTGTCATAACGTTCTTGAACCATCCTAATAGACTCATCAGAAGTAGAACCAGCAGGCTTTCCAAGTAGCGCCTTCCGAACATCTTTGTACAATGCCTTTTTTGTCAAAAAAAACTGGTTTTTGGAGAGCGAAATTGTCTTTGGCAGAACTCGCTTATCCATTTCTACAATAGATTTTTGCACTCCTACCAGTTCAAAACTATAATAATTCTGTGTATCCTTCACTTCTAAAATGAGCCCCGGAAGTCCATTAAAAACATATGGGCCGTCACTCATTGGAATATCTTCAGTAAACCAAGCAATAAAACTACGGCCTGAATAGTCTATGGATGCTTTCTGACATTTCAAACCTAAAATATCTTTGAATTCCTTTTCGATTTTCCACCCATTCATTTTGAGAGGTTGAATAAATACGTAGTTGTCAAAAAACAAATTTTGGTAAAATGTAATCTGCTCATCCTTCCAGGATTTATGAATTCTAAATTTATAGCTAGGTTTTTTCATAGACAAAACAGACCCTATTAAAGCATCCAAATTCACATCTTTCGGATTATTAGTTTTGGATGATGCCGCAGCTTGAACAGAGTCCAATTGGTATCCATAGTAACTCTCAAAAACGCTGTAGTTATCTCCTACCCACAAAACCATATAATCAGTTCCTTTGATAGTTATATTTGTGGAATCAGGCGTAAACGTCGCAGAATAAAAAAAGGCTTGATTGCTTGTTTGCCCATGCAAGCGTATGGATGAAATCAATACGAGGATAAAAGTAAATACAGAAAGATTTTTCATTTTTTTGTATTGAACTTTAAGAGTAGAAAAAAAGAGAGAAAATTCACTTCTATTACTTTTATGGGGCAATCGTTGGGCCACAATGGAATTCTTCCCAACTTATGACATCAGCCATGATTTCCCCAGTGGTACAACCCAAGTCTACTGCATGAGATCCGCAATTAGTATTGAAGGAAACAAAACAATATCCGAGGGATCACATCCTGTTGTTTTAGTTTCCATGTTTTCAGAAACGGAAGTCTCAGCGCCTGCAAATCCTGAAATTAGAAAGCAACCTAAAATCAGCTTTTTCATAATAAAATCCATTACGATTTACGACCAATACTAAAAGATTAAGATAACTTTTTTTACCCTAAAAACAAATTTTACAGTTAGTTTGAACTCAATCCAAACAAATCCCCCGGATTCCAGATCGGTCTGTTTGGACTTTGTGCAATGGAGTAGCTAATCAAGAAATTTAGCTGCACATAAGTTTTGGCAGCGGTGAAATTGAAAATCCCATCCATGCCATCGGCCGCTCGGTGGTAATATTTTGCACGCCATTCCTTGATAAAGGCATCCATATCAAAGCCCGGAATATTGGATTTATTGCCGTATTTGATATGCAGGGCAGGAATTCCACTCACCACAAAGCTGTATTGATCACTTCGTACAAAACGATTTTGCTCAGGCTCAGGGTCTGCTTCTATTTCCAACTTTAGGTAATCAGCAGCGAACCTCACATTGCCTATAATACTCGAATGCTCCGCTCCCAAGGGAACGATGGATAGCAAAGGAGCAATCACGGTAGGCATATCGGTATTCACATTGGCAACAATCGCAGATTTGGGTACTGTCGGATTAGAAGCAAAATAGGAGGAACCTACCAAGCCCATTTCCTCGGCGGTAACCATTACAATAAGAATAGAGCGCTTAGGCTTTGCTCCGCCTTTGGCATAAATTCGGGCAATCTCCAGCAAGGCAGCTACACCCGAGGCATTGTCATGCGCACCGTTGTAGATGGAGTCCCCATTTTCTGCTCTGCCTATTCCCACATGATCCAAATGCGCTGAATGCACCACGTATTCCGACTTCAGTTTCGGATCCGAACCTGGAATCAAACCAATTACATTTTCACTTTCAAACTCTGAAAAAGTATTGGAATAGCTCGCTGAAAGTGAAAAAGGAAACTCAAAGGAGGAATTTTTTCGAGATTTCATCGCTACCAAAGTCTCCTCAAGATTTTTTCCTGAATTCAAAAAGAGTTGGTTCAGGAATGATCGATTTGAAGTCAAAGCAAAATTCAGATTTCCATTGAAGCCTCTTCCATAAGCCACTGTTTTCTCAGGATTCAAAGCCACATTGGACTGAATTACCGGATTAGAATTCGCAAATGAATTCATCGGATACACTAGGATCGCACCAATTGCTCCTTTTTCAAAGGCAATAGTTAGCTTATTTCCCGGACTGGTGAAATGCGAAACCAAGGTGGAGGCAGGGATTCCATCGGGAACACCAGCGACCATAACCACTACTTTACCTGTGACTTCAAGGCCCTCGTAATCGGAATAAAAACCTGGGATATCTACGCCATAGCCCGCAAAAACAACTTTCCCTTCACCTTTAGATTGGGCAGCCATTGGGTTAGCATAGGGAAGAAAATCGGTTCCAAAAACCAGTGAATCTATATTTCCTTGCGCATCTGAAAGGAAAGCTTTGGCGCTGGAATTGTCAACAATGGTATTTCGTAGAATCAGTTTTTGAGTGTATTGACCAGGATCTCCGCCGGGCTGAACACCCATTTTTTTGAATTCATTGACTACATAATCCACTGCTAGCTGATAACCTTCCGTTCCGGGCTTTCTGCCTTTCAATTTATCATCAGCCAGGTAGGCAATGTGATTTCGAATAGTTAGCGTATCGATTTGATTCATGGCTCGCTTTACGGAACCGGGGATTTCTACTTTTTGGGCAAAAGCTCCAAATGAAATTGCCCAGAGAAGGATAAATAAATGTTTTTTCATTTGCTGTTGAGATTGAGTACTTTTTCCATTCTTAGACAATTTATCAAGCTGAACCTGATTATTATTGGTTCCTCAGACATGTTTCGAGGAGTTGAGAACAAGCAATTACTTCTGTCCAATATTGGTATTTTGTTTGAATAGCTAGTTATTCTATTTAAGTAAGTTTTCCTTCGGCAAAAAGTCTTCTGATCTCTTTTTTGTCAAATTTGCCAACGCTTGTTTTTGGGACTTCTTTGATAAAAATATAGTCTTTAGGAATCTGATATTTTACAAAGTCTCTCGATAGAAATTCAATTAATTCTTCCTCTAAAATCTTATCTTCTTCATTCACCAAGACGATGGAAGCCAAAGGTTTTTCTACCCATTTTTCGTCTGGGATTGCGATTACTGCAGCTTCTTTGATTTTAGGATGGGCCATTAGGGCAGATTCTAGCGCTACACTGGAGATCCATTCACCACCACTTTTTATAAGATCTTTGGTTCTATCCTTAATCTCCATATATCCATCTTCGTCAATGGTACTCACGTCACCAGTTTTAAACCAGCCGTCTTCTGTAAAGCTTTCAGAATTATTCGTTTTAAAATAGGAGCTCACGGTCCAAGCACCCTTTATTTGAAGTTCTCCCATGCTTTTGCCATCTGCCGGAGCCATCGTCCCGTCATCTGTTACAATCCGTATTTCTACCCCTGGAAATGCAGTGCCTTGCTTTGCACGAATAGCTAATTGTTCTTCGGCTGATAAGTGATCATGTTTAGGCTGTAATCGACTCACTGTTCCCAGAGGAGAAGTTTCAGTCATTCCCCAAGCTTGAACACCTCTTATTCCGAAATTTTTTTCAAACCCTTCAATCAGGCTCTTTGGTAGTGCAGAACCACCAACAAGGTATTCTTCGAGCGCTAATTTTTCTTTTGGAGGATTCTTTTTCATGGCATGATATACGCCAAGCCAAATGGTAGGAACACCGTTGGCCTTATTCACTTTTTCTGCGATGAGAATCTTAATGATAGCTTCAGGCTGTAAGTTGGAAGAGGGAAGTACCATGTTTGATCCAGACAACAGACACAAGTATGGGAAACCCCAAGCCATGACATGAAATTGTGGTACAATCAATAAAACAGTATCCCGATTGCTAAAATTTCCTGCATTTGGGGATATAATCGTTGTCGCGTGTAAAAAGGTGGACCGGTGGGAATACAAAACTCCTTTTGGCAATCCTGTGGTTCCACTGGTATAACACATACCACTAGCATCATTTTCATTTAACGCAGGCCACTCAAAATCTTCTGATTGGTCAGCCAGTAACTCTTCATAATGCAAGGTATTTGGCAAAGTGGTTGAAAAATCTTTAGGGGCATTTATCAACACATAGTGTGTTACAGTTTCGAGCAGTGGCGCTATTTTTTCTAAAAGGGGCACCAAACTGGCATCCACAAAAATCACTTTGTCCTCCGAGTTATTGATAATGTATTCGATCTGATTGAGTGATAATCGAATATTTATTGTGTGACAAACAGCCCCTACACCAGAAATCCCATAGTATAATTCTACATGAGGACCATGATTCCAGGCAAAAGTCCCCACCATATCGCCCTCTTTGATTCCCAACTTCTGGGTTAATGCATTGGCTAGCTTTTTACAGCGTTTATACATATCGCCAAAACTATACTCATGTCGCGATCCATCCGGTAGATAGGTGATTATCTTTTTGTGATGATAGACGCTGTTCCCATACTCCAGAATAGTAGTGGTCGTGAGTGGATAATTCATCATTAAGCCTTCCATATCTCAAAAATTTAGAGTGTTTTTATTAAATAGTGTTCCGCTTATTCCAGAATACTTCGATTAGTTTCTAGTTGTAAGTTGCTTAAATTTAGACTTTTACAATTAAATGAATTCCTAAATAATGTTTATGATTATCCGCTTTCTTACCAGTAGCTTGATTTAACGGCCTAAAAGGCCGATTGATCTCAGTTTTGGCAAACTTCGGTCTTCGGTCTTCTAGCCCAAAAATCAAATGAAATTTCCCTACTGGGGTAATTTCGGATATATATATATTATTTAATTCTTCCCATTCTTAAAACTCTTATCCGGATACGCTGGAGCTTGTGGAACTGGTCTTGGATCGGCCTTGATCAATGCCTTCAAATGCTCGATTGCTGCTTCCAATTGCGCATCTTTCCCTTCAAATGTCGCCTTCGGCAAATTGATCACCTCAATATCCGGGATAAATCCAACTCCTTCGATCAGCCATTCGCCTTCTTCACCATAGACACCATTCATTGGAGCCCGAGCGATGCCATTATCAGACAAGGTATTGGAACCGGAAAGCCAGACCTCTCCACCCCAAGTTCTACCACCAATGGCTTTGCCCATGCCCAGTCTTCGGAAGCCTTCGGCAAATGCTTCTCCATCGGAAGCGGTAAATTCATCGACCAACAAGACCAAATGACCTCGGAAGGCATACGGCATATTCCAATAAGGTTCGCCAGTTCTGCCTTTCCAATAGAAAAACACCTCACGCATCAGTTTCTCCAGAATAAAGGAATCAATATTCCCTCCCCGGTTTTGGCGCATGTCGATCACTAATCCCTCCTTTTTAAATTGAGGATAAAAGTCCCGATACCACTGCGAAATGTCTGATTCCGTCATCGCCCGAAGGTGTACATAACCCAGCGCTCCGTCGGATTTAGCTTCAGTTTCTAGTCTTCGAGTATATTCCCATTCGTTATAGCGGAGGTTGGACTCAGCTTGTGCAGACATAGGCTTGAGAATCTGATCTGATTTGGCTTTGCCATCAGCAGAAAGTAGGGAGATCCGAACTTGCTTGCCTGCCTTGTCTCTCAATAAATAATAGAGATCCGGTACTTCCATCACCGCTACGCCATCAATATGCGTGATGATATCACCTTCAGAAATAGTCAAATCTGGGTGCGCAAGTGGAGACATCTCATTTGGATAGTCTGGATCAGACAAGTAGATATGATCAATTGAATAGCCTTTCAGTTTTTCGTTTCGACCAAGTTTTGCCCCAAGCATCCCGAAATTAATATTGTCTTCTCCGTCTCTCAAGTCACCACCTCTTACGGAAGTGTGGAGCACGGAAAGTTCGCCTACCAGTTCACCAATCACATCCGAAAGCTCTGCTCGTGTAGTCACCCGATCTACCAAAGGAAGATACTTTTGATACATCGCATCCCAATCCACACCATGCATTCCGGCATCATAGAAATAATCGCGCTCCATTCTCCATGCATCGGTATAGATTTGCTTCCAATCCTCCCGAGGATCTATGGAATAAGTTACTCCACTGAAGTCAACTTTTGTTTTGGACAAGTCAGAAACTGGTGATGTTCCCAATTCCACGACAGAATAATTTGATCCGCTTCGGACCAGAATGTATTTATTATTGAGCGAAACAGTATAGTTTCTGACATTATCGATAAAAGCTTTTGGCTCGGGCTTATTAGAAATCGGTACCATCATAAGTGGTGCTTTGTCATCGCCACTCGCACCTGCACCATAGATTACGCCCATTCCAGGACCGATTTCATGGAAATAGATTGCTTTGTCTGTTACGATAAGATTTGTATAATTTCCAGCTGAAACAGGCACTTCCCGAAGTCGAGCTTGAAGTCCATTTTCCTCGATCGTTACGGTCACTTTTTCGGGAGCTTTTTCTGCTTCCTTTTGCAACTCATTGTTGAAAAAGAAAGGAGAAACCAAGCCAGACTTCAATCCGATTTGATAGATTTTCATCTGCTTCTCCCAGAAAGGCTCCGGCTGACGGGTTCCCCAAGGGCTTCCGATGACAGTTTCAAAATTTCGATCCGAAAGAAAATACAACCAATTACCATCTGTACTCCACTGTGGGCTTAGACTGTTTGCCCGATCGGAAGTCATTGCAATTCGCTTCTTGCTGTCAATGTTGAAAGCATGGATTTGCGAAAAAGTATTGCTTGCCGCTTGTGCATAGGCAAGCCATTTGCCGTCAGGAGACCAAGCCATGCTTGAGGTAATACTTTCATCTGAATCAGTCACTTTGGTTTGAGCTCCAGTGGCTTTATCCATGATCCAAATAGTCTCATTCAAATCTCGATAAGCTATTTTTGATCCGTCCGGAGAAGGACGCATATCAAATTTCAGTGTAGTTCCATTCTTGGAAATTTGCTTTCCTTGATCCATTCCCAGACTGTTGTACTCATGGATTTCAAACTCCGAACTTTCATCAGAGAAGGTTAAAATCGATTTTCCGTCAGGAGAAAAAATAGCATCCCGATAGCGCACGCCGTCTTTACGGCTGAGGCGGACGGTTCGACCATCTTTCACCGGAACAGAAAACACACGGCCACGTGTGGTCATCACCACCCGTTCGCCATCGTTGGACACTGCCATATTTGTAAGATTGGACATGGGATTATCCACCCATTTTTCACGAAGCTGATCAAAGTCTGAGACGAGCTGAATCGCAAGAGTCTTTGCACTAGCAGTTCCTAAGTCCATCAATTTTAAATCTGCTCCGACGCGGTAGACTAGTTGATTTCCGGAAATAGAAAATTCACGTACATCGAAGCTTGGCTCTTTGGTGATTTGGGTAAGGGAACCCCCGTTCTCATCCATACTCCAGACATTTACAATGCCATCGCGAGAGGAGAGAAAGAAAACTTTGCCCTGATGAGGAACAGGGTGATGATCCTCACCTTTATAATCTTTTGTCAATTTTACTGCCTCAGCAGCTCCATCACTGTACTTCCATAGTTGGCGAGCGGTTCCTCCCTCGTAGCGCTTGGTGACATTATTGTGAAACGTCGGGCGAACAAAAAAGTAAGTAGAGCCATCTGCAGAGAAGCTTCCTTCAGCGGCCATTTCCAAAGGGAGAAGTTTTTTCGCTCCATTTGACACATTGACTGTAACTGTGTTGAGTTTTGGCAGAGTAGAATATTGGTTGGTGACATAGGCAATTTCTGTAGCCGATTTCCAAGCAGTGGGAATCGAGGAAGAAGGTTCAAAAGTCAATCGCTTTGGAAGCCCACCTTCGATTGGCATCACATAGACTTCAGTAGGTCCTTCATAACTGGCAGCATAGGCGACCCATTTGCCATCGGGGGAAATCTTTGGATCCGACTCATCACCGGGATGTGAAGTCAATCGTATGGCGTTTCCACCGGAAGTAGGCACTCGCCAGATATCTCCTTCAGCGACAAAGACCAATTGATCTCCTTTGAGATCCGGATGCATAAAATAGCCTCTAGTAGTTTGTGCAATAGAAAAATTGCAAATGAGGAGTAATAGTGGAAGAAAGAATTTTGACATGGTTTCTAGATTTTATCAGAAAAGACTCAATCTAATTGATCTGGTAGAATTCCCCATGCCTTTGGTATAAAATTCAATCTTACTATGATTTACTAGGTCTCGAATAGAGGCTTTAATTCAAGAGTTTAAAAAAAAATGCAAAAAATCGACAGTCGATATACTTAATCCAAGTTCGATCTTGTATTTTGAACATATCAAACATGATTATTTAAGTCTCCAGTTAAGTTAATTTTTTAACCATGATTTCATTTTTCCGGAAAATCCGCAAATCCCTGTTTCAGGCTAACACGGTCACTCGATACCTAGCTTACGTGATTGGAGAGATGCAATTGTTAGTAATAGGAATATTTTGTCCCGTTAGGGACTCACTATGGGTAGCATTTCAACAAGTGTTTTTTTACAATTGTGCCGTTAGGTACAACATATAAAATGGCCATGGCTAATACCTACACACAAATTCACATTCAAGCAGTATTTGCGGTACAAAATTGCCAAAGCCTCATTTCAGAGGAATGGAAAGATCAGCTTTACCGGTACATCTCCGGAATAATCCAGCAAAATGGCCACAAATTGCTTCAAATTAATGGAATGCCGGACCACATTCATGTGCTTTTCGGAATGAGACCCATTCAATCAATGTCGGACTTGATGAAACAGGTAAAACAGGATTCATCTAAATGGATTAACCTTAATAAATTATCAACCGGGAAGTTCTCTTGGCAGGAAGGCTATGGAGAATTTCCTTATTCAAAAAGCCAAGTCCCGAGGATCATCCATTACATTCAGGATCAACAAGAACACCATAAAAAGCAATCCTTTTCAGAAGAATATTTATCTCTGCTAAGAATCCACGATATTGACTATGATGAAAGATTTCTTTTCAAGCCAATTGATCCCTAAAGAAATGGATTATTTCTCCTTTTATATGGCGTACCTACGGCACGACTTGTTATTGTCTCAATGGCTTTTCTACCCATCGGTAATCCCTACGGGATTATTAAGAACACATAAATACTATAGACCTCAATTTTTCCAATACTAATGATCTCCTTTTTCCGCAAAATCCGTCAAAAACTACTTCAACAAAACACGGTTACCCGCTATCTAGCATATGCAGCTGGAGAAATCATTTTAGTTGTTATTGGGATTTTGATTGCACTTCAGGTAAATAATTGGAATGAAGGTAGAAAGCAAAAAAATGAGGAACGTCATTATCTGGCAGCTTTGCGCACTGATTTCAAGTCAGCAGAATCATCATTTCGGTTCATCTTAGGTGCAGTACAGGAGCAACTTGACCACAATGAACGTCTTCTTTCCCTTCTTGCCGAAACCCCTGGCAGCATACCTAGTGACAGCATTGTCGGCATGCTACGCAAGTCGTTCATCGATGTCCCCTTTGGAGTTGAGGTTCCAGCCTATACCGACCTTAATAACTCAGGTAAACTTTCCATTCTTCAAAGTGAACAGCTACGGAGAGCCTTGTCTGAATTCGAGACAGCCAACTCCCTTGCAAACGGGTATGCAGAAAGGGCTGCAGAACAATGGGCTGGGCAGGTAACAGAGTTCTTTATAGCTAGATTCAATGTCAGCTCCATCTATGGTAGCGAATCAGATGTCAATTGGGATTATCCCGGTCTCCCTGGTTCTCCAGGTTATAAAAATACTCCTGTCAACAGGCGCTTCTCATCGGATGAGGAAGCGATTTGGGGACGAGAACTCGCCAATCGGATTGCAATCAAAAACGTGCTACTTGAAGACGCAGCCCACTCGGCAAGATATGTCCTCCAATTCATCGAGAAGATATTCACGCATATTGATGCTTCGCTCGAGCAATCCCCAAAATAAAGTCCCTTATAAGAAGAAAAATACCGAAAGAGAATGATCTCATTTTTCCGCAAAATCCGCCAAAAACTCCTCTTCCAGAACCGGGTCACTAGATACTTGGTCTACGCCTTGAGGGAAATCCTGCTAGTTGTGATTGGGATTTTGATTGCCCTGCAAGTAAATAATTGGAATGAAGGTAGAAAGACCTTGGAGCAAGAAAGACGGATCTTAATCGCCCTGCATAATGAGTTTGACGAAAACCTAAACGAATTAAACAGAGACATCGCTAGGATAGATTCTCAGTTGGTAGCGAGCAGGCAAATATTAGATTTTTTTGGAGAGGCCACGTCTCCTGACGAATTTTTACTCGATAGTCTGATTCTAATGTCTTTTCCCAATTTCACTTGGAACCCAAGTTCATACGTCTTGAATGATTTGAAAAATTCCGGTCAAATTTCCCGGCTTTCAGATGAGAAGGTTCAATTACTTCTTTTTGGATGGGAACGACACTATGAAAATTTGGAGGAATTAAAATCAGAAGGCCAAAAGAGTTCTGATGCCTTTATCGAATACCTTCGCGAATATAGCTCACTCCGAAATATTGATAACACAGGTTCCATAGGCAGTGAATTATTTAATCGATCCAAATTAGGGTTCAGTAATCAAGAATTACTAAAAGATCGCCGTTTTGAAAACATTGTAGATGACAAGCTGGCAACGGCTGCAGTCCTAAAGCTTCAATATGAAATTACCATTGGAAAGATCGAAGAAATCCTCAAAGCAACCCAGAAATTATGATCTCCTTCTTTCGCAAAATCCGCCAAAACTCCTACTGTAAAACTGGGTGACCCGGTACCTGGCCTACGCAATCGGGGAAATATTTTTGGTGGGAATCGGGACTTTGATCGAAGTTGATCTGAAATAATAAATCAAGCTCAACTTCCTTCGAAAACTTTGACTAAAGAGCATTTATAAGAAATCCTTCAAATTGCCTATTAGTGAAACCAATTTGGAATTTTAAAACCTTGAAGATCAAATTGAAAAAATACAATTTTTAGCTAGTCTAAAGCGGAATTTTTGGCATAATCCTTTATTTTGAGGAGAATAAGGTTTATGTTGAAATAGTATTATTTTTAGATATGACTAAAATAACATTTGCTACATTTTTTTCAAGTCTCGATCCTCCAATCAAGCCATTCAAATACTATTTAAGTCTAAATCAATTCTTTTTTAGCATTTTAATAAAGCAACCGCCTGATTACTAATTTCTCTCGATTCCCGACTCAATCTTTTTTAAAATCTTAGATTATATGATATCCACAAAATTAACAGCAAGAGTTAGTCTAGTAAAGTTCCTTCCAATTTTACTCCTTTTCTTCTTTGTGTCGAACCTGAAAGCTCAGGAAATTCAGCTAGAAACCATCTCTATTTCCAATGGCCTTGCCTCGCCTCAGGTAATGGATGTGATGCAGGATAGCTATGGACTTATTTGGATAGGTACCGCCAATGGTTTGCAGCGCTATGATGGCTATACCTGGAAAAACTACCGAAATGTCCTAGGCGATTCGACTAGCCTTCCGCACAATCTCGTGTGGGATATTGTAGAAGATCAAGATCGAAATCTGTGGATTGCTACGGAGCTTGGAGTGTCCTTTTTGGACAGAGCTAAAAATACGTTTAGGAATTACAATTTTTTGGAGCTTTTTGAAATCCCTGGAGGCGGCAGGGTTTTTAATATTCTGAGTGATTCACAGGGGAGAGTCTGGGCATCGACTATTTCGCAGGATATTATTCGCTATGATTCTGAAAATGACACTTGGGTAAGAGCCCCTTTTGCCAATGTCAATGGGGAAAAAGCAATTCATGATGGAATGTCTATGGTGCTCTATGAAGACAAAGCCGGAACGATCTGGGGAGGATCTTCGACTCATGGCCTAATGAGTCTGGCAAAGAATTCTGAAACTTTCATTCCTGTAAAATTCAAAGAAGAAAATGATTTGAATACCCTTGAGAATTCCATATCTGAACTCTACGAAGACAAAGACGGGACAATCTGGATAACTGCTCGACAGGGTATCTACAAATACAGTCCCAAGACGAATGAGCTAAGAACGATTGTTACCTATGACTACAACAATATCGATATCGCGAATTTTTTAAATTCCATCAAAGAGGATAGAGAAGGCAATATCTGGGTCTTGAACAATTTCAGAGGAGTCTTGAAGTTTGAAGGGAATTCAGATAACTATCAGGAAATCATCATCCCAGACAATAGAAAAGTAACAGCAGGAGGTTGGACGATTCGATTTACCGAGTTGATTTTAGATAAAAGTGGGATATTTTGGTTCGGATCTTCCTCTAATGGACTTTTCAAATACGATCCTGTAAATAAACCTTTCAAATATTACAGCCATGACCCTCAAAATCCCAACTCGCTAAGTGAAGGAGGTACATTTGGGCTTTTTGCCTCCAAAATCACCCCGGGAAAAGTCTTCGTCGGAACCCGTGGAAATGGGGTCAATATTCTTAATGAAACTGATCAATCTATTCAAAAAGTAAACTTCGCTTCTTCTGCTGATATGTTTGGTGGATCTGCCAGATCCATGTACGAGCAAAATGACGGGACACTTTGGGTAGGCACTTGGGGAGATGGATTGATCAAAATGGATAAGAATTACAAAGAGGTCAAACGATTTAAACGTGACCCCGATGATAAGAATAGCCTCGTCAATGATCAGGTGCGGGTGATTCGGGAAGATCGGACAGGCAAACTCTGGGTGGGTACCAATGGTGGGCTTACCATTTTGGATCCAAAGAGCGAATCCTTCAATGAACTGGTGAGCAAATATGTCAGAACCTATCCGGATGAAATCCTGGCACAGACCAAAAAATGGCTAGAAAATAAGGAAGCACTCGCCATTATCGAAAAGGTCACCCAAAACCAGGAACTCACTCAAGAATTTCAAATCACCGAAAAAGGTACTTACTATGTAGTCTGGGTAGGAGAAGGAGATCTGGCAAGTATGGTAGATTATGGATGGCTTCAGAATGCTACGGGTGAATCCATCCAGCGGGTAGAGACCATAGATGACACCTTCTGGGCAGGGGGAAGTATCAAAAACCGACTCCAAATTACCCAAACCGAATTGAATCCCGGCACTTATGCACTTCGATATTCTTCAGACGACAGCCATCATTACGATAGCTGGAATGCTCCCGAGCCTGAATTTCTTCCGCTCTATGGTATCGCAATTTTCAAGCAAGAAGACCGGATAGAAAGCCAATCTCTTGTGGTGAATGTCAATGAGCAAAAAGCCGAAATCATTATTCAGGATGGGAATATCTCAGATATCGAGATCGGTAAAAAATACATCTGGGTAGCAAGTGCCAATGCCGGAGTCACCCGGATCGATCCCGAAACCAACGCTGTCCAATATTACATCAGCGACCCTGCTGATCCTGCGACCTTGAGTAGTCCACAAGTCTTGGATGTCCTGGAAGATGAAAATGGATTGCTATGGATGGCTACCTACGGAGGTATTAATGTCTTGGATATCGCCAGTGGTGTGATCACCAAATACACTGAGCAGGATGGCTTGTCTACCAATATTTTAGAAACAGTTTTGCCAGGGGAAAATGGAGAAATGTGGTTTTCTACCCAAAGCGGGTTGATCCAAATGATGCAAAATGATGCATTGGACAAAGTTACTTTCATCAACTACAACGAAGACGATGGATTGGGTGGAGAATCATTTCTTTCGCTTGCTGCAGACAAAACCCCAGACGGCAATTTTTACTTTGGGGGTGATCATGGATTGACCACATTTTCGACTATCGCCTCTAATAAAATCCCGCCTTCTATAATTATTTCCAATCTTTTAATTTCCAATCGCTCAGTCTATGATATGGGTGAGAGTTCGCCATTGGAAGTTGATCTGCTTTCCGCTGATGAAATCACCCTGCGCCATGATCAGAATGATCTGAGCTTTGAATTTGCGGCGCTTCATTATGCAAACCCAACCAAAAATCAATACGCTCATATGCTTGAAGGTTTGGATCAAGACTGGATCTATGACAACCGAAACTTTGCGGCATATACCAATCTCGAGCCTGGAACCTATACCTTCAAAGTGATCGCGTCCAATGCTTATGGCGTATGGAATGACGTTGGAAAATCTCTTTCGGTCGTTGTGCTTCCACCTTGGTGGAAAACTTGGTGGGCTTATACACTTTATTTCTTATTCATCGGATTGATGGTTTTCGTCGGGTACTCTGGTTTGAAAAGACGAATTAAAATGATGGAGCGAGCGAAAAACCTGGAGCGGGAGGTGGCCCAATCCAAAGAAATCGAGAAGGCCTACACGGATTTGAAGGCAACCCAGTCACAACTTATACAGGCAGAGAAAATGGCCTCTCTCGGTGAGCTTACCGCAGGTATAGCCCATGAGATTCAAAACCCGCTGAATTTTGTGAATAACTTCTCCGAAGTAAGTGAAGAACTAATTGATGAAATGAGGGAGGAGATCGAAAAAGGAAATATGAAAATGGTCTTGGAAATATCTGATGACCTGAAAGAGAATCTCTCCAAGATCAAACACCACGGAAGGCGAGCTGATGGTATTGTAAAAGGTATGCTGGAGCATAGCCGAAGTAATGCAAGTGACAAAAAACCGACTAATCTAAATGCCCTTGCCGAGGAGTTTTTACGATTGAGTTATCATGGGCTTCGCGCCAAAGACAAAAGCTTTACCGCTGACTTTGATTCGGAATTAGATTTTAATCTTCCACATGTAAATGTAGTCGCACAGGATGTGGGTCGGGTGATTTTGAACCTGATCAATAATGCCTTTTATGCGGTAGGCAAAAAAGCCAATGACTTAAAAGATGCGGGCAATGTGGATGTGACCTACAAACCAAAAGTGACTATTCAGACTCGACTCGTCGAACTAGCAGGTGATGCAGGAGGAGTAGAAATCTGCATCAAAGACAACGGTGGAGGAATTCCCAAAGCGATCAAAGACAAAATCTTCCAACCTTTTTTTACCACCAAACCCACCGGAAGTGGTACTGGCCTTGGCTTAAGCCTGAGCTATGATATCATCAAAGCACACGGTGGGGATTTAAGAGTGAAGAGTATCGAAGGCGAGGGAACTGAAATGATCATCTTTTTACCGATCAAATAAAGATTTAAATGAAGATTACTGAAGCAATAAAAGCTGAGCTAACCCAATGGCTCGACACTTTCTGGAAGACTTATATCAATGGTGACTATGATCACTGGGCCACCTTTGTTGCGGATGATTACTATAATATCGGTGGGACTAAAGAAGAGATCTGGCATAGCAAACAGGAAATTCTGGAGTATAGCTATGCTATGCAGGATCAAATGGTCGGTCAGGCGGAGTTCCGCAATCGAACGATAGAAGTCCTACCTTATCGTGACTATTTGATGGTCAATGAGTTTACCGATCTCTATGTGAAAATAGAGGGGGAATGGACTTTTTACGGCCCTTTTCGAATGTCTTCCCTTATGTCAAAAACAGATACTGGTTGGATTGCTTTGCATCAGCATGGATCTTATCCAGATATGAAGGCCACTGAAGGAGAAGCATTTGCCGCAGATGCACTCAAAGCTGAAAACAAGCGTCTTCAAGCCGCAGTGGATCAACGGACCTCTGAGCTGCAAGGAAAAAATCAAGAGCTGGCGATTGAAACGGCTCTGGAAAAAGTACGAGCAGTGGCTATGGGCATGAAAACTCCCGATGATATGCTTCAGGTCTGTCGGATTATTGCCGAGCAATTGGAGGCTTTTGGCGTAGGTCAGATCCGAAATTTGCAAACCGCACTCATCGAATCAAAGGAAGAGATTTACCTGTGCTATCAATATTTCCCAAGCTACGACCGAGACATCATCGAGCGAACTGAATACCGCAAAAGCCCCGTGGAGCAGCAAATGGTCGATCAGATGCTTGCCGCTCGCGATAGTCACTTTTTGGGAGCATTGACTGGGAAGGAGCTAGCTGATTTTCGTACGCATCGCAAGCGGGAAAAACATTTGGATGATCCGCTTTTGGATAAGTCAGAGGAGCTGGGGTATTGTTTTCTTTCGATTGGAGAAGGCGGTCTTGGGATCACGCTTTATCGATCCTTGGACGAACAAAGTTTGGCTTTATTCAAGCGTTTCCATCAAGTGTTTTCCTTAGCCTATCAGCGATTTCGGGATATTCAAAAAGCAGAAAAACAAGCAAGGGAATCAGAAATCGAATTGGCACTAGAGCGAGTACGTGCCAGGACTATGGCTATGCATAGCAGTTCTGAACTGGAGGAAGCCTCAATTCTTTTGGATGAGCAAGTGCGAAGTCTAGGGATCCAAACCTGGGGCTGTGCCTTTCATATCTATGCCGAGGATGAGGCAGGCGATTACGAATGGTTTAGCAGTGCAAATGGAAGTTTGCCTTTCTACAAAACTCCCAGAGAACAATTCTTCTTAGATTTTTATGAAAGGGGACAGCAGGGAGAAAAATTCTATGTGAAGGAGTTTGCAGAGGGAGAATGCAAAGCTCATTATGACTATTTGAAAACCATCCCAGTGATGGGAGATTCATTGAAAGCCCTGAAGGAATCCGGGATCGCATTGCCTACTTATCAAATCGATCATATAGCCTTCTTCAACCATGGCTATATCCTTTTTATCACGTATGAGCCAGTCCCTGAAGCCTATGCCATTTTTCAACGCTTCGCCAAAGTTTTTGAACAGACCTACACCCGTTTCTTAGATCTTCAAAAGGCAGAAGCCCAAGCTCGAGAGGCGCAGATTGAGGCAGCGTTAGAAAAAGTACGGAGTCGTTCTTTAGCTATGCACAATAGTAAGGAGCTCAATGAAGTTGTCAAGGTGCTATTCGAAAAGTTAAACGAACTCCAAATTCCATCTACCGCAGTGGCGATTCAGACTTTTACAGATGACTCAAAGGATATGGATGTATTTGTTTGCGGGGATGTGGGAACTGGTCTGGTCATCAATCAGTATCATCTTCCATATTTTGATCATCCCATCATCAATGATTATATCCGTGCCCACGAAGAGAGTCTTGCTTTTTACAAAGGAGAGTACTCCGTAGCCGAAAAAGATAGCTTTTACGATGTTGTGTTAAAGCTTCCAGAATTAACTAACCTACCTTCCGAAGTGGAGCGAATGATTCGCAAAAGTTCCCACTACTCGGTCACGATGGCTCCATCAGGTAAATCTATCGTAGCGGTAAACGATTTTGTGGGAAAGCCACTATCCGAACCTGATATAGCTATATTAAAGCGGTTTTCTAAGGTTTTTGACCAAGCTTACACACGCTTCCTCGATCTTCAAAAAGCCGAAGCCCAGGCTAAGGAAGCACAAATAGAAGCTGCCTTGGAAAAAGTGAGAAGTAGATCATTGGCGATGACCAAAAGTGACCAGCTCAGCGAAGTCATCCTAGAGATTCATAGGAAATTTAATGAACTGGAGGTTTCCATGGAATCTCGTATAGCCATAGTGGTGGTTCTCGATTCAGTGTCAAAGGACTTCAATCAATATATTGCCTCCCAAGACGTTGGTAATATTTACATTTCTACACCCTATTTTCAGCACCCAATACTTGATGATTTTTATGAAGCAAAAGAAGCGGGTGTACAATTCTTCTCCAAGGCGTACAGCGAAGAAGAAAAAAACAGCTACTTCAAAAGATTCTTCGAAACCTCCTTTACCTCTGCTGAGATAGCAGGTTTAGAGGAGCAGGCCAAATGGGTTTTCGCTCAAAAATTCTATACTCACTCGCAGGCTTTTCAGAAAAACTCCTGTATCGGAATGGCTGATTATTCAGGCGTTCCCTTAACTGAATATGAAATTGATATCATCAAACGTTTTTCCAAAGTCTTTGATCAAGCCTACACTCGATTCCTAGATCTTAAGAGAGCTGAAGCACAAACACGAGAAGCGCAGATAGAGGCGGCTCTGGAGCGGGTCAGAGCACAGACTATGGCCATGCATAGCAGTGATGACGTGGGAAAATGTGTGGTCAAAATGTTCTCTGAACTCACAGCATTGGGGGTGGATGAAGGGACCCGATTTGGGATCGGTATCTTAAACCATGAGAATGAAAACAATCAGCTTTGGACGGCCCGCAAAACTGGAGAGGATGTCAACATGCATATTGGAAACATCGATATGGCTTGGCATCCCATGTTACAGAAAGCCCGTCAGGCTTGGCTGGAGCAAGTTCCATTTCACAAGTATGTGTTGGAAGGAGAGGATTTGCCGGATTATTACCGCATGCTGAATAATGCTCCGGATTATAAAATTCAGATCCCGATCGAAAAATTACCCGAAAGAGAGATCCAACACTGTTTCATCTTCGAGCATGGCTTTTTTTATGCCTTTAGTCCCCGGGAATTCCAACCCGAATTGATTCACATTACCCAACGGTTCAGTGCACTTTTTGAACAAACCTATCGACGCTATCTCGATTTGGTAAGAGCAGAAGCACAAGCAAGGGAAGCTCAGATTGAGGCAGCACTCGAACGGATCAGAGGACAAGTCGCATCCATGAGAGAGTCAACAGAGCTTCTGGAAATTGTGGTGACGATGCGAAGTGAGTTTGTCGCTTTGGGACATGAGGCTCACTATTTCTGGCATATGCGATGGCTTCCCGATTCCTATGAAAAAGCCATGACTTCAGGCGATGGTACTCAGATTGGTATGGTGATGAGTTTGCCAAGACGAATTCATGGAGATATCAAGTTGGTAGCTGATTGGGAAAAAGGCTCTGAGCCCATCTTAGTTTTAGCAATGGAGACAGAAACTGCGGTTGACTATGTTGAAAAAATGATCAATTGGGGGGATTTTGAGCGCGTTGATCCACAAGCCCCAACCTTGGATGATATTCGCCATATCGGCGGTTTGACATTTGTCATGGCGCGTACTACTCATGGGGAGATTGGATTTAGCCTCCCGGGATCTGTTCCGAATCCTCCTCAGGAAGCTATGGGTACCTTAGTCCGCTTTGCGAAAGTATTCGATCTGGCATATAAGCGATTTGAGGATTTGAAAAAAGCAGAGCATCAAACCCGAGAAACCCAGATTGAATTGGCATTGGAGCGGGTGAGAAGTCGAAGTATGGCTATGCAAAATTCTTCAGAACTGAAGGATGTTATTCAGGTAGTGTACCAACAATTTGTTGGCTTGGGAATCCCTATAGAGCATACCGGCTTTATCATGGATTATAAAGACCGGGAGGACATGAATATCTGGCTGGCTGATTCTAATCAGTTTCATTCAGAAATTACCTTTCCCTATTTTGATTCACCTCATTGGAACAGCTATCTGGAAGCCAAGGCAAAAGGAGAAAACTTCTTTGCTAACCTGTTAGACTTTGAAACTAAAAACAGATTTTATCAAGACCTCTTTTCCTTAATTCCAGATTTACCTAAAGAAACGCAGGACTTCTATTTTGCCCAAGAAGGTCTTTCGATCTCCACTGTGTTGCTGGATAATGTTGGACTGTATATTGAAAACTATACCACCACAACTTTTACAGATGAAGAAAATCAAGTACTCCTACGATTTGGGAAAGTTTTCCAACAAACCTATACCCGTTTTCTAGACCTACAAAAAGCAGAAGCACAGGCAAGGGAATCTCAGATTGAAGCGGCTTTGGAGAGAGTTCGAAGTCGGTCATTGGCCATGCATAAAAGCGAGGAGTTAGAAGAGGTTATTTTGGTGGTGTCAGAGCAATTGCAACAGTTACAATTCAGATTTCATAATGTCAGCTTTGGACTTGATGCCAAACAAGTGGGTCTTAAGTTCTGGTTGGCCACTCCCGGATTGCCAAAGCCTTTATTCATAAACGTACCCTACTTGGATAATCCAGGTTTTACCAGACCTCTACAAGCCCGCAATGATGGAGTTAATTTTAGTTCCGATATCCTCACCCGTGAAGAAAACAAACAGTTTTTGCAGCACTTGCTTGATCACTCTGAACCAGGAAGCCTTAACCCAGAAAGCATAAACTTTTTGCTGGATTCGCCTGGATTTGCAAGGTCTCAGTGTTTGATGAAAAATACGATACTCACTATTGGCAATTATAATCTTATTCCCTATAGCGAAGACGAGAATGCTATCTTTAAACGATTTGGAAATGTTTTTGAGCAAGCCTACACCAGATTCCTAGACCTTCAAAAAGCAGAAGCGCAGGCACATGAAGCCAAAATAGAAGCAGCCCTCGAAAAAGTCCGCTCCCGAACCATGGGTATGCAAAGCAGTGAGGAATTGCCCGAGGTTGCCAACCTGTTGTTTTTGGAAGTGCAGGGATTAGGAGTACCTGCGTGGAGCAGTGGGTTCAACATTATTGCCCAAGACGGCAAATCTGCTGCCGGTTGGATGAGCAGTGAAGGCGTTCTTCAGGAACCTTTTAAACTTCGCTTATTTGGTGAATCATCCTTTGATGAAATGGGAGCTTTTATTAAGAGCAAAGACACTTTTATGGTGCAAGAGCTTGGGGGAAGTGCGCTTGTAGAACACTATGATCACATGAAATCCTTCCCGGATTTAAAACCCACATTTTCTGCTATTGAGGCACAGGGACTTTCCCTACCCACCTACCAAATCAACCACCTCTGTAAATTCTCTCACGGTTTTCTACTCTTCATCACCTACGAACCTGTACCGGATGCACACGACATTTTCAATCGCTTCGCAAAGGTTTTCGACCAAACCTACACCCGCTTCTTAGACCTTCAAAAAGCAGAAGCACAAGCGCGAAAAGCCCAAATCGAGGCTGCACTTGAGCGCACTCGTACGCAAAGTATGCTGATGAAACATTCAGATGAAATCAAATCGGTTTCGGAAGTCTTTCAAGAACAGTTGCTTCGTCTGGATATCTCATCAGAATTTTCTTATGTATGGTTGCCGGATGAATCCACTAGCTCTCACCAGTTTTGGGCGAGTTGGACTGAGGATCAAAAGGGCAAAACCATATTGAAAAGTAAACAGGTCACTTATCCAATGGATAAATCCGAAGCCTATACTGCTACTTGCTTAAAAGCTTTGGAAACTCCAGAGGTGATCCTGGAAGAGTTTGTCCCTCCCGGAGAAATTGTTGGCTTCTTTGATGTTTGGAAGGAGCTCCTAACAGGAGCCCAAAAACTGAAAGCGGAATCTTTCCCCGATGGAATTTACTATTCTGAGGCATACATGCGATATGGATGTTTTGGGATCAATATCCGGAGGAGGCTTTCTGATGAAGAGAAAACCATCTTAAAACGCTTTTCTATAGAGTTTGAAAGAGCTTACACCCGCTTTTTAGACCTGAAAAAAGCAGAAGCACAAGCCAAGGAAGCACGCATAGAGGCGGCTTTAGAGAGAGTTCGGTCTCGCACTATGGGTATGCAAAAAGCCGAGGAATTGGGTGAAGTTGCTACTGTATTATTCAGTGAGCTTAATACCCTAGTTGACAATCTTTGGACTTGTGGATTTGTGCTTTGTGAAAAAGGCCGAAAAGAAGATGAATGGTGGCTCAGTTTAGACAATGGTTTGATCCAACCTTTTTCCCTTCCAAATGTAGGAGACTTTGCCCATGAAAATCTCTATAAAGGTTGGGAAATGGGCGATGCTTATCGAACTGTCACACTTGAAAACGAGCAGCTCCTCGACCACTATGACTGGCTCATGAACATTCCGATTGCAAAGCAAATTTTTGAAGATATGGAAGGTGCTGGAATCCCGCGTCCTGATTGGCAACGACTACATGCTGCTTATTTCAAGACGGGATACTTGGTCATTATAACAGAAGTGCCATGCGAGGAGGAGGAAATCTTTAAGCGTTTCGCGCAAGTGTTTGACTTGACTTACACTCGTTTCTTAGACCTCACAAAAGCAGAGGCTCAGGCCAAAGAGGCAAAGTTGGAACTTTCTCTCCAACGAATAAGAGCTCAAGTGACGTCTATGACTCATTCCGATGAACTCTTTGACATCGTAGTTTCCATGCGAAAGGAATTTGTCAATCTGGGACATGAAGCGGATTATTTCTGGCATATGAAATGGACTCCAGAAAGCTATGAGATGTCGATGACCTCTGAAGATGGTGAAAGAGTGGGGATGATTATCTCGGTGCCCAAGTTTGTACACGATGAAATTCCCCGTCTAGCCGCATGGGAAAAGAGTGGTTCCCCCACCATTGCATTAGATTTAAATGGACACGAGGCATGGGACTATATCGATAAGATGAATACCTACGGCAAATATGAACAGGCTGACCCTCATGCACCTACTAAAGAAGATATTATGGCCATTGGAGGCCTGACCTTTGTCATCGCACGGACTACTCATGGTGAAATCGGCTTTAGTCTCCCTGGACAAGTGCCTAATCCTCCTGAAGAATCTATGGGCAATTTGGTTCGCTTTGCCAGTGTCTTTGATCTAGCTTATCGACGATTCGAGGATTTACTCACCTCTGAAAAACAGACCAGAAAAGCCAAAATTGAACTTGCTCTGGAGCGGGTTCGGGCTCGGGCAATGGCTATGCAGGAGCCCGAAGAACTCATTGAAGTAGCCCAAGTCATGCGGGAAGAAATGGGATTGTTGGGAGTAGAAGAGCTGGAAACCAGCTCGATCTATATCAATAAAGATATTGCTGGAAAGGCAGAATGCTGGTATTCAATCAAGGATATTCGGGAAGGAACCAAAACCTATGCGGCAGACCATTTTGACCTCAACTACAAAGACACTTGGGTAGGAAGGAAAATGCTAGACTTCTACCAAAGTGATGAGACAAAAACTTCCATTTTAATGAAAGGAGAAAATCGGGTAGAGTGGATCAATTACTGTGCACACCAATCTCCAAAACTCGAGGGATACTACGGAACCGAAATACCGGAACGTACCTATCACTTGACCAAATTTTCGAACGGAGCCATTGGAGCTGCTACTCCGGGAGAGATATCGACCGAAAGTTGGGACCTGTTGCGCCGAGCTGCACTGGTTTTCTCTTTAGCCTATTCACGATTCAAGGATCTCTCACAAGCCAGAGAGGATTTAAAGCGGCTTAAAAAAGCCAAAGCTCGCGCCGAAAAAGCACTCAAGGAATTGAAGTCTGCGCAAGAACAACTTATACAACAAGAAAAACTTGCCAGTCTTGGACAGCTTACTGCCGGCATTGCCCACGAGATTAAAAACCCGCTGAATTTTGTCAACAACTTCTCCGATCTCAGCCGGGAGCTGATCGAAGAGGTCTTTGAAGAACTTGAAAATGTGGAAGATTCAGATGCCAAGGAAGAGATTGTCGCGATTCTAAATGACGTAAAAAGTAACCTCGCCAAAGTTCATGAGCATGGTTCACGGGCCGATAGCATCGTGACTTCGATGTTGCAGCATAGCCGAGCTTCAGGCAGCAAACGAGAGCCGAAAGCTTTCAATCCCCTGGTCAAAGAATTTGTCAATCTATCTTTCCATGGTATGCGAGCTGGCAAAGCTCCGATCAATGTAGATATCGATCTCCAGCTGGATCCGAAAGTAGGAGACGTGACTTTGATCAGCGAGGATTTTTCCAGAGTTATTTTGAATCTCTGCAACAATGCCTTTGATGCCATGCGGGATAAATTGAAGACGGGAGACGGGAGTCGGGAGACCGAAGATGGCAACAGATACTTACCAAAGCTGACCGTGAAAACTTCTTTACAAAAGGATAAAGTCATCTTTTCAATCGCTGATAACGGACCTGGAATCCCGGCTGAGATCAAAGATAAAATTCTTCAACCTTTCTTCACTACCAAAAAAGGCACCGAAGGAACAGGACTGGGACTGAGTATTACACATGATATCATCAAGGCGCATGGGGGGTCCCTTCAGGTCAGTAGTACTGTAGGGGCCGGGACGGAAATGAATATTTTTTTACCAATTGACTAAGACAAGCTATGAAAACCGAGGCCCAATTAACAGCAGAAATACAAAGACTACAACGTTCAGTGGAAGAGCAAGCACTGGAGTTAGAAGCTAAAAACAGAGAACTGGAGATTGAGGCGGCGCTGGAAAGAGTGAGAGCAAGGGCAATGTCCATGCAGAAAAGCGAAGAACTTCGCGAGTTGGTTTTTGAATTTTATAAACAAATTCATCCTTTTGGAATTGCAAAATGGGGCTTTGAGATAAAAATTGCTAAGGAAGATAAGTCTGGTTTTTATTGCTGGATTTCTCCACCTGGAGCGAGGATTCAACCAGAGGGATTCGAAATCCCTACACTGGATCATTGGGTGTTAAAAAAGTATTGGTCCACTTTCGAACAACAGACACCTAGCGTTTCTATTGAGGTTTCCGGAGATGATAAGCGCAAATTAGGCGTCCTACTTTTAGGGCAAAGTGACATGAAAAATTTGCCTGAAGACGTCAAGACAAATATTAAGGAGACTGAGTACGTTCACTTTTCTGTTGCAGCAATGCGGTTTGGACTCCTAAAAGCAGTTGACATGGAGCCCGTTCTTGAAAAAGATTTCTTTATCCTGCAGCGTTTCGCCAAAGTTTTTGAACAAACCTACACCCGCTTCCTAGATCTCCAAAAAGCTGAAGCTCAGGCACGAGAAGCTGAAATTGAACTGGCATTGGAGCGAGTCCGATCCAGAACCATGGCCATGCACAAAAGCGAGGAATTGGCTGAGGTTGCAGCACTATTGTTTGATCAGTTAAAAATCCTTGGTGCTCAACTTTGGACTGCCGGATTTGCGATTTGCAAAAAGGAGGAAGTTTTGGTAGAAAAATGGATGAGTAGTCCCATTCCGGGCCAGATGTTCAACCACCTTTTTGTCCCTTACAATGCAGATCATGGCGAGCAACGAATGTATGATACCTGGAAAAATCAGGAAGCACTTCATTCGTATGCGCAGGGAGGAAAAGAACTTAAGGATATCTATGATCATTTGATGGAGATCCCAAGCTTCAAAGCCAATTTCCAAAAAGTAATAGACTTTGGAAGACCGCTTCCAGTCTGGCAAAAAAACCATGTTTCTGCCTATAAATACGGTTACCTCCTAATCATCACGGAAGAGGAGTTTGAAGAAGAAAATATCTTCCCGCGATTTGCCAAAGTATTTGAACAGACCTATACGCGTTTTCTCGATTTGGAAAAAGCAGAAGCACAAGCACGAGAAGCACAGATTGAAGTAGCTCTAGAAAAGGTGCGTTCTGCTTCCATGGCGATGCATAAAAGCGAGGAACTAGTCCAAGTTGTTCGAGTTATTGACAAAGAAATACTAGGATTGGGAATTGAAACAGATGGCACGCAAATATTCACTGATTTTTCGTATAAAGAAAAAGGGTTAAATGACTGGTTTGCTAAAGAAGGCCATGATTTCTTAGAAAAATTTCATGTTCCGTATTTAGAACATTCCCTTACAAAAAGACTCTATGATGCCTTGGCAAAAGGAGTCGATTTTTATTCAGATAGTTATTCGAAAGATGAAAAAAACGAATTTTTAAAACTTATATTCACTTACTCCGATTTTAGAACTTACCCTAAAGAAAGCCAGGATTTAATTTATAATGCTCCCGGATTGGTCAGGGCTTCAGTGCTTTCTAAAAATTCCATCTTGATTTTTCAACATTACGATCTAAAGGAATTTTCTAAGGAAGAAGAGGACATCTTCAAGCGATTCGGAAAAGTATTCGAACAAGCCTATACCCGCTTCCTTGACTTACAAAAGGCAGAAGCACAAGCAAGAGAAGCACAGATTGAAGTAGCTCTGGAAAAGGTGCGATCTGCTTCCATGGCGATGCATAAAAGTGAGGAATTAGTCCAGGTCGTTCGAATTCTCGATAAGCAAATACTGGGATTGGGAATTGAAGCTTGGGCCACAAATATTCTAACTGATTTTGCTAATCCCGAGAAGGGGTCTAATACCTGGTTGGCTGTGGAAGGACAGGATTACCTGGAAAAATTTCATGTTCCCTTTATCAAGCATCCAATTTTCAAGAAGTTATTGACAGCCGTTCGGAAAGGCGTTGATTTTTATACCGAGACCTATTCCAAAGCAGATAAAGACGAGTTCTTCAAGCTTTTATTCAAATTCTCTGATTTTAAATCTATCCCTAAAGAAAGACAGAATTTTGCCTACAGTTCGCCGGGGATGGTGAGGGTCCATGTTCTTTTTAAAAATTCCATTTTAACTTTTCAACGACTCGATCTCAAGGAATTTTCGAAGGAAGAAGAGGAAATATTCAAGCGCTTCGGGAAAGTCTTTGAGCAGGCCTACACCCGCTTCCTTGATCTCGAAAAAGCCGAAGCTCAAGCTAGAGAAGCAAAGATTGAGGCAGGATTGGAAAAAGTTAGAGCTGCTTCCATGGCGATGCATAAAAGTGAGGAACTCGGTTCAGTAGCAAGCGCGCTTTATGTTGAGCTCCAAAACTTAGAAATGTCATTTGATACCATGGGCGTCTTATTAAAATCAGACAAGCCAAAGGATTTATATTTATGGGTAACTTCTATAGATGGATCATACGATAACCTGATTTTTTGGCCCTATGTCGACATGCCAAGTCATAACGTGATAGCACAATCTTGGGGGAAAGGGAAAGTTGAAGAAATAAGTTTTTCCAAACCTGAAACACGTCAATTTTTTAGTGAGTATTTCAAACTTGATGGTGTTCCCCAAGAGCGAAAAAAGGCCTTAAAATCTGTAGAGGTGATGGAATGGATCATTTCAGTGAACAAGCTGTCCGGTCTCAACCTAGTTCGACTCTCCACCAAGCCCTTTGACCATGACGAAAAAGATATAATTCAACGTTTTTCACGGGTCTTCGAACAATCTTACACCCGTTTCCTTGACCTGCAAAAAGCAGAAGCTCAGGCTAGAGAAGCACAGATTGAAGTGGCATTGGAAAGAGTGCGATCTGCTTCGATGGCGATGCAAAAACAGGAGGACTTGTTAGAGGTCATCAATTTGCTGAGCGAACAACTCGTTAAGCTTGGTGTCCAAATGGAATTTGCCAATTTCAGCAATGGAAACCAGTTGAGCGAGTGGAATTTGTGGATATACACGGTCACCGGAGATGAAAGTGCCTTTACAGATTACATTCATTTTCCGGAGGTTAACCATCCTCTTTTCAACCGAACTAAAGAATGTATTCAAGACTTTAAAAATGGCAAAGCGGATTTTTCTAAAGATGTCTATGACAAAGAAGAAAAAGATACGTTTTTGGATTATTCATTGACCAAAACTGTTTACAAGGATTTACCTTCAGAGGCAAAAGACTATTTGTATAACAAACCTGGTCTTACACGATCAATTATCTTTTTTAAAGATACGTCGGTAGGTATTGGAAGATACAACACAATTCCCTTTAGTGATGAGGAGGATGAATTGTTAAAAAGATTTGCCAATGCATTCAACCTGGCCTACACCCGCTTCCTCGATCTACAAAAAGCAGAAGCACAGGCAAGAGAAGCACAGATTGAAGTGGCATTGGAAAGAGTGCGATCTGCTTCTATGGCGATGCATAGGAGTGATGACCTTTTATTTGTGATTAGGGCAGTTCACGAACAAATCTCAGAACTCGGCATTAAAGTAGACGCCAGTAACTTTCTAACTTTCATTGAAAATTCTCGAGATCTTTATCTGTGGGCAATCACCAATACGCATACCTATCAGCAAAAACTAAGGGTCACTTACATAGATTTTGGTATCACCAAAAAAATGTGGGATGCCTGGGAAAAGGGGGATTCTTTTGTGGAATTTCAGGCTGACGCTGATGAAATGCATCGTTGGTGGAATACAGCATTTGAAGTATCAGAGCTCAGTCACACACCACCAAACCGAAGAGAAATAATCCTATCTGCTCCTGGCCACACTTCAATTGTGGCGAAGGGAAAAACCTGTGCTTTACAACTCCACCGTTACAATCTTGAAATCTTTACAACTCAAGAACATGATATTTTACGCCGATTAGCTACAGTTTTCGAACAATCCTATACCCGCTTTCTTGATCTTCAAAAAGCAGAAGCTCAGGCAAGAGAATCGCAGATAGAGGCATCACTAGAGCGAGTACGGGCAAGTATGATGGCCATGCATAGAAGTGATGAGCTTTTATCTATATCAACTCTAATTTCTGAAGAAATGATGAAAATGGGCGTGATTGATGAATACAACAGGGTTGCATTTGCGCTATTTGATGATGAAAAAGAAGAATTGACTCTTTGGATCACTGAATTAGGCGGCGATAGGATGAATAAGAGTTTTGTTTTGCCAAATGATTTTGAACCTTCCTTTGTAAAAACCTTTGAAATATTCCACAAATTAAAGCCCCTAGAAAGGAAAGAACACAACCATATAAGGACTTATATAGGTGAGGAACTCATTGCTTATACAAATAGATTTATTAAAGCAGGTGTTGTCAGCCCTGAGATAATGACGGCCATCGAAAATGGTTCATTACCAAACTCTTGGTATGACCTCGTTTCTTTTTTCGCTTTTGGGTCATTAACCATAGGGAGCTTTCAAAAAATCACTGACGAACAAAAAGACGTAGCCAAACGCTTCGCAAGGGTCTTCGAACAAACCTATACCCGCTTCCTCGATCTCCAAAAAGCAGAAGCACAAGCACGAGAAGCCATCAAGCAATCTTCATTGGATCGCGTTCGCGGAGAAATAGCTTCCATGCGGGACGCCAAAGACCTCGAACGAATCACCCCATTAGTTTGGTCTGAGTTGAAGTCTTTGGGTGTTCCGTTTTTTCGTTGCGGGGTGATGCTAGTCAATGAAGACGAAGAGATGCTGGACTTTTACCTCTCCAATCCTCAAGGAGAAGCTTTGGCAGCCTTGCGCTTAGATTTCGACAATTCAGAAATAACCCGCAAAGGGGTGGCTCATTGGCGAAAGAAGGAAACTTATATCGAACACTGGAATCAGGAGCAGTTCCTCACCTTTATGAGGAGCCTTATGGACCAAGGGCAAATTTCAAATCCCACTACCTATCAAGGTGGAGAAAAACCACCCACGGCGCTAACGCTTCAATTTGTCCCCTTCGCCCAGGGAATGCTCTATGTGGGATCTGAAATAGATTTAAATGCCGAAGAACTGGACTTGGTCAAAGCGCTGGGAAAATCACTTTCTGTGGCCTATGCACGATACGAGGATTTTACCAAGCTTGATTTGGCAAAAGCTAAAGCTGAAAAAGCACTAAATGATCTGAAAGCGGCCCAGGAGCAATTGGTGCAGCAAGAAAAACTCGCCAGTCTTGGACAGCTTACTGCCGGTATCGCTCATGAGATCAAGAACCCGCTGAACTTCGTCAACAACTTCTCTGACCTCAGTCGGGAGCTGATCGAAGAGGTTTTTGCCGAATTAGAAAATTTGGAAGCTTCAGCTACCAAAGAAGAGATCATCGCCATCCTCCAAGATGTCCAAAGCAATCTGACCAAAGTCCACGAACACGGCACCCGGGCGGATAGCATTGTGACTTCCATGCTCCAACACAGTCGGGCGTCTGGAAGCAAACGAGAGCCGAAAGCTTTCAATCCCCTGGTCAAAGAATTTGTCAATCTATCTTTCCATGGCATGCGGGCAGGAAAGTATCCAATCAATGTAGATATAGACCTTCAGCTGGATCCGAAAGTTGGGGACGTGACGTTGATCTCTGAGGATTTTTCAAGAGTGATTCTCAACCTCTGCAACAATGCATTTGACGCCATGCGGGATAAATTGAAGACCGAAGACGGGAGACGGGAGACAGGAGATGGGAATAGTTACTTGCCAAAGCTGACCGTGAAAACAGCTTTGCAAAAAGACAAGGTGCTCCTTTCTATAGCCGATAATGGAGGTGGAATCCCCGAAGAGATCAAGGACAAAATTCTTCAGCCCTTCTTCACCACCAAGAAAGGAACGGAGGGAACAGGGCTGGGGCTGAGCATTACGAATGATATTGTCAAGGCGCATGGGGGTGAGTTGAAGTTGGAGACTCAAGAAGGAGTTGGAAGTACTTTTATGATGTTAATACCAGTCAATAATTCTTAGCTATGAAACAATTTTACGCTCTAATCTTTCTACTTCTTCCGCTGACACTTTTTGGTCAGTCAGAAAAAGTGTTTGTGATCTCAGACACTACTTTTTCAGAGGGTTGGAAGAATTTAACAGAGGACTGGCGTTATCAAAAAGGGGATGATCCAGCCTGGGCCAGTCCGGATTTTGATGACGCTTCATGGAGCGAAGTCAGTGCTTACAATCTAAACATGCCTGATGGTGAACATGTCCTCGCCGAGCGCGGTGAAATTGTTTGGTTCAGAAAACGCATTAAAGCAGATAGCAGCTTAACACAGACTATCGTGTTAAATATCCGGCAGCTAGGAGCCTCGGAGATTTATTTAGATGGGAAGCTGATTCACCAACTGGGGAAAGTAAGTGCAAATCAAGACGAGGTCATTTATAATAATCCTTGGAGGCAAATACTTCAATTGCCACTGGAAAAAGGAAAGGAACAGGTATTGGCGGTACGTTATGTCAACGCACAATATAAATTTCCCCTGTATACGAATACCAATGGGGACATTGGACTTTCAGTTTCAACCCTTAGCCATGCCACCTCCACCGATATAGTAAAAAATAGACGAATCGCTGGCTTTCAACAGTTTGACAAAAATTATCACATCGCTTTAGGCATTGCGCTCTTGATGTTTATCATATTCATATCCTTTTTCTTGGTTTTCCCCAATGAAAAAATCAATGGATACTTCGCCATTTCTAATCTTTTTTTGAGTCTGTTTTACGCTGGAGTAATCTGGTCGAATGGTTATACTGGAGATCAGTTTTGGATTTCCTTCCTAATTGCGACCTGTATTGTATTTTCCTTTTCAATCTCACTGTATTGCCTGTACAGCATTATGGAGAAGACCATAGATTTTGGGTATAAAGCAGTAACATTTTTAGGCCTTATCGCCATTGGTTGTTCCTTTTTATACGAACCTCTTATATTAACAACCGCTTGGGCGCTTCTATTATTGGTTGCCGTTATACGAATAGCTTTAAAATCCTGGAACAAAAATAGAGTGGCTAGTATCTTATTTCTGAGTTCTAGTATTATTGCAATAGTATTCTGGGCGATAATTATTTTAACCGATATTGGTTTAATACAGACCGATATTGGGATAACAGATTTTTATATAAAAGATTATGTTCCATTTGCCCAAATGCTCAACTCGGTTGTTTTAGCTATTTACTTAGGTTACGCCTTTGGGAAGCGAAGTCAGGAATTAAGGTTAAACCTGGACAGGGTTCGGAAACTCTCAAAAGAAAAAGAGTCCATTTTATATTCACAAAATGAAACTCTCGAAAAAAAGGTAAAAGAGCGCACCAGGGAACTGAATCAATCCTTAGAAAACCTCAAATCCACCCAAGCCCAGCTTATCCAATCCGAAAAGATGGCTTCACTCGGCGAACTCACCGCCGGCATCGCCCATGAGATCCAGAACCCGCTAAACTTCGTGAATAATTTCTCGGAGTTGAATAGGGAACTTGTTGGAGAGGCTATAGAGGAATTGGGGAAAGGGGATATCGAGGAGACAAAATCCATTCTAAAAGATCTGGGTGAAAACTCAGAAAAAATCGCCCACCACGGCAAGCGGGCAGATGCCATCGTGAAGGGAATGCTCGAGCATAGCCGGGCAAATAAAAGTGAAAAATCGCTGACTAATCTCAATGCTTTGGCTGAGGAATTTTTAAAGCTTTCCTATCACGGGCTTCGGGCGAAAGACAAGAGCTTTAACGCTGACTTTAAATTGGATCTTGATCCGAACTTGCCAAAAGTAAATGTGGTGGCTTCCGATATAGGAAGAGTCATTCTGAACTTGGTGAATAATGGGTTTTACGCCGTCAACGATAAAGCCAAATCTACCCCTCAGCCATCTGAAGGGGAAGAAGGCTACAAGCCTTTAGTAATAATAAAAACAACGGCAGCAAAGTCCCCTTCAGGGGATTTAGGGGTAAAAATCTCCGTCCAGGACAACGGCCCAGGAATCCCCGACTCCATCAAAGAAAAGATCTTCCAGCCCTTCTTTACGACCAAGCCGACCGGGTCGGGAACAGGACTAGGCTTGTCTTTGAGCTATGATTTCGTCAAGGCGCATGGAGGGGAGTTGAAGGTTGAGTCGAAAGGTGAGGAAGGAGCCATATTTTTAATCACATTACCCTTATCCTAAGCATCAAATGGAAAAAGCGAAGAAAGAACTTTTAGAAAACACCTATCAGAAATTTATGAAAGTCGGTTTAGAATCCGATGATCCTAATTTATTGGAAGGCCTGGTGGATCAGGATGTCACTGGGTTTGGAACCGCCATAGATGAAAAAATCTTGGGGATCGAAGACTTTAAGCAACTGATGGTCAATCAAAAAAACCAAAGCGAGGGTATTGACCTCACATGGCGAAATGAGCCGGTACATTGCTTTATTGCTGAAGATGAAAATACAGCAGTCTTTGCAGAGGATATATACTTTAACATCAATACAGGAGAGGAAAACCTGGAAATGTACCTGCGCTTTTCAATTGTTTTGACTTATAGTAAGAAACAGTGGAAAGTTGTTCACTGGCATGGCTCCAAGCCCGAGCAGGTAGAGAGCGAAAAAGACACTTGGGGCATAGAAAGTTACAAGCAAAAAGCAGAGGAACTACAAAAACTCGTAGATGAAAAAACTGCAGATCTGTTGGGGAAAAATCGGGAGCTGGAAATAGAAGCTGCGCTCGAACGGGTAAGAGCCAAGGCTATGGCTATGGAAAAGAGCGACGAACTTGCACCGACCGCTTCTGTACTATTTCAACAACTAAAAACCTTAGGTATCACTACTTATAGTAGTGGATTTACGATTTGGGACGAAAAGCAAAACCAGCTTATTTCTTGGATGTGCAATGCTGATGGTTCAATTAACCCTCCGTTCATCATGCCTATTGCTGAAAATGAATGGCATCAAAACCAATTTGAATCTTGGCAAAGGGAAGAGCGTTTTTTGGTCAAAGACTTCTCAGGGGAAGAGTTGCAATCCTATTTCAAGTATTTGCAATCCTTTCCCATGCTTGGCCTAGCATTTCAAAAATCAATGGATGCGGGATTTCCAATGCCCAAAAGGCAGATCCACCACGTGGCAAATTTTGCTTCTGGTAATCTATTGTTCATTACACTGGAACCTATGCCGGAGGTGCATGGTATATTCCAGCGTTTTGCTAAGGTCTTCGAACAAACCTACACCCGTTTTCTAGATCTCCAAAAAGCAGAGGCACAGGCAAGAGAAGCCCAGGTTGAAGCTGCCTTGGAAAGAGTCAGGGCACAGACCATGGCTATGCACAGCAGTGAGGACGTGGGTAAGTGCATCATCAAAATGTTCAGTGAATTAACAGCCTTAGGCGTTGATGAGGGAACCAGGTTTGGGATTGGCATACTAAACCACAACAACGAAAACAACCAACTTTGGACTGCTCGTAGGGATGGGGAAGAAGTCAAAATGCATATTGGCAATTTGGATATGACTTCGCATCCTTTATTGAAAAAGGCTAGAAAGGCTTGGAAGGAGCAGGTTGCTTTTCATCAATATATTTTGGAGGGACAAGATTTGCTGGATTATTACCAGATGCTCAATAATGCACCTGACTATAAAATCCATATTCCTCTGGAAAAATTACCCAAAAAAGAAATCCAGCATTGTTTCATATTCGAGCATGGGTTCTTTTATGCCTTCAGCCCGCAAGAATTCCAATATGAATTAATTCAAATTACCCAACGATTCAGTTCGCAGTTTGCCCAAACCTACCGAAGATATCTTGATTTGAAAAAAGCGGAGGAACAAGCTCGGGAGGCACAAATTGAGACAGTATTGGAAAGAATACGTTCAAAATCCCTAGCAATGTATAAAACCGATGACTTGGGAGAGGTAGTCAAGGTTGTATTTGAGCAAATGCAAGGGCTAAGTGCGGATATGGGCTTTGCCTCGGTAAGCATTTTTATTTTCCAGGAAGGTTCGAGGGATATCCGGCAATGGATTCCCATATCTGATGGCGTTTCCTCTTTGAGTATTCCCTATTTTGATCATCCAATTTCCTCCGACTTGTTTGATAATAAGGATAATGGGGCTGATTATTTTGCCAAAGTATATACGTTCGAAGAAAAAAATACTTGGCTAAAAAACGGTTTTGAACAAACGGACTATAAACATCTTCCCGAAGAATTTAAAGCCTCCTTGCTAAATTCCCCTGGCTATGCGATGGCAATCGCACTAGCCAAAAATTCAGGAATTTGTATCCCAAGCTTTGCCGGAAAGCTCCCTTCATCCGAAGATGTGGAGATTATGAAACGGGTGGGAAATGTCTTCGAGCAGACCTACACCCGTTTTCTCGATCTTCAAAAAGCCGAAGCTCAGGCTAGAGAAGCTCGAATAGAAGCAGCATTAGAAAAAGTCCGGTCCCGAACCATGGGGATGCAAAGTAGTGCCGAGCTGCCAGAAGTAGCCAACCTGCTCTTTTTGGAAGTGCAAGGATTGGGTGTCCCATCTTGGAGCAGTGGATTTAATGTATTGCTCGAGGATAAGAAATCTGCCGATGCCTGGATGAGTAGCGAGGGTACAATTCAGGAACCCTTCGTCCTACGCTTATGGGGAGAGGCATCCTTTGACGAAATGGGAGCCTTTATCAGGAGCAAAGAAACCTTTATGGTACAGGAGCTTGGGGGAAAAGAGTTAGAAGAACACTATAATTTTATGAAGTCCTTTCCTGACCTAAAGCCCACATTTGAAAAACTTGAGGTGCTGGGTCTTTCGCTTCCCACCTACCAGATCAATCACCTCTGCAAGTTCTCAAACGGATTCCTATTGTTCATCACTTACGAGCCGGTTCAGGATTTCCATGATATTTTCAAGCGGTTTACCAAAGTTTTTGACCAGACTTACACTCGATTTTTAGATCTGCAAAAAGCAGAAGCCCAAGCTCGGGAAGCCAAGATTGAAGCGGCATTGGAGCGAGTCAGATCACATTCCATAGGCATGCAGAGTGCAGCAGATTTTGGAGTGGTGACTAACGAGATGTTTGAGCAGCTCAGGAATTTTGGCGAAGACCTTTATGCGGCAGGAATTGTTTTTTGTGATAAACACGAGGGTCACGTAGAACAGTGGCATAGTATTCCAGGCGGTGGAATGCTGAGCCCTTTCATCGTCCCAATCGATTTGGATTATATCCACCAATACCGGTATGATCAATGGAAAGAAGGGAAAGAACTATTCTCAATAGAAATACCAAGCGATTTTATTGAACAGCATTTTAAGGACATTTTCGATCTGCCCTCAGCTCAAATAGCCCTTCAGGATCTCGAGTCCAGGAATGCGCCCATGCCGGCAACACCGACTTGGGAGATTGATTATGGTGCTTCCTTTAAAAACGGATACATTTTAATATCCTCACTCAAGTATCTGGAAACTACTGACATTCTCCCTCGCTTTGCCCAAGTGTTCGACCTGACCTATACTCGATTCCTGGATCTTCAAAAAGCTGAAAATCAAGCACGGGAATCACAAATCGAAGCATCTCTGGAACGGGTACGGGCTAAGGCTCTAGCAATGCATAGTTCGATAGATCTAAGACAGACTATTACTGTAATTTTTGAGGAACTGAAGGCATTGAATATTAAAACAATCCGCTTAGGGCTAGGATTGGTTGATCCGGATAAGCCTGAAGGAGAAATCGTCACGTCTCGAATTGACGAGAAAGACAATATTCTTGAAGTGAGCGGAAAGTTCAGATTAGAAGGTGACCCAGTCCTTGACAGTGTATACGCTCACTTTAAGCAGCAAAAGGATTATTTCCCCATTCTCGAAGGGGAGGAAATAAACAGTTATTATGCGGCTCTTCAGGGATACGTGAATGTGCAGGGAGAGGGCACTGATATAAAACACTATGGATGCTTCCTTTATTTTAAAGAGGGTTGTCTCTACGCTTGGGCAGCAGAACCACATTCTGAAGGACAGATCAGTATTTTGAAGAAGTTTTCTCGGGTGGTAGAGATCACCTACCGCCGCTACAAAGATCTCATAGAGTCAGAATACCGCGAAAAAGAAGCAGTCAAGCAAGCTTCCCTAGACCGGGTTCGGGCGGAAATCGCCTCGATGCGTACCCCCGAAGATCTTGAACGAATTACACCACTCATCTGGAAAGAATTAACCATCCTAAGCATCCCATTCATCCGTTGCGGGGTATTCATTATTGATCAAAAAGAAGAATATATCGAGGCTTACTTGTCTTCACCGGACGGCCAATCTTTGGGAGTCTTGCGCCTTCCTTTCGATTCAAGCGAACTCACTGACCAAATCGTCCAGGCTTGGAGAAAGGGACAAGTCTACAAGCGGCATTGGGACAAGGAGGATTTCGTACGCTGGATCAACTTGATGATGGAGCAGGATCAGATTCAAGATAGCAGTACCTACCAAGGAGATGCCGCACCACCCGAATCCCTGGATTTGCATTTTGTCCCTTTTGGACAGGGGATGCTTTACGTGGGAGCGGTCAGTCCATTAGATGAAACGGAATTGGAAACGGTCAAGTCTCTGGCAAAAGCCTTTGCCATTGCGTTTTCCCGTTATGAGGACTTTGTCAAATTGGAGCAGGCTAAAGCAGAGATTGAGTCTGCTATGAATGAGCTCAAATCAACCCAAGCCCAGCTCATCCAATCCGAAAAAATGGCTTCCCTCGGAGAGCTTACCGCAGGCATCGCCCATGAGATTCAGAATCCGCTGAATTTTGTGAATAATTTCTCTGAAGTGAGCGCTGAACTGGTAGATGAGATGAATGAGGAACTTGAAAAAGGAGATATTGAAGAAGCCAAATTCATCGGAAAAGACCTCAAAGAAAACCTCTCCAAAATCAATCATCATGGCAAGCGGGCGGATGCGATCGTCAAAGGAATGCTAGAGCATAGCCGAGCGAATAAAGGCGAAAAAGCTCCGACCGATCTGAATGCATTAGCTGATGAGTTTGTCCGTCTTTCTTACCATGGGTTAAGAGCGAAAGACAAAAGCTTTAATGCAGACTTTAAACTAGAACTTGACCCAGATCTACCAAAGGTAAATGTGGTCGCTTCGGATATCGGGCGAGTGATTCTGAACTTGGTGAACAATGGGTTCTACGCCGTCAACGATAAAGCCAAATCAGGAAACGTAGATCCCGATTATAAACCTACTGTATCGGTTAGCAGCGTCTACTCCCCCCTAGCAGGGGGGCAAGGGGGGGTTATTCAACTCAGCGTCCAAGACAACGGCCCCGGCATCCCCGATTCCATCAAAGAAAAGATCTTCCAGCCTTTCTTTACAACCAAGCCGACGGGTTCTGGGACAGGATTGGGTTTATCACTATCTTATGATATAGTGAAGGCGCATGGAGGGGAGTTGAGGGTGAAGTCGAAAGAGGGCGAAGGAACAGTTTTTAATATCAAATTACCTATTGTCTGAATCACAGATTAAGGGGATAAAAAGATTCCACTGAAAATAAGCTATGAGTACGATGCGATCAAAATCCCTGAATTCATTTAAATCCCTGCCTACCGTCCTTTAGGTTTGCAAAGGATAATTTATAAGGAAATTTAAATCTTTTTGATTTATAGGTAACTCAGATATTCAATAAATTAAAAAAGAATGGGGTGAACTTTCCTGCCGCATAGGTTCGAGGCCTATTGCCTGTATCAGTCCCCATTCTTAATTGAGTTGCCAGTAACCAGTTAGAATTTTAGGCTTTAAGGCCTGTTAAAGGTTTTAGTTTCCGCAACTCTCATTTGTTAAACTATAACATCTAAATTATGAAATTCAACTCACTTATCGGAATCGATGTAAGTAAATCTACCCTTGATGCTTATCTGAAAATCAACCAATGCCATGCTATCTTCGATAATAATGAACAGGGTTATCAGGAGCTGGTGGAATGGGTTATGGATAATTCCGGATTGGTTCTCGCTGAAGAATTGCTTTTCGGATTCGAATCCACAGGAATTTATTCTTCAGAACTTGCTTTGTTTCTTAAGAAGCACTCACTCTCATTTTATATTATCTCAGGACTGGAATTAAAGCGATCCCTGGGGATAAGAAGAGGCAAGTCAGACAAGGCAGATTCAAAGGATATAGCTGAATATCTCTATGAAAAGCAGGAGAAGATTATACCTACCGTTCTTCCAACAAAGACCATTCAAGATCTGAAAAAGCTGTTTAATTATAGAGAGCGGCTCGTAAAAGACAGAGCGGCATATATAACCCGTATCAAGGAATATGAAACTGTCGTCTCGAGGAACAAAATAAAAGTCTACCAAAAATCTCATACCGCGGTGATCGCATGTTTGGACAAGCAGATTGAAACAGTTGAAAGAGAAATAGACAGACTTTTACACAAAGAAGAATTGTTACTGAATCAGTATAAACTGATTAACTCTATTAAAGGTATAGGACCTCAAACAGCTCTTGCCCTTATCGTATTAACGGAAGGTTTTACCTTATTTGATACCTGGAGGAGGTTTGCCAGCTACGCCGGGACTGCGCCTTTCCCGAATCAGTCTGGCACATTTAGGGGAAGGACGAAAACGAGTAAACTGGCCAACAAGAGAATAAAAACACTATTGACCCTATGTGCAGGTACAGCAATTCAATACAGTACCGAAATGAGAGTTTACTACCAGAGGAGGATAGATGAGGGGAAAAGTAAAATGAGTACGCTTAACATTATCAGAAACAAACTTCTTGCTAGGGCTTTTGCTGTTGTCAACCGAAATTCCAGCTATGTAGACACCTTAAAATATGCCGCATAAAAAATCTTAAATTCTTCTTGCTTTAACCTTAGAATACAGGCAGGAGTGATTCTGACAAATTATGATATTGCGAAGGCGCATGGGGGGGGCCAATAGCTACAGGGACAGGATGAAAGTTGTTAAAAAGGAAAAAGGAGGAGCTGAGTTTATAATTCAACTCCCGAAATAAAAATCTTATGATAAAGAAACTCGTCACCATCATTCTTCTTGCCCTTACTGCAAACCATGCATTTGCCCAGCAGGATCAAATCTTCTTCAAAGAGTATGGAGTCAAGGAAGGCCTGCCTGAAGAGTTAGCATTTAGTTTCCTGGAAGATAAGCAGGGATTTATCTGGATCGGCACCCAAAATGGCCTAGTCAAATTTGACGGCTATGAAATGAAATCCTTTGGGATCAATCAGCAGCAGGGCAAGTCGAACTCTTTGCTACAAAGAAACCTCTATCTCGGAGTGATGAAGTCCCGTGATGGCAGGCTGTGGCTTGGGGGTGCCGATCCAATGAACTCCGGCTTGTCCATTTACAATCCGGAAGAGCAGTCCTTTACCAATTACCTTTATCACCCGGACTCGACCTTGCTTCCTTTTTCGAGTTCCCTCCCCATACTTGAAGATTATAATCAGAATATATGGTTTTTCAATTTTTCATTGGATCAAGACACCACTGTACTTGGGAGGTTTGATCAACGTACGGAGTCCATCAGCTACTATCCGGAAAGGACTGGAACTGAGAGGTTCAATGATTTAATTCTGACTGGATATATAGCTCAATCCAAGGTGGATAGCTCCTTGTGGATCCTTCAGGACAGACCTCCTTATCAAATCAAGAAATTCAATGCGAAAGCGGATTCCTTTCAGACGATATTCAAAGCTGGTGATCAGGTGCTGAATACCGTGTTGCCCGACACGCTGAATTATTTGATCCAATCTGAAAAATACTTCATCACTGGAAATAACAACAGAGCATTTCTGATCGATCCTGTGCAAAAAAAAGTGATCAGCTATTACGATTTTAAGTTAAGTCAGAACAAAAGCGTGATGGCTTTTATTGATAAGAGGGAGTATCTATGGCTTGGCTCTGGAAAAAATCTCTCCATGGTCAACCTCAAGGACAATACTCGGAAGGATTATGAGTTTGGCGCATCAATACCTTATCCCAATCCGGGAGAAATAGACCTTCTCTTGCAACAATATATCACAGACGCGGACATTTATTTCGAATTATATCAGTCCATCAAGCCCAGTACCTACCTGAGGTACCATTACGAAACCGAAACGTTTTATGTCTATGATCAGCGGTTTAATGTGGAGCAGAATCCTGTCGTGAATAAAGCAGCTGGTTACACACGATTTCATAAAGATTTTTCGGATACCCGCTGGATCGGAACCCGGCCTAATATCTTTAAAGAAGACGTAAAAAGGATCAAATCGATCCGGAAATTTGGAGAGACTCAGGTCGCTATCGATTCGCTAATAAACCTATTTGAGGATAGTCGGGGAAGAGTCTGGGTAAGCTATTACGGGGGAGTGATGGTCCGAAAAAAAATGGATGAACCATTTCAATTATTTGATGCCGATCAGGGAGATTTTCCATTCAGGGAGGCCCCTATTTTTTTAGAAGATTCTAAAGGTCAGATCTGGATGAAATCAAGTTTTCTTTCCAAAAAAGGCATAGCCAGATACGATGAGAAATCAGGTCGGTTCTGGCATTATTTGAAGGGCACTCAGGTGTTGGACTTATTTTTTGATCGGGTAAGAAACCAGCTGTGGATGACCAAAAGTGAAGGAATTTTTGCGGTCAGCCTGGAAGGTAAGGTCCTTTATCAGCTGGCACCTGCCAAAACCAAAGGATTTTCTGCCATTAATAATTTTCAAGACTCCAAAGGTGCGATTTGGTTCAATGATTATGGTGACAATGAGCATGGGCTCATCCGGCTGGAAGTAAATGATAGCCTGTCGGTATTGAATCGAATACCCGGTGATGAAAATTCACTTAGCTCCAATGAAGTTATTTTTGTCATTGAGGACAATTTCCATAACATTTGGATAGGCACAGATGGCGGGCTTAATAAATTCAGCAATGGAAAGTTTGAGCGGATTAATCTGAATTCAATTCAAAGCTATTCCATTGGCAAAAACAATGAATTATGGTTTACGACCTATTCGGGTGAAGGATTGCTCCAAGTAGACCCAGAATCTCGTAGGGTAACCGCATTTGGGATGCAAAAAGGACTCCTCCATAATGACAATCAAATAGCCAATAGATCCCAAAATAAGGTGATATCAACCGACTCAGAAGGAAGAATATACATTCCCACAGTAAGGGGCCTCTCTGTTTTTGACCCTCGGGACAAAACGTTCAGCAACTTTACCGGAGAGCAGGGATTAACTTATACCGAGCTTGCTTATCAAACGCTGACGCTTTCCAACGGAGAAGTGTGGTTTTTGAGTCCTGACGCGATCGACATCATCGATCCTAATGTATTATTTGGTGAGAAAAACACGATCCCACCCAAGGTATGGATTACTTCCATGACCATCATGGACAGTGTCTACGCTGCACCTGACGGAGAAATTTTTACCAAGGCTGTTGACTTCACAGATAAGATCGAGCTTTCCCATTGGCAAAAAGACCTCTCGTTTGATTTTGTCGCATTGCATTACATGAGACCGGAGGATAATCTATATTCCTGGAAACTTGAGGGCTATGACGATGAGTGGTCCGAACCTTCGAGACAAAGAAAGGCCATCTATACCAACCTCTCTCCTGGGACCTACACCTTTCGGGTCAAAGGCTCGAATGCCGATGGAGTATGGAACGAAGTAGGTGATTTTATCACCATCACGATCAAGCCCCCGCTATGGCTGACTACAGGCGCATTTATCCTCTATGGTCTTTTGTTTATTGCCGCAGTAGTTGCCGCCAATCGGTACCAGCAAAATCGTACTATTCTAAAGGAGCGCGAACGTCAAAAAGATGAAAAGCTAGCGCAAGCCAAACAAGTCGAAGAGGCATATCATCAACTTAAATCCACCCAAGCCCAACTCATACAATCCGAAAAGATGGCTTCCCTCGGAGAACTCACCGCGGGCATCGCCGATGAGATCCAAAATCCTTTGAATTTTGTGAATAACTTCTCGGAAGTAAGTGGGGAACTAATCGATGAAATGAATGAGGAAATCGAGAAGGGCGATTTTGAGGAAGTGAAGTTTATCGCCAGCGATCTTAAAGAAAATCTCTCCAAGATCAACCACCACGGCAAACGGGCGGATGCTATCGTCAAGGGAATGTTGGAGCATAGCCGAGCCAATAAAGGCGAAAAAGCTCCGACCGACCTAAACACCTTAGCAGATGAATTTGTGCGTCTTTCCTACCATGGATTAAGAGCTAAAGACAAATCATTCAATGCAGACTTTAATTTGGAACTTGATCCGAATCTACCTAAGGTAAATGTGGTGTCTTCAGATATCGGAAGAGTGATTTTGAATCTGGTGAACAATGCATTTTATGCAGTCAACGATAAAGCTAAATCTACTCCCCAACCCTCCCGAAATATCGGGACAGGCTCTGAAGGGGGAGAAACCTACAAGCCTCTAGTAACAATCAAAACAACGGTGTTGAAGTCCCCTTCAGGGGATTTAGGGGTAGAGATTTCCGTCCAAGACAACGGCTCCGGCATCCCTGAACACATCAAAGAAAAGATTTTCCAGCCCTTCTTTACCACCAAGCCTACGGGTTCAGGAACAGGTTTGGGGTTATCGCTAAGCTATGACATTGTGAAGGTGCATGGAGGGGAGTTGAGAGTAGATAGCAAGGAAGGAGAAGGGACTGAGTTTATGATCTATTTCCCCTTGAAGGATCTATAAATTGAATATAAAAAAATCATCTTTCTATAGCTCTGAGTCAATTCCTTGATAATGAATTGACAATTGGTATTTAAAAAAAAATGAGCCCAGAAAGAATAAACTCCTGAGCCCATTTTTTTGAAGATTATTACTCCCCTCTAGTTCTTGCTGGATCTACTCCCTGACTTGTCCTAGAATGAGTTTACGTAAACCGTAAACTATGAGTAGAGAAAAAACAAGAACAGGCGGTTCTTTAAGCCTTTCAGAGAGAGAGTCAATGATTAAAGAATTTTTGACAGGT
>NZ_JAQWXX010000068.1 GCF_029254265.1 Algoriphagus sp. | reverse complement strand
GATGCATAGTCCAATTGGTTTTGTCAGTAATTCGTCAAATTTTTCAACCCCTACTTCAGCACCTTTCTTCCCTATGATTTTAAATAATAAACGGCTTAAGTACTTTGAGATTAGTTTTTTGAAGATAATTCCTAGTAATATGGCTCCAAAAAACCAAGAATAATCTTGTAAAGTATTGCCTAGGATTTCTTTAAGTAAAAATTGTGTATCCATGATTGTAGATTTTAAATTAATTGTTTTAAGGCAATCTCAAAAGCTGTTTTTGAGATATTAGTTTTGCTATTATTTATCGCATATGATTCTTCTAATGCTGTTCTAATTGTTTGAGAAGTGTCAGCAAAAATTGAAGTATCGCTCATTTCAATATTATCTCCCATCAAGTAAGCAAATACTCTTGCCATCCCACAATTTGCAATAAAATCAGGAATCAAGGCAATCCGATCATCAGTCCATGCTCCTATTGGACCAAAGAAAATCTCCGAATCCGCGAATGGAACATTAGCACCACAAGAGATCACCTCTAAACCCGCTTCAACCATTCGCTCAGCCTGAGATTTTGTGATCAGCCTAGAGGCTGCTGCAGGAATAAATATTTCACTTTGTAGGTCCCAGATTTTTTCATTCAGTTCATCAAAGGGAATGAGATCGTCTGCGACCAATTTATTTCCGGATCGATTTAGGAATAATTCCCTTACCTCGTCTAGACTATATCCATTTTCATTGATCAATCCTCTCTCACGGTCGATAATACCAACTATTTTGACTCCTTCCACTGCCAAGAAGCAAGCTGCTGCCGCGCCCACATTTCCCCAGCCTTGAATGATTGCTCTTTTTCCTTTTAGTTCACCTCCCCACAGTTGATAATAGTGTCTCACTGCTTCCGAAACCCCATATCCTGTGATCATGTCAGCTACGGTATACTTCTTTACCCCGTTTGGGGTAAAATTTGGATCCTCTAGCACTTTGGATACTCCTTGACGAAGCTGTCCTATTTTTCTGATTTTTTGTGGTTCAGTTGCATGAAAATGACCGTTGACGATCCCTTCTTGTGGGTGCCAAAGTCCAAAAGATTCTGTCACGGGAATTACTTCATGGATTTCATCCACATTCATGTCTCCTCCAGTACCATAGTAATTTTTCAATAGTGGCATCACAGCCTTGTACCAACGCTCTAAGACACCAGCCTTTCTTGGGTCATTGGGATCAAAATTAATCCCTGACTTTGCACCCCCGATAGCCGGTCCTGAGACGGTAAATTTCACCTCCATGGTTTTTGCCAAGGATTCCACCTCACGCTTATCCAGTCCTTTTCGCATCCGCGTACCACCTCCGGCTGCACCTCCTCTGAGGGAATTGATCACCACCCAGCCTTCTGCCTCTGATTCGCTATCGCTCCATTCAAAGACAATTTCTGGTTGTTTATTTTCAAACTTCTTTAATAATTCCTGCATGAATATTTGGGTTTTTATTGCTGCGCAAAAATATAAAAATTAATACTGCTACCTAGCTACAGAAGGAGGATCGGTTATCCAAAGATCATACCCCCTGAAGAATCCCGATCGGCTCCCGTGACACTGCTTAAGCAATTAATTTCCCCTCTAAGTCTTAAAACACCAAGGAAACCAAATATCAAAGCTTCTTTAAATTCGATTAGTTGGGGAGCTGTTTTTGGGATTGTTATAGCGCCATTAAGATGATTTTCAAGGGATTGGATAAAGAATTTATTATATGCGCCACCTCCGGTCAAGAGTACTTTTGGATTAGCATTGTTAGAAAAATCTTTTATCACAGTACCGATTTGAAACGCAAAATGATCAATCAAAGTGGCAAGAATGTCCTTTTCAGAAGCTTGAGAAGCCGAAATCAGGGGGAGGAAATCTTTTTCAAGATCTTCTCTTCCCAGGGATTTTGCGCTGTTTTTTTTATAGAAGGAAATTGAATTTAGACCTTTCAAGAGATTTTGGTCTACTTTCCCCTCACTGGCCCATTTCCCTAGGTCATCGTAATCAGCTCCCAAAATTTTTGCTTGCGGATTGAGTAGAAGGTTAAACGGACAGGTATCGAAAGCGATTCGCTTTCCTTCCCAGTTCATACTGATGTTTGCGATGCCGCCAAGATTGATACAAAAATCCATTTCTGGAAAAAGCCACTCATCTCCTATCGGAACTAAGGGTGCTCCTTGTCCTCCGAGTTGTACATCCAGCATTCTAAAATCATTGATGACTTTAATTCCGGTTTGCTGATACATTGCCCAACCGTTTCCTATTTGTAAACTTAGTCCTTTTTCAGGCTGATGATATACCGTATGACCATGGCTGCAAATTGCATCCGGCTTGCAACTGTATTTTTTGCAAAACCGATTTACTTGTTCACCCATCCAATTCCCAAATCTGACATCAAGGATAGATAGCTCTAATGCCGAAAGCGTGTGACTTCTCATCAAGTCCAATTCAAGAGATGTTGGAAAAGGAGACGTTTCCGCCTCTAAAATTTGAAAAGACCATGATGAACCTTTATTGAATTCGCAGAGAGCAAGATCCAATCCATCTCCCGATGTGCCTGACATTAGACCTATAATTGTGTAGCTGGAGTGGTTCATGGGTTAAATTTTGTTAAGTAGCTGCTAGCTCAAAGATAAATTAACATTGATAAAATGACCTGCTTTTTATAATGGCTAATTTGCGTCAATAAAATTCATCTCTTGGCAAATCTGATCATTGATATAGGTAACACTCGAATCAAAGCAGCGCTTTTTAATCAGGAAGCACTTCTTTGGGAGAGAGCCTACGAGGATTTGGCTCATGCAAAAAAAGATTTTATATCTCTACAATTTCAGTATTGTTTGATTAGCTCCGTGCGTTGGACTCAAGAGGAGCTTCGAAAGGAATTTCAATTTGATTTTCTTTTTTTGACGCATGAAACAGCTTTTCCAATCCAAAACCTTTATGCATCTCCAAAAACGCTGGGTCTGGATCGGATTGCAGCGGCAGTTGGAGCATGGTCTAAATCTGAGGGTTCGCCTGTTTTAGCAATTGATTTGGGAAGCTGTATCACATATGAGTTGGTCACAGAACTTGGACAATACCTGGGAGGAGCCATCAGTCCAGGTCTAAGAATGCGCGCCAAAGCGATGAATCAATTTACCGCAAGGCTCCCTTTGATAGAATTAAATCAAAAACCGACCGAATTATATGGAAATACCACCGTGCAATGCATGCAAATCGGAATATGGTCAGGTGTGCAGCATGAAATAGTCGGTCAAATCAATGCATATCAGCAAGAATTTCCACAATTAAAGGTCTTTGTTTGTGGAGGAGACGCACAATCTTTTGATTCATTAGTAAAAGACCACATATTTGTAGTCCAAAATTTGGTCCTTTTTGGATTGAATGCTATTCTAAACCACAATGTTGAGTAAAATCAAATTGCAATTGCTGGGTGTGCTCTGCACCCTTTTCTTATTTAGTGAAGTCTCCGCCCAGACCAGTTCCTCTACCTATAGTGCTTTGGGTTTGGGAGAGTTTAATTATTCCGGAAGTGCCACCAATCAAGGTATGGGTGGCCTGGGAATAAGTTATGGTACAGGTTGGAGTGTGAATTTTGTAAACCCAGCCTTATCTACACGAAATACTATTTTCAATTTTGAGGCGGCCATGAATTACAAAAAATTAAATGTAAATAATGGGAGTGAAACCTCTGATGTAGATGGTGGAGGGCTTTCATATGTGGCTTTTTCACTTCCTGTGAAATCTGGAAAAACAACCCTTGGCCTTGGCCTAAATCAAATCAGCTCTGTAAATTATCGCCTGCTGATCAACAGTCAAGTTAATAATGCAACAATTAATGCAAATAATTTTATCAGAGGTGATGGTGGAATTTCTGAGGCTTATTTAAGTACTGGATTTGTAGTGGCAAAAAATTTAAGTCTCGGTATACAGGGATCTTATTTATTTGGCTCCTCTGTTCGAACCAATCAATTGACTTTGACCGACACTTCAGGAGTAGATGTGGGCATCCCATCTGAATATTATGAAAGATTAACAGTTTCAGATGTGGGCTTCAAATTGGGTGCTCATTACATGGTTCCGCTCGGAGAAAAGAAAAATTTACACATAGGAGCGATCTATGAAAACCTAGGGGATGTTAATGGTAAGGCATTTGCAAAATTAGCATCTATCGGTCAAGCCAACGACCTTGATACTGATGGGGATTTGATTGCTAATGATGAGCCTAGAAGTGTCTATATTCCAAATCGTTATGGTTTTGGTTTTTCCTTTGAAAAGGTTAATAAATATGCTGTTGGATTAGAAGGACAATACCAGGATTTCAATCAATATCGATCATTTTTGGATGACCCTACTCAGTTGAAAGAGGCCATAAAAATAGGCCTAGGATTTCAAATTGTTCCAGATTACCTAGCCATTGACAACTCCCTTAAGCGAACTACTTATCGATTTGGATTGGAGTTTCAGCAGACTCCGTACTATTTGAACAATACTAATATCAATGATCTTGGCATCAACTTTGGAGCTTCCATACCACTGAATCAACTTTCTTTATTAAACCTTGCCATGAAAGTAGGACAACGTGGAACGACTAATAATGGACTCATCAGAGAAAACTATATCAACTTCACGTTAGGTTTCTCATTGAATGATAATAGCTGGTTCTATAAACGCGTATTTGAATAAAATTATAAACAATCAAGATCAAACTAAGTAATTACTTTTGTCAAAAAAATTAATATCCTTAAAATTGATCCCCGAATTAAACCGAATAATAAGATGAAACTGAAAGCTACACTACTGGCTCTATCTGCTGTCCTCCTGGCAGGTATGGTTCAAGCACAAGACGGTTGGAATTGGCCTGCCGATCCCGCTCAAGAGGCGAAAGCAAGAGAATTGAACGCTGCCTATACTGATTACATGAAGTCAGAACAATTTGTGGATGCTACACATCCATTAAATTGGCTTCTGGTAAATGTTCCTGAATTGAATGAATCCATCTACATCAATGGCGTAAATATCTATAAGGGCGCTGCAGATGAAGTAACTGATGCTGCCAAAAAAGGAGTTTATCAGGATTCAGTGATCGCGATCTATGAAAAAAGAGGTGAGCTTTTCAATAACGAATCCAATTGGATTGAAAATAAAGCTTATTACGGATACCAGTTTTATAAAAGTGATAAAGACAAATTGAAAGGCGCTATTGCTGATTTTGAAAAAGCAATGGAGCTAAACGGGACAATTAATTATCAATTGACCGCAGCATACTTTGATTTGATTTATCGTAACTATGCTTACAACAAGGCTTACACTGGTGAAGAAATCCTTGCGATACATGATAATATCCAGGCCATGCTAGATGCTGAAGCTGCTAAAGGCACAGATGTTACTAATCAGAAAGGTACTTTAGAGCAATTAATGGTAGCGATGGAATTGATTGATTGCGATTTCATCGAAAACACCATGGGAGCTAAATTAAAAGCGGATCCTACCAATGAAGTGTTGGCTGATCAAATCTTCAAGTATTCTGTACAGTACAAATGCTTCTCTTCTTCTGCATTTTTGCAAGCTTTAGAGATCAAGCATGCTAAGGAGCCTAGCTTCTCTACTTCTCAGGTGATCGCAATGCGATACATGCAGGAAGATCAGTCTGAAAAAGCTGAAGATATGTGGAATCAAGCATTTACATTGGCAGAAAATCCTACTCAGAAGTCTGATGCTAAAATGGAACTTGCAAAAATCTATGCTAAGCAAGGCAAAAAGTCTGCAGCGAGAGCAGCTGCTAAGGAAGCTGCTGAGTTAGACAATACAAAAACTTCTGATGTATACTCTCTAATCGGAGGAATGTATATGAACTCGTTCAACGACTGTAAAGGTGGAGAAAGCCGTGCTAAAGATTACTCAATCTACATCGCAGCTTACAATGCTTACCAGCGTGCAGGTGATTCTCAAGGAATGGCAAATGCAAGAGCAAGATTCCCGTCCCGAGAGGAATTGTTTACAGAAGGTCTTCAAGTTGGAGGCACCATCAACACTGGATGTTGGATTGGAGAGACTGTAACTTTGGCTACAAGAGATTAAATCCTAATAATTTATAAGAAAAGGCAGTCTAGATGGCTGCCTTTTTTAGTTTCTATGCAGCGAGTTTTGACCTATCTTTGAATTATGAAGACACATTCCAATTTTCTTTTGGGTTTGATTTTTTTAGTATCGATGAATTCCTGTCGGGAAAATGTAGACGTTGCAGCCCTTCAAGTTTATGACGGGCCTACAAATACCGCCATAAATATTCATTTGATAGAAAGCGACTCCGCTGTGATGAGATTGGACATCAAGGCTCCAAAGCAGTTAGAGTTTGCAAATGGGAACATGGAGTTTCCGGAGGGAATAGCGATTCAGTTTTTTGAAAAGGATGGAAGCTTGGGTACTACTTTACGGGCTGACAAGGGATACTTTATCAAATCTGAAAATTTATATAAAGGGGTTGGAGATGTGCAAGTCAAAAATCTCATCAAAGACCAATCCCTTCAAACCGAAGAAATCTTTTGGAACCCTAACGAAAAGCGGATCTATACCGATAAGTTTGTTACGGTACAGGAAAGGCAAACCCTTTTTAACGGTACGGGTTTGGAAGCGGATCAATCTTTTTCCACTTATAAACTGATGAATGTCCGCGACAGCAGAACGCTACTTCCCGGTGAAGGCATTTAAAAAGGAATCAAATTTCTTTCCGTTAATTTGCACTGCGAAACCACTTCCAAAATTTCATTGCCTTGAAACTTACTGACGCACTTATACTTTCATTTTCATTAGCCCTGATTATTATTGGGGTTCATCAGTCGCTAACTGTAGGAATTGAAGCTTCTTACGCAATTTTTATGTTTGCGGTAGCTTTGTTATTTTGGTTTCAATACCGTAAAATGAAAGCCCCACAAGAACCTCCTTCGGATAAGAAGAAAGCCAAATCCTCCAAAAAACGCCAATAATGGAAGTATCTTATTTCATATATGTGATCATCACATTGATTTTTTCAGCGTTCTTTTCAGGAATGGAAATCGCTTTTATTTCTTCCAATAAGCTGCAAATCGAACTTCAAAATAAGCAAGGAGACCTTACAGGTAGGCTGTTGAGTATTTTTGTTCAGAGGCCAGGTCAGTTTATTGGAACGACGCTGATGGGGAATACCATCTCTTTGGTACTTTACGGAATTTTTATGGCTTATCTGATGGAGGAGCCATTAAAGACCATATTGCCTAGTGCGTTGAATAATGAAGGGTTTATTCTCTTTTCTCAGACAATTGTCTCCACATTGATTGTTTTGATTACTGCTGAATTTCTGCCGAAAAGCCTTTTCATGCTGAATCCAAACAACATGTTGAATTTTTTCGCATTGCCATTTTGGTTGATTTATGTCTTGATTTATCCGATTGTATGGACTACAGTATGGTTGTCAAGATTTTTTATCACCAAGATTCTTCGATTGGAATACAGTGAAGATAAGCCAGTATTTACAGTGACTGATTTGAATAGCTTTATTCAAAACCACATTACCAAGGCCAAAGAAGAAGGGCACGTCGAAATTGATACTAAAATTTTTGACAATGCAGTAGAGTTCAAAACAGTGCGCTTGAGAGAATGTATGGTTCCACGAACGGATGTAGTGTCCGTTGAAGTGGAAGATTCTATGGAGGAATTGAAAGCGGTATTCGAAGAAAGTGGTCACTCGAAGGTAATTGTGTATCGAGAGACAATCGACGATGTGATTGGATATTGCCATCAGTTAGAGCTTTTCAAAAAGCCCAAAACCATAGCAGAAATCCTGACTCCGATTATCATTGCACCTGAATCTGCCTTGGCTAATGAGTTGTTGATTCAGTTTATCCAGGAGCGAAAAAGTCTAGCTTTGGTCGTAGATGAGTTTGGTGGGACGAGTGGAATCGTCTCGATGGAAGATATTATTGAGGAAATTTTTGGAGAAATAGAAGATGAATATGACAGCGATGACTTGATGGAGCAGAAAATATCCGATCAGGAATTTGTTCTCAGCGCAAGGCATGAAATCGATTATTTAAATGATAAATATGATTGGGAATTGCCAATAGGTGACTTTGAGACGCTCTCAGGCTTGATTCTCTCGCTTACGGAGAACCTTCCCAAGAAAGGAGAATCAGTCACAATTGGTCCATATACCTTTACAATTATGACCAAGCAAGACCATCGAATTGAAACAGTTAGGCTCAAAATTAACTCCTCTGGGATTTTTTAGATAAAGCTTTGATTCAGAATATATTTTGAATTTCGTTACTAATGCTATTATTTTGCGACTCCTAAAAAAGCGTAGTAACAATAATGGCGTTAATTAAACAAATAAGACAGCGGACAGGTCTCGCAATCGGTGTAATTGCCGGCGGGTTGATTTTATTCCTTCTAGGAGGAGATTTACTAAGTCCAAATTCCTCACTTCTCAACTCCAGTCAAAATATCGTTGGAGAAATCGCAGGTGAGGATATCACCTATGAGGAATACATCCAAAAGGTAGAGGAAGTTAAGATTGCCTACCAGCAGCGAACTGGAAGAGCACCTTCTGAAGTGGAGATGTACACTATCCGTGAGCAAGCTTGGCAGACAATGATTGTTGAGCGTGTGTTTGATGAAGAATATGAAAAGCTCGGACTGACTATTTCTGACGCTGAGTTGGTTGATATGGTGCAAGGCAAAAATATCGTTGCTGAATTGCGCCAGCAGCTAGTAAATCCTCAAACTGGTGAATTCGACAAGAGTCAGTTGATTTCTTTCCTTCAATCTTTAGAGACAGCAGATCCTGCTCAGCAGGCATTTTGGGCTCAGCAGGAACAGCTTTTTGCAAATTCCAGATTGAGAATCAAATACGATAATCTTTTGGCCACCTCAGAGTTTGCAACTCAGGCAGAGGCTAAAATGGAATACAAGTCTGCAAATACTATTGCAGATGCTTCGATTCTATATATCCCTTTTTATGCTGTAGCAGATGATGAGGTGAAAGTTGAGGAAAGCGAAATGAAAGCTTACCTAGCTAAAAACAAGGATAAGTTTAAGACTGGTAATACTGCAAATATCGAATACGTAAGCTTCAGTATTCTTCCAAGTGGTCAGGATTCTTCTGAAGTGATCAGCCAGATTACTGCTCTTACCGAAGAGTTAAAGACTGTAGCTAACGATTCAACCTTCGCAAGCAGAAATTCAGATAATCCGACTGCATTCTATACTTTCAAGCCGGGTGAAGAATTGCCTGCAAATTTGACTTCAAATGCTGGAACTGATTTAGAGGCTGGAGCTGTTTATGGTCCTTTCGTAACTCCAAATGGGAGTTATGTTTCTTACAAAATTTCTGATAGATATGATGGCACTCCTAGAATGAGAGCATCCCATATTCTTTTCAGTACAGAAGGCATGGACGAAGCAACAAAAGAAGCTGTAAAAGCACAAGCTGAGGAAGTTTTGGCTGAAGTCAAGAGCAGTGGGAATTTTGCAGTTGCGGCAAGTCAATATGGTCAGGATGGAACGGCTCAGAATGGTGGAGATCTTGGATGGTTTGCAAAAGAAGACTTTGTGGAGCCATTTGCAAATGCAGTCTATGCTGCCAGAGCAACAGGAATTCTTCCAAACTTGGTTGAAACTGAGTATGGCTATCATATCATTGAGGTGACTGAAATGCCAAAATCTACTTATACCAAAGTAGCTACACTAGAGCTTGAACTAGTAGCAAGCGACGCTACTCGAAATGAAGCGTTCAGAAATGCGGATTCTTTTGCAGCAAGCTCTGGAAACAGAAACCAGTTTACTGAAAATGCTGAAAAAGATAATTACAGAATCTTGCAAGCAAATAATGTTGACGCTAACGCGAGAAACATAAATAATCTTCCAAATGCACGTGAAATCATCAGATGGGCTTTCTCTGAAGCTTCAGAAGATGAGGTTTCTTCAGTTTTTGAACTAGACAATTCCTATTTGGTAGCGACTTTAGTAAGCAAGAAAGAAGAGGGGGATGCTACGCTAGCTGATGTAAAAGAGCAGGTAGAAACTCAAGTAAGAAATGAGAAGAAAGCAGAATTGATCCAGTCCAAGTTGAAAGGCATGAATACGATGGAAGCGATGAAAGGAGTTTTCCCAGAGGCAGCTTCTCTTAATGAGATTCCTGACTTGAAATTGAGTTCTTCAGTTATCCCAGGTGTAGGATTTGCTCCAAAAGCGATCGGAGCTATTTTTGGGATTAAGCAGGGAGAGATTACTCAGCCTATCAAGGAAGACATCGGAGTTATTGTATCAAGACTTAATACGCTTACTCCTGCCGCTGAAATCGGAGATTACAGTGGATTCCAGGGTCAGTTAACTCAGAGTGCTTCACAGCGAACTTCCTACCAAGTCATGATGGCTTTGCAGGATTTGGCGGATGTGAAAGACTACCGTTACAAATTCTTCTAAATAAGAAATTCACAATTTGAACCCATGCCTACCAGCATGGGTTCTTTGTTTATGTTCAATTAGAGATTTGTTGATATGCAAAAAGAATTTAATAAAGACTCTTTCAGAGAAAAACTCCAAGCTAGCGGACCATTTCCGATGCTTTATATGTTTAAATTTATTGTTCCAAATGGAAAAGAGAACCAAATTGCGGCACTTTTCCCAAAGAATGAAATAGAGCTTAAGGCAAGTTCAGGCGGAAAATACGTCAGTACTACTATCCAATCAATGATGGATACCCCTGATCAAATAATTGAGATTTACGAAAAAGCTGCTGTGATCGAAGGAGTCATTTCACTTTAACCCAAAAAATCATGTGGAAAGAAGAAGACAATAAACTTAAGAAGACATTTAAATTCGGAGATTTTCAGGAGGCTTTCGCCTTTATGACTCGAGTCGCATTTTTGGCTGAAGCCCATCAGCACCATCCTAACTGGAGCAATGTCTACAATACAGTTGAAATCGAACTAACCACTCACGATTCTGGGAATACCGTGACAGAAAAGGATCATAAGTTGGCAAAAGCTATAGATGGAATCGGCTAATGAATGAGCATCCCATAAATCTTTTTTTGGTACCGACTCCGATTGGTAATTTGAAAGACATTACGATTCGAGCAATAGAAGTATTGAAAAGTGCGGATGTCATTCTTGCAGAAGATACACGTACCAGTGGTAGTTTACTTAAGCATTTGGAGATTTCCAGACCGCTACAGAGTTACCATATTTTTAACGAACATAAGACAGTGCAGCGGCTGGTGGATCGAATGAAGGCAGGGGAGGTTTTTGCCTTGATCAGCGATGCTGGAACACCTGCGATTTCTGATCCGGGCTTTCTACTCGTTCGCGAGGTGCTAGCTGCAGGATTAGATGTACAGTGCCTTCCTGGTCCTACAGCATTGATTCCTGCTTTGATTAATAGTGGGCTTCCAAATGATCGATTCGTATTTGAAGGGTTTTTACCTCATAAAAAGGGTCGAAAAACACGGATAGACAATCTGGTTGAGGAAGTTCGGACAATGGTCTTTTACGAATCTCCACATCGACTTATGAAAACGCTAGAGCAGCTTTCCGTGGCTTTCGGTCCAGAAAGACAAGCTTGCGTTTCTCGTGAATTGACTAAACTCCATGAAGAAAATGCAAGAGGAACTCTAGCAGAATTGATTGAGTATTACCAAACCAATCCGCTTAAAGGAGAAATAGTACTTACTGTAGCTGGTAGAAACCCCAAAGCCTAAAACACATATGATTAGTTCTTCAAAATTATCCCAACTACTAGAAGAGGTTCAAGATATTGCCAAAGAGGCGGGAGCTTTTATCCGAAAAGAGCGTCAGCATTTTTCCCTTGAAAAAGTAGAGCATAAAGGCTTGAATGATCTTGTTTCTTATGTTGATAAAGAGGCTGAAAAGCTTATTGTTTCCAGATTGAGTAAAATCCTTCCTGAGGCTGGATTTATTACTGAAGAAGGTACTGCCGCAGAGACGGTGGCAGAATTAACTTGGGTTATAGATCCATTGGATGGTACTACCAATTTTATCCATGGGCTTCCGGTATTTGCAGTTAGTATTGCTTTGATGGAGAAAGGCGAAGTGGTTCTTGGAGTGGTTTACGAGGTCAATCGTCATGAATGTTTTTATGCTAGAAAAGGTGGAGGCGCATTTTGTAATGATACCAAGATTCAGGTCAGCTCCGCCAAAACTTTATCAGATTCACTTATAGCAACTGGATTTCCATACTATAATTTTGAGTTGATTGATAAATACATGTATGCCTTAAAGGAACTAATGCAATGTACTCATGGACTTCGTCGGCTAGGAAGTGCGGCAGTAGATCTTTGCTATGTTGCTGCGGGTAGATCAGAAGGTTATTTTGAATACAATCTCAACTCCTATGACGTAGCAGCCGGTGCTTTGATCGTTGAGGAGGCAGGAGGGACAGTTACTGATTTCAAAAAAGGGAGGGATTTTATTTTTGGGCGACAGATCGTTTCCACTAATGGATTGATTCATGCCGAATTTTTGGAGAAAGTAGAATCTATTTTGAACTAACCCTACTTCAAAAAGAAGTACCAGATTATTACTGTTACGATTGAAATTGGAATTCCCAAGCCAGAGAGCAAAGCAGCAAGTTTTGGGCGAAGTTCGTATTGAATGGCAACCAATGAACCGGTAATCATAGGAGCCATTCCGCTTTCCAAGACAGTCGTTTTAAAGGTAATTTCATCCATGGAATTGAAATTTCTGTAAATCAGCCATACCAAAGCGGGGGCAAGGACCAATCGGTAGCCCATTCCAAGCCAAAAATGACTGGATCGGAGCGATTCAAAATCTACAGAGAATCGCATTCCGATCGCAAAAATCGAAACCGGAACCATTGTTTTAGCAATAATTGATGCCAGTGGAAGAATAAATTCAGGTGTTTTCAATCCGAGTAAGCTCATCGAAAGGGTAACTAGCAAGAATAGGAAAGGCGGAAAGCTCAGGATTTTCATAGGGATCTTTCGTAGATCACTTTCCTGATGAGAAAACAGTGATGCTACCAGGATCGCCATAGAGGAGACTAATAAAAATGAGCCCCCCTGATCGATTAAGAGAGCTATTGGTAAACCTTCATTTCCAAGTAAACCCTCAATTACCGGAAAACCGAGAAAGGAAGTATTTGCAAGACCAGATACCACTACCAGACAGCCTGTGGTGGCGGCATCCCATTTCAAAAATTTTCCTAATGTGCCAAAAATCAGCCAAGACAAGAAGAAAGTAAACCAAGCGGCGGAGATTGGAAGAAGTAAATCCCAACCCGGATTAATATTTGGGATATAAAGTAATGCCAAAGCAGGCAAGACAAGATTGAAAAGGTAAAAATTTACCCATTTGCTTACTTTCTCTAGCGGAAAATGATCCTGCTTCTGAATAAACAGTCCAAAAAAAAGAAAAATTACGGCTATGATTGCGCTAGTCATAAGGGTTGATATAAACCGAAACTTTTATTAACATAAAATTAATTTATTAAAATTGTAGGTTCCTGATAACCAGTCTACTTTTGTGAGGTAGATCAATCCTTATGACGAAACTTATTCCAATTTTTATTAATGGGAAAAAATGGGTTCAACTTTCCCAGCTTTCCCAAGACCAGGCAAATGTGATCAAATCATGGCTTCCTGTAAATAGTTTGAGAAAAATCCTTTTCCACGGAATGGAAATAACCGATTGTTTGGATTTTGATACCTACGAATACTGGTTTAATTCCAATGAGGTGTCTAAGCAAAAGCAAGCGTATTTGGATTTTTAATCTAAACCAAAACTTTTCCGTTTTTCATCAAAATATTTTTCCAATTCTGGGTAGAAACTACTTTCGGCTATCGGAATCCCATCTAAAATTAATTCCATCCCGCCTTCCAGTTGATCAGTATTTACTTGAATCCCTTCTAATAAAAAGATCAAGTCCTCCAAAGTGAGCTCTTCTTCCACAGAAGACGGATAGATCAGGTATTCATTTCCGTAGAAATCCACCGCCTCGAACTGAATTTTCCGATCTAGCCAATGTGCATAGATACTCAATTGCTCTCCCCACTTACTTTCCGGATAGCTCAGCTTGACCAACAAAACCGAAGTATTGTCTGCTTTGAAATAGCTTTCAGGACGGAATTTGAAATCAATCATCTTTCAAAAATAAGAATTCCTTTTCATTCCTATTTGGTATCTGTTTTAAGGATTGGATAATCGGGAGTTTCGGGCTATTTTTGGGCCTATTTGATTTCGACTACTTTATCGAAAAACCTTTCCGAAATTGCTTTCAAACGCCTGATTATGAAAAGAGATTCACTTGTTTTTGACCTTATTGACAAAGAAGAAGACAGACAAAAAAGAGGAATAGAGCTAATTGCCTCAGAAAATTTTACCAGTAAACAAGTAATGGAGGCCGCAGGGAGCGTCCTGACAAATAAATATGCAGAGGGTCTTCCCGGCAAGCGATATTATGGAGGATGCGAAATTGTAGATGAAATAGAGCAACTGGCGATAGATCGGGCCAAGAAACTTTTCGGTGCGACTTGGGCCAATGTACAGCCTCATTCTGGAGCGCAGGCTAATGCTGCCGTTTTTCTTGCATGCCTTAAGCCCGGAGATTCTATTTTAGGTTTTGATTTGTCGCATGGAGGTCACTTGACCCATGGTTCGCCAGTGAATTTCTCCGGTAAGCTTTATGATCCACATTTCTACGGAGTTGAGGAAGAGACCGGAGTGATCGATTATGATAAAGTTGAAGCAAAAGCACTTGAAGTCAATCCCAAACTTTTGATTTGTGGGGCATCAGCTTATAGCAGAGATTGGGATTACGAGCGATTAAGAGATATTGCAGATCAAGTAGGAGCGATTTTATTAGCCGATATCTCACATCCATCCGGATTGATCGCTAAAGGTCTTTTGAATGACCCTCTGGAGTATTGCCACATTGTAACCACAACTACTCACAAAACTCTTCGGGGTCCTAGAGGAGGTCTAATAATGATGCGTGAGGACTTTGATAATCCTTTTGGAATCACCAACCCTAAGGGTGAACTGAGAAAAATGTCTGCACTACTTGATGGAGGAGTTTTCCCTGGAACTCAAGGCGGTCCTTTGGAGCATATTATTGCTGCTAAAGCGATTGCATTTGAAGAATGTCTTTCTGATGAATACATGCATTATATCCTTCAAGTGAAAAAGAATGCATCCGTAATGGCAGATGAGTTCGTAAGTAGGGGATACAAACTCATCTCTGGAGGAACAGACAATCATTTGATGCTAATCGATCTTCGAAATAAGGACCTTACTGGAAAAATTGCAGAGGAAACGCTCGGAAAAGTGGACATTACCATCAATAAAAACATGGTTCCATTTGATACCAAGTCTCCTTTTGTAACTTCAGGAATGAGAGTTGGTACCCCAGCGGTAACCACCCGGGGACTCAAAGAAGATGACATGAAAAAAATCGTTGATATGATCGATCGTGCACTGATTAATCATGATAACGATGCCGAACTGGCAAAAATCAAAAGTGAGGTAAACTCCTGGATGATTCAATTTCCACTTTATTAAGTAGCATAATTCCAACGTGGCGCTAGACCAATATCAAGAAGAAGAGGAAGAAGGAGGAATGTCCTTTCTGGACCATTTAGAAGCTTTGCGATGGCATTTGCTTCGCTCCGTTTCTGCCATACTTATTTTCACCGTAATAGCATTCCTTGCTAAAAGCATCGTATTTGGGATCATTATCTTGGGACCATCCAAGATTGATTTCTTTACCTACAGATGGCTTTGCCAACTTAGCGATTATGTGGGTGTTCCGGCACTCTGCATCGATGAGTTGCCGTTTACGATTCAAAGTAGGCAAATGACTGGTCAGTTTTCGATGCACATGACCTCCAGTTTAATGGTTGGTTTCATTGTCGCTTTCCCTTATGTTTTTTGGGAAGTTTGGAAATTTATCAGTCCTGGATTATATGATAAAGAGCGGAATGCAGCTCGTGGAGCGGTTTTCTTTGTGAGTTTGCTCTTCTTTTTGGGTGCCTCATTTGGGTATTTTATCCTTGCTCCGCTGTCAATCAATTTCTTGGCAAACTATCAATTGGATCCCTCGATCCTGAATGAATTTGATATCACATCTTACGTCAGTACGCTGACTATGCTGGTAATGGCATCTGCGATTATGTTTCAGTTGCCAGTGGTGGTGTATTTCTTGGCGATGTCAGGCATAGTGACCTCCGGGATGTTGAGGTCTTACAGAAGACATGCTATAGTAGTCATTTTGATACTTGCTGCTGTAATTACTCCTCCGGATGTAATTAGTCAGATTTTGATTGCGATGCCAATTTTGGTTCTTTATGAAGCAGGAATCCAAATCGCGAAGCGCCTAGAAAAGAAACGAGCCATCAAGGAAGCAGAGGATGATGTAGACGATGCCCTATAACTTTAAACAGATTTGAAATTATGTCATTGAAAATAGCCATTGGGGGCGACCATGCTGGGTTTGAGTACAAAGCCAGAATTGTGAAAAAGCTGGAATCTCAAGGATATGTTGTTAAGGATTTTGGTCCATTTTCAGAAGCCTCAGTAGATTATCCAGACTACGTTCACCCACTGAGTAATGCCATCGAAAAAGGTGAATTTGATCTGGGAATCGTGATCTGCGGAAGTGGAAACGGTGTAGCAATTACTGCGAATAAACATCAGGGTATCCGTGCAGCACTTTGCTGGAATGAGGAATTGGCAGCTTTGGCAAGGCAACACAACAATGCAAATGTATTGGCACTTCCCGCTCGCTTTATTTCCTATGAATTGGCAGAAAAGCTTGCTGAGATTTTTCTTACTACCGACTTCGAAGGTGGAAGACATCAGAATCGAGTAAATAAAATCGCCTGTTCTTACTGAACCTTTAAATCTAAAGCCCAAAGAATTTCACTTCTTTGGGCTATTTTTTTAACCTATTCATCCGATTAAAACAGTAAAGGCTCCCGAGTATATTTCCGCTCCGCAGCCTGCTGGATCACCCACTCTCAAAGCTGGTTTCCCTCCAATAAATACAGAATTGCTCCCGATGTTAAAATTACTTTCTTTGGGATGACTTGATGTATCTGCTTGCTCGCATAGGTGAAGATCCCCAACACTTGCTGCGGGCATACCCTCAATCAATACAGTCGGATTTGCAGGTCCGGCTATGATACCACCATGGGAAGTTTTATCTGATAATCGTGCGACTGGAGGCATTTTTAATTGATTTGTACGATTGAACCTTTGACAACTGTCGAACCACTTGAGCTAAGTTCAGCTCCGGCGCTGGCTTTTAGCTCAAGATTTGCGGCACTATCTGCTTCGATATTTATTCCAGATAGCTTTAAGTCTCCAGCGGCCTTTAGATGGAGATCTTTGACACTTTCCAAAGAAATTCCATCTTGATTTAAGGCTATTTTATTCCCCAGAGAATCCTCGATCTGAATTTGATTTTCATCCGAGAGCTTTATTTTAGAACCTCCATAAGTTTCGATAAGAATAGATTTTTCATCATCATCAAAAATAAGCTTCAGCTTATTTTTCGTCAGAATCCCTTTTAGATTATTATCGTCTGACTCTGGGAAGGGAGCTGGATTTTGACTACTGTGAAGGGCTCCAAGAATTACTGGATTTTTATAACCTCCATCTAGGAAAGAGACAACTACTTCATCGCCAATTTCTGGCAGGAAATGCAAACCTCTTAGGTCCCCTGCATCTGGATGGCACACTCTAGACCATACTCCTTCACCCTCAGAATCCATAAGTGGTAATTTGATTTTTATTCTGTTTTGTTGCAATGGATCTCCTTCCAATGCCCATACAATTCCAATTTGAAGGCCAGAAAATATTCTCTGATTTAATTCCTTCTCTGATTGATTAGGAATGCCAATCTCTAATTTTGTGATCCATTGCCCATCGGAAATAATATGAGAAACTCCTGAAACCAGAGCATTTCCACTCAGACGCGTACCGAAGTTTATCAGCTCAACAAGATCTCCGGCAGCAATATCGGCTGTTCCGGCAATTTTTATATTTCCTTTTGCGACAGATAATATAGACTCAGCAAGCATATTTTGTAGAGCAGTTGACATTTCCTGGAGTGAGTCATATTGATTTTCCAAGAGTTCAAAATTTGGAAGAGCTATACTTTCTGCAAGTTCTTTCAGCAAAGCATCATTCAATTGAAAATCCACTTCCTCGACACTTTGATTTTGGTAATTCCAAACCTTCCCCATTACACTTTTGGGAAGTGAGCCGGCATCTATTTGCAGATTGTAAGCCTCAGTTTTGCTTTTAGTTAATTTATGGACTGGATTTCCGATAAGTGTCAATTGTTTTAGAGTGAGTTCTCCTGACTTCAAAATCACAAAACAGCCATTGTTTTTTGCTATTTCGAGGATGAAATTCCAATCAGAGCAATTAGGCTGAATCAGACTATGTGGAATGGATGCTAAGTTTTCAATCTCAACTGTCAAGTCAGGATAATGACTAATCACTTCTGAGACTATCTCAGAGTCACTCATATTATTAAAAATTGAGGCCTTTTCGGTGCTATTCAATACGAAAGCAGGATCTTGAAGCTCAAGGATCAGTGAATTTCCGCTTTCAGTTTGTTTCGCAGTTTGAGAAAGTATAATCCCGTAAAATATTTCTTTTTCCTCTCTCGTATATCCTGCGTTGATTTTTAGCTTAACGCCAGGCAAAAAATCCAAAGAATCGCACCACTGGAAATCAGGATCTGCCAATTCTATAGAGGCAGTAGAAATTTGATTTAAGGCCTGATTAATTGTCAACTTTAATAGTTGGACTTTTTTGGAAACCAAGGATCCATTTGCCAAAACAGAAATAGAAAGAATTCGATCTGACGGTTTGATTGAAGGTCTTTGAGTTAAAATTGATCTTTTCTTGGTCATAGTATGCCTGTAAAAAGTGGGAAAAAAACAATACGCTAATCGAGTGACTGGTTAATCACTAAATAAAGTATATGTATATCCGCAAAGATGCCAGTAGCCAAATAAGTTAGAAGTGACAGCCAGTGACAATCGCTTTCTTGCGATCTTAACGGGTACTAAATTAGGTCAAAATAAACGGTTTTGACCA
>NZ_JAQWXX010000082.1 GCF_029254265.1 Algoriphagus sp. | reverse complement strand
GCCGGCACTGACTGTAGCAGATCTAAACAGGATTCCCAAATTACATTGTGAGACGAAAGTCCCTCCGCTTTCGACGGTAAGTGTTCCAAAAGGACCAACTCCATAAATTGTTGTTTCATTATTAAATGAAAGGGATGCGCATATTGCAGGAATAACTGAGGTGTCTAATTTTTGAATTACTGTTCCCGACCTTACAATAAATTGAACTGCCTTGAATGGTTCCTCTATTACTAATTCTTGACCTTCATCAGGATCAAATATCACACTGTATCTACTGTTAATAGTGAATCCACTCCAATGATTCTTTCTAATAATCGTTCTTGAGTTCCCTTTAAAAATCAATCTGCTTCCAATGGAATTCCCTATCCAATTCTGGCTGTTCCAAGTTCCCGAGGGTAAACCTGGAGCAGCACCAGAAAAAGAATTTAGTGATCCATAAATCTCCAAAGCAAATCCAGCAAGGTTTAATTTTTGATTGGCACCTGCTTCTGCATTTATGAAAACGCTTTTTGCTTGCTCATTGGCGGTGAGAGTTACCAGGTGTGTTTGATCAATGTAAATGTCATTGGCATTTGACGGTTTAGTGAGAGCGGGTACCCAAGCGAATCCATCAAATACTTGCCAAATGGTTGGATTCGAATAGATACCTGAGCTAATTGTTTTATAAGCATTGATTTCTTGGGCGGAGACGCTTATTCTGAAAAGGCAAATCTCTATAACTGCCAAGAATATACTGTATATTCGGCATCGAAAAATTAAAAATTGGGACAACGTTTTGACCCTTGTTTTCATCTAAAAGTAGTTTAAAAAGAGTTTTAAGTTAGTAAAAAAATGAATAAACAAATTAAAAGCTTAATTATTTTTTTTATACTGACCTTCAGCTCCTTAGGGCAAGTGATGGGTCAGGCCTATCAAATCAGTTTATTGACCGCAGATCCGGGGGATGAGCTCTATTCTGCCTTTGGTCACTCGGCCATACGGGTCTTGGATAAGCTGAATCGCACGGACTATGTCTTCAACTATGGCACTTTTGATTTTGACACTCCTAACTTCTACGGCAAGTTTGCTTCAGGCAAGCTCGATTACATGCTTTCGGTCAGCACCTTTGCATCTTTTGTCTCCGAATATGATAGACAGGGAAGAGGCATTAAGGAGCAAATCCTGGATCTGAACGTAGAGCAGACCGAATATATGCTCGAGTTTCTTCAGACGAATTACCAGCCGGATCGTCGCTACTACCGCTATGACTTTTTCTATGACAACTGTGCCACACGGATACGGGATGCCTTGGACTTGGTCTTGGGAGACAAGCTAGTCTGGAGGGATGAGGTGAAAGAATCCGATGAAAAGACATTTCGAAACCTGATCGATGAGTATGTCTATACCTTGCCTTGGGCTGATTTGGGAATTGATTTGGCTCTTGGCGCCGTGATTGATGTAGATGCGAAGCCGCTTGAAGAGCAGTTTCTTCCTGACTACATGTTTGAATCTTTTGCACGAGCAGAAATTCAGGGAGATGGTCCTATCAGACCTTTAGTGAAGGAGACTTTGGTCATCATGGAATTTCCGAAAAAAGAAAAATCAATGGGTGCTTTTAATCCTTATTGGGTTTTTTGGCTAGTAGCTATCATCTTCACAGCGATTACTTTCATAGGCTTTAAGAAGAAAAAACTATTTATTGGCTTCGATTTGGCCTTTTTTGGCCTTTTGGGATTTTTGGGAATTGTAGTCACATTACTTTGGTTTGCTACAGAGCATAGCGCTACTAAGTGGAACTGGAATATTCTATGGGCATTTCCTGGTCATTTGGTTTTAATCAAAGGACTTTGGTCAAAGACCCTTGCACCATGGGTAAGAAAGTACCTTCTTTTTGCACTGATCATGGCAGATGCAGCAGTGGTATTTTGGATTTTGGTCTGGCAATCTTTCCATCCGAGCCTGATGCCGATCCTATTGATTCTGATTTTACGAACCAATTACCTCTATTATAATATCGGCAAGTATCGATTGACTACTTCGTAAATCTTACCCGAAAGCAAACTTTTGCATAGGGGAATGGTGTTGGGTATCTTCAAGCTATCCCATGGAATTTAAACTTACATCAGATTATAAGCCTACAGGCGATCAACCCAAAGCGATCCAGAAATTGGTCGAGGGAGTTAATGATGGGGAGCAAGCTCAGGTTTTGCTGGGAGTTACCGGTTCTGGGAAGACTTTCACCATCGCAAATGTGATCCAGCAAGTTCAGAAGCCAACCCTCATTCTAAGTCATAATAAAACTCTTGCTGCACAGCTTTACGGGGAGTTCAAGCAATTTTTCCCGGAGAATGCAGTCGAATATTTCATTTCCTATTACGATTACTACCAGCCAGAGGCCTTTATCCCAAGTTCGGGTACTTATATAGAAAAAGACCTTTCTATCAATGAAGAGATTGAAAAGCTTCGCCTCAGTGCTTCTTCAGCCTTACTTACTGGTCGCAGAGATGTGATTGTGGTTGCTTCAGTTTCCTGTATCTATGGTATTGGTAATCCGGAGGAGTTTGCCAAGAATGTGATCCGTTTACAGGAAGGCGACCGAATTCCCAGAAATCAATTGCTTTTCAAACTGGTAGATATCCTCTACAGTCGTACTCAGCAAGAATTGACGCATGGGACTTTTCGGGTAAAGGGGGATACGGTGGATATTTTCGTGGCCTATGCGGATTGGGGATATCGGATTTTCTTTTGGGGGGATGAGATTGAAGCAATTCAGCGGTTTGATCCAGCGACAGGGAAAAAATTAAATGATGAAAAAATTATTTCTATTTTTCCTGCCAACCTTTTCGTAACTGGGAGGGACACCATTAATACCGCGATCAAAGAGATTCAGGATGATATGGTAGCCCAGGTGAATTTCTTCGAAAAGGAGGGGAAATTTTTGGAGGCCAAGCGACTTCAGGAGCGGACCGAGTTTGACTTGGAGATGATCCGGGAACTGGGCTATTGCTCAGGGGTAGAAAATTACTCGAGGTATTTTGATCGGCGTGAACCAGGGATGCGCCCTTTCTGTCTGATGGATTATTTTCCAGATGATTTTTTATTGGTCATAGACGAAAGTCATGTGACTATACCTCAGGTACGGGCGATGTGGGGAGGAGACCGTTCTCGAAAAGTGAACCTTGTGGACTTTGGATTCAGACTTCCGTCAGCTTTGGACAATCGACCATTGAAATTTGATGAGTTTGAGACTTTGGCTAATCAGGTCGTTTACGTATCAGCGACGCCAGCCGATTATGAGTTGGCGCTTACTGAAGGAGAAGTGGTAGAACAGATTATCCGCCCTACAGGACTTTTGGATCCAACTATTGAGGTGCGTGCAAGTCAAAATCAAATTGATGATTTGTTAGAAGAAATCGATCAAACCATCAAAACAGATGCTCGTGTGCTGGTGACTACGCTTACCAAGCGGATGGCAGAGGAATTGCAAAAATTCTTGGAACGCGCTGGCGTGAAATCCCGCTACATTCACTCTGAAGTCAAGACGCTGGATCGAGTAGAAATCCTTCGTGAATTGAGACTGGGGGTATTTGATGTATTAGTCGGAGTCAATTTATTGCGTGAAGGATTGGATCTCCCTGAGGTTTCTTTAGTGGCGATTTTGGATGCAGATAAGGAAGGTTTTCTTCGGAATGAGCGAAGCTTGGTACAGACGATCGGTAGAGCCGCCCGAAATTCTGAAGGGCGAGTGATCATGTATGCTGATAAGATTACTGCATCGATGCAATTGGCTATCGATGAAACAAAGCGAAGAAGAGCACTTCAGATCGAGTACAACACCGAGCATGGAATCACACCTACCACAATTTTGAAATCCCGTGATAAAATTATGGGTCAGACGAAAGTGGCAGATTCTAAGAAAAATGCGAAATTTTATGCAGAGCCGATGCCTGGTGAGGCAAATATGGCTGCAGATCCGGTAGTGCAGTATTTGAGCAAGGATAAGTTGGAAAAATTGATCCAACAGACTCAGAAGCAAATGGAGAAAGCTGCGAAAGAGCTCAATTTCATGGAAGCTGCGAGACTACGAGATGAGTGGCAAGCTCAAAAATCCCGATTGGAACAATTGAATCAAGGAGTAAACAAGTAAAAGGCTTTCCTGTTCATAAACCACTAGACCATGACCTTACAGGAAATTAGGATACTCGCTTCGAAAGGAGAGGGATTGAAGATTGAATTCAAGAAAAAAGCAGCGCATCCGGAAAAAATTGTTCGGGAAGTGATTGCTTTAGCCAATACTTCAGGTGGAAATTTGTTGATTGGAGTAGATGATGACGGCACGGTAAGTGGTCAGCGATTTATCGAAGAGGAGATTTTTGTAATGGAAAAAGCAATTCAGGAATTGATTTTTCCGGCTTTAGAATACGAGGTATCTTCCATTAAATTGTCTGAGAAAAAGGGAGTGGCAGTGTTTAAAATCCCTATAAGTAGTGAAAGGCCGCACTATTTGAAAGAAAAAGAACGAAAGCAAGCCTTTATTCGTGTTGCGGATCGAAGTATTCAGGCAAGCCGAGAAGTTTGGGAGGTGCTGCGTAGAGGGAAAAATCAAAGAGATACCGTTTTTACATACAGCTGGAAAGAAGAGTTGCTTATGAAAGCTCTGGAAAATACTGGAAAGATTACCTTAAAAGAATATGCAAAGCTTGCAAAGCTTCCAAAATTCATTGCTTCAAAAACTCTTGTGCGACTTGTTTTAGCAAATGTACTTCAGATTCACCCTCAAGAGGCGGATGACTTTTTTACGCTGAAAGAGACGGGAGTTTGATTCCAGTACGTTCCGTAAATCCGATATTTCCCTGAAGTCCTCCACTGTGAATCACAAGAATTTTTGATCCCTTTGGAAAATAATCCTGATCGATCAGTTGCCATATTCCAGAAAGCATCTTCCCCGTATAGATTGGATCTAGAATAATTCCAAAGGATTCGTAAAACCACCAAATAAATTCGATTAGCTGTTGGTCGTATTTCGCGTATCCTCCAAAATGGAATTGAGAAAAAATTTCGAAAGATCCCAATCCACTGAGCTCAAAGTCTTTTAGTAAATCATCAATTTCCTTTCGAATGAAGTCCCCTTTTAAAGCCGAAAATCCAAGCAGCTTTTGAGATGATACTAATGAAGTATAGATACCGGCAAATGTTCCTCCAGTTCCAATAGAAGTAGCAATGTGAGAGTATTTTTTATCATCGGGTTGAAGAATTTCAGCTGTCCCTTTAATGGCGAGTCCGTTGGTTCCTCCTTCTGGAATAAGGTAAAATGCCCCGAATTTTTCAGAAAGGCTTTTGATGAAAGAAGGCTCTTTTTTCAGTCTATAAATGGCCCGATCTACAAAATGAAGATCCATACCAAGAGATTCCGCATAGGAAAGTGTAGCATTCAGAGGATCAATCCGTTCGCCTCTAATTATTCCAATTGCCGATAAATTTTGAGCTTTTGCACCTGCTGCTGAGGCATAAATATGATTTGAAAAAGCTCCTCCAAAGGTCAAAACTTTTTCAAATCCATCGAGAGCCGCTTTTTCCAGATTGTATTTTAGTTTAAAGAATTTATTTCCCGAAAGTTCAGGATGAACCAAGTCTAGGCGCTTGATCGCCAATTCAATTCCTTTTTCATCCAGAAGTGGATGATCTAGCGGTTGATTAATGACTGGAAGAGATTGTAGCATGAAAGCCCTAAATGGAAAAGTTTCTTAAAGTTAATAATCTTATTTTTGCAGCATGAGCATGCTACCCGACGACGAAATCGAAGAGGACGAATTAGAATTATATGAGCACTACCGTTTTCTTGTGGACAAGGGCCAATCGCCAATCCGGATTGATAAATTTTTGACTGAGAAGGTTGCTTTGGCGACCAGAAATCGGGTGCAGTTGGCAATTGATGCAGGTTCTATCCAGGTAAATGGGAAAAACACTAAAGGGAGTTATAAGATCAAACCAGGGGATGATATCCGGGTTTTATTTGAAAAACCTAGACGGGAAACTGAAGTCCTAGCTGAGGATATAGAACTAGATATCATTTTCGAAGATCAGTATCTGATGGTAGTAAATAAGCCCGCCGGGATGGTCGTTCACCCTGCTCAGGGTAATTGGACCGGAACACTTGTGAATGGGCTGGTTTACCACTTTCAAAATTTGCCTGAAATGAAAGGCAATGTGGGAAGACCCGGTCTAGTCCATCGAATTGACAAGGATACCTCTGGTTTGCTTGTAATAGCCAAATCGGAGGAAGCTATGACTCATTTGGCTGCACAATTTTTTCATCATACCATTGACCGAACTTATTTAGCTCTTGTTTGGGGTGAGCCGGAAGGTGAATCGGGAACCATAACCGGAAATGTGGGCAGAAGCGCCAAGGATCGTAAAGTGATGGATGTATTTGTAGATGGAAGTCGGGGGAAGCATGCTGTGACTCATTGGAAAGTAATTGAGCGGTTAAGGTATGTCACGCTAGTTCAATGTAATTTGGAGACAGGAAGAACGCATCAGATTAGGGCGCACATGAAGTTCATAGGACACCCACTTTTCAATGATGCCATGTATGGCGGAGATAAAATCCGAAAAGGGACACAGTATGCGAAGTATAAAACTTTTATTCAAAACTGTTTTGACTTAATTCCAAGGCAAGCACTTCACGCTAAATCATTGGGCTTTATCCATCCTATTACTAAAGAAAAGCTTTATTTCGAAGCGCCACTTCCACCAGATTTTGGGGACGTGCTAGATAAATGGAGATCCTATGTGATTTATGAATAGTTATTTTTCTTATGAAATTGGTAACAAAAAGTCATTTGTATTGAATTAATGATATTTAATCGCACTATTTTCGATTGATTCGATAAAAATTAAAAGTCTTATTGAAAATCTGTTAATCTCAGCTGTAATAAAAGAGAGAATATTACTGAATCGTTATTTTTCAATCGATTTCATTAAAAATACTGTAAATTTTCAGAATTTTTATTGAAATATTTTTAATAAAGACACGCTCCCTCTATATTTGATGTATCAATAAGGCACAACAAAAGGTTGGCATTCCAAAATACATTGAAATTACACTACACTGTAGGGTGTTGAAACTGGCAGACAAGCCCTCCTGTCTCGGGGGTGAGGTTACTGGGATAAAGCGTTTACCGAGCTCGTAAATTTGCCTAACTACTTCGTGGAGGTTCGAATCCTTCTCCTACAGCAGGTTATTTTGGGTTTATTGTTAATTGACTAAGACCATGAAATTTTGTTTCATGGTTTTTTTATGCCCTTTTCGTTCTTGTAAGTTATTTCATTAAACAGCTAGATCGCAATAGAAGATTTTGATAAAATGTAATTAGGGAATCCATAATTAATTCTAAAAATTTGAGTCAAAAATAAAAATAATGTAATAAAAAAGGGTTTTTGAAATTTAAACTGTAAAAAAATAAAATATTTATTGCCAAAATTTTATTAAACGAATGGTATTTCTAATTTTGGCCTAATGAAATTTAAATCGATTGCGAGAAATAATAAATCGATTCTAAACTTCAATTATGCAAAAGGCATAATGCCAACTACTCTAATGTAGGATGTTGAAACTGGCAGACAAGCCCTCCTGTCTCGGGGGTGAAGATTTTAGCATAAAGCATAATTCAACCGAACTATTGCCTAACTACTTCGTGGAGGTTCGAATCCTTCTCCTACAGCTAAAAAGCAGCACCTATGTGCTGCTTTTTTCATTTAGTATTAAGCTTATTCCCTATTTTAGTTGAAAAATTGCCTTTGATGGAAAGTAAGGATAGAATTAAGAATTTCAAACACCCGATTCGAAAGAAGATTGTTAGAATCTTAATGATTATTTTCTTGGTCATATTGTTTCTTGAGTTTTTGGTTTACTTTGGATCTAACCTTTTACTTTCCAATTGGACAAGGCAAAAAATCAATGAATCCACAAAAGGTGTTTACGAGGTTGATTTTAACCGGGTAAATTTTTCACTCATTCGAAGAGGATTGTTTTTGGATGGGATTATCCTAAAACCCGTGAATTCCAGAATGGAAAATCAAGATCAGGCACTTTTTGATCTCTATTTGGACCAACTTGCGATTAAGGGGCTATGGTATAGTTTTTCATCAGGGGTGTTTTCCATCGGAAGGATTGAGCTTGATAATCCAAATCTTAGTCTGGATTTGCCCGGTCGGGAGAATTTTGATGATCAATCCGAAATTGTGCCCCAAAAGGAATCACGGGTAAAAGCTTTAGAAGCTGAAATCAAAAAGAGTATCGATCGATTAAGTTTTGCAGGAGTATATATTTACGAGATTGAAATTGTCCATGCAGATCTTTTCTTTTTGAACTTTCTAAGTGATAATTCTCTCAAGGCAGAGAATACAAAATTGATCGTTAAGGATGTGAACTGGGCCACTCAGCAAGATTGGAAGACACCTTTCAATGCCAAAGGATTTGAATTTGATCTCGAAAATGTCACTTTCCCTCTTCCTGATGGAGTGCATACGGTTTCGGCTAACAGCGTTAAAGTCAGTTCCTTAGATAATCAGATTGATCTAAAGGGACTTCAACTTTCACCGGATCGAACAAAGGAAAGTAAAGCCTATTACGATGTTTCACTGAAAGACCTTAGGGTAGGGAACGTGGATTTGAATACCGCTTTTATGACTTCAATGGTTTTGATAGACGAAATTGTATTGGCTAATCCAAATTTCAAGGTCGAACGTCGGCTTGTTTCTGATAGGGATAGCACTTCTTCCGGGAATTTGAATGATTTGATTGAAGGCATTTTGGAATCAATTGAGATCAAGGAGCTTTCTGTAGTCCGAGGAAGTTTCTTAACCTCAGACTTTCAAGATTCACTTAAGAATCGGATTGAGATCAAGGATCTTGATTTCAATATGATCAAGTTTTATTTAGGTAATGATTTAGAAAGGCAAAAAAATCAATTTTTTTATGGTCAGGATGCTTCTATGAGGATCAAGGATGCAAGTCTATATCTTTCTGACGATATCCATGTGATCTATGGTGAAAGTGTCACCTTATCTTCCTTTAAGGATGAATTAATCATTGAAAATGTTCGAGTTGAACCTCGAGTGGAGTCTCTTGAGGCTTTAGATCCGGATAATATAATTCAAATCTCTCTTCCAAAACTTGCGCTTAACAATGCCAACCTTAAGCAATTTTACAATCAAGGCAAATTGGAAATGGATGAACTGATCATTGATTCCCCAAAAGTTGAATTTAAAGAACTGAATCAGAAAGAAAAGAGACCATTTAAGGATGGCAAAGCATCAGAACTTCTGAAGGGTTATATGGATGAAGTTTCTATAGCAAAACTTCAATTAAATAATGGTGAGGTCCAATTTACCGATGAGGCAGGAGTTCGTAGCAACGATATTGGCTTTGAGCGATTCAGTTTACTCTTGGAAAAAGTGCTTATCAGACCAAATCTGACCACTTCTATTCAGGATATTTTTCTGGCTGAGGAGATGGTCCTCAGTATGGATAAATACCGCCTCAAGCTTAGAGATAACTTGCATGAATTTCTGGCAGGACAGATTTTTATAGATTCAAAAAATTCTCGGGTGGTAATCAAGGACTTCTCATTGAAACCCGAAAATCCGGATGCGGTCCAGAATGCTTTGGATGCCTATAATAAAACCGTAGCGATTAATGTGGAAATTCCGGAATTTAGAATTGAAGGGATAGATCTTCAGGCAGCATTTTGGGATGAAAAACTAATCGTGGGAGAGATATTGATTCCTTCCCCAAAAGCAGAACTGAAAAGATTTCGAAAAAAAATGGTCAGTTCAAATACTTCCGAACAGCTGAATTCTGCCGACGAATTTGAAACACTTCTGACTTCTTATTTTTCTTACATACAGATAGATTCGGTCAGTTTCAGTGATGGACAAATCAAGTATGAAAATTTTTCCGGATCAAAAGATATTTCATTGTCTGAAGATAGTCTCTCTTTAAAACTAAAGGGGTTTTTGATTGAAAGGGGAGTCCCGGTTGAAGAAGGTAGAACTTTCTTTTCTGAGGAAATAGACCTAAGTCTAGCGAAGTACTCTTTTAATGTCGCTGGGGGGAATTATGAAGTAGATACTGATAAACTGAATTATAATTCAAAGTCCCAAACTATTTTCATTGATAATCTAAGGTTATTTCCTTCTAAGGAAATCGATAGTAAAATCGCATTTGAGGTGAAGCTACCTCAGGTCGCTTTCAGAGGGGTAGATTTACAATCATTTCTGTTCGATAATACCTTGATTTTGGATCGGCTGGCGGTTAATGGTAGCGAAATCGAGCTCGGAATTAACAGGGATTTTGAAGTTGGGGCAAAGACTTCTAAAAAGAAGAGTATTTCAAATAAGGCCTTACCCCAGGCTATTGATGAGATCAGAATCGCGAAAATAGATGCCCTCGATTCAAAACTGACTATTAATTATTTAACTGGAAAAAGTGATGTCCAATCGATCCAAACAAACTTTGATCTAGAAGTAAGTGGACTTCGATTAGATTCAACTACCTCTTCCAAAGAGAATTTTTCGAGACTTTTTGAGGAGATCGATTTAAAACTCGAAAACTTTTCTTTCGCACTTCCTGATAGTATTCACAACCTTAAATTCACTTCCTTAGAAGTGAATAATAAAGAGGAAGAAACCGTGTTTTCTGATTTTGAAATCTCCCCAATCAATACGAATGGAAAGCAAGGAGTCCCTGTTTTTTCCGCTAAAATCAAGCAGTTGGGAGTGAAACATAACAACATTTCAACCATTGAATCTACCGGTATTTTTGATTTATCAAGGGTGAGGTTGACTGAACCTGTGATAAACGTGTATCTGGATTCCGAGGAAAAGGAGACAGGTAATTCTATCCAGAATCTCCAAAAAGAAAACGCTTTTGTTTCCTCCATAATTCTCCAAGATCTTCTAATCCAGCGTGGAAATGTCACACTTCACAACAAAGAGACTGGGCCAATACCTAGGTTGGCATTTTCTAATTTAGATTTTGAAATCAATGATTTGAATCTCAACCTTATGGGTCAGAGTATGGACCTGAGACCACAATTTCTGCTAGAGAAGGATTTAAGTCTATCCCTGACCAATTACCGTTTGATGACCAAGGATAGCTTGAACAAAATGATAATTGGTAAAATCAAATTCTTTGAAAATGATCTTACGCTGGAAAATATATTTTTTGGGCCAGCGATTGGCCGGTATGAGTTTATGCGAACTAAAGGATTTCAAACTGATGCAATAGAGGCAACTGTAAAAAAAGTCTCATTCCTTGATATTGATTTCGATACTTATTTCAAATCAAAAAAGATTAAGGCGAAGAAATTGGAGTTGGATGGAGTGGATCTGGATGTATTTCGAGATAAAAGACTTCCGGTAAAGGAAGGTGTGATCAAGCCTATGCCTCAAGAAATGATGCGAAACGCTCCATTTGATATGGAATTGGACTCTTTAATTCTTAGAGATGGAGAGGTCGTTTATCAGGAATTTGCAAGGCGAGGAATGGCTCCAGGATTTATCCGATTTGAGGATTTAAACATGAATATTTCTCCTTTTGTTCTTACTCAGACAGGATCCGATTATCCTTTAAAGAAATCAATCCTACATGCAGATACAAAAATTATGGGGCAAGGCGAGGTAAATCTCAGGTCAGAATATTTCTTTGAGCCACCATACCCGATGGAAATGGAAATTACTATGGGAGAATTTGATCTTACCTTGGCAAATCCTATGCTTACCAACGGAGCATTTGTCGAAATTGTGGATGGAAGGGTAACTGATGGGAAATGGGATTTCAAAATCAACGAAGATGAGGCTTGGGGCAAGATGAATTTCAGATATGAGGATTTGAAAATTCAATTTTTGGATTCTGTGAGTATGCTTCCAGGTACAGGGAAATTGGGAATTTTGACCTTTTTGGCAAATACTATTACGAAAAGAAATAACCCAAGGAAGCTTTTCAATAATCGTGTAATTTCAAGAGTCTATTATGAGCGAGATAAATCCAAATTCATCTTGGGGGGTTGGTGGAAGGCTACCTTCAGTGGTCTTAAAGGAAGTGTTGGATTAGGTCAGCCGAAGATTCCAAAACGAAGAGAGGATAATGAGGAGTAAGGACTACATCACTAATTCTAATGCATAAGCCGGATTCAAAGTACGTACCTGCGGACAAGCTGGTACTTATTTTTTATAAAAACTCCTAGGGAGCCTGATAATTAATAACCAAGCACGAAATTCAGGCAAATGAATTTTAGCCTTTCCTAAAGTAAACCTTTAGGATAAAAACCTTTTGTCAGAAAATTCGTCAAATAAAAAATTGTTAATCCGTTAATTAACAATGGTAAATATGGCCTCGACTTGGTTCGGTTACCGGAAATTAAATTAACTGACATGAGGGATAAAATTCGGCCAAGCCGGACTCCCTCTCTCTAAAACAAACTAATCGGGTACTGAGCGAAATCGAGGTGCTTTGATTCAAAAATTGACTACTGGAGAATTGCTTTTATAATTAAAATACTACCAACTACCTCTTCAAAACCACCTTATGGTATTCCTTCCTGTCTCCCCAAGCTATTTCAATAGTATAAACACCAGCAGCCTTGTCTCTCAGAATGCCTGAAAGTTGAATGCTAAGTTCAATAGTAGAATCACCTTCTATAATTTCAAAAACTCCAGTAGAAGAAATTACTCTGACAGTGATTTTTTCATCATTATAAGCTCCAGTATCCAGCATTTCCAAATTGATCGGATCCCCTGTAGTTGGATTAGGGAAGACTCTCCAACTGGTAGTGCCGGGTAGTGCTTCTACTTTAATAGACTTAGTATCGCTATAAGTTGATTCTCCATCAAAGTCAATTTGTTTCAATCGATAGAAAATATTTCCACCAGCTAACGGTAGTTTTGAATCTCGGAAATCATATTCGATAGTTCCATCGGAATAGCCAGCCCCCTTAACCTCTCCGATTTTCTCCCAAGTTTTCACATTATTTATAGATCGCTCAACGTCAAATCGATCATTTTCCCACTCTTTGGCAGTAGCCCAAAATAAGTCACCTGATCGCAATGGAGAATTATACAATGCTTTAAAATAGCCGAATTCGACAGGGAGGATACGGAAGTTTGGATATCGGATATAGATTACACCTTGGAATCCGTTGCTTCCTCCGGTTCTTCCGGCACCTCCACCGGAACCATAGGTGGTTGCAGGCAAGCCTAAACCAGTATTGTTTCCTCTTCCTCCTGCATAGAATGTTGCCCCGCCGGAACCTGTGTAGGTACTGCCTCCCATTCCCGGTTCGTTAACAGTAGCACCTGCTGATGTACCTCCACCCCCAGCTCCATAATAAATATCTTCTCCGGAAATGCTTCGCATTTCTCCATTTCCACCCGTTCCAGCTATCATCAGGTTAGCGTCGCCCGATCCATCTACCCCATTCGCGATAGCTCCCCCGCCACCGGCACCCGAACCTCCGAAGCTTTGACCGAAGGCAGTTCCTCCATTATTTCCCTCTCCATCATCGTAAGCATCTGCAATTCCTCCTCCAGAGGTATCCGTTCCGAAAGCGGCTCCACCACCACCAGATCCGCCGTCGCTACCAGATCGAATGCTTTGATTAGAGCTTGAGGTTCCACCACCTCCACCGCCAGCTGCGCTTAGGTCAGTAAATGTATTACTACCAGCAAAGTCAAAGGCTGGACCAGAAAATGCAGAACCTCCTCCATTTTGTCCCTGCTCATTCCCGTTAGTTGCACCTAAACCTTGTCCTCCTGGAGAAACATTGAATACTGCCCCTTGTAAACCAGGTGATCCATTCATAGAAATACCAGTGTATTGCTGATAAACGACTGCTCCGCCTCCGCCTCCGCCAGCAGCGTCGCCAAAGCCTCCACCTCCGCCTCCACCGACGACTAATATTTCAAATTCATCCAATCCATCCGGTGCAGTCCAGTTACAATTTCCAGTAAATCGAATGATAGTATAGCCTTCTGAATCCGTGTATTGGTAAACATCACCAGAACTCGAACATGGAGGAGGTGGGGTACAATCATAGGTGATCACTATTCTACCATTCGGACCTGTAGTACTCACAATTGCTTGTGCTAATCGATCACCGACTGGTTCTGTGTCAGGAATCTCTGTAGCGAAGATATCAGTTCCATCAAAAACTAGATATATCTGCCCACCAGGCTGAACGGCCATTGTTTGGGAGGCTGTAGTTCCTCCTAATCCATCTCCAAAGAGATCTATCGTTACCTGGAAAACATCAGTTGGGACAGTAAAAGTGGCGTCTCCATCTGCCTCCAAGAATTCTGTGCTACAGTTTATTCCGAAAGGAACTGTGTTGTTGGTGGGTACTGAGAATGGACATTGATCAGTAACCCCTTGGATGGAATTTAAAGTAAGGATAGTGGTTCCTTCATTCGAATAGGGGAGAGATTGGAATGTAAACTGACCAGCAGTGGTGACAGTCACAGTAATCGTTTGATCCGTCACCGCATTAGTACCGCTTGTGCTATAGATAATCTCATAATCCCCAGGTGTAAGCTCTGGGCTATATACCGTAAATGTGGAGACATAAGGAGGAGAGGAGCCTACAGCTGGGTTGTCTACATCGATACTTGTTATAGGATAGGTAGGGTTAGCTACAGTAATTGTTCCTGTTGCATAGACAGAACCGCAGCCTCCAGTCAGAGGAATACTATAATTGAAGGTTCCTACTTCAGTAGGTGTACCCGAGATCGTAATATCCCCAGTTGCAGAATTAAATGCAGCACTTACCCCTAGCGGTAATCCATTAGCTCCTGCGACACCTCCATTTGCGATGCCAGTTGCTCCCGTTGAGGTATGAATTATAGTAACTGGTTGAGGAACATCCAAACATAATGGAGGGTCGGGATTTACAGGATTTACCGTATTCTCTGGAATTACAGTTACCACTACTGTACTTGTAGGGTTCGATATGCATGCTACTCCATTCAAGGTAGAAACGGTTATTCTTTGAAATTCTGTTGTTTCTGTTAAAGCCGGTGAATCATAAGTAGCTCCCGTTGCACCTGTAATAGGTGTCCATGTTGGGTTGGATGAATTTCTAAATTGCCAGATGTAGCTGATGGTTCCATCTCCTGAACCAGCAGAAGTGCTGGTAAAGGCCTCAGGATCCTCTCCTTCACATATGGTTTGATCATCTGCTATTGTTCCTGCGACAGGTTCACTTTGAAGCGTTATGGTTACCGGGTCAGATGGAGGTCCTTCACAGAAATTAGCACCTACAGTAGATATAGCATATCTTCTGTATTGCGTTGTTTCGGTTAATACCGGAGGTGCGAAATCGGCACCTGATGGATTACCTGGAACATCTACCCAGTTTGGAGAAGAAATGTTGGTATTCATTTCCCATCGGTAGGTAATGACAGCTCCAGGATCTTGAGGAGCATAAACATTTCCGATAATAGAGGAAGGGGTATCACCGTAACAAACAGTTTGGTCGCTGGCTATTGTGCTTACATCAGGGACATCTCTCACAATTATTAAGCCTTCTACCCGTACTTGCTGACATGAACCAGTAGTAAAGGCCTCATAGGTATATTCTCCAGGTGTTGTAGGAGATCCACTGATTCTCAAATTCACTCCATTCCAAGTTGCTGTTAAACCAACTGGCAATCCAGTAACTATAGGCCCGTCCAATCCTCCTCCAACTGCGTACTCAATATCTACAATTGGTGAATCTTCACAAACGACTTGACTATCATCAGTTCCTGGATCAGAGGTTAACCTAATGAAAGGAGAAAGGGTACCGAAGGATATATCATCCAATGCAAAATCATTACCTCCGGGGGCTGTGTTCAAATTCACAATTTCAATTATTGCTGTCGTAGCAGTTCCTGAGCTCCAGCTCGGGTTCGATCTAAATTCTCTCCAATTGTCTAAGCTTACCTCTGCTTCGGAACCGGGTTTTGGAGCAGTATCTAAATCCAATACAGTACCGACTAATTGTCCATTGATTTTAAATTGTAGTCTAGCTGGAGACCCTGGATTTAAATTCATCGCCCAAGCGGAGAAATAGTATTCCGTAAACTGCTCAACAGTAACTTCTTGCCTCCATACCACAGGCTGTCGTTGAGGGTTGCCTATAAGTCCGCCACCATTGACCATCAAAAAGTTTCTTGGGCCAGTGGCATTGTTTGTATGGTCTCTCCCATGAAAAGAAGGATGATAGCCTGTTTGAGTAGTTGGATTGTACCAAGCGCTTTGATCTACAGCATATACGCTTTGATCGTATAGGCCTGTTACGTTTGTTCCGTTAGCAGGTGGAATAAAAAACTCCCCAGTTTTTGGTCTGTATTCGGTAAAGAAACTAGCTCCAGGATTTACAGGGTCAAAGTTGGTGAAAGATCCATCTACTACTAATTCCTCTGCGATACTTATGGAAGCTGTACTTGTACAACCATCTGGAGAGGTGGCTGTCACTGAATAGGAACCAGCGATATTAACAGTAATAGATGGGGTTGTTTCACCTGTACTCCACTCCCAAGTAGTTCCTGTTACATTTGAACTGGCTACCAAAAGTACAGCTCCATCCACGGCACAATAATCCGTCTGTAAGGTGATTATAGGTGTAGGATCAACGGTAATGGCGAATGATTGTGATGGCCCTGGACAACCATTTACTGTTGGCGTCACAGTAATGGTTGCCGTGATCGGTCTAGCGCTCGTATTTTGAGTTACAAATGAAGGAATATTTCCAGTGCCGGATGCGGCCAATCCAATGGATGGATGACTATTTGTCCAATTATAGACTACTCCCGCAACTCCATTTCCTGTAAAATTCACAGCTGTAGTAGACTGGCCGGAACAGCCGATATCCTGATCGCTTGGGTCATTTACCGTTGGCATTGGCCGTACCAGTACATCAACTTGGAAAGTATTCCCAACACATCCCTCTGGTGAGGTAGGAGTAACAGTATAGGTCACCGTTTGATCCACCAGAGAAGTATTGTTTAAGAGTTGTGAAATACTGGTTTGAGGTGTAACCACATCAGATTCTCCGGTTACATTTCCATTAGGAGATACAGTCCAAGTGTAGGTTGTGCCCGTAGGAACTGAACCATTTGTTACATTTAGAGGGGATACATTAAAGGTAGCTCCACTGCAGATTATGGTTCCCGTAATGTTTGAGATCACAGGCGTTACATTGATATCTGTACTATTAGTAATTGCTGATACTGCAGTACATCCGCCTGCATTGCTGTAATTTACAGATACGTTCTTTGTACCACTAGTTAACCACGTTAGGGTTACAGTATGGCTGGTAGATCCTATTCCTCCACCTGTAATGGTATAATCAATTCCAGAAGTACCAGGCACTGTCCAGATATAGTTTACTTGCCCAGGTTGAGTGGTATAGGTGACCGGAGCTCCTACGCAGATATCTGTTGTAGGAGCATCTGTAAATGTTGGAACTGGGAGTTGATTGACTTCAATGGTATTGGTTAGGGCCGATACTGCTGTACAATTATTCGAGTTGCTATAATTTACCGAGACAACTTTGGTACCATTTGTCAGCCATCTTAGGGTCGCTGAGTTATCAAAAGGACCAGTTCCACCAGCAGTGATGGTATAGTCAGTTCCGGCAGTACCAGGTACCGTCCAAATGTAACTGTCCTGACCGGGTTGGGTAGTATAAGTCACTGTGGCTCCAACACAAACTTCTGCAGGTATGGAAGAAGTGAACGTTGGAGTTGGAAGTGCATTGACTATTGTAGAATTTACTACCGCAGCTACAGCCGTACAATTTGTGGCATTGGTATAATTGATAGATACATTCTTTGTGCCTGCTGTTAACCAAGTAAGCGTAACCGTATTGCTTGTAGTCGCAACGCTTCCGCCTGTAATCGTATAATCAGTTCCGGCAGTACCGGGTAACGTCCAGATATAATTCGATTGACCCGGCTGGGTGGTGTAGGTCACTGATTCACCCACGCAAACTTCACTAGGAGGTGCAGAAGTGAATGTTGGTACTGGCAGGGCGTTAACTATCGTTGAATTGACTACTGCTGCTGGCGCTGAACAATTATTCGAGTTTCTGTAATTAACTGTCACGTTTTTTGTACCAGCGGTCAACCACCTAAGCGTAACCGTATTACTGGATGTTCCAATTCCTCCTGATGTAATGGTGTAGTCAGTTCCTGCGATTCCCGGTACTGTCCAGATATAATTGGATTGACCAGGTTGAGTTGTATAGGTTACTGGAGTGCCTACGCAAACCTCAGAAGGAGGAGGAGATATGAAAGTTGGTGTAGGAAGAGCATTTACGACTGTAGAATTAATTGTTGCAGTAGCAGCTGTACAATTGTTAGCATTGGTATAATTAACCGAGACGTTTTTTGTACCATCAGTTAGCCAAGTTAGCGTTACCGAATTGTTAGTCGCACTAATTCCACCTGCCGTGATAGTATAATCTGTTCCGGCAGTTCCAGGTATAGTCCATACATAATTGGACTGACCTGTTTCGGTAGTATAGGTCACTGAGGTTCCCACACAGACTTGAGCAGGGGGAGCGGTGGTAAAGGTCGGAACCGGAAGCGCATTTACAATTGTAGAATTAACAGTTGCAGTGGATGCTGCACAATTGTTTGAGTTGTTGTAATTAATTGATACACTCTTGGTTCCGGATGTCAACCAAGTCAAGGTTACCGTATGATCAGTAGCTCCAATTCCCCCTGATGAGATGGTGTAATCAGTTCCCGCTACACCTGCCACATTCCAAACATAATTAGATTGACCTGACTCAGTCGAGTAGGTTACTGAAGTGCCTACGCAAACCTCACCTACGGGAGCAGGGGTTAATGTTGGTATTGGCAATTCGTTTACCACAAAGCCACCTGAAATACTGGAGGTTTGATCCGGTCCGCATCCTCCAGAACTGGAGACTACGACGTAATAGTATCTTGGAATACCATCAGCGATATTTGAGGGAGGTGAAAATGTATCCGAGTTGGTTCCAACCTGAGTGTCAACTCCTGTATCAATTATTCCAGTGGTATTGCTGTACCATTGGTATGACAAGGTTCCAGTTCCGGAAGCGCTAGCAGAAATAGAATTAAATGGACCTTGACCTTCACAAATTGTAGCGCTAGACAGATTCTCTGAATCAATAGACGTTAATGGATTGACTATGAAAGCCCCAGAAACCGAAGAAGTAACTGTACCGCAGCTTGGGCTGGTAGCAGTTGCATAATAATACCTAGGTAATCCATCTGCTAGACTTGCATCTGATGGAGGAGTGAAAGTAGAATTGGTTTCTCCGGTGAGTAATATACCCCCTGTATTATTAGGAGTTGTATTTTGATACCATTGGTAGTCGGCCGATATTCCACCATCACCAGTGGCAGCTATTTCAAGTTGAGAGAAAGTACCAGCTCCAAAACAGAATTCTTCATCAGGAGCCGTAGGGTCTAGGTCTAGATTAATGGAAGTACCTGATGGAGAAACGATATATGCACCTGTAAGCTCGGAAGCTTCTGAGGCCCCACAAATACCTGATACCACCACATAATAATAGGAAATACCCTCAGGAGAGGAAGGAGGAGTAAAGGTAGCTGAAGTAGCTCCAGATACTGCAGTACCCGGATTAGTACTGATGTCTGAATTATCAGGTTTGCGATACCATTGGAAAGTTAAAGCTGAGCCTGTAGCAGTAATTGTGATCGGGTCAAATCCATCACCAAAACATTCAGTATCACCCAACTGACCTGGATCAATCACAGGATCAATAGATACGGGAGTGCTTATTTCAATCGTATTCGAAGCAGGGCTGGCTATTGAACATCCATTTGCATCTGTATAATTGACCGTCACAGTTTTCGCACCAGGAGTCAGCCATTCAATGGTGACGGTATTGCTACCTGTACCAATGCCTCCTCCGGTGATGTTGTAATCAGTACCTTCCACTCCTGGAACTGTCCAGTCATAGTCAAATTGACCAACCTCTGTGGTATAGGTTACCACATCATTTAGACACACCGGATTAGATGGTTCCACCGTAAAGCTTGGATTGGGAAGTGGATCCAAATTAATGGTATTGGAAGCTGGCGAGATACCTGTACATCCATTTGCATCGGTATAATTTACTGTGACGGTTTTGGTGCCATCAGTTAACCACTGAATAGTCACCGTATTGCTACTAGTACCAATACCTCCAGCGGTAATATTGTAATCATTCCCTACTGTACCAGAAACGGTCCATATATAGTTGGATTGCCCGGATTCTGTAGTGTAAGTGACATCACTTCCAATACAAACCGGATCTGAAGGTTCAGAAGTGAAGGTAGGTACTGGAAGAGGGTCAAGATTAATTGTATTTGAAACCGGGGTTGAATTAGTACATCCGTTTGCATTAGAATAATTAACCGTTACAGTTTTATCTCCATCGGTTAACCATTCTATTGTGACGGTATTGCTACTTGTACCTATACTTCCAGCTGTGATGTTGTAATCAGTTCCTGAAACCCCCGTAACTGTCCAGATATAATTTGATTGACCCGACTCAGTAGTATATGTCACCTCATCTCCTATACAAACTGGATTTGATGGCTCAGTAGTGAAGGTAGGAACTGGGAGCGGATCTAGATTTATGGTACTAATCGCTGGTGAAACTCCTTCACAACCGCTTGAGTTTTCATAATTTACTGTTACGGTTTTTTGCCCATCAGTCAACCAAATAATGCTGATTGTTTCATCGTTACCACCTGCTGTGATGGTATAATCTACCCCTTCATCACCGGAAATTGTCCAGTCATAATCTGAAATATCTGAGCTAGACTGGGTTGTATACGTGACTTCTTGGCCTATACAAACTGGACCTGAAGGCGCCGCAGTGAATGTTGGTACTGGCAGTGAATTAATATCAATTGAATTTGAAGCAGGAGCCACTCCTGAACAACCGCTGGCGTTGTCATAATTTACAGAGACAGTTTTTGAACCTGTGGTCAACCATGCAATAGAAATTGTATTAGTGGTAGATTCACCAGCGACAATAGTGTAGTCCGTTCCTTGGACTCCCGAAATATTCCAAGTGTAGTTGGCACGGCCAGATTGGGTAGTATAGGTTACCGTCTCATTTAAACAATAATCACCGGATGGCTCAACGATAAAGGTTGGAGTTGGTAGAGGACTGACCGAAATGGGGCTACTGATAAATGAAGCGGCTTGACAGCCACTGGAATTGGAATAGCGAAGGAATACCTGTTTTGTACCCTGAGTTAACCAAGTTAGCGTAAGTGAATTATTCGTACTGCTTCCACCGGAAGTTATGGTGTAGTCCGTTCCGGCGCTTCCTGAGATCTGCCAATCGTAGTCAAATTGACCTGATTGGGTGGAATAGGTTACCTCTTCTCCAATACATACCACACCGGTAGGCGCTGAGGTAAAGTTTGGGCTGGGAAGTGGATTGATGGTAATGTTTCGGGTAGCAGTGTCATCCGTACAGCTTCCTGAACCTGCCACCGTATAGCTTATGGTAGCAGTACCGCTGGAAAGTGCGTTTACCACACCCGTTGAGCTATTTATAGAAGCCACAGCCGGGTTGCTTGAAGACCAAGTTCCTCCTAGAGTGGTAGAGCTAAAAGTGCTGCTTTCATTAACACAAAGTTCATCAGCCCCACTCAATGTTCCTGCATCTGCTAATGCCGTCACAGTAATTGAGCGAGTTTCAAAATCATCCGGACAGCCTCCTGAACCAGAAACAGTATAAGTAAGGATTGCGGAACCTGCAGATATTCCAGTTACAATTCCAGTCGATGGATCTATCGTAGCAACAGCTGGATTGCCGGATGACCAAGTACCGCCAGAAATAGTGGAAGAGAAAGTGCGGGTTCCACCCTCACAAACTTCTTGTATTCCACTCAAGGTTCCTGCATCTGGTGGTGAACTGACATTAATACTGATACTCGTTTCTGGGGCAGGACATCCTCCGCTGGCGGGAAGCCTGTAAATAATATCCACGGTACCCACAGAAACTCCTGTCACCAAGCCTGTACTTGAAACTGTGGCAACGGAAGGATTTGCTGAAGACCAGGTACCGAAGGCTGTAGAAGATAAAAGCTGGGTATCTCCTCCGATACAGATGTCCTGATTTCCACTAAGGGTACCTGGACTAATGGGCGAGTTTACAAAGATAGTTCTGGAAGAGGTGGCTACGGTACAGCCCGTTATGGTATAGCGAATAGTCGCTGCACCTGCACTTATTCCGGTAATCACTCCGGTGGAGGGATTGACTGTGGCAATAGAAGGATCAGCTGATGACCAGACTCCACCTGCCATGGTAGAGGTAAAGGTGGTGCTTCCTCCTATACAGATGGATTGAGGGCCATTAACAATACCTGCTGTTAAAGTATAGGAAATTCTGATTCGACCGGCACCACCTTCACCGCCAGTGTAATAAGTAGTACCATTCCGAGGAGATCCACCACCACCACCACCACCAGGAACTTGCCCAGGTTGTCCTATAGTATTTGAAGTATTTATTCCAGGTCCACCATTTCCTCCGTCACTTCCGGCCGGAATTGTGCCCGGTGTTAACACGCCACCGTTGTTACCATCAGAATTAGCAAAGCCGGAGGATCCACCCCCTCCGCTATTTGAATTGTTAGAATTACCTCCATTTCCTCCACGGCGGGAATCGTCATTCCCTGTACCTAATGCAGCTCCAGCGCCACCGTTTGTACTATTCTCAACACCTGATCCTCCATTAGCGAGTAAACCTCCTCCAAAAGTTGTGCTTCCTCCATTGATATTTGAGTCATTTCCGCCAGCTCCTACAGCATAACCAAAACTATCTCCAGGATTTACGGAAAGAATTGATCGGGAATAACCTCCACCTCCGCCCCCAGCAGCTGCCCAGCTTCCAGAGGTTCTTCTACCGCCTCTTCCTCCGCCTCCCCAGCCTTCGACTATAACCTCAGTAACTCCATTAGGAACAACCCAAGTGCCTGATGGATTCGTAGCATAATCAAGGGTTGCGATACAGCCACAATCTTCCACAATGATGGTTCCCGTCGCAGAGGCAACTCCGCAAGTGCCCAGTAATTCTATGCTGTAGTTGAAGGTTCCCAGCTCGGTAGCATTACCGATAATGCTAATTTGTCCCGTAGCCGAGTTAAAAGTAGCACTCACGCCAGCGGGTAGTCCATTGGCTCCGTCTACTCCATCTCCTGAGATTCCTGTAACTCCGGTTGTGGCATGGGTAAGATTAACGCTTCCAGTAAAAAAGCAAACGGTTTCTGTGGATACAGGAGTTACAGTTTTGCCCGAATTTACTCGTATGGTTTTGGTAACTACAACATTGCTACAAGATCCACCGCTCGCTGTAAGTTGTAAGGTAATGAGGCCCAAAGCACTATCATTAGGTCCTGCAGTGTAGGTAGCAGTGGCAGGATTATTGGCATTGGTCCAGGTACCTGTTCCATTTAAATTGGTCCAGACACCGCTGGTGGCTGCACCTCCTATGCTACCTCCCATAGGAGCTGAGGTATCCCCATCACAAATCTCGACTAAAGTTCCTCCTGCGTCAGCTGTTGGGCTCGTGGTGATTGTAAGCGTTTTAGTGTCTGTAGCTACTCCACAACTTCCACCAACTGTTGTTAAGGTTAAGGTAATTGTTCCTGTTTCTGTTAGTCCGGCAGTGTAGGTAGCATTTGCAGGATCTGTGGGGTTGTTCCATGTTCCGGCCCCTCCGCTCCAGATTCCTCCAGAAACCGAGCCTCCAACTGATCCACCAATGGCCAGGGTCGTTTGCCCTTGACAAATTCCAGCTAAGGCCGGACCGGCATTGGCTGTTGGAAGTTGATCAACAGTTAGCTGTACTGGAACAGTTGGGTTTTCACAACCAGCAGAACTAATGGAAACTCTTCTAAATTGGGTTGTAGAAGTCAAGCCAGCAGGGGGATCATAACTTGCTGCTGTGGCCCCGGAAATATTGGTCCAAGTCGTGAAAGGACTTACTGCACTTTCCCACCGATATGAAACTCCGCTTCCTGCTGAACTATTTGAAATAATTCCAGGATCTCCTCCACTACAGATGGTTTGCGTACCAGCTATGGAACCCGAATTAGGAGGACTTTCTACAGTAATTTGTACTGGGGTAGAGGCTGTTTCACAGCCAGCCGTGGCAATTGAGACCCTTCGATATTGAGTGGTGACTGTTAATCCAGCTGGTGGATTATACGTGGCCGAGGTAGCTCCACCAATCGGAATCCAATTAGTAAAAGGGCTTACCGCTCTTTCCCAACGGTAGGAGGTGCCAGTTCCAGCTGCTGTATTCGTTAAAACAGCAGGATCTCCTCCCTCGCAAATCGATTGTGCCCCTGAGATGGAACCAGCGTTGGGAGGTGCGATATTGTATGATATTCTTACCTCACCTCGAGCTCCATCCCCTCCAGCCCTATTTCCTCCTGATCTTTCTCCACCACCGCCACCGCCACCAGGTGCCGTACCGGATTCACCTGCGCCATTAGTCCCTCCATTTCCACCATCTCCGCCACCTGTAGGTGCAACCCCTCCTGCAGTACTGCTATTAGATCCATTAGTGCCATTTGCACCAGTACCGGCAGATGAACCACCGCCTCCCCGGCTACCACTATTTGCTCCATCTGCACCAGATCCGCCATTATACGTCCCTCCAGTACCTCCAGCACCACCATCTCCATTTCCCCCGTTTGCTCTAGTTCCCCCTGCTCCGCCATTTGCAGTAATTGTTGTGGCCCCAAAAGTTGCTGAAGAAGTGCCACCATCTTCTCCATCTCCATTTGAACCACCTCCACCTGCACCAACGGTAATTGTATAAGTGGTTCCAGGGACTACAGTAACATTTACCGCCCTGCGAAAGGCACCTCCACCTCCACCTCCCCCTTGGCGATTATTAGTTCTGGAACCTCCTCCAGCCCCTCCAGCTCCCCACATTTCTACTGTGATTGAAGTTACCCCGGCAGGAGCTGTCCATGTATCGTTACCAGCAGAGTTAAAAGTTATGGTATTGCTACACTGCCCCCTCACTTCTCCAACTCCAAAAAGCATCATGCTTAACAAAAAAACTGATAGGATAAATAGTTTGGCTTTTTCAAAAAAATCAGAAGATGCAGAAAGCCTAGGAGTACTTAAGAAAAACGAATTCTCTCCGGAAAACTTACTTTCAAGCCCGTCAGTCCAAATCCTAAAAATGACCTTTTTGAAAAGGTGTAATTGTGATCTCATAATCACTTCTTAATTTTTCAAGTTTACTAAAAGCCAGGCATTTAATTTGATTTTGACTATAAAAAAAACCATTTGAACACGTAAAAATGAATTTGATATCAAATTCAATTGGTGGACAGTTGAATATCATGTTTGGGATTTATTTATAGCAAACCTTTCTTTTTGCAACAATTTTTATTTTTCTAATTCCTTGATTAAATAAGCTTCAGAATAGTGGTAGTGATTCCTTTCAATTGTCGGGCCAAAAAATGGCCCTTTTAACTTGGGTTCAAGTTGATTTTCATTGATTTTAAGACCGGAAATTTTCAGCCTTCTTCTGCTTGAATGGAAATTCAAAATCCTGAAAATTCACCTTTTTGAAAACTTAAACTCATATTATAGATACGAGGAGCTATTGCCCCTTTCTTATTTCCCCTTTTCATAGCATATAATTAGTATTCCAAAGTAAAGAAGTGTAAAAGCAGGATCTAGATGAAATTAGCTTGTGGTAACTTAGTAAAAGTAAAGTTTATTCATAGCATAGTTTTTTGTTGAGAATTTATAGTAAATCCTGTTTATTGGTAACAGCGATAATTTATTTATCTTTTTATACAGAAAGATATATTGTATATAAATAAAAAACAAAATAATATTTTGAACCTAATAAAAAACACTTGATCCTTCTTTTTTTGAAATTCAGAACCTTGGTTACCCAAATAATTAGGTTAAAATAATCCAATTCATTAAAATAGAGATCTGTCTAGATTTAGCTTTGCTCTTTGTTAAAGCTGTAATAAAAGGAAGAAAAATTTGTGTAAGCTTCCAAGCTTTGACCAAATATGATTACTGGTTTTATCCTCCTATTCAGCAAAAAAATAAGCTAGGAGTCCACCGCCTTATAATCTGGAATTTCGCCCTAGCCTGTGAGATTTTACCCTATACAATTTGGGGTCAACCAGAATTTTTGGAAGGATTGCTGCTATTTACCTCTTCAAAATCACCTTATGGTATTCCCGCTTAGCTCCCCAAGCTATCTCAATTGTATACACTCCAGAAGCTTTTTGCTCAAAGTAGTTACTGACTTGAGCTCCCATTTCCCGGATATCATCTACTTGAATAAATTCGTATTGACCAGTAGGGGAAATCGCTCGTAAGGTAACAGGCTCATCCCGATAAGCAGATGGGTCGAGTATTTCTATATTGAATGGATATCCTGTGGTAGGATTAGGAAAGATTCTCCACTGTGTTGTACCGGGAAGTGCTTCGACTTTAATCGATTTGGTATCTGAAAAAGAAAATTCTCCATCGAAGTCGACTTGCTTCAATCTATAGAAGATATTCCCTCCAGCAACTGGAAGTTTTAAATCTTGATAATCATAATCAATTGGTCCATCGGAATAACCGGCACCATCAATTACGCCAATTTTCTCCCAAGCAGTAACATTGTTTACAGATCGCTCCACCTCAAATCGATCATTTTCCCATTCTTTGGCCGTAGCCCAAGTAAGATCACCAGAACGCAAGAAAGAATTGTACTTGGCATTGAAGTAGAGGTATTCAACTGGGAGGATTCTTGCAATTTCATAGCGCACAATAACAACACCTTTTGCACCATTGCCACCAGATAATCCATCTACATCCTCTTCGTCTCCATCACCAGTGCCTCCACCTCCAGATCCTGGACTTTGACCAGCTTGCCCTGAGGTTGCATCCTCTTCATCTCCATCACCACCATCACCTCCCCCATTTGGGGAGCTTCCTCCATCGCCTCCGTTACCGTTCCTGCCACCTCCACCTCCTCCAGCAGCATAAATTCTATTATCAAAATCAAGAATTGATAGCCCATCACCACCATCGCCACCATTTTCATTATTAGGTGCATTCTCACCATTACCATCTGCACCTCCGCCGCCACCTCCTGAATGGCTGTCTCCATTACCACCATTTGATCCATCCGGATTATCTTCATTGTGAGCAGCCCCACCATCAGAACCATTCAAAAGCATAGAATTTACAGGCTCCAAACCAGTAGTAGTTGCAATGGAAGAATTATCTCCAGGGGCACCTTCATCAATATTTCCTGAGCCATCTGAACCACCACCACCACCACCACCAGCGATGATTTCGTAGCTTTCGCCTAAGTCAAATGAAGAACGAGTTCCGTTTTCTCCTCTATTATCTCGATCTGTGGAACCATTACCTCCATCACCGACTAAAATGCTGAAGACAGAATTTGCTGGAAGACCTTCACTAAGAGTTTCTTCTACTAACGCTCGAGCATGAACAAGACCGCCACCGCCGCCACCGCCGCCAGCCTTAAGACCGCCACCGCCACCGCCGCCAACAACCAACACCTCGAATTCCAATAAGCCTTCCGGAGCTTCCCAGGTACAGTCATCGAAAAATTCTATAATTACTACTCCTGAAACAGACCCGTCATCAATATATCTCCAGCAACCACTTGGAGGAGGATTGGAATTATCGCAGGAATAAGTGATTTTAATCAAACCATTACCTCCGTTGCCACCTTGTTCTGTTTTATCGTTCTCTCCTGTTTTAGCACCACCACCACCTCCTCCAGGTGATTCGCCATCTTCTCCAGGGATTTCTTCACTATTCCCTCCATTTCCACCTAAGCCACCATTTCCACCATTCGGAGAATCGCCTCCGTCTCCACCATCTCCATTGTTTCCGTTGCCTGCATTATCTCCATTGCCTCCATCTATCTTGGTAACTCCTACTCCATCAACCGCTAGTCCTCCAGCCGCCCCTGAAGTAATATTATTTCCAGAAATAGAAGCACCTCCTTTTGCTAAAATTAATGGACTACTACCATCAGAATTTCTAGATAACCATGAATCTTGCCCAGGAGAAGCAGACGATAAACTTCCAGCGCCTGTCCGGTAGTAGAGAATTTCTCCAGGTGTTACACTTATTGCGGTGCTAGCAGAATATGCGCCAGCACCACCTCCACCAGCACCACCATCATTGCCGCTTCGGGTTCCACCTCTTCCTCCGCCTCCCCATGCTTCTGCTGAGATAGAAGTTATACCGGCAGGGACAGTGAACTGTTGTACAACTGAGGAATATGAAATACTGGGGCCACATGTAGGGCAGACATAAGATATAATTACCTGACCATCTCCTCCTGCTCCTCCAGTGTAGGTTTGATTATTATTCCTTCTTGTAGCACCGCCACCACCACCACCAGGATTTTGTCCATTAAAACCATTGCCGTCATTCGACTCTTGTCCATTTCCTCCATCACCTCCATCACCATTTGCTTGACCCCCATCAGAACCATCGTCCCCGTCTTCTCCATCTTCTCCGTCATCACTTGGGCTTCCAGAGGATCCTCCTCCTCCTCCGTCATTTCCATCCCCATCACCTCCGTCACCACCTGAAAATCGGATATCTCCTATACCATCATTTCTATTTCCTCCCTCAGCACCATCATCATCATTATTTTCTGCGGATTCGCCACCTGTTGCCAAGACTAGTGCGCCAGAAATGTTATTATTAGTTGAAAACCAAGAGTTTCCACCCCGCGACTCAGATGTGCTTCCTGCTCCTACAGAATAAAAATATGTATCACCCGAGGAAACACTAAGTGTGCTTTCGGAATAGGCACCGCCACCACCTCCACCACCTTCACCATCACTACTTCTGGTTCCTCCCCTTCCTCCAGCTCCCCAAACCTGAACCCGTACGGAAGTTACACCTGAAGGAATGATAAATGTGCCATTTCCAATAGAAGAATAGGTAACAGTTACTGTCTCTCCTGGAACGCACTGCCCATACCCTTCCACCTGGCTCAAAAAAAAGGAGCAGAATGTCAAAAAAGCGATTAAAGCAAAATTGACTTTTGACGAAAAAAGGTGAATACTTTTGAAAATAGGGTTGGGCATTAATAAACTATCAAACTTAAACCGATTTAAGGCCTTAAGGTTCAAATCATTCTCGTAAAAATAAGTCAAAAAGAATAAAGTGGCTCAAAAAAATTGGAAATAATACAATTTAATACATCGTCCATCTTTTGAAATAGGACACTGTTTTTGGATTAAACAATTTTTACACATTAATTCTATTTATAGATCAACTAGCTATTCTAATTTTATTTCCAACAGCAATTGTTTTTACTTGATAAGTTATGATCTAGGTCTAACGGCTTATAGCATCTATATGGCTCTTAGGAGAAAGTCTTATAAATTACCTTGATATTCTATTGCTCTTTTGACTTATTTATCAAAACTCGACTGATTATTTCTTCTTCATTTATCAAGGTTTAGAGTCTGTCATTTAGCAGCTCGTGGTTTACCGTCCCGAGTTGGAAATACAAAAAAATAACCCCGACTTTTCAGCCGGGGTATATATTTTTATTTCCTGAAGGAAATATTACCCATTCATGCTAATCAAAAACTCAGCATTGTCGCGGGTTCCTTTCATACGATTCAGTAAGAATTCCATAGACTCCTGAGAGTTCATGTCGCTCATCAGCTTACGAAGGATCCATACTCGCTGCATTTCTTCCTTATCCATCAAGAGATCCTCACGACGAGTACCTGAGTTAAGCACATCGATAGCAGGATAGATTCTTCTGTTGGAAAGCTTACGATCCAGAGCAAGTTCCATGTTACCAGTTCCTTTGAATTCCTCAAAGATTACTTCGTCCATTTTAGAACCTGTTTCTACAAGCGCAGTAGCGATGATAGTCAAAGAACCGCCATTCTCCACGTTACGTGCTGCACCGAAGAACCGCTTTGGCTTGTGAAGTGCATTGGCATCCACACCACCGGAAAGAATCTTTCCAGAGCTTGGTACCACGGTATTGTGTGCTCTTGCAAGTCTGGTGATAGAATCCAAAAGGATCACCACATCATGACCTACTTCTACCATACGCTTTGCTTTTTCTAAAACGATGTTAGAAACTTTCACATGTCTGTCGGCAGTCTCGTCAAATGTGGAGGAGATTACCTCTGCATTTACCGATCGAGCCATATCCGTCACTTCCTCAGGTCGCTCATCGATCAATAAGATCATCAAGTGAACTTCAGGGTGGTTTTTAGTAATTGCATTCGCAATCTGCTGAAGCAATACGGTCTTACCGGTTTTTGGCTGAGCTACAATCATTCCTCGCTGACCTTTTCCGATAGGAGCAAATAAATCGACAATTCTCGTAGAGTACTTATCTCCTGTGGTAGAGAGATTTAATCTTTCTTCTGGGAAAAGTGGAGTTAAATATTCAAAAGGAACCCGATCTCTGATTTCGTCAGTGGTTTTACCATTTACAGTGGCAATTTTCAATAGGGCAAAGTACTTCTCACCTTCTTTTGGAGGGCGAATCGAGCCTTTGATATGATCACCGGTTTTAAGTCCAAATAATTTCACCTGACTAGGCGACACATAAATATCATCTGGAGAAGCAAGGTAATTGTAATCCAATGAACGGAGGAAACCGTAACCCTCTTGCATCATTTCCAAGACGCCTTCATTTTCTATTACCCCATCAAATTCTCTTGGGTGTACAAAAGATTTTTTTCGATTGGCCTGAGGTACAACTTCAGCAGCCGGTGCCAATACCTCATCCTGTGATTTGAAATTCTTTCGTTTTGGAAGTTCAACTTCCTGCTCTGTTTTGGAATTGTTGAAATCAGGCTGAGCATCTTGAGGAGTAGCTGAAGTAGCTTCTTCTTCAAATACTTTTTTTCGAGGTCTAAAAAGTTTTGGTTCCTCTGTGGATGCTTCGGTACTGGCTTTTCGTGCTGGTCGCTCCTGAGTTTGTTCTCGTTTTGGCTTCCATTCTTTTGCTTCCTTTGGTTCTACCTCGGCTTTAGGAGCTGGATTTTCGCTAGGAGTAGGAGATGGTATCTCCGTTACATTTTGCCGCTTGAATTTTGGCTTGTATTCTGGTTCTTCGGTAGCAGCGGGTGCGGGAGCTGGTTTTTTTGGTTCTTCAGCCCTAGGTTTTGATTCTTCAGTTTTCGGTTTTGATACTTCCGGCTCAGGGCTGTTTTCTACGATGGAAGGCTTCTTTTTTGGAAGTGCTTGCTCTGGGGTGATGGCTTGCTGATCAAGAATCGCATAGACGAGGTCGTCTTTTTTGAGTGATTTATGGTTTTTTACACCTAATTCCTCAGCGATTTCCTTCAGCTCAGACAGTAGTCTGATTCTGAGTTCTTCTATGTTGTACATAAAGAGGGTATGAAATAAATAGTAATATGAAATGCTGTTTTTGGGATCGTGAATGATTTTCTGAGCAAAAAAGATCTGCAGGAAATAATCAAACCAAAGCGGGCTGGTCTGCTCATGCACGGTGATGTCACAATATTAACCTATGCTTTTGGATTTAGCAAATTTTTATTTTGTGAGAATAAAATCCACCCTTTATGCTAACACCTGTCGCAGAATACTCATCGATTTCCATTCTCCGGGATTTTCCAAATGTTGGCTGTAAAAATCAAGTAGATGGTCGAGGAGCTTTCTGCGCAAACTCAATGTCACTTTTTGTTTGCAATGAAAAGACTCAGACATCAGCGACTCCAAGTAAGATTTTGCTTCTAAGAGTTCTATTGGTGAAAAAGGCTGAGATCTACTTTCATCCAAATAACCTATGGCCTGATCTGGAGCGAATCCCAGGAAAACTGCTTTTTCTAACAAAAAGACGATTGGAAACTGGCTTAATTTTGCATTGGGGCTGTCTAATTCCAAAATCGATTCGTCCAGAAAATCAAACAAATGTTCGTTTTGATAATTTTCAAAAATTGATTTTGTAATGACTTCCGTGATAAAAAGTGCAATTCCTGTTCTGGCAAAATCGAACGAAATTAACTGATTGGCCCGCAAAAGGCGAACCTCTGAGATTCGATTTAGGCTGGCATTTGATTTATCATAAACCACAAGATCCAGCATTGTCAAAGGTTGATAGAATGCCATTTTGGAATTTTTGCTATTCACCCGAACGCCATTTACCAGATAGGACTTTAGCCCTAGCTCTCGGGTAAAAATTTTCACAATAATGCTCGTCTCTTTAAACTTCAGGGTATTTAAAACAATGCCGGTCGTTTTCTTCAACATTTTCCTTCCAGATCCAAGAGCATATTTTCAATCAACATTTCAAATCTTGTCTTCATAAAAGCACTTTCGGCATCTGGCTTCGTACGTTTCCTTTTCACCCAATACAACTTTTGTTTTGGTATCACTTAAACGAAAAGAAAAGGCTGCCAAATCCCCACATTTCATACAGATTGCATTCACCTTCGTAACGTACTCTGCAATGGCCATCAACTGCGGCATAGGCTCGAATGGGTTTCCTTCGAAATCCATATCCAATCCAGCTAAGATTACCCGCTTTCCAGAATTAGCAAGTTTACGGACCACCGAAATAATCTGCTCATCAAAAAACTGAACCTCATCGATCCCAATCACATCACAGTCACCGCTCATTAATAAGATGTCATCAGCAAAATTAACGGGAGTGGAGCGAATGGAGCTTTCATTGTGGGATACCACATCGGAATCATGATATCTTGTATCCACTTTGGGTTTGAAAATTTCAACTTTTTGCTTGGCAATCAAGGCACGGTTTAATCTCCGAATCAATTCCTCAGTTTTGCCAGAAAACATAGAGCCACAGATGACTTCAATCTGCCCTTTTCTTTCCGGATTCCTACTTCTGCCAATGGATGGTTCTATAAACATGTGATACCCTTATTCGCTGTATTTTATATGTGGAAACTTATTGACATCCGCTACTCGCCCAACTAGTTTCCCTTCTATGATTTGCACCTGGCAAGCGAGCCTTTCATTGGGCTTCAATCTTCCTTGTGTTCTAAACAGTATTTCTCGATCTGTAGGCTCAGTGAGGTTTTCAATTCCTTCCTTAATTATGATTTTACAGGTTGTACACCGACCTTTTTTGCCACAGGCATGCATCCAGTCAATGCCATTTTGATGAATTATTTCGATAACTTTACCTCCATCACGAGGCACATCAATCGTAAGATTAAATAGATTCTCTATGACGATTTGTGGCATTTGTTCGTTGACCTTTGGAAACCATATAACTCTATGACAATTCAAATTAACAGCAATTATTTAGAAAAATACGCTCAAGACTATGCCGAACTGGTCTGTGAAAAGGTTTTTGCCTCCAAACAGTTTGTCACAGGACAGGATATTATTGGGATGACAAATAGCACCCAAGTCAATTTTTTTGTAATCAAAAGACTATTTGAGCTCTGGCAATTGGAGCTAGAAAAATTAAAAAGTAATCCTTATTTCGATTATAGGGACATTACTGTGCATGAAGCCTTGACTCAATTTATGAATGCCCTCTCCCGAAGAATCAAAGTTGAGCGGACATATCTTGAGCCTTTGGTAAAAAGTTCAGTGATGAATTCCATCATCCTTGCGATTGATCCAGTTTCGTTTTACCAAGAAGAAATTGGTAAGGCGGAGGAGACAATGATCAACGAGTATTTAAAAGAAAATCGTAAATATTATAAGTGGCACCTCCCAGTAGTTTCCTTTCTGATTGACAAGGCTGGTTTTGGTCACGATCGGCAGGCCTATTTGAAAGCTGTCTCAGCTAATTTCCAAGTGATCAAGGATTCTCTTGAATCAAGTAATTTACTTTTGGCAACATTAGGTGAAATCAAAGCATTCGATTTAGATGCGCTTTTGTTGAAAAATGATACCGTAGAGGTTGAAAGTCCAAGTCCAGAAGAAAAGTCAAAAGAACCAGAAAAATCATTTTTTGAAGAAATCCCAAATCAAGAGGAACAGGAAGTTGAAAAGCTCACTCAGCCTGACCCTATGATAAAGGAGGCCTTAAATTCGGATGGAAAACTAAACGCTAAACGAATAAAAGCAAAGTTTGAAAGAGAATCTTATCGTGGGATGAAAGGGATGATCGGCGAGCTATCTGAAAGTCTGGCAATCAATCAACGGATTATGTTCAGCAAGGAATTGTTTGAAGGGAATGCAGACCTCTTGAAACATGCACTAAAGTCCATTGATGAAGCAGGAAGTTTTGTGGCAGCAATAGACTTATTAAACTCAAGATTTGTGAATGAATTGAATTGGGAAGTAGATTCTGAAGTAGTAGAGGAATTTTTGGTTTTGGTATATCGGAAGTTTGATTTGTAAAAAAGAAGCAGTTAAAGTAATCCCTTTAAAATTTCACTCCTATAAACTAAAAAATGGAATCCTCTTTAAAGGAGTAAATATTGAAATGTGAATAAAAAATATTAATTAATCAATAACTTGGCGAAGTTTTGAAATTTTAAGAAAGACTGAAATGCATTTACTTAAACGCAAAAAGAGTGGAAATACTCCTAATCGTAGGTAATTGATAGTTCAAATTCGACTTATCTTGGTCATTTGTTTATATTTATTTTGTAATCTTAAATCAGAAACCCATATTTAGGTTTCAAGCCCAGTTTACTGAATGCAAGGATATTTAAAGCTTAGAAGACATGTGTTAGCCAGATTGAAGAGCGAACTGCCTCAATACCTTGCCTATCACGGAATGAATCATACACTGGATGTGCTCAATGTTTGTGAGCAGTACATCAGAAGGGAAAATCTTTCGGAAGAAGACAGATATCTTTTAAGAATGGGTGCTATCGTTCACGATATGGGTTTTTTGATTGGTCCGGCAAACCATGAAGCAGTTGGAGCTGAGATGGCTGGGGTATTGATGAAAGATCTTGGAATGGAACAGCGAATAATTGATCAAGTAAAAGGCTTGGTCATGGCTACCAAAATTCCACAAACACCTTTAAACTATCTCCAAAAAATCATTTGTGATGCAGATTTAGACTACTTGGGGAGAGATGACTATCCTACGATTAGTGTTAAACTTTTTGCTGAATTAAAGCACATGAATATTATCACCACTGATCAGCAATGGAAAGATCTACAGATTAATTTTTTAAAGTCACATCATTTTCAGACGCCTTTTGCAATCAAAAACAGAGAGCCTAAGAAGCAATATTGGCTTAAAAAACTTTTAGATTCTTAACCTAATCTACCCAATTGGAGTGCTCTCGAACTATCCATCTTGATAAAGATAAATAGGAGCATTGTAAAAGACCACAAAGAAGAGCCTCCATAACTAAAAAACGGTAATGGTATACCTACTACTGGAAATAGTCCAATAGTCATGGCTATATTGATCATGAAATGAAATAAGAGAATGGAAACTACGCAGTAACCATAAATTCTCGAAAATCTATTTTTTTGTCGCTCGGCCATGATCACTAATCGGTAGAGTAGGCCTACGAAAAGGGAGATTACTACCAAACTTCCAAGCCAACCAAATTCTTCTCCAAGAGTGCAAAAGATAAAATCGGTGTGTTGCTCTGGTACAAAATCAAATTTTGTCTGAGTCCCCTGCAGATAGCCCTTGCCAGCTAACCCACCAGAACCAATGGCTATTTTGGATTGAGTCACATTCCATCCCACACCGAGTGGGTCGATATTCGGATCAAACAAAACCATGATCCTATTCTGCTGGTGTTCTGGTAGTTTGGAGATCACAAAATCTAAACTGTATGTATATATGATAAGTCCAATTCCGATTAGGCTAAAAGCAATGATTCGCTGAGGAGTCCTTTTCCCAAGAAAAATCAAAATAATTGTAATTAAGCTTATTCCAATGACTAGATAAATGTTGTTTTCAATGCCAAGGGCCAACAGAGTCAGAGCAATCATACCAAATCCTAAGATAAAATAGTGCTGTGGTAAGCCCTCCCGGTAAAACATAAGAAGCAATGAAAAATAGACCATTGCTGTACCCGTATCTGGCTGCAGAATAATCAAGGCAACTGGTAAAAGTAATACACCGAAAGCCTGAAGCTGGTAGTTGGATTTAGAGAGATCAAAGGTTGGCCTCTCCATGACTTTAGCAAGTGCAAGAGCGGTTGCAAATTTGGCAAATTCCCCAGCTTGGATACGGACTGAGCCAACTCCAATCGAAAGCACCTGGCCATTTACTTCTTTTCCTAAGAAAGGAGTCAGTAGCAATAATACTATGAATATCAGATAAATGGGAATGGCTAGATTTTCAAAAAGTCTATGATCAGCCGCCATGATCACGATAATGATTCCTATAGCTGTTCCAATCCAAACTAATTGCTTCCCGGAATTAATCGCAAAATCAAAAATACTTTTCTCCGCCTGACCATCGTAAACTGCAGCATAGATATTAAACCAGCCCACCATGACCAGTGAAAAGTAAATAATTACCGTTGCCCAATCGACTCGATTGATATTAATATCAGCTTCCCCTCTCATTAATAAATGAAGTTTCCTGCAAGGACGTAATCTTGAAGATCCAGTCGCTTCACTTCTCCTTGAATATATTTCTCGATCATCAATGAGGCTGTACTTGCTGCAGCTCGACCGCCCCATCCTGCATTTTCTACATAGACTGCAATTGCGATCTTGGGATCATCTTTAGGTGCAAATGCTATGAAAACGGAGTGATCCTCTCCATGATGATTTTGGGCGGTTCCAGTTTTACCTGCGATGACCAAATCTTTCATGACAGCTCTATTTGCGGTACCGTAAAGTGCCGCCGCCATTGCTTCTTGGATTAGGTCAAAATGCTTTGCATCAATGCCAACTTCATTTTTCACTAAGTACTCCTGTGGAATCAATGATTTGTCCCCATTAATAGATTTTACAAGGTGAGGAGTATAATAATAGCCTTTATTTGCAAAAATTGCTGCGAGATTAGCCATTTGCAACGGAGTCACCTGCATTTCGCCCTGACCTATCGATAAGGAATAGATGGTAGAATATTTCCATCTTCCTTCGCCATATACTTTGTCATAGTAGGCGCCAGAGGGAATTGAGCCTCCTTTTTCTCCTCTCATATCGATTCCTAACGCGGAACCAAGACCAAATTTTGCTACTTTCTCTCTCCAGTCTGTAAGACCTATTTTAGTATCTGTAAAAGTGTTTGAAGAAACTTCACGATTGATAATCTGACGAAATGCTTGATGATAATAAGGATTGCATGAGTTTCGGATTGCACCAAATAAATCGACTGGTGAAGGGTGATTGTGACATGCTACAAGTGACTTATTACAAGCAAAAGTCGTTGAGGGTAACAAGATTCCATCTTGAAGTCCAATCAAACTTTGAACGATTTTAAAAATAGACCCTGGAGGATAAGTCGCCATAATTGGTCTATTAAATAGAGGCTTACTGATATCAGAATTCAATACTCTATAATTTTTACTGAATTCCGCTCCAGTGAGGCTATTTGGATCATAAAAAGGAGCAGAAATCATGGCAAGGATTTCTCCTGTTTTAGGTTCTATTGCTACTACAGATCCTGTTTTCCCTTGCATAAGAAATTCTCCATACTTCTGGAGTTCCATGTCTAAGGTCGAGGTGATATTATTTCCTGCAACTGATGCAGTATCATATTCTCCATCCTTAAAAGGACCCTTGTCTATTCCTCGGACATTCACCATTTTATATTTCACTCCTTTGGTGCCCCGAAGATCCTTTTCGTAATAGCTTTCAAGCCCACTTAATCCCACATAATCTCCCTGAACATAATAATGGGAACTGTCTCTTTCGAGTTGTCTTCCACTAATTTCCCCAATATATCCCATGGCATGAGAAGCAATAGGGGATGGGTAAGATCGTATGGACCTAGTCATAATGAAAAGACCAGGGTAGTCGATCAGAAAATCTTGAATTCGGGCAAAGTCTTCTGTGGAAATCTGCTTAATGAAAGTAGAAGGCTTTACCCAAGAATATTTTCGAGCAGCTGTATAGGACTCGATTAAAGTTTCTTTGGAGATTTTGAAAAGTTCCAGAAATCGTGTGGTATCGCTGACCTCAAATTCTTTTGGAACGATCATTAGATCGAAAATGGGATTATTGTAAACCAGCAATTTTCCATTTCTATCATATACCAATCCTCTGTAGGGATGATCAACAACACGTTGAATCGCATTTCGCTCAGCTTTTTTCATAAAGCTGTCGTCAAGAACTTGGATGGTAAAAAGCTTAGTCAAAAGCACCGCACCAACCAAGAATATAAAAATTAGAATTACTAGTGGTCTTTGGTCGTTCATCAGATTCCTCTCCTTCTTTTGAAGAATAGAAGTTGCACAAAAATAGCCAAAATGACTGTAAAAATCGATGAGAAGAGGCTTTTGTTTAGGACATTTAAGATCCCGCCGGTGCCCCACTGATCAGCTAAAAAGAAAACCAGGCAAAAGGCAAAAACTAATGGTAGGGAGTAAGTCAAAAACCAACCTAATCCCATTTCAGAGATGGTTGGATCAATTGTATCATCGTATCCTCCTGTTGGAGAAATGATTTTCAGCCAAAAGGGTCTTATAAAAGCAAGAAATGTAGCTGCGAGTGCATGCATTCCAAGTGTATCGTAAAATACATCAATCAATAAACCAATGCCAAAGCTGACAAGAAGTAGGGGGATATTTGGGATCGTGATCGGTAAACTTAAGATAGCCAGGAGGTAAAGAAAGCAGAATGCAATACCAAAAAGAGCTAGATTCTTGAGTAGCAGTATCTGAACTAACCCGAGAATGAATACTAAAAATGAATAGGTGATTAATCTTTTAAAATTCATCCTGAATTTTTGATTGCTGATTTAAAGAATCTCGCTCACTGATTTCCGTGTTTTCTACCAAGTAGACATATTTGACTGTGCTAAAATCCGTGCTGAGATCAATTAAAATATCTAGGTAATTTGGATCACCAGTTTGATCTATACTTGAGATAGTACCTATTAATATACCTTCTGGGAATACAGCGTTAAACCCTGATGTAACTACTGTATCACCGGCTTGAGCCTTTACGTGCCTTGGCACATATAGCATTTTAGCCTGTCGTGAGTTTTTACCGTCCCAATTTATCGTCCCAAATTCACCATTTGATTTGATTTTTGAGGAAGTAAGCGATCCGGTGTTAAGTAATGAAATAACGACCGCGAAATTTGTGGATACAGACTTAACTCTCCCTACAACACCCTCCTGATTAAAGACTCCCATTCCAGGCTTGATGCCATCTTTTTCACCTTTATTGATGGTTAAATGATTCTGAGAAAAGCGAAGTGAATTACTGACAACCCTTGCGCCTTTAAATTTAAAAGTAGCACTTAAAGCAGAGTCTAATTCAATTTTAACACTATCTGGAGTAATTCTGATTGCTTTTAGCTCTTCGGTGAGTCTGGCGTTTTCTGCCAGTAGTATCTCATTTTCTTCGGCTAAAGAAAAGAAATCTACTACATCCGATTGGGTTTTGAGAACTGAGCCAATGACTGCTGAAGAACTATTAAAGAAAGCGGCACCCTGGGGAGAATTGTTTGCGACTATTAACCAGATCGCCAACACTTCGAGTAATGCGAATAAAAGAAAAGACCTTAAGCCGTAAAGGAATTGTAGGATGCGTAGCATTCAGGGTTTATGTCATCAATACTGTTCTGAAATTTTGTATGTTTTTCAAGGCAGTTCCAGTACCTCGAACAACTGCCCGAAGTGGATCTTCCGCAATGTGAATTGGTAATTTAGTCTTCTGATGAAGTCTTTTGTCCAATCCTTTCAGCAAAGCTCCACCGCCTGTCAAATGAATTCCATTGTCATAAATATCTGCAGAAAGTTCAGGAGGAGCAATTTCCAACGCTTTCAAAACTGCTTCTTCAATTTTTGAAACAGACTTGTCCAATGCAAAAGCAATCTCTGAGTAAGAAACCTTAATTACTTTAGGGATACCTGTCATCAAATCACGACCTCTAATCTCATAATCCTCTGGAGGCTCATCCAATTCAGTAAGAGCAGAACCGATTGCGATTTTTACTTTTTCAGCGGATCGCTCCCCAATCAACAAATTGTGCTGACGGCGCATATAGTCCAGAATATCTTTAGTGAAAGTATCACCAGCAACTCGAATCGATTGATCTGCAACTATACCCGATAGAGCGATCAAAGCAATTTCAGTTGTACCTCCTCCAATGTCAACGATCATGGATCCCATAGGCTTTTCGATATCAATGCCAATACCAATAGCCGCAGCAATGGGCTCAAAAATCATATAGACTTCTTTTGCGCCAGCATGCTCTGCAGAGTCTCTAACAGCTCTTTTTTCCACTTCCGTTATCCCGGAAGGGATACAAATTACCATTCGGTGAGATTGGGGGAACATTCCTTTCTTCTGGCCAGGGATCATTTTGATCAATCCTCTTATCATTTGCTCAGCAGCGTAGAAGTCGGCAATTACTCCATCTTTTAGAGGGCGGATTGTCTTGATATTTTCATGCGTTTTTTCATGCATGTTCATTGCCTCGCGTCCAACTGCGAGAACCCGATTATTGGTTTTATCAATTGCTATAATTGAAGGTTCATCTACCACTATTTTATCCTTGTGGATAATCAGCGTATTTGCTGTGCCTAAATCTATTGCGATATCACTAGAGAAAAAATCGAAGAATCCCATTTTGGAGTGTTAGTTGACTGGTATTTTGGAGTTGAATGCTTAATATACTGTCTAGAGACGTATTATTAACGGAGGTCGGCAAAATTATTATGTTATGCTGACAAATCTGAAAGAATCGGATTTTTTTTTCACTATTTAATCTTTAATAATAGAAGTTGAGATTTCGATTGTTGGTTTTGGATGGTATTTGCAATTAAATGTATGATTTTTCGCCTCCATTGTTTTTACTACAAAAATATTTTACCTTTGTCCCGTATTCGAAAGTTTCTGGAGGGGACCAAATGTCCCCTCTTTCATTATACCAATCATGACTGAGCTAAAAAGATCGATTCAAGAGATTGTTGAAAAGCATCTTCCAGATGAGAATCATTTCATTGTAGATGTAAATCTGTCTGAAAAATCTGGAAAAACATTCCTTGGTATTTTGATAGACTCTGATTCAGGGGTAACGATACAAGCATGTGCAAAACTCAGTAGAGCAGTTTCTGAGGAATTGGAAGCTAAAGAAATGATGCCGGATGCCTATGTTCTGGAAGTGTCTTCTCCGGGGGTGGATTATCCGCTGAATAGTAGAAGGCAATATCAGAAAAATATAAACCGAGAGTTAAAAATCACACTAACTAACGGTGAGGAAGTTACAGGAAAATTGCTTGAAGTAGGTGATGCCGAGATTAAACTTTCGGTAAAAAATAAAGAAAAAGGCAAAAAAGCCTCGGAAGAAGAACTTCAGATTCCTTTCGAAAAAATGAAGAAATCAATTGTACAAGTATCTTTTAAATAATTCAAATGGATGCCAAAGTCTTAATAGAATCCTTCGCAGAATTTGCGAGATCTAAAAATGTGGATCGCCCTACGATGATCCGTATCTTGGAAGATGTGTTCAGAGCGATGATTCGCAAGAAGTTTGAAACAGATGAAAACTTCGATGTGACTATTAATGCTGACCAAGGTGACTTGGAGATATTCCGTATCAGAGAGATTGTCGATGACAACTCCGAGGATATTTGGGATTTTGATAAAATCAGTTTCACTGAAGCCCGAAAAATCGAACCTGATTTTGAAATCGGAGAAGAAGTTTATGAGAAAATCGAACTGGAGGAATTTGGTAGAAGAGCTGTTCAAATGGCTCGTCAGACGCTTATTCAGCGAATCAAAGATTTAGAGAAAGATATTCTCTATAGTAAATATGAGGAACTTGTAGGAGAAATTATCACTGCCGAAGTATACCAGATTCTAGGAAGAGAGATACTATTGATGGATCAGGACGGGAATGAATTGATCTTGCCTAAGGGCGAACAGATTCCGAAAGATCGATTCCGAAAAGGCGATAGTGTTAAAGCCATCGTACACAGAGTGGACATGACAAATGGAAATCCTAAAATTATCCTTTCCAGGACTTCCCCGGTTTTCCTTGAAAGATTATTTGAGAATGAGGTTCCTGAAGTATATGATGGATTGATAACAATCATCAAGATTGTAAGAGAACCAGGAGAGCGAGCTAAGGTCGCTGTAGAATCATATGATGATCGAATTGATCCGGTAGGAGCTTGTGTTGGAATGAAAGGTTCTCGAATTCATGCAGTCGTAAGAGAATTGCAAAATGAGAATATTGATGTGATCAATTATACCGAGAACTTAGATTTGTACGTGACTCGGGCACTAAGTCCTGCAAAAGTTTCGTCCATTACGGTGAATCAGGAGACTAAGCGTATTTCAGTATTCTTGAAACCAGATCAGGTTTCATTAGCAATCGGAAAAGGTGGTTATAATATAAAACTGGCAAGCCGATTGGTTGGTTTTGAAATAGATGTTTTCCGTGAGTTGAATGAATACGAGGAGGAAGATGTGGATCTCTTGGAATTCGTAGATGAAATTGATGGTTGGATCATAGACGAATTGAAGAAAACAGGATTGGATACTGCTAGGAGTGTTTTGACTCTTACAAAAGAAGATTTAACAAGAAGAACAGAATTGGAAGAGGAAACTGTAGAAGAGATTTTCAGAATCCTCAGACAAGAATTTGAACAATAAATCGGGCTAAGGCTTCGATAATTACCTATATTTTACTTAAGATTTCGAAAGAGGTTTTTGCTTATGTCAGAAGAAAAAATGATGCGATTAGGCCAAGTAGCCAGAAAGCTCAACGTGGGTACCGCTACCATCGTGGAGACTTTGGCCAAAAAAGGCTATGAGGCGGAGAATAATCCGAATTTCAAAATAAATATGGAGCAAGTAGAGCTGCTCAATAAGGAATTCAAATCTTCTGCACTGGATAAGGAAGAGGCATCTCACCTCTCGATAGGCAAGCGGCATGAGCCGATTTCGATAGAATCTGAGACTCCAAAAGAGGAACCTAAACCTGAGCCCAAGCCAGAGCCGAAGCCTGTTGTACCTGCGGTTACTGCAAAATCAGAGCCTGCTCCAGTTCCAGCTCCTGCTCCAAAGCCTACCCCAACTCCCGTGCCTATCCCGGCTCCTGTAGCAAAAGAAGAACCTAAGGTGTCTCCTGAAGCGGAAAAAGTATCCCCTGAAGCTCCAAAATTGGAAGGGATTAAAGTCTTGGGTAAAATCGATTTGAGCAAAAATGTCGCTCCGTCACAAAAGAAAAAGTACGGGAATCAATCCCAAGGTCATAGAAAGCAAGAAAGACCAGAGCAGCCGAGAAAACAGGAAACAAAATCACCAACTCCTGCTCCTAAGCCTGTAGAGGCACAAAAGCCTCAAGAGCAAAAAGCCAAACCAGCTCCACAAATTCAAAAAGAAGCACCGACTCCAACTGCACCCGTGCAGGACCAAGTGATTTCTGCGAAAGCAGATTCGCTGAAAGGACTTACTGTACTTGGGAAAATTGAATTACCTGCCGACAGACCAAAGAAAAAAGGAGGTCCAGTAGCATCTTCTGATGAGCGAGGTAGAGATAAAAAACGTCCTAGAAAAAGAATTGATAAACCTGGATCCCCAGGGGGAAATCGTCCTGGTGGCCAAGGCCAAGGAAATCGTCCTCAGGGAGGAAGCCCAAGACCTGCTCAACAGCGAGGAGGGCAGCCTGTTAGGGTTCAAAAAGCTGAGCCTACACAGAAAGAAATTCAAGATCAAATCAAACAGACTCTTGCAAGACTTCAGGGTAAATCAGGAGGAAAAGGTAAGAGCAGAAGAGATAAAAAGACAGAACGGGTAAGAGATCCTGAGATGGAGTCTGAAGAGGCAAAAATCTTAAAGGTGACCGAATTCATCTCTGCAAATGACCTTGCTGCATTGATGGATGTTTCAGTCAACCAAATTATCTCTGCATGCATGTCTCTTGGTATGTTCGTTTCGATCAACCAACGATTGGATGCAGAAGCAATTACAATCATTGCTGATGAATTTGGATATGACGTTGAATTTACCAAATCAATTGAGGACGAATTGGAAGTTGAAGCTGAAGATTTGCCAGAAGATTTGGTCGAGCGAGCTCCAATTGTAACAATTATGGGTCACGTAGATCACGGTAAGACATCCTTACTTGATTATATTAGAATGTCCAAAGTGACGGCAGATGAGGCTGGTGGAATTACACAGCACATCGGCGCCTATGATGTGACTACCAAAACTGGTCATAAAATCGCATTTCTGGATACTCCCGGTCACGAGGCTTTTACTGCGATGAGAGCTCGTGGTGCTAAAATCACAGACGTTGCAATTATTGTGATAGCAGCAGATGACAGCATCATGCCTCAGACTAAAGAAGCGATTAATCACGCTCAAGTTGCAGGTGTACCTATGATCTTTGCGATCAACAAAATAGATAGACCAAATGCAAATCCTGCGAAGATCAAGGAAGAGCTAGCTAACATGAACCTCTTGATTGAAGAGTGGGGAGGAAAATATCAGTCACAGGATGTCTCAGCCAAAACCGGTGAAGGTGTAGACGAACTTTTAGAAAAAGTTTTGCTGGAATCTGAAGTTTTAGAACTTACAGCTAATCCTGATAAAAATGCAGCTGGAACCGTAATTGAAGCTTCTTTGGATAAAGGAAGAGGATATGTATCTACCATTATGGTTCAGGCAGGTACTTTGAAAATTGGAGATATAATTCTTGCTGGCAAGCATTACGGTAGAGTAAAGGCAATGTTTGACCATAAGGGTAAGAAGCTTAAAGAAGCTGGTCCATCTACTCCAGTTCAAGTATTAGGTCTTAGTGGTGCCCCTCAGGCAGGTGATACGATTAAGGTTTATGATACGGAAAGGGAAGCAAGAGACATTGCTAACTCAAGAGAGCAAATCCAAAGAGAACAGAGTATACGTACCAAGAAGCATATTACGCTGGATGAAATCGGACGTAGATTGGCGATCGGATCGTTTAAGGAATTGAATATCATCATCAAGGGTGACGTGGATGGATCTGTTGAAGCACTTTCCGATTCATTATTGAAACTATCTAAGGATGAGGTTAAAGTAAGTATTATTCACAAGGGAGTGGGTCAAATTTCAGAATCTGATGTCCTTTTGGCTTCAGCTTCCGATGCGATTATCATTGGTTTCCAAGTGAGACCTTCTTCGAATGCGAAGAAACTTGCTGAGCAGGAAGAGATTGAAATTCGTCATTACTCTATTATCTACGATGCGATTAACCAAATCAAGGATGCTATCGAGGGAATGCTTGAGCCAGAATTTGAAGAAGTTATCACTGGTAATATCCAAGTTAGAGAGGTCTTCAAAATCACCAAAGTGGGTACTGTTGCAGGTTCATATGTTACAGATGGCTTTATCACCAGAAAGAACAAGATTCGTGTGATCCGAGACGGTATTGTAATACATGAGGGTGAGATCGATCAATTGAAGCGATTCAAAGACGATGTGGCTGAAGTGAAAGCTGGATATGAGTGTGGTATCTCAATCAAAAACTTCAATAATATTGAAGTGGATGATACGATCGAAGGTTACGAAATGAAAGAAATTAAGCGTAAAAAGTAATAAAGCTTAAAATATACTATGAAAAAAGGAACTGAATTTCAGTTCCTTTTTTAGTTTTAACCCATGTTAGAGGCAATTCTAATTTTCTTCAAAATCACTTTTTTGATCTCACTTTTGAGTTTGATTACCGGTCTTTTTAAACCAGTTTATGTACTCTGGTTTTTGGATCGGATGAATCGACTTAAGGTAATCAAAGTCTATGGAAGCATTTGTTTGATTCTCCTCTTTTTGATCTTTGGGTTTTCTTTGTTTTGAAATAGTTTTTAAATCGTCTTTGGAGTTGTGACAGCAGCTTCCTTTTTTAAACTTTTTGTCGCTAATACCATTAATGAAATTGCTAGAACAAAGAGAAGAGCGGCGATAATTGAAAGGACATATACTTCATCTTGGAAGTTTTTCCAGGCAAATAACCCAAGCGAGGCCAGTGTCACTGTGAACATGAAAAACATGGGAATCGTCACGAAGAGCGCATTAACCTTTTTCTTGATCAACCATACTGCTATAGTGAGCAATGCTAGTGCTGCCAGCAATTGGTTTGCCGAACCAAAGATTGGCCAAAGGGTGGTGAATTCTCCAGAAAGCAAAAGAAGAATCGAAAAAACAACTACGACTCCTGTGGAAAAAAATCTGTTTTTGGCAACAAACTGAGCCGCCGGCTGGGGTACATCTTCAAAATATTCCTGAAGGGTAAACCGGGCAAGACGGGTACAGGTGTCAAGCGTTGTCAAAGCAAAAGCAGAAACTGTCAAAGCGACAAAGCCTACAGCAAAATTTTCTGAAACTCCCAAAGTGGAAATCATCCCTCCTAAACCGGTTGAAAACAATGATACTGGTCCCTCACCCGCAAGGCGGGCAGTATATTCACCTTTAGTCAAAACTATTACAGCGCCCACTGAAATGATTGCCAGGAATGATTCAATCAACATTCCCCCAAACCCAACAACTTTTGCATCACTTTCCTTATCCAGTTGCTTGGAAGTGGTACCTGAGGCAACCAATGAATGAAAACCGCTAATCGCACCACAGGCAATGGTCACAAACAGCACAGGAAAAATATAACCAAGATTCTCATTGGAAACGGTAATTTCATTGGACATTTGAATATCAGGGTTCGACACAAATACCCCTAAAACTGCGGCGATGATCATCCCGTAAAGTAAAAAGCTGTTCAAATAGTCCCTTGGTTGAAGCAACATACTGACAGGAGTGACCGAAGCCAAAAAGGCATATCCCAACAGGGCAAGAATCCAGATTTTGTAATCTAGAACAAAAGGAAGCTGCATCCCGAGATAGACAAAATAGTACATTAAGATAACTCCAACAGCAGTTAAGATGATGAATGCTACTTTTCTATTTCCCACTAATCTATTTACTACTCCGAAAGCAATCGCCAGCAAAATGAAAAGAATAGAAGCGGATGCCACACCCGGATTGCTCACAAATGTTTTAGCAATAATGTCTGAAAAAACCCCAATGACTAGAATTAATGTAGAGAAACTAAAAATGATGAAGAGCTGCTTTCCTTTTATTCCGATTTGGTTTCTTATGATTACTCCTATGGATTTACCATCTGATTTCAATGAGGAAGCCATACTTCCAAGATCGTGAACAGCACCAAAAAAAATTCCCCCAACCAAAATCCAAATTACTGCTGGAATCCAACCAAATGTCACCGCAATGATTGGTCCTACAATTGGTCCGGCCCCTGCGATGGATGCAAAGTGATGGCCGAGAACGACTATCGGTTTACTTGGTTCATAATCAATTCCATCACGATGGGTATGGGATGGCGCAGGATGATCATCATTCAATCCAAACTTTTTATATACATACTTTCCGTAAAAGCGATAGGCTAAAAGCAGGATTACTGCTGAAAGAATAAGAAGAACTGATAAATTCATGGGTTTTCCTGGGGCTATTGGGGAGTTGTGACTGATTTTCTCCAGAATCAAGATTTAATTCAAGATAAGGAAATCTAATTGTTGAAATCTCAAGTAAAAGGAATATGCTCCTCTCAATCTTTGATCACAGCCCTAAATTCAGATTTTTATCGAATCAAACAAACTATTATCCTTTGCTCGAGTTCTTTCCCTTTTTACTATGGTACATTTGCAGGACTGATGGAAATAAAAGAATTCAACTATTCCGCGAATTTTTGCGAAGAAAATATCTGGCATTTATGCCAAAATCAAGAGTTGGAAGGCTTCTCCAAAAAAGTACTTATCGTTTCCAATGCCAAAAGGAATTGCCCTTTTAAATTTCAAAAATCAATCAATGGAGATGAGGTAGTTTGGTGGAATTATCATGTGATTCTGTTGGCGGCTAATAGTGATTCAGCCTTTATTTACGATTTTGATTCAACCCTGCCGGTACCTTCAACCGCACAAGAATATTTATCTAGAACTTTTGAATTTAGCATAAATGAAGGGGTGATAGATTCTCCATATTTCAAGATTATAGATTCTGTTACTTATCTGGATTCATTTAATTCGGATAGAAGTCATATGAAAGATTCTTTTGGGAAATGGCTTTCGGATCCACCGAAATGGCAAATTATTGGCGGGGGCGGGGAACTACCACTGCCCGAATTATTGGATTTTACAGAAAGCAGTAAACACCAGATTTATAGTCTTGATGAGATTTGGTCTCATGAACTGTCTTAATCCAAAGAATTTTATCTAAGTACAAATAGTTAAAATCTGGCAACTACTTGACATAAATTCTATTGTGAGGAACTCTCAATGCTCCTATCCAAATCCACCTAAAAACTAGTTTAGAATATTTTCCAGGCTAATTTTTAGTGGATTTTATTTACCAGATATAAGGGCTAAATTTGTAACCTTTGATTTTTCAAACAAAATAAAAACTCAATATGGCTTGGTTTAAAAGAACTGATAAAGGAATTAAAACTTCGACCGCAGAGAAAAAAGACGCCCCAGATGGTCTTTGGTTTAAGACCCCAAACGGAAATATTATCCATACTCGAGAACTCAAAAACAATTCTTATGTATGCCCAGACGATGATTTTCACGTCAAAATAGGCTCCAAAGAATACTTTGAAATTCTCTTTGATGGGAACAAATTCAAAGAATTGGATCTGAATATGAAATCTGGGGATCCATTGAAATTTGTAGATACCAAACCATATGGTTCTAGAATTGAAGCGACTATCACTAAAACTGAGCTAAACGACGCAGTGAGAACAGCTGTGGGAAAGATGAATGGATTAGATTTAGTTGTGGCCTGTATGGATTTCAACTTTATAGGTGGATCAATGGGATCTGTTGTTGGAGAGAAAATCGCTCGAGCTATTGATCATTCTTTGAAAAATAAAATTCCATTCTTAATGATCTCAAAGTCAGGTGGGGCAAGAATGATGGAAGCTGGTTTTTCTTTAATGCAAATGGCAAAAACCTCCGCTAAGCTTGCGTTACTGGATCAAGCAGGAATCCCTTATATTTCTTTGCTTACAGATCCTACGACTGGTGGAGTTACAGCATCTTACGCAATGCTGGGTGATTTTAACATTGCAGAACCTGGTGCATTAATTGGCTTTGCTGGTCCTCGAGTGATTCGTGAAACTATCGGGAAAGATCTTCCAAAAGGTTTCCAGAGCTCAGAGTTTGTTTTAGAACACGGATTCCTTGATTTCATCATCGATCGGAGGCAGTTGAAATCAAGACTTACAACTTTATTAAACCTCTTGAACAATTAATCAGTTATAATTTTCAATAGTCTTAAAAATCAGGTCAAATTTGAATGATAATTTGGCCTGTATTAGTGATTAATAAATATATTTGTGCTCCCATATCGGGGTCAATCCATAAGAAAAATTAAACCAAAATTTCATGGGTTCTGTAATTATTACTTCCATTGTAGCTTTTACTGTTATCATATTGCTACTGGTTTTTATTCTCCTTTTCGCTCAGTCTAAGCTTGTAGCTTCTGGAGATGTCAACATTATTATCAATGGAGACACAAGTTCACCGATCGTTACTTCGGCTGGCACAACGCTTTTATCCACTTTAGGTGGGCAGAAGATTTTCCTTCCTTCCGCTTGTGGAGGTGGAGGTACTTGTGCAATGTGTAAGTGTATCGTTGAAGAAGGAGGAGGAGAAGTCCTTCCTACTGAAGTCGGTCACCTCAGTCGAGCTGAACAACAAAGTAATGTTCGTCTAGCTTGCCAAGTCAAGGTTAAAAGTGACATGAAGATTCGTGTTCCTGAGGAGATCTTCGGAATTAAAAAGTGGGAATGCGAGGTAGTTACAAACTACAACGTCTCTACATTTATTAAAGAATTCAAAGTGAAATTGCCTGAAGGTGAGACGCTTGATTTCGAATCAGGAGGATACATTCAGATAGATGTGCCTGCGATTACGGTCAATTTCAAAGGCATGGATATCACTCCTCATCCAGATTTGGGTCACCCAGCGGATGTATATCAGAGTGATTGGGATAAATTTGGATTGTGGGATCTGGTCATGAAAAATGATGAGGAACTCTTCAGAGCATATTCCATGGCTAATCACCCAGCAGAAGGTAATATTGTCATGTTGACGATTCGTATTGCAACTCCACCTTGGGATCGTGCTAATAACAGATGGATGGATGTGAATCCAGGAGTTTGTTCTTCATATGTATTCTCAAGAAAGCCTGGTGATAAAGTGATGATCTCTGGTCCTTATGGAGAATTCCATATCAATCCAACTCAGAGAGAAATGATCTATATTGGAGGAGGAGCAGGAATGGCACCTTTAAGATCTCATATTTTCCATCTTTTCCACACGGAAAAAACAGACAGAAAAGTGTCTTATTGGTACGGTGGAAGATCTAAAAAAGAATTATTCTACACACCTCAGTTCAGAGATATTGAGAAGGATTTCCCTAATTTCCAATTTAATATTGGTCTTTCAGAACCCCTTCCAGAGGACAATTGGAAAATAAAGAAATCACTTGACGATAAAGAAGCTGATGGTTACGTAGGCTTTATTCACCAAGTTCTTTATGATAACTATTTGAAAAATCATCCTGAGCCAGATGAGGTAGAATATTACCTTTGCGGTCCTCCTTTGATGAATGCTGCGGTATTAAAACTGTTAGATGATCTAGGAATTCCACAGGAAAACATCAGATTTGATGATTTCGGAGGTTAATAAAAATTTAAAATCCCGCTTCGGCGGGATTTTTTATTTAAGAACCATTTTTGATTATTTTTACCTCACACCATAGCCTAGTATGACAATTCAATCCTATTTTGATCCTGTAGCGGAATTCCTTTGGCAAAAAAAATATCCTGACAGCTCGTTCTTTAAACAAATCCATTTCTACGGAGAAGAATTTCCCGATCTAAAGGGAGTACAAATTGCCCTTGTCGGTTTAAAGGAAAATCGTGGAGCGCTGAAAGTAGAAAGTGCGAATCGTGGCAGCACAGAAATCCGTGAAAAACTTTATGAATTAAAGCGTGGTCTTGGATCCTATCGGGTAGCAGATTTGGGGGATTTGATTTCTGGCGAGACAATCCAGGAAACCTACTCAAAAATGCAAGAAGTAGGAGAGTACTTAATGAAGAATCAGATTCTTCCAGTCTATTTTGGTGGTTCACATGATATGGACTATGGGCAATATTTGTCCTACGAGAAGATGAAGAAACTGGTCAGCCTCTTGACAGTAGATGCCAAAATTGATATGGAGGAAGAAGGTCCTAAGGTAGATCAGCATACTCAAGACATCATATTACATCAGCCAAATTTCCTCTTTTCTTATTCTCATCTCGGTTATCAGAGTTTTCTGGTTGATCCTACTCTGATTAATGTTTTGGAGAAACTGTATTTTGAGCATGTGCGATTAGGAGCTTTGCGGTCTGAGTTTAAAGAAGTAGAGCCACTGATTCGAAATGCTGATTTGATGAGTTTTGATATCAGCGCTATCCAATCTGCAGATGCTCCTGGGGCATTGGATGCTCAGCCTTTTGGTCTTACAGGAGAGGAGGCATGTCAGATTTGTTGGTTTGCAGGCACGAATGAAAAGCTTTCCTCCATAGGTATTTATGGCTACGAGCCTTATTACGATGATGCGCCTAATAAAACCGCTAAAGTAATTGCTGTGATGATTTGGTATTTTCTTGAGGGATTTTATTCAAGAAAAGACAGCCTTTCATTTAAAAGTAGTGATTATATTAAATACACGGTCTCTCTCGATACAAAACCAAACAATCTAGTCTTCTATAAAAGCAAACGAAGTGGCAAATGGTGGTTGGAAATTCCGGTTAGCGATACAGAAAAATTTGATCGAATGAGCATCGTGCCTTGTAGCTATGCTGATTATCAACTCGCTCAAAAAGGAGAGATTCCAGAGCGATGGATCAATGCCCAGATTAAATTGCTTTGATGAAAGTCTTTAGTAAGCAGCAACTGGCTTTGAGAAATGGGCAAGACAAACCTGAGATTTGGGTGGCTTACAAAGGAATAATCTACGATGTTTCTGACTCAAGACTCTGGCGAAATGGAAAACATTATGAGCATTGGGCTGGTCAGGATTTGACCGAGGAACTTTCAGATGCTCCTCACACAGAAAAAGTTTTTGAAAAATTTGAGCCCATTGGGCAATTAGCATGATATTAATAGCAGATAGTGGCTCTAGTAAAACAGATTGGAGAGTTATCCATCAAGATGGGCGAGTAAGCCAACATAGAGGTGTCGGTTTTAATCCCTATTATCAAACCTCGGAGGAAATGGCTATTCAAATGCGGCATGATTTCCTTGTTAACCTGGAAAGTGAGATTAAGGAAATTTATTATTACGGAGCTGGATGCTCTAGTCCTAACCGAAAGGCTGAAGTTGTAGCCGCTTTGAGGACTATTTTTCCAAATTCAATGATATTAGTAGATCATGATCTAGCAGCCGCAGCCAAAGCTACTTGTGGTCATCAGCCCGGGATTGCATGTATTCTGGGTACGGGTTCAAATAGCTGTGACTACGACGGGAAATCCATCATAGATACCAAACCAGCACCGGGATATATACTTGGGGATGAAGGAGGAGGAGGATATGTGGGAAGAAAATTTCTAAGTGATTTTATTCATGATGAAATGCCAATTCACATCAAAGATGAGCTTTTAGATAAATTCTCTCTCACTGCCACAACGATTCAAGAGCATGTGTATCAGAAACCTTTTCCAAATCGATACATGGCTAGCTTTTGTAGATTTATTTCTGAACATAAATCTGATCCTTATTGCTATATGCTTTACTATAATTCCTTTCAGGATTTTTTCAAAAAGCATGTTATGAAATATTCAAACTATCAGGAGAAGCCCGTAAATTTTGTAGGATCGATAGCTTATTATAATAGTGACATTCTCCGCAAAGCTGCATTTGATGCTAAGATTTCAGTCAATTTAATCATTGAAAGCCCAATTGCAGGTTTGACACTTTACCATCAAGAAGCCCTATGAAAGTAACTGAAAGTACCTCTCTTTATGATAACCTTGAGCTTATGGAAGTAATTGAACTGCTTCAAAATATCAATCAGGAAGATCAAAAAGTGCCTTTGGCGGTAAAGGAAGTTATTCCAGTCATCGCAAAATTGGTTGAAGCTATTGTTCCTCGAATGGAGCGAGGTGGAAGATTGATTTATATCGGAGCGGGGACGAGTGGCAGACTAGGTATTTTAGATGCCTCTGAATGTCCCCCTACTTACGGAGTACCATTTGACTGGGTGATAGGTTTGATCGCTGGAGGAGATAAGGCTATTCGAAAAGCTGTTGAAAATGCCGAGGATGATTCAGAACAAGCCTGGAAGGATATTTTAGAATATGGTTTCAATGTAGATGATACGATTATCGGAATTGCAGCTTCTGGATCAACTCCCTATGTAATCGGCGGTGTGAAAACTGCAAGGAAAAATGGACTTCTGACCGCAAGTATCACCTGTAACCCAAATTCGCTTTTATCTAAAGAAGTGGATTATGCAATCGAAGCCGTGGTTGGACCTGAATTTGTTACAGGAAGCACGCGAATGAAAGCAGGAACTGCTCAAAAGCTTGTTTTGAATATGATCTCCACAACTGTCATGATTAAGCTTGGACGGGTTAAAGGAAATAAAATGGTGGATATGCAGCTTTCAAATGCCAAACTAGTTCAGCGTGGAACAAATATGATCATGGAAGCTACTGGAGTGGATGAAGCTACCGCCAAAAGCCTTTTGCTAAGCGAAGGGTCTGTCAGAAAAGCAACGGCCTATTTTTACAGTAAAAAGCACTAATTGAATTTTTGTAAGCCATAGTATTTTATCTGATGATTGAGTGTATCTTTGCAGCCCAATTAAGGGGTTGAAAACCAATCCTTTATTAATTCACTATTAAATCCAGCAGTGATGCTGCAATTCCATGAAAAAGAACAATTCTAAAAAACCATTTTTCAACGAGGATAAGAAAGATTCCAAATCATTTAAAGGAGGTTTTAAGAAAAAAGCCACAGATTCTGATTTTGATAAATCCGGATCAAATCGTAAATCATTTGGTAAAAAGGACGACTCATTTGACAAACCTGCATTTGGAAAGAAGGCAGGTTTTGGGGCCAAAAAAGCGAGTTTTAAGCCCAAGTTTGAGCGAAATGATTCTGAAAAGAAATTCAATAAAACTGAAGATTCAACTACAGGAAAGAAAAAATTCTTTCAGAAGAAAGATGAATCTGGATCAGAAAGTAAAAGATTCCCTCCAAGAGGTGAGAAGCGTCCAGGAAAGTCTTTTGACAAAGATTTCAAATCAGACAAATCTTCTGGGAAAGAGGATGGGTTAATTTATCGAGGTAGAGGAAAAGATCAGAAGCCAGTTTTTGAACCGGGAAGACCAGTTTATAAAAAAGAGAATAAGGAAGTTCGCGGATTTGGTAAGAAGCGATATGTGGATCAGGATACTAACCTAGAGCGACCGGATTATAAATTTGACGCATTACCTTCTAAAAAGAAGAAGTTGGATGAAGCGGAAGGAGGTTTGATCAGATTAAATAAATTCATCTCAAACTCTGGTATTTGTGGAAGGAGAGAGGCAGACCAGTTGATTTCACAAGGACTGATTACTGTGAATGGAGAGATTTGCACTGAGATGGGTCGAAAAGTTAAGCGTACCGACCGAGTAGTTTATCAAGGAAGAAAGATCAATCCTGAAAAGCCAGTCTATGTATTATTAAATAAACCAAAGGATTTTATTACTACGACAGATGATCCAATGGATCGTAAGACGGTGATGAATCTTGTTGGGAATGCTTGTGAGGAAAGAATTTTCCCTGTTGGAAGACTCGATCGGAATACAACAGGTTTATTACTTTTTACCAATGATGGAGAATTGGCCGCAAAGCTTTCGCATCCTTCCAATGAAATCAAAAAGATTTATCAGGTCACTTTGGATAAACCTCTGACTAAAAATGACGAGGAAGCAATAATCGAAGGATTAACTTTGGAAGATGGGCCTGCTGCTGTGGATGATTTACAGGTGCTTTCCTTGGATCGAAAGATTATGGGATTAGAGATTCATATTGGAAGAAACCGAATTGTAAGAAGGATTTTTGCCCACCTAGGCTATGAAGTTACTGCATTGGATCGTGTGATGTATGCAGGATTGGATAAGAAAGACTTGAAGCGAGGACATTACCGATTTCTTTCTGAGCAGGAAGTCATTCGGCTAAAGTTCTTTGTATAAAAAAAGCTCCTTTTGGAGCTTTTTTTATACAAATCCTTTCAGTGCCTTTTCCAGATCCCGCTTGGTTATTATTCCACCTTTTCGCCAAAGGATTTTACCTTTTTTAAAAAGAATATAGTGGGGGATAGATCGGACTCCAAATTGTTGGGAGAGTTGTGGGTTTTTGTCCACGTTCAATTTTAGCAGTTTGATGCTTCCTCCCAATTCTTCCAGCACATCTTCAATAATCGGATTCATAGTCTGGCATGGTCCGCACCAGTCAGCATAGAAATCGACTAAGATAGGCTCTTGGCTTTTAGAGATAGTTTCTTTTGGGTTTTTCTTGGGCATACTTCAAAAAAAAGACCTTCTGAATTTTCAGAAGGCCTTAAATTACGTTTTGTTTTTTTTAGTTACCGGCTGGAGGGGTAGGAAGCTTAATATTTAGCTTCGCAAGGACAAGTTCTGTAAACTTATCTTCCTCTTTGGTATAAAGTAATATCGGAGCTTGGCCTGCAGTCTCAGCAAAGATATGTGTGTAGTTGTTTTCAGCTGCAACAGCATTGATCGCATTCACTACTTTTGTTTGAACTGGCTCCAAAAGTTCTCCTAACTTTCTTTGATAAGAAACCTGAGCATCTTGCTCATATTTCTGAAGGTCACCTTGGATTTTAGTAAGTTCAGCTTCTTTTGCCGCTCTAGCCTCGTCAGTCATGCTTTGAGCAGCCTGCTGATAAGTTTGTACTTGGCGCTGAAAATCTGCTGCCTTAGTTTGGATATTAGTTTGTAATTGGGTCTGATAGTCTTGGATATCAGCACCGATCTGCTCCATCTCTGGCATCAAGTCCATGATAAACTCCACATTTGTGTACCCGATTTTAATTTCTTGCGCCTGAGCGACAAATCCTGCGCAAAGCATCACCACTGCGGAAAGGATAACTTTTACTTTCATCATTTTTTGGTTCTTTTTATTTGTTGTCTTCTATTCCTAATTCTTCCAGAACAAATTCCGAATAATCATGTCTAGGATCTGTGTAGATAATGGCAGATGGTTCTGCAGCTTTATCAAACAGGGTAGCAAGATTATTTCTTCTGGATACCTTTACTATTGCATCGTAGATTTTGGATTGTAGGGGCTGCATAAGTTCAGATTGTTTCTGAAAATACTGCCCGTTGATTCCAAAGATTCTATTGTAATATTCCTGTGAGTTTTTCTCTTTCAATTTTATCTGTTCCAGCCTTTGCTGATACATCTCCTCCGTCAATAAAACCTCTTCAGCTTTTAACTGTACGTAGAGTTCTTTTATCTCTTGGTCCAAATCTTGTGCCTGTTTCCTCCATTCAGCACTGATATTTTCAAGCTCTTGCTGAATGACCTTATAATCTGGATGCTTATTCAGGATGTATTCTGAATCGATATATCCAAACTTTTGGGCCATTAAATGCTCGCTAGAGCCCATAAGGAGCAGCAAAAATACAATTTTCAATGATTTATTCATGGCCTGAATGCAGTTTCTGTGGGTTATTTCCTTCCAACGGCTTGATTCAAGATTTAGCATAAATTAACCATTTAAACTATATAGGTTCTATTACCTGAATTGTTGTCCAATTGTAAAGTGGAATTGAGCTCCACTTGGTCTAAGCTGTCCAGGAATAGCGTCAAATCCATATCCCCAGTCAATTCCAAGCAATCCAAATGCTGGCATGAAGATTCTAGCTCCCATACCTGCTGACTTTTTCAAATCATATGGGTTAAAGTCTGCATAAGAACCCCAGTTATTTCCAGCCTCAGCAAATGCCAATACGAAAATGGTTGCAGAAGGATTTGGTGAAACCAAATATCTAACTTCCATCACATACTTATTATAGACAATACCTCCATAAGGATCTGGGTCAGCAGTTCCTCTAGTATCTCTCCCTGGAGTGATCGATTGGTTTTCGTATCCTCTTAGACCAATGATTTCCTGACCCAAAGCAAAGTTGTTGAATGTCATTCCGTCCCCGCCCATTACAAATCGTTCTAGTGGAATAATTCCAATTTTATTACCATATGAACCTAAGAAGCCCATATGTGCTCTTGCACTTGCCACTAGTTTAGTAGATCCAAAGAGTGGGGTATAAATAGATGCATCAAACATCCACTTGTGGTATTCCAACCACTTGTATTTTTCTTCGTCCGGGGATTCTCTATCAATATTTTTATTTAACGAGGAATAAGGAGGAGTTGCAGAGATGGCAAGCATGATATTGGACCCGAATCTAGGATAGATAGGGTTATCCACGTTATTTCTTGCAATCGTGGTATTTAACGTGATACTGTTGGAGGTACCGGTCGGATAGCTCAGTCCAAAGGAAGTTCCGAACTGGTCAAATTCATAGACTTGAAACTGCAGGGAGTTACTGATACTGAAATAATCATCCGGCCAAGTTACTCGTTTGGCCAAACCAAGTGTAACACCTGTGATTTTAAAGAAACCAAGTTCATTACCAAAATTGGCCTGGTTAAAGAAATCAACCTGACGCTGTACTGAGTGATTAAAAGCAAAACTTAATGCATTTGGTTTTTTACCTCCAAACCAAGGTTCCGTAAGAGAAACGGAATAATTTTGGAAAGAACGGCCATTAGCCTGTACTCTTAGAGATAGCTTTTGTCCGTCTCCTACAGGTAGCGGATCCCACTTGTCGAAATCACCAATGTTTTTGATTGAGAAGTTATTAAAGGACAAGCCAACTGTTCCCACAAATCCATAGAATCCACCCCATCCACCAGAAAGTTCAATCTGATCATTGGGACGCTCTTCCAATTCGAAAGTAATATCCACTGTAGCAGCTTCAAAATTTGGTCTTAGATCTGGATTGATTTTTTCCGGGTCAAAATAACCTAATTGAGAAAGTTCACGGATAGTACGAACCAATAATGCACGGTTAAACTTTTGCCCGGGAAGAATTCGGATCTCTCGCATCACCACATGATCAGAAGTCCGTTCATTGCCTTTAATGTTGACGCTATTTACTGTTACCTGAGGTCCCTCGAAAATTCTCATTTCGAGGTCAATCGAGTCACCTGAAACATTGATTTCGACTGGGTCAATGTTGAAAAAGAGATATCCGTTGTCTTGATAAAGTGAACTGACATCATCTCCTTTAGCAGGATCATAATTCAGACGTTTATCCAGCTTTTCCTTATCGTAAACATCGCCTTTCTTGATGCCCAACTTTGTAAGTAAAACTTGATCTGGGTGAATAAAATTACCGTTGAAAGTGATATTTCTATAATAGTATTTTCGACCTTCTTCGAGGGCAATATCGATATTGATTTTATCCTGACCATAATCATAGATAGAATCAGCTACGATTTTGGCGTCTCTAAAGCCCCTACTTTGGTAGAAATTGATAATATTATCTTTATCATTTCGATATTCTCTAGGAATGTATTTGGAACCGCTGAAGAAGTTGAGCTTGAAATTTTTGTTGATATAATTTTTTGCATCTTCAGATGAAGCACTGTCAGTGTAGAATAGTGTGTTTTTCACATCTGTAGGAGTGGCAGATTCTAATCTCGTATAGGCATCTTTGAAGATGCTTACCCTAGCGTGTTCTTTGGTCTTTTTTAATTTGCCTTTAAGTTTCGAATCTGCAATTTCATTATTGCCGTAAAAATCAATTTCGTTGATTCGGACTTTCGAATTCTGGGTTACGTCAAATCGTAGTTTTACAGAGTTTGGTAGGGTTGTATCTCGCTCCTGAATGATTTTGACTTCTGAGTTTAAAAAGCCCTTATCGATGTAGTATTTCTCGATATTTCTTTTCGCATTATTTAATACGTCATCACGAACTACCCTGCCTCGGATATTTACTTTGTCCCTAAGTTCACTTTCCTGAGTTTTGTTCATGCCCGAAAATTCCACTCTTGAGAATCTTGGTCGCTCAGTTAAATCCAAGAGGAGGTAAATATCTTCCCCTTCGATTTTAGTAACTAGAATTTTTACATCTCCAATTATTCCCTGTCCCCAAAGCTTTTTCAAAGCATTGGAAATCGCATCTCCAGGCACTTCAATACGATCATCCACCTTCAGTCCAGAAAGGGATAGAATGGCAATTTCATCGAGCGTAGAAAGCCCAACAGCCTTTATTTCTGCAATTCTGTAAGTTTCGGGCTTCGCATAGTTTAGCTCCAAAATATCTATTGGCTTGCTCGAGGCATAGCGACTTTGACCCAAACGAATTTGTGCCATTGCTGAACTTGCCCAAATCAGACAAAACAGAATAAGTAAACTTCTTTTCATCAATTACTTAAGATTTAACTTGCTCACCTGTCATTCCAAATCTCCTTTCCCTTGATTGGAAATCTGAGACTGCGGCATTGAGGTGCTCTTTTCTAAAATCTGGCCATAATACTGGGCTAAAATATAGCTCCGTATAGGCCAGTTGCCAAAGTAGGAAATTGCTTAACCTGAATTCTCCACTGGTTCGGATCATTAGTTCAGGATCAGGTATCCCTGCGGTATCCAGGTGATCGGCCATCACTTGTTGGGTGATTTCCGATGGTTTCAATTTCCCTTCTGAGATTTTTTGAGCAATGCGCTTTGTTGCTTGAGTGAGTTCCCATTGGCCACTGTAACTAAGAGCTAATATTACCTGGAGTCCAGTATTCGTGGAAGTAGTCTCTTTTGCTTCTTTCAATTTAGAATAAGCAGAAGGAGGAAGACTGTCTACATCACCAATAGATAAGAGTCGGATGTTGTTTTTCATCATCATTGGAACTTCATCAGTGATGGTTTTTACCAACAGTTCCATAAGTCCATTGATTTCGTCTTGGGGACGAGACCAATTTTCTGTAGAAAATGAAAAGAGGGTAAGATATTCTACTCCAAGGTCTTCCGCACCTTCAATCGCATCCTTCACTGCTTGAATCGCATGTCTGTGACCAAAAATCCGCATGGCGCCTTTTTTCTTAGCCCATCGGCCATTGCCATCCATGATAATCGCGATATGTCGGGGGATTCTGTTACGGTCTTGTGTTTCCTTCATTCCAGTCGTTTCCGAAAGCCTACATTTTTTGGAGGTACAAAAATGCTATTTCTTTTTCAATAATCTACCCTAGGGTTCAATTAATTAATAAGCATAGCACCTTGTAGTCGCGAAAGTGTAGCTAATCGTCACACCAAAGAAGTAATACCAATCCTTATCGTTTGGATTTCCAAAGTTGATCCCATAGGGTTCAGCTTGATTTGAGGGATTTACAAACCGTGGAATTGGTGGCTGTTTACTGTCAATTTTATCTAAGTAATCAGTTAAAGTAGGTCTAAAACCGATTTCAGATGCCAAAGTCCAACGATCATTAAGTCTGTATTTTACTCCACCTCCAAAAGGTATGGTAAATGTTCCCAATGAATATTTTGTGGATTTATTGAAAGTAAAAGTATTTCCTTTTGCTGTAAAGAATGAATAGCCAATACCAAAGAAAGCATATGGGGAGAATCTGAATTCAGAACCACTTCTTAGAAAGTCAAGAAAGTTAAATTCCATTACTGCGGACCCTTCAATAACTCCTCCTCGGAATCGTGCATCTCTTACCCGAGCCAATCGATCTATTGGTTTAATGCTATCGGCTGCCTGTAGTATCCCGGAACTAATCCCCACTCTAAGCGTCCAAACATTGTCAAAATTTCTCTTGCCAAACAACGTGACTTGGGGTCCTAATTGGCCCAAGTCAATTTTTCTGATTATATCTCCGGAATAAGCCGCTACGCCTATCCCTCCTCCCAGTTCATATTCCTGAGCTTTTAACTCTTGAGAAAAACTCAAAAGTAATAGACAGAGGATGAATAAGTGATTGAAAATCTGAAAATTGACCTTTTTCAAGACGATGCAAGTTATGAAGTACCTAACGTATAAAAAACGACTTCTCGTATTTAACGGGTTAATAATTGTTAAGCCAAAATTGAGATAATTTTCCCGAAAAGAAAATCAATTCCTCATATCGAAGCCCCAATTCAGTTTCTGACGAAGCGTATCGAAGAAATGATAATTTGGCAGTTTCACCAGCTTTGCTTCAAATACTTCCTTTTTGACAGAAAGTTTTACTTCTGAGGATACCGAGGTAGACCTAGAATCCAAAGAGATTAGAAATTTCTCTGTTCTTCCTTCAATTGTAAAACTAATTTCGCTTTCATCAGATACTATTATTGGTCTGACATTGAGATTATGGGGACTTACTGGAGTGATCACGAGATTTTTTGCTTCAGGGGAAATTAAAGGTCCACCGCAACTCAGAGAGTATCCTGTTGAACCGGTTGGGGTTGCCACAATTAATCCATCTGCCCAATAGCTGTTTAAATATTTTCCATCAATGTAGGTATGAACTGTAATCATTGAAGAGGTATCTCGCTTATGAATAGTGAATTCATTTAGCGCAAAATTTAATCCGTTAAAAAGCTTTTTATTTTGCTGAAGGGAAATCAGTGATCTAGATTCAATTTGATAGTTATGATCTGCCAGATGTCCTATTGCTTGGTCAATTGAATCTGTGGCAACTGTAGCTAAAAAGCCCATTCTACCTGTATTAAGACCCAAAATGGGAATTTCTAAATTTCCAACTTGGCATACCGCATCTAATAAAGTACCATCACCTCCAATGGAAATCATGAAATCCATCTTTGCCATTTCCTGCTTGTTCTCAAGAACCCAATAGGGAGAAACTAAATCCGAATGTGCTCTAATTTGCTTGTCAAACTGTTTAGTGACGAAGATTTCAAAATTATGCTTGGCTAAAGCTAGGAAGAGTGATTTGACTTCTAAAAAAAACTCCTTTTTTAAAGCCAAGCCATGGAGGGCGACTTTCATAATTTATATATCTAAAAATCTAAGCAAGTTTCCGATACGCTCCTCTTCACTGCTCGCCTCTTCGACTTGTTGGTATTGGTCCAGAATCCGATATCCAAATCTCTCTAAAGTGGCTTTAATATGGCGAAGTTCAGGCTTGTCGATTTTAAGGGTCAGCTTGATTTTATTATTATCTAGTGGATCTGTTGAAATAAAAGAACTGAGAACTTTTCCATTTTCACTTTCAATGATTCTGGAGATTTCTGCAAGGCTGTATTCATTCATATTCATGGACAAAATCATCACACTACCATGGGATTGAATGGATAGGCTTTCAGCGAAAGCAGAAATTGAATCCTCCATAGTCACCACTCCTAGGTAGGTGGAATTTCTGTCCAAAATAGCGACTAAATTAGAGTGATGCTCTGAACTTACCCTAAGCACATCATAAATATGCTGATCTGCAAAAACCCAGCAACCGGAGTTTTCTAAAGTCAGTTCTGAAATCAGAGTTTCCGGATTGTTCAAGTCAAAAATCAAGTCTCCATTTACCAGTCCCACGAAAACCCCATTGTCTACCACCGGTAGATTGTTGATTCGGATTTCTTCCATCCAAGACAACGCCTTACCAGTTTTGTCGCTTAGCTTTAATGGGGGAATGAGATTGTTTATGAATTCGTATGCTTGCATTTAAGAGAAAGATAGGGAATGATTTCAGATTTTAAAACGCGCGAATTCGGTTTCTTGTTCCAATTGCCGAATCTGAGGGGTTTTTGTTCGCCTTTTAAAAGAGGAAATTGTAACCTATTCCTAGTATTATTCCACCCGCAATTATGGCTGGAGAAGATATTTTGGTGAATTGCAACAAAAGATAAGTTCCCAAAATGAAAAATATGTTGATACCGTTTGCCTCAAGCGGTTCGAATAGTAAATAGGCAGCCGAAATCAACATTCCACATGATACTGCATTGATTCCTTCCAAGGCTGCTCTAATTGGACGATATTTTTTCAACTGATCCCAAAATCGAATAACAAAGAAAATCAGAAAAATTCCAGGTAGAAAAATCCCTGCTGCAGCAATAAGTCCCCCTGCAAAGAAGCCTGCAGTGCCAAATTCTCTCATTGAAAGAGCTCCTACGAATGAGGAAATACTAAAGGTAGGTCCAGGGATACCTTGCGAAATAGCATATCCTGTCAAGAACTCTTCGGAACTTAAGAAATGTTTGAAGTCTACGAACTCAGTGTATAAGTATGGTACCAAAACTTGTCCTCCTCCAAAAATCAAACTTCCGTTTCTATAGAAATTTTCAAAGAGTAGGATAGACTGATCCTTAGTAAGTGCACCTAAAATCGCTGCTAAAGCTAATGTCCCTGCCCAGAGATAGAAATTGGACCATTCTATTTTAAGTGGCGCATCCTTCTCCAATTTGGGCTGCTTCTTATATTTGATTGATGTACTCAATCCACCGGCGATCAATAATAAGGGGAAGATGTATGGGGAATTGTAAAAGAAAGAAATAAAGGTCGATATTAAAACTAGAACCATCGCCTCTGTTGTCTGAACCATTTTGCCTATGGTTTTTTGCGCAGCAAAAATTATAAATCCTATTGCCATAGGCTGGATAAAGCGTGCAAAATTCAAAGCTCCAGGGGTATTTTCTTGCAGAAAGAAAATCAAAATAGCTGCAAAAATCATGAACAAGGTTGCTGGAAGAATCCAAACAATCAATGCAAGATAAGCTAAGTTTGGTCCACCCACCCGAAAGCCAATTGCTGATATCAACTGAGTTGAAGAAGGGCCTGGGAGCATATTACATAATGCATTTAGCTCCCAGAGTTCCTCTTCAGAGATGTAGACCCTTTGTTTGACCATTCGCTCTAAGAGCATCGCCAAAAATGCTTGGGGCCCTCCAAATGCTGTCAAGCTAAGTATCAGGGTATCTTTCAGGAAAAGGTAATAACGAACCCGCTTGACAGACATTTTTTATTTTTTTAGACCTAATTCACGAAGTCTCTCGTCAAGAAATTCTCCCGCAGTAATGTCTTCGAATTGCTTTGGATTCTGAGCAGTCACACAGCTCTCAAGGCAAGTCAAATCCATCTCAGATCTAGGATGCATAAAGAACGGAATCGAATATCTGCTAGAATTCATCTTTTCCCTAGGCGGATTGACTACACGGTGAATCGTTGATTTTAGTTTTTTATTTGTCAAACGCTCTAACATGTCTCCCACATTTACTACCAATTGATCAGGAAGCGCAGTAATTGGAATCCACTTGCCATCTCTTCGCAGTACCTGAAGGCCATCAGCACTAGCTCCCATTAGAAGTGTTATTAAATTAATATCTCCATGCTCAGCAGCACGAACAGCATCAGCAGGAACTTCATCCGGGTTTTCGATCGGGAAGTAATGTATCTGTCTCAGGATCGAATTTCCGTAGGCTACCTTTTCTTCAAAATAATCTTCTTCCAAATCCAATGAAAGTGCAATTGCCCTCAACATTGCTTTACCTGCGTTTTCTAAAGTCCGATAGGCTTCATTGGCATCATTTTTAAATTCGGAGATCTCTGAAGGCCAAACGTTTTCAGGATACTCAACTTTTATAGGATCTGAATCAGGAATATTGGAAAGTTCTTGACCTACATGGTAAAATTCTTTTAAATCACCAGTATTTCGTCCTTTTGCATGTTCTTTACCCTTTCCAGTATAGCCTCTTTGAAAACCAATTTCCGGTTTTTCATATTTTGCTTTTATATCATCTGGGAGTGAAAAAAAGTCTTTAATCGACCCATAAAGACGATCTTGAAGGTCCTGAGATAGTCCATGGTTTTTGATGGCTACGAAACCAATGTTTTGATATGCCTCAGCAAGTTTAGCGACAAAGGCCGCTTTTTGACTTGCAGAGCCACTTGTAAAGTCTGCTAAATCGAGGCTTGGGATTTCCTCAAATAAGATGTCCATGAGTTTGCTTTTTTATTGAAGAGCCAAATTTATCTTTAAATTAAATATCTTTATTCCAAATCGCCTCCCCCATGAAAAAAATCCTTACTATCCTCATCATTTTAGGGTTCATTTCAGCATGCAACTCTGAAAAGAAAAAGATTAATGAAGAAGTTGTTAATCTGCAGGAAGGTGAAATAGTAACCTCTCCCGAGATTCCGAAGATTAGCTTTTACCAGTATGAGGATTCATCTGCATTTCCAGATGCAATTTTGGAATTATTTACTCCTTTGGGTAATCAGATTTTCAAACCTGGAAAGGTTCCATTTGAATTTAACATCAAAAACTTCCCTTTTGAGTTAAATGAAAACCAAGAATTTAAACTTTTCAATATTCTCAACGGGGGAGATCCCGTAGGTTTTTATTCTCCCATTTTCCAAAGAGAGTTGGCAGAGGGAAGCTATCGTGTAGTTGCATATCTTGTAGATGAGGAGGGTCTTGCCCTAAAGAATTTTGGAAACTACATTGACAGAGACTTTCAAGTAGGAGATTCCAGACCATTTCCCTATTCTGCTGAACCATACCTTGCACTTAATTTGCCAAGATCAAACCAAATTTTTGATTCAGGCTCTGAATTGATTATTGATTTTTTAGTAGTAGGAGGCGATATGAAGCTGGATGGTCTTAAGGTTAAAATTCAGGTCAATGAGTTGACTTATGAGATTGATCATATGGCTCCTGTACGTGTAGTAAATTTGCCGATTGGGACTTATCAAGTGAAAGTTCAACTGCTACGATCTGATGGAAAAGAACTTGAAGGACCATTTTCGAGTGTCAGTAAATCCATCATTGTTCGATAACATGATTATCTTTGGGACTTTCATTCCTTAGATTTTATCATGCTGTTAGTTAATCAAATCAGAGAAAATTTTGCCAGGGTTCTTGCCGGTCTTCAAAAGCGAAATTTCCCCAATGCCGAAGCTGTTTTAAATCAGGCAGTTTCACTGGATGAATTGAGGAAATCTACTCAAACTGAACGAGATCAAATTCAAGCAGAATCAAATGCGATTTCCAAAGAAATTGGGATTTTGATGCGAGAGGGAAAAGCAGAAGAGGCAGTCAAAATCCGCGAAAAAACTGCGGAACTCAAGGTCCAGATCAAAGATCTGGAAGATCAATACTCCTCCGCAGAGGAAGAATTGAGGCTGCTACTTTATACCATCCCAAATGTACCACATACCTCGGTACCTGCCGGGAAGTCTGCCGAAGACAATGAAATAGTGCTCGAAAGTGGAATAATTCCAACTCTTTTTGAGGGTAAACTTCCACACTGGGAACTAATCAAGAAATATGACATAATCGATTTTGACCTCGGTGTAAAAATTACAGGAGCTGGTTTTCCGGTTTACAAAGGAAAAGGAGCAAGGCTTCAACGTGCACTGATCAACTTTTTTCTTGACGAAGCGCTAGCGGCAGGCTATATGGAAGTACAGCCACCAATCTTGGTAAATGAAGAATCTGGATATGGAACCGGTCAGTTGCCGGATAAAGAAGGGCAAATGTATTTTGCAGCTGCTGATAATCTTTATCTCATCCCCACCGCAGAAGTACCGATTACGAATCTCTATCGTGATGTGATTGTAGCAGAACAAGATCTTCCAATTAAAAATGTCGCTTATACCCCATGTTTCCGAAGAGAAGCAGGGAGCTGGGGCGCGCATGTAAGAGGATTGAATCGCTTGCATCAGTTTGATAAAGTAGAAATCGTACAAATAACACATCCGGATCAATCCTATCAGACACTAGAATCGATGAGTGACTATGTTCAGGGCCTTTTGAAAAAGCTTGAGTTGCCTTATAGGGTGCTTAGACTTTGTGGAGGAGATATGGGATTCACTTCTGCTTTGACTTATGATATGGAAGTGTATTCTGCTGCGCAAGAGAGATGGCTTGAAGTAAGCTCAGTTTCAAATTTTGAAACCTATCAGTCTAATCGCCTCAAACTTCGATTCAAAGGAGAGGATAAGAAAACCCAATTGGCACATTCTCTTAACGGGAGTGCCTTAGCTTTACCGAGAATCGTGGCTTCTATTTTGGAAAATAACCAAACACCTGATGGTATTTTAATGCCAAAAGTACTCCACTCGTATTTAGGGTTTGATAAAATTTAATTGTAGCAAAAAAGGCTTAAGAAAGCGTGAGGATTGACTTCTCACGCTTTTTTATTTTACATTTTCTTCAAAAAGCTTTTCCAATGTTTTTTCCAATTCAGCACTGAATCCCATGTGGGGTCTCGAAGTCTGAATGATAGAACTTCTCACTGCAGTAAGCCAACGGAATCTTGATGCCAAATCCATAGCTGCGATTTTTCCACCATTTGATTTTCCCAAGCAGATTTTTTCGAAGGAGTTGAGATTTAATTGGATCATCTCACAATCGGCAAGTGGATCCAAAGCCAATAATTTTGACTCATTCAATTCAATTTTACAACCTAAAAAACCTGATTTAGCGTCACCTAGGATTACTCCCACATTAATGAATTCCTCTCGCTCCACCCTAGGCACCACCCGGATTATGGCGTACTCATATAAGTGTTTCCCTTGCATCTTGAGCTTCTTTGGTGAATTGATCAGAATATGATAGTCGTAGATTCAGAAAATCAGTGTAGACTTGGCGCAATTCCTGAATGTCATCAGAATCTCTACCTGCGAGGAGCCACTCATCAGGTAGCTCAGCGACTAGATTTCTGAGTATTGTGGGATTTAGTTTTTGTTTGAATTCTTCATTTACAACTTCCAGTAGGCTCGCCTGTGGCAATAGCACATGATTTTGAATAATTGGAAATGGACCTGTGGCATTTCTTTTCCAATTAGTCCAAGCGTGCTGAAACAAAAATGCGGCACCATGATCGATAAGCCAAAGTTCCCTGTTCCAGATCAGCATATTCGTATTCCGAAAAGTTCGATCCACATTGGTGATGAACATATCCAACCAAACGATTTTTGAAGCTAACAATGGATCTACAGGCTTAGCCACAGGATCATAATTAATTGCTCCTGAAAGGAAATGCAATGCGAGATTTAGTCCTTGACTTCCTTTGAGCAAATCTTGAATCTCCTCATCGCCTTCAGATCTCCCAAAAGCGGGGTCTAAGTTCGCAAAAACCAATTCAGGTACATTTAAGCCTAGGAGTCTGGCAATTTCTCCCCCTAGAAATTCGGAGATTAGTGCTTTTTCCCGCTGACCTGCTCCACGAAATTTTAAGACATATTTGAACCCATCATCCGCATCTGCCAACGCAGGAAGGGAGCCACCTTCCCGAAGAGGCAATATGTATCGAGTGACATTGACGGTACGAAGTTTGAAGGATTGATTCATGGTTTTAAAGTTGAAAAATAAGCTATTTCAGGATTAAGTATCTTAAACACCTCGTAAAAGTTCTAAGTTAAAATTAAAAGATTTACACCAAAGTCGATTTAAGGACTTAGATTAACTAGTCAAAATTATTTTCAAAATATCTCTCAAATGAAGCGTTTTCTTATTCTATTTCTTCTTTTAGTCACTTTTCATTTTAATGTAAAAGGTCAAACAACTTCCGAGCGAGAGGCTATTATCCAGACGGTTCAGCTTTATTTTGATGGTATGATGGATCGAGATCGCACTAAGCTAGACCAAGCATTTCTTTCCGAAGCCAGATTAATTGGGTTCAGAGGAGATGAACTCACGATTACTTCGTATGATGCCTGGGCTACTGGTACTTCAAAAGGCGAACCCCGAAATCGGGATCAGTATAAAAATGAGATTGTTTCAATTCGAGTTCAAGGAAACACAGCAGTAGCAGAAACTGAGTTGTATTGGCCTGGAATCTATTACTATGATTTCCTGACCTTGATTAAGATTGATGGCCAATGGAAAATCGTAAATAAGAGTTGGTCAGAGAAGAAGTTGTAGGGATTTGGCTTCTAATTATCCTTTCCAAAAACCAAAAAGTGCTGAATTTTCAAGAATTTACCATTTTGGATTAGTTTAAATCCATTTGCATTCAACTCCTTTTCAACCTGAGATACGGTCATTTTATGAAGTGGCTTGATCGGTATACTCGGATCCTCACCCCGATATTCCAGAAGTAAAATTTTTCCATCTGGTTTTAAGGACTCACGAATGGAGGCAAGCATTTCTTTTGGATAGGCAAGTTCGTGATAGACATCGACCATTATTACAAGGTCGATTGAATTCTTGGGAAGATTTGGGTTTTGTTCACTTCCCTTTACGGTGGATACATTTGAAAGCCCCAATTCCTTACTTCTCGCATTCAGATAGTTGATTGCATCTTGTTGGATCTCTACTGCGTAAACTTTTCCATCTGGAACTTTAGGCGCAATTCGAAAAGTATAATATCCTGAGCCAGCTCCTATATCTGCAACAACGCTTTCTGAGGTGATCGGAAGATTTTTAAGAGCTATAGAAATTCCCTCCTCACGTTCTCGGCTTGCACGCTCAAGCCAATCCTTTCCCTGGAATCCCATCACTTGAGAAATCTCCCGGCCAAGATAAACCTTGCCGGTACCATCTCTAGTCGGAGTGACATAAGTATATGTAGAGTTTTCAAGTTTGGTGCTTTTTTGTGCTTGACATGAAAAAATGAAAGTCAAGGTTACGAGTAAGAATAGCTGATATTTTAGAGATTTCATGGAATAGCTTTATGATTTAACCTAAAAGAGCTATTCATGTTTAAAACAGTATGTTAGTTTTTACAAAACTCCATAGAGGTTCGATAATGATTAATTTCTCCGGGCTTTTAATTGTTCGTGAACCTTCAAAATTTGAGGAATTAGCAGTTTGTTATCCACATTCTTAATCACAAAGTCAGCTAATTCATTTTTTGTTTCATCAGGCAACTGCTGATCAATAATATGGTTGATTTGTTCCTCAGAACGGTGAGGATCTCGCATCATTATTCTGGAAATGCGGACTTTGAGTGGAGAGCTGACATTGATTACAGCATCTAAATGTTTATGACCTTCAGTTTCAAAAATCAAAGCAGCTTCCTTTAATACGTAAGGGCTTTTTTGCTCAATAGCCCATTCTTTAAAGTCAAGCGCTACAACTGGATGGACAAGACTATTGATTTTAGCCACTTTTTCGGAGTCGGAAAAAACGGTTTGTGCCAAATAGGATCGATTTAAAATCCCATTTAAATAACTCTGGCTACCAAATGCTTTCGAGATTGCGGACTTCAATTCCGGATTATTGCTCATCAACCACTTAGCTCTGTCGTCAGCATAGTAGACAGGGATTCCCAAAATTCCGAAGACTTTTGCAACGGTTGATTTTCCTGATCCGATTCCTCCTGTGATTCCAACCAGCAGAGGAGGATTAGTTCCCATAGCGAAGTTTCAATTTAGGAGGGGTTACTCGTACTTGATCCAAAAATGAAGGCAAAGGTTTCACTTCGACTGTGATCGTACTATCCTCTTTATTTCGCTTATAATAATCGACAACCCCCTCAAATTCTAATTCTTTGAGTTGGTCCGAACTGCGTTCATCAACAAGATAGTCCATCATCAACGGTTCTTCCTCATTCTCCAAAGTTACTGATCGGGGAAAGTTGATCTTTTTGATCCTTAGTCGCTTGTTTCCCTCCAGAAATGCTACTACATCTAATTTTACAGTGACCGTTTTTTCTTTAATCGACACCAAAGATGCCATATCCTTGGGCAGATTTAATTTCACTTCTTTGGACAAGTCTTTATTGATTTTATTTTCATTAAGATTGACTGTAAAAGTCTTTTTTAATGAGTCTAAAAGTGAACTGGGACCAGTAAAGGTTAACTGTGGAGGTTCAAATTCTGGGGTGCCCAGAAGTTTAAAATTTTTATATAGACTAAAACTAGTACTGTCCAGCTTTGGTGTGATCTTAATAGTCTGAATCCTATTGATATTATATTTAATTGAGTCATCCAGGATAGAGATAACTTGGGTAGGTCCTAAAAAATCACTCAGTCCTCGCTTAAGGTCCGATGTTAAAATATAATCTCTTGAAGATGGATTTGAGATTTCAACAAGGAAACTCTGGCTATTAAAATTGAAATACTTTCGGAGTAAATCCCATCCATTTCCTGATATTTCGATTTGAATGTTTTCCGGCTCCTCTGCCACGGAAACATACCTTTCCCTGTCATATACCAACTCGATTGGAAAATCTACCACAGTGGTATAATCGTCCTTATTGAGGGCATTTAAAATCCAAAAAGTGGTAGCCGCTGCGATGCAGAGTACTACCACTTTAAGATTAGAGAGTTTTTTAGCAGAAATCCTTGAAGAGGATTTTTTAGTTTCCGGCAAAATTCAATTTATTTGGTTGTTGCGGGTTTCTTGGAGAAATCTAGAGAAATTGCAGACTTTTCTACTTTGACCTTTAGACCTCTGTCAAGTTCGAGAATCACGGTATCAGTATCAGTACTGTAAACCTTTCCGTGAAGGCCTCCAATAGTTACAACATCATCCCCTTTCTTGATTTCCTCAATAAACTTTTTCGAGTCTTTCTGTTTTTTTTGCTGTGGCCTGATCATGAAGAAATACATGATTAAGATAATTGAGCCAAATAAGAATACCTGGCCCAAGATGCCACCACCGCCTACTGAGGCCTGAGCTAATACAATTGAAAGCATATTTATTTCTTCACAGGTCCAACTGCTACAGAACCTGAATTTTTAGGATTAACTGTTCCTTTAAGACGAAGTCTTGTCACAGTTGGGTTTGTATTTGCTTGAATAGTCACTGTAGGAGCTTGAGATCCGGATTTTGCAGTAGAATTAAATACTACTTTCACAAAACCTTCTTCACCTGGTTTTACTGGTGTCTTAGTCCAGTCAGGGCTAGTACATCCGCAAGAAGCAGTAATATTTGAAATCACCAATGGAGCCTGTCCGTTGTTGGTGAAATTAAATACGTGCTCCACTACTTGACCTTCATTGATAGTGCCAAAGTCATATTCCATTGCTGGAAATTCAAACTGGCCTAAAGAAGATGGATCTGCTGCCTGAGTTGACTGAACATTTACAGGTGTTACCGCAGTATTTTGAGTCTCTAGTGCCGCAATTTTATCTTCCAATGCCTTGATTTTAGCATCTTGGGACTCTTTTGGATTACATGCTAACCCTAGGGATAGCAGCATAGCGAAAGCGCCTACTTTGATTGAATTGATTTTCATAACGATTAGTTGTTACCTTGATTGATTTGATCTATTAATTTATTGACGTCACTTAGAAGGTTTTCAGCTTTATTTTTTGCATCGGATATTACTCTTTTACCTTCTGTTTTTGCTTCATTAAGATGAGTTTCTTTTCCTTCTACCAAGTCTTCTATTAGGTCTTCGAGTTCCTTTTTATACTTTGATAGTTTGAAAGAAAGTTTATCTCTGGTATTATTTCCTGCATCAGGTGCGAATAAAATCCCTAATGTAGCACCTACTCCAGCTCCTATTAAGAATGCGATGAGTGAATTACTGTTTTTGCTCATGATTATATTATTTATTGTCTAAAAGTCCTCTACCACTCTTACGGATATCTCCTTTTTCGGTTAGCTCTTTCGCCATTACATCTAGTAACCCATTTACAAACTGCTTACTTTTAGGAGTACTGTAAGTCTTAGAAATATCTATGTATTCATTGATACTCACTTTAACCGGGATGCTTGGAAAATTCTTCATCTCGGCAAGAGCCATCGAAATAATGATTTTATCCGTGTAGGCCAATCTATCAATATCCCAATTTTTGGTTTTTTGAGAGATTAGTACCTTACTCTCAGCATCATTTTGAATCGTGAAGTTAAAGATATTTTCAAAAAACTCCTTATCCTCATCCCAGTTGATTGCGATCTCTGGCATTTGACCATCGCTTTCTTGATCTAGATTTGCGGCATTTTTCAATACTTTAGAAGCAAGACTTCTAACGACAGATTTATTTTCTGTCCAGTTAAGATCTTTCTCAGAAAAATAATTGAGGATAACTTCATTTTTGAAAATGATCTTTTTCAATAAGCTATCTGCGGCTTCTAGATCTTCTTCAAGACTTGGGTTTTCAATTTTAAGGTAATCTTGATAAATCTCTGAGGTTTTGATATAATCTCTAAACCACTCTTTAACCTCCAACTCTAGGTCATCAAGATTTACGTTGTTTCGAGCCAAAGCCGCCAAATAAGTTTCTGATTCACCGAGTGAATTAAGTACTTTGTTATTTGCTAAGTTTAGTTCATTCCCAAAACCAATAGGCGTATTTCCTGCAAGCTTTTTCTTTTTTTCTACTTCCTTTTCGACATGCTTTCCAAAGGACCGGAGAAGTTCGATTGCTGAAAGGTAAAGTTGGGGGATTCGCTCAGCTGAGATGACCATGTTTTTCAGAAGAAACTGATGATCTTTCTCATTTGCTTGATGATATTGTTTTAGAGCTTCTAAAACTGTTTTTTTTACTTTTGCACTGGCCTCACTAGCTTTCAGTAACTCCTTTGATTCAAGATTTTGATCAAACAGCTTAATTGCTTCTTCAGCCTCCTTGGTGAGAGCTACTTTATCCTGCACCTCCATACTGTTAAGGTCTGGCAGAAAAGCGGCTTTGATATAATCTTTGGCAAGGTTGAGGTTAGAACCTTTGCACTGCTCATAGGCATATAGGTTTTGGAAAGCCTTGACCCTGAGAATTCTTCTATTTAGCATAATGTTGGAAAGGAGCTGTAAATATAGTCAATTTGGCTTGGCTAATCCCAAGTTAGACAAGACAAAAAAACCACCGGAAATACTTTCCCGGTGGCCATTTATTGGATTGTGGTATTTTAAAAAGGCAATTTAACTCTGCCAATAGACTCTATTCTTGCTTTTGCTGTCTCAATGGCAGCTTGTTGTGCAGGGATATTTTCTTTTTCTGATTTTGCAAATATCGTCATACAGGTCTCATAGATTTTTTCAGTTTGTTGAAAAACTATCTCTCTGTTGTAATCTCCCAAATACTCCATTCCAACATTGATTACACCTCCTGCATTAATCAAGAAATCCGGAGCATAAACAATGCCTTTCTTGATCAAAATTTTGCCATGTTTATCCTCGTCTTTAAGTTGATTATTAGCTCCACCAGCGATTACTGCACACTTCAATCGGTCAATGGTTTCATCGTTGATTGTTGCACCCAAAGCATTCGGTGAGTAAATGTCCATTGGAAGGTCATAAATAACATTTGGATCTACTGCCTGAGCTCCTGTTGCTTTGGCCACTTCCCGTAGTTTCTCCTCAAAGATATCGGTCACTATGACTTCAGCGCCTTCCTTGATCAAGTATTCGATAAGGTACTTGCCGACTTGACCTACTCCTTGAACACCAATTTTTTTTCCGGAAAGTGAATCAGAACCAAAAGCCTTTTTTGCGGCTGCTTTCATTCCCGTGTAAACTCCAAAAGCAGTTACTGGGGACGGGTCACCTGAACCACCTTTGATCTCAGGCAGGCCGGCTACGTGACGAGTCTCCATGGAAATGTACTCCATGTCGGAAGTTTTCATGTTTACATCCTCTGCTGTCACATATCTTCCACCCAGACTTTCGACAAATCTTCCGAATCGTCGCATAAATGCTTCGTTTTTAAGTTTTGGATCACCGATGATTACGGCTTTTCCTCCTCCTAGATTCAAACCTGCGAGTGCATTTTTAAAAGTCATGCCTCTGGAAAGTCGGAGGACATCTGTTATTGCTTCTTGTTCTGAAGCATATGGCCACATTCTAGTACCTCCAAGAGCAGGCCCTAAAACAGTGTTGTGAATTCCAATCAGTGCCTTTAGACCAGTGGCTTGATCATTACAAATGACAAGCTGCTCGTGGTCCATCTTGATGATTTGACCAAATATAGATCCCTCATTTACGGTTTCGGTCGGTTTAATCTCTAACATGTGAACTTAGCTTTTTAGAATGTGTTATATTTGGGTTGAAACATTGGTACGAGGTCCAATACAAAATTAAATACTTTTATTGGCCTTCAAAAGATTAATTTATCCAGTTTCCCTTAACTTATTTCTCGATTTTAAAATTTTTATTTGGTGAAGCCACTTTGGAGACTCAATAAGTATTTCCTTAAATACAAGGGTTTTTTGCTCTTGGGAATAGTATTTACGGTCATATCAAATATTTTCGTAATTATTCCTGCGCAATTGGTTCGACTTGCCATAGATTATGTGGTTGAAAGTTTGTCCATTTATAGGCCTTTACAGCTAGGTGGAATAGGAGAAATAGCTCAAGAGATTTTTTTAAAATTTGTTTTTGTCTTCGGTATTCTAATTCTGGTGATGGCACTACTGAGGGGATTTTTTCTATTTCTCATCAGGCAGACCATTATAATCATGTCTCGAAAAATCGAGTTTGACATGAAGAATGAAATCTATGCACATTATCAAAATTTACCATTAAGCTTTTATCGAAAAAATAGTACAGGAGATTTAATGGCCAGAATCACGGAGGATGTCAGTCGGGTTCGGATGTACCTGGGTCCCGCGATCATGTATGGATTAAATTTATTGATCCTTTTCCCATTGGTTATTTCTTATATGATTATGATCAACCCAGAGTTGACTTTGTATTCACTTCTTCCACTTCCTGTTCTATCGATCAGTATTTATTTTGTCAATAATATGATCAATGAGCGATCAGAAAAAATTCAGCGGAGTTTGAGCGGATTGAGCACTTTCGTTCAAGAAGCCTTTTCTGGAATACGCGTCTTAAAAGCTTTTGTAAGAGAGAAGGATAGTGCAAATGATTTTGCAAAAGCAAGTAAAGACTATAAGCTAAAATCCATTCGATTGACTCGGGTAAATGCTCTTTTCTTCCCTCTTATCATGGCCTTGGTAGGAATTTCTACCATTATCACAGTGTATGTAGGAGGATTGCAGGTGATTAATGGAGAGATTGGATATGGGGTTATTGCGGAATTTATATTATATGTAAACATGTTAACTTGGCCGGTGACATCACTTGGCTGGATTACTAGTATTATACAGCGTGCAGCGGCATCTCAAACGAGGATCAACGAATTTCTTGATATTAAAAATGATATTGTCAGTTCGGAAAACCTCCTAAGAGATATTCAGGGTTCTATTGAAGTAACCGACTTATCTTTTATTTATCCGGATTCAGGTATCAAGGCTTTGGATCACATCAATTTTAAAATCAGCGAAGGACAGACTTTGGGTATTATAGGAACTACAGGTTCTGGAAAATCGACTGTGGCTAATTTGTTGATGCGAATGTATGATCCAACGAATGGAAATATTAAGATCGATGGAATCCCGGTTCAGTCTTATGACATTTCTGATCTTCGCCGACAAATTGGATATGTGCCTCAGGATGTATTCCTGTTTTCTGATACGATTGCCAATAACATTGCCTTTGGTATAGACACTCCTGATGAGGAAATAATTTTTCAAGCAGCAAAAGATGCTGATGTGTATCAAAATATTCTTGATTTTCCTAAAGGGTTTGACACCATGCTTGGAGAGCGAGGTATAACTTTGTCTGGAGGTCAGAAGCAGCGGGTCTCTATTGCAAGAGCTATCGCAAAAGCTCCAAAAATCCTTATTTTGGATGATTGTCTTTCGGCTGTAGATACTAAAACTGAAAATGTCATACTTTCAGCATTGAAGAAAATCATGCAGGACAGAACTTCAATTATTATTTCTCACCGGGTTTCTTCTGCAAAATTGGCTGATCAAATTATCGTTTTAGACGATGGGAAAATAGTGGAAAGTGGAAATCATGAAACCCTTATGGCTCAAAAAGGAGTTTATGCAGAACTGTACGAGAAACAGACCCAAGCTAGTGAATCGATCGAAAATTAAAAGAATTTAGATCGCGATAATTCTTTGTTGATTATTGCTAAATTGAAGTCTGACCAAAAAAAATGAATCATGGAAGAGCACCAATCAAAAACAAAAGATATCGAAAAAGTTCTCCAAGAGATTGGTGACAAAATAGAAGAATTGGTAAAGAAGGGTGCCGATGCAGGCATGGATGTGAAGGAGGAGATAGAAAAAAAAATTCAGGAACTCAAGGAAAATAAGACAACACTCGAAGCAGAGCTAAAAAAAGGGAAGGATTTGCTAGAGCGGGAGTTTAACGAGCGAAAGGAAGACATTGAACCAAAATTAAAGGAGTCCAAAGGCTTTTTACTAGAGGGCTTCAAACAATTTGGTTTGGCATTAAAAGCCCTTTTTGGAAAGAAATAATGATTTAAAATCATGTAACAATTTCTCAATTAAGAGTAAAAAAAAACCGAAGCATTTGCTTCGGTTTTTTTTTACTTTCCAGATAAGACATTACAACGATCATAAATTGGATCAAGGTCTATAAAGATGTCTTCTTTAGCTGTGATAAACCATTTGCTAAGGAGCTCATCTTCTTTTCTACGAAGTGTTGCGGCCTTTAGCTTTTCATAGTCATCGTCTAAATTAGCCCGATGTGCCGGATATTTCGCTTTGTAATACAAGATTCTAAGCTTTGTGCCTTCTCGGGGATCTTCATACTGAATAGGCTTGGTGATTGCTCCAACTTCCATACTATCAAGCGTGAAGTATAAAACAGGATCTTCGAGTGTTCTAAGGGTTAGACGATTTGAATTATTCGCAGGATCTGTGAAGAATCCACCATTATCGGACGTGGCTCTATCGTCAGAGTATTCCTTTGCTGCATTAGCAAACTCAATTCTACCGGCTTGAATCTCTGTTTTCAAACTATCCAAAAAGCGCTCGGATTTTTTGATATCCTCGGCTGTAGGCTTTGGGATTCTAAGAATATGTCTGGTGTTAAACGTTCCATTTTTCACCTCCAAAAGCTGGATCAAATGCACTCCAAAATCTGTCTCAACAGGATCACTCAACTCGCCCGGCTTCAATGCTAGGGCAGTAGACTCAAATTCTGGAGCAAGTTCACCCCTTCTAAAAAATCCAAGGTCTCCTCCTTGTGCTCCTGATCCTGGATCTTCTGAGTATTGACGGGCAAGTGTGGCAAAATCTGCTTTGCCAGTGCCAATATCATTTTTAAATTGTCGCAGTTGTTCAAAGATCTCCTCTTTTGTTCTAGGGTTAACCTCCGGTTTTTTTACGATTTGGCCTACAGTTACTTCAGCCGAGAAGAAAGGCAAAGAATCATTTGGAATACTATTATAAAAAGCTCTTACTTCAGCTGGCGAGACAGTAAGCCCTTCAGTGATTTTGCCTCTCATCCTTTGGACGATGAGTTGTTCTCGGATCACTTCTTCAATTTCGTTTTTCAGCTGATCTGAAGTTTTGCCGTAGGCTTGAATTAAAGTTGCTTCATCCCCGCCAAACTGCTGCATTACCATGTTGAAGCGGGAGTCAGTTTGAAGCATTACTTCTGCGTCTGTTACCAATACAGAATCAATTTCTGCCTTTGCCACCATCAATTTATTGATCATTAGTGACTCAAATACTTCACAGCGCGTAGGAGGTTCTAACCCTTGCTGTGCTTGGGCTACTGCTTCAATGTAGGTTTTTTGCACGTCTGATTCCAGTAGAATGTAGTTGTCCACCTTTGCTACAATCTTGTCCAGAACTTGACCTGTAGTGGTTGTAGCTTGACCAAAAGCAGATGTCGCCAATAGTGTAGCTAGAAATGAAAACGTAAGTCGGTTGAGTAATTTCATGTTTGTTTTTCCTTCGGGAAGTTCGATTTCAGGAAACTTCCTTTGGTTATAATTTTACTGATTTAGCGAAATGAAGGCTTCTTCTCTCGCCTTACTATTGATTTGTACAGGATACTTCTTGCGGAGTTCAGCGACTAGTTCTTTTTCAAGCGATTCCTGAAAATCCCGAATGACTAATCCCCTTGTTTCTTCAAATTCTTTGGGTCCAGCAGGAATTTTGGCCCCCAGCAAGATCAGATGTAGGTGACCGTTTGCTTCGATTTCCTGATAAGGAATATCCAAATTTGCTTTTGACAATACTGGGTCTGTCTCATAGGGTATTAAACCAGACTCTGTTTGGTATGCCAAAGGACTATTTTCCCCGAAATAGGATTCAAAACTAGTTACCAATTCCGGTGAAAGCGTTTTGTTAGCTAACAGTTCTTTAGCCTTTTCACTCTTTGAAAGATCCAACACCTTTACTATGTAGGCATTTACACGGTTAGGCCATTGGTACTTTTCGATATTTCTTTGAAAATATGCTTTTTGTGAGACTGAATCCTCAATACCTTTTTGCCAAACTTCCTTATTCATTAAAGAAAAAAGAAGAATTCCGTCTCGATACTCTTTCAAGAGCATTTGATAGTCTTTATTATTGGTTAAAAGGTCTTTTTCTTCAGCTTCATTGAGACTTTTTGCCACAAATCTGTCGTACCAAAAGTCAAATGATTTCTGATTGGTTTTGATAGCTAACTCTTCCTGATCTAAGAAATCCAACAGATCTGATGCCGTCTGGCTTTTATTTCCAATTTTGAATAGGTCTTTGGAGGTTTCTCCATTAGTTTCTATGTAGTTCCTGAATTCTGATTTGGACAGCTCGTTTAACTTACTTCTTAAGTTTGAGACATTTGTTTCATTTTCCTCAAAATTATATCGGGATTTTTGAATGGCCATCACTTGAGACTTGATCATGGTGGATCTTGAGTCTCTCAAGATTCTGGATTTGATATTGTCTTCAAGGCTTTCAAAGGATTCAAGGGGCTTTTTTTCTTCCAGTCTTAGGATATGATACCCATATTGGGTACGAATAGGAGGGGAAACTTCACCAGGTTCTGTGAGCATAAATGCTGCCATCTCAAATTCAGGAATCATAGATCCTACTGAAAACCAAGGAAGTAGTCCTCCTTTTTCGCGTGAGGAAGGATCTTCAGAATAATCTCTAACTATATCTTCCCAAGTAGTAGATTCTTTCTGAATCTCAATATAGATGTCGTTGACTTTCCGCTTTGCCAGATCTTCACCATTTGGGTTATTGGGATCAATTCGGACTAAAATATGAGAAACCTGAACTTGACCGGGATTGGGCTGACGATCCTGAACTGCAATGATATGGTAACCAAAATTGGTAAGGACTGGATTTGAGACTTCTCCCGGCTTCATGTTATATGCAGCATCCTCGAAAGGTTGGACCATTTGTAAGGCAGTAAAATAGCCTAAATCACCTTTGTTTTGCTTTGCAGATGGATCGTCTGAATATTCCAATGCCAGTTGGTTAAAGTTTCCTCCATTCTCTACCTCATTTTTTACCTTCAAAGCCATTTTCAGAACTATTAGACTATCTTCTTTTGAGGGGGTTGGAGGGAATTGAATCAGAATATGGCTTGCTCGAATGACTTCTTGCATTCTGGAATATGCCTTGCGAAGTTCCCCTTCTTCTAGGGAATTTTTGATCAGGAATGGAGCTCTTAAATTTTCTTTAAAGGATTCAAATTCTCTCATAAACTCCTCCGTCTGATCGAGACCTTGGGCTTCAGCTTCCCTTACTTTTAATTTGTAATTGATGAAAAGATCCAGGTTTTCATCAAACTCTTCACGTGCAATTCCACTTGAAACAGTCTCTGATGGTCCTTGTCCCTTGGAAATCAAGTAGATTAATTCGTCTTTGTCTATACTCTTACCACCTATAGTGAGCAGAGCTTCCTGTTGTGAAGTGGATTGTGGCTCAGTGCTTCCCTGTAAAGAAAGCCCCAAAGACAATATCAGGGAAAGTATATATGCCGAAGTCGTTCGGTGTTTCATGGATTTGATTCCTACTAAGCGAATGCAATTTTACAAATTTATTAGGATTTAAAGTCAAATGCCCCGAATACTAAGCATTTAACAAGAATTAGGAGTGAATCCATTTGATCAGCCTACAGGTGTTGGTTCCTTTGCTTGATTCAAATTCAATTTCATCCATAATCTTTTTAACCAAAATGATGCCTAAACCACCTTTTCGCTTTTCTCCTTTCACTTTAATCAGGTTAGGGACTTCATAATCCAAAAGATTAAAAGCCGTTCCTTGATCTTTTATTTCAAAAATAAGTTTATTGTCAGATTCTTTTATCTCTAGATCAATATGATCTGCTGCGTTACATTGATGCGAATGTATGATTAGATTAGCACATACCTCTTCCACCGCAAGAGTGATTTGTAGCTTCTGACTTTCGGAAAGTATAGGCATTGTCAGGGTGTTTCGAAGAAACTCCCTAAGTTCTGAAAGTGCTGTAGTCTGACAATATATGGTGATCCGATGCTCCATTTTAAGAATTAAAGGCAGCCTCCTTAGTTGGATAAATATTCATCAATTGGTGTAAACCTAATATTTTGAATACCTCGAGAACTCCTTCGGAGAGCCCGAAAATTTTAAAATCCACATTTTTTTCTTCGAAATCTTCCAAATAGGACATAAATACTCCCAGCCCTGCTGACGAAATGTATTCTAACTTTTGACCGTCAACAACAATAGACTTACTACCATCTCCAATTAATTTTTGAATCGCTTCATCAATCATTACCGAATTACTAGCATCCACTTCTCCTTCAAGTGCTAAGATGTGGCATCCATTTTCACGGGTATTTATTATAGTTAGCATTTTAATATTTCTAGTTTTCTTTATTAATTGAACTTAGCTACCACTAGCGAGTAATCGTCATCAATCTTAATATCTCCTCCAACAAAGCTATGAAGAGAGTCTATTATTTTTGATTGGATTTCTATTGGGCTAAGTTCGTGATATACCTCAAGCAAGGTCCTCAATCGTTCGAACCCGAATTGTTGAGATTTTTGATTTTTTGCCTCAACTATTCCGTCTGTAAATAAAACCAAGACGTCTCCGGAATGGTAAGTAAATGTTTTTTGCTCAACGTGTTTCTCGTACTGTATGTTTCTTAAAATTCCTAATCCCAAGCCATCTATTCCTAAATAGTCGGATTTGTTTGATTGGGACTGGTAATAAAGTGAAGGAACGTGACCTGCTCGAGCATGACTTATCGTTTTATTACTAGTATCTATCAAGAAAATTGAAGAAGTGATGAAATGGTTTCTTTCCAGGCATTTGCCCAACGCTGCATTGGCTTTTATGAAAAAATCAGCAGGGCTCAGGTTCAATTGAATCAGACTTTGAAATATTCCTTTCATCTGCGACATGTGAAATGCTGCCGAGGTCCCTTTGCCAGATACATCACCGATGATTAATACAAAGCGATCCTCACTTAACTTATAAGTATCATAATAATCACCCCCCACTTCATCGGCGGCATTGGAATACGCACAAAGGTCAAAATCAGAATTGTGATCCAAGGTAGCCGGAAGTAGCGCTTTTTGAACACGCTGTGCAATTTTTAACTCTTCCTGATACCGCTCGTTCAAAATCGCCTGATTGAGGAGTCTATGATTCTCGACCGAAATACAAGCCTGACTTACGAACGTGCTGACGATATTCATCATCTCTTTGTTGAAGCCATCTTTGACTTCTTTACATAAAACCATCCTTCCAATCGGCACTTTATTGATGATCAATGGTACCAATAATACTGATTCGAATTTTGGGTGATCTAGTCTAATGGCAAGTGGGCTTAAGTTTTCTGGTCGATTTTCAGAGATCCATTCTTTGGCAACTTTTGATCCCTCCATAAGTTCTGACAGTTCTGTTCGAGTTTCCGCATCCAGAAATTGCTCTTTCAAGAACCCGTCAGGATAGTCATTTCTACCCATCTCTATCCATGCTCCATCAGAGTAGGTTGCACTCATGCAAGAGTCCATTAAAATATCCAAAACCTGCTCTTCATTCTCTTCTGGCTTGATGGATTGACTGAGTCTCTGGAAGCTAATCGCTTCTGTAAGTTTTTGTTCAAAAACAGAAGATGTTGGTAAATTGAAGAGAGTTACCAAAAAACTGAAAAGGGCATAGGAGAAAATAAAGCCAAATAAACTAATCAGAAATAGGTTATCTGTTAAATTAACCGGGTAGATAACTTGGTCTGTATAGCCTTGCATCTGCACAAATAGAAATGTACATGAAAGCAAAATGATAGACAGAAAAAGTAAAGACTTCCATTTCTCTTTAAAAGTGAGGTAGGGGATCCATTTAAGATTACCCGAGAGTACAATCCCCAAACCAATCAGAAGCACTAAACCAAATAAAAAGCTATAGTCTAGGGTATTTTGATTAAAGAAAATGAAAAACATCGCAACCAGCATTGCAAACTCATAAGCCTGCCATTGTTTTACTACACGTTTACTTCTTTGATAAAGTATAAGATGCTTCCAAAGCAAGGCAGAAGAAATCAGAAATACCGTGGTAAGAGCAAAATTGATGTGGTAAAAAAGATTTCTCAGAAATGGTTCCTGTGAAAGCCTACTTTCACTGATAAATCCATAGAATAAGAAGATCAAAGCTGAAACCCCTACCGCAAAAATTCCCGTGGAAGCCGCTCTCCAAATTAAATTAATGAATTCATTTTTGGCGTTTTTAGAAATAGAATAGGAATAAAACAAATACACCATTAGGAAAAAGAGTATTTCCAGAATCCAGGTGAATTCGATGGCAATCCCCGATTCCATCTCATTTAGTATTCCAAAAAGCCTCACTAAATCAACAAATAGCAATGCCAGCCAAACCAAAATGGCAAGGAGCATGCTGAGTTTTCCGATGTTGAATTGTGGTAGTTTGATCATTTATCCGCCAAAGTCAATGGGCAAGAATACTAAAATTAGAATATCTGATGGACTAGGCAATTACTCCAGTTTGTTAAAAAGTCTAAAACGAAATCAGCGGGAAAAAATTATAGAGGTCCTAAATACAAACTAGATCTTCTACAACACCTTTACCATACTTTTCCTCTATCAAAAGCATTAAACTGCTTTTATGCATCATCAACTCTTTCTTGACAGGCCCTGAAGTTAGCTTTACGAATAGTTTTTGATCTCTAATGAATACACTACTAGTCCGATCTGCTATGGTTTTTCCCACAAGTTCCGGCCAATCATGAATAAGGGACTTTTCTTTGAATTTGCCTTCAATTCGGTATGCTTTGAGCAAATCGTTAAACGCTGATTCAAGGGGAGCTGCCTCTTTTTTTCTACTGAAATATGGATTGTTATTCATAAGATTAATTCTACCTAGGTAAAAAGTGCTTCTGCAATGCTATCGGCCAAAAGCTTACCACTTTTACTCAAAGATAAGTTTTTATCTTTCCAAACGAGCCAACCTTGATCTTCCATCTGACTTAAAATAGATTTTTTCAATTGCAAAAGATCTAGCTGGTAAGCCTTTGAAATATGATTAAAATCTATTCCCCACATTGTCCGAAGTCCGGTAAGAATGTATTCATTCAGATGATCATTTTTTGATAATTCCTCTATTTGAAAAGTATGATGTCCCTGTTCCAGTGATTTCAGATAGGAGGAATTATTGGCAGGATTGGCTCCCCTGTTTTCACCATCGAATGAATGTGCACTTGGACCCACACCCAGATAAGGCACACCTTTCCAATAATTGGTATTGTGGAGGGCAAACTGATTTGCTTTTCCAAAATTTGAAATCTCATATTGAACATATCCGGCCTTTTCGGTAGCCTCTTGAAGGATCTCAAATTGAGTGGCAACAAAATCCTCTGAGGCGGGAGTAAATTTTTTGTGTTTGGTCCAAGTCCCCAAAGCAGTTTTGGGCTCAACAGTCAGGGCATAGCTTGAAATATGTCCTGGATCTTGGGAGATAGCAGTGAAAAGATCTTTTTTCCACAAATCATGATTTACGTAAGGAAATCCATAAATCAGATCAAGACTAAACTTTTCAAAGCCAGCCTTCCGGGCATTTTCAATCGCATTTTTAGATTCAGAAGCAGAATGCGCTCGGTTGTAAAACTTCAATATTGAATCATCAAAACTTTGAATTCCCAAGCTTAGACGGTCAATCCCAAGGCTTTTCCACGAAAAAAGGTTTTCCCGACTTAAATCATCAGGATTAGCTTCCAAAGTAATTTCACTCAATTCAGTTGGATAGAAAGTATGAATAGCATTTAAAATCCGTTCTATCTGGTCTGCAGCGAGTAAGGAAGGTGTTCCCCCGCCAAAGTAAATGGTTTTTACCGGGACTCCCTTAAGGTAAGTGTTCCGAAGTTTTAATTCTTTGATGATCGCATTGACCATTTGATCTTTTCGATCGAGATTGGTGCTAAAGTGAAAGTCACAATAATGACAAGCTTGCTTGCAAAAAGGAATGTGTATGTAGATGCCTGCCAAGTTGAATTCTGTTATTTTGCGAATATAATCAATCCTTCGCGGCCCATTGAAGTTTCAGTTTACCTTGATAGTCTTGTTTTTTTTGGCGTTCGGATTTTCCGTGGAGGCGCAGGAGACTACTTTTTTGAAATGGGAAACCATCCCAGAAACTGAGTGGAAAGGAAGCAAAATCTTTTTTTCTAAGACTAAGGAAACTGAGTTTTTGGATTCTCTTCAGACTGCTATTCGAAATGAAGGATATTTGGAAGCTTTTTTTGAAGAAGAGCGAAGGTCCGATTCGCTCTTTGTGAAAGTGGTTTTGGGGAAGAAATACGTTTGGAAAGCAATTGGAACAGAAAATGTTCCTGCCGAATTTTCAAGAAGTCTTTATCCAATTGAGAAGAACTATAATTCAGCTTTGGTCTGGATGCAGAAGGTTGTCTCTGAAGCAGAAAATCAGGGTTTCCCTTTTGCAAAAATAAACTTTGGTGAAATCAAAATAGAGGGAGATTCTATCCGTAGTAATTTGGTTTTTGATTCAGGGCCACTTATTCTTTGGGATTCTGTGGAAGTGAGTGGGAGTACTAAAACTCAGGGGAAATACATTCAAAATCTAACAGGAATCATTCCGGGATCCCCTTTTTCCCAAAAGCAACTAAATCAAGCAAGTCGGCAACTTAGGAGGTCACCTTATTTCTCCCTTACTCGCGAACCTGGACTTTCTTTCCAAATCAAAAAAGCGCTTCCCACATTTGACCTAAGAGATCGAAATACGAATGTTTTAGATGGAATTGTAGGATTACTTCCAAATGAAAACGAGCCTGGAAAAATGCTGATTACAGGCCAATTGGATTTGGAGTTGTATCATCTTGGAGGAAAAGGAAGAGATGTAGAAATCCACTGGCAGCGACTTAATCTGCAAAGTCAGAGTTTGGATATTTCAGCAAAAGAATCTTTCCTTTTTAATTCCCCTATCGATGTACAAATTGGGTTCAGCCTACTAAAGCAGGATACTACGTTCTTAAATAGGTTTTTAAGTCTGGATTTTGGATATAGGATTTCTTCAAATAGTTATCTCAATTTCTTTACCAAAAGACAGGCGGGGGATTTAATAAGTACATATGCATATCGGGAGGTCACAGATCTGCCTGATGTGGCCGATTTTCGATGGAATCAATATGGAATTAGTGTACATTTTAATTCCTTAGAAGATCCATTTTTTCCGAGGAGAGGAAGTTTATTCAACGTTGAGCTAGCCGCCGGAAATAAAAAGATTCTCCAAAACACTGGTATTCCAGACGAGGTCTATTCGGGGATCGATCTCAATACACCACAGTATCAGATTCAGGGTAGCTACGAAAAACATTTTTTTATTAGGCCAACATGGGGAATGTGGTTTAAAGGCAGTGGAGGATTAATTCAAAATGACAACCTACTTTTAAATGACCTATTTAGACTTGGTGGCCTAAAAACAATCCGTGGGTTTAACGAAAACTTTTTTTATGCCAGATCCTTTGGATACCTAAGCATGGAACAGCGATTATTTTTCGGAGAAAATTCATTTCTGATGGTATTTGCAGATGCAGGGATTCTTGAAAACCCGTACTTTGCAACGGCAATTGACCGACCAGTATCTTTTGGTGCTGGATTGAATCTGGAGACGGGATCAGGATTGTTTCGATTTATCTACGGAGTGGGTAAGTCGAATTTACAACCGCTTCAATTTTCTTATTCGCGAATACACTTTGGTTATTTGGCTAGATTTTAATTCATGAAGCAACGTATCTTTTTTCTTTTCTTAATTCTGGGATTTTCTTTTTTTTCAAAAGGAGAAGCTCAGGTATTAGAGAATTATAGTGATCAATGGGAAGCCTCGGGTCGAGAGACCTGGTTTGATTCAAATGATCGCTTATTACTTCGGTTGGATCTAAACTCTTTCCCAAACTCATATTTTTCATTTCAGTTTCCTGAAGAGTCTGTGGCTTTTTTGGGTGAAAAGCTTTGGTTTTTCACTAAAGAAGATACGGCATTCATTGCAAGTCTGGAGAGTATAAAGGCAATTTCTGACTCCTCCAAGACTACGTTAACCTTGTTCAAATCCGGAATTAGTTTGGAGGATGTTAGTGCTAAGAAATTAATCCAACCTATAAGCGTACAATCGGGAATACAAGTAGCAGAAGCCGAGCTTCAAAAGCGAGATGGAGGGACAAGACAACAAATCAGAGATTTTTTCATTTTTGCACTTTTACTGATTTTGTTATTTGTCACGCTTTATAAAATGGCCTATCCGTTCATATTTTCAATGATGACGAGGCCGATTTCTTTATTGAATGCGGAAGATTTTTCCGATTCGGGGAGTCTCCAAAAATTCTTTTCGTTTGATATCTTGGTTTTCGTACTGATAGTCAATCTAATGTCTTCCTTAGGGTTGATCCTTGGAGCAGTTTTATTTAAAATGGATTGGTTAGAATCAAGAGTTGATATTACTTTTCAAAATCTGCTGATTGGATGGTTAATAGGGGCATTAATTTTATTAATACTTACCATAATTAAATTTACTGCTATTCGGATTATAGCATATTTATTTGAATTAAATAAAATAGAATTTCCACACTTTTTTTACTTGTTACGCTTAGTAATGATAGCCATAACAGGCCTTATTTTGATCTCAGCCTATTTTTTGATGAATGATTTCGATTTCGCAAAAAGTGCTGTAGGAATATCTTTCTCTACTTTTTTTTGGTTTTATATTATAGGCGTTTTGGTTTTGTTCTTCATTATGATGAATAGGCTCAGCTTTAAGAAATATCATTTATTTACTTACCTTTGCATCGCTGAATTAGTACCCTTTTTAATAATTGCAAAGTGGGTGATGATTCTCGGAGGATAATTTTGATATTCAAAACAATACAACAAGTATGAGCGCAGCTACAAAAGACAGGTTTAAACCGGTAAAAAGTATCCTTGTATCTCAACCTGCTCCAAGTGATGTGAATTCGCCTTATAAGCAATTGGCTGAAAAATATAATCTCAAGATTGATTTTAGGCAGTTTATCAAAATAGAGCCTGTGCCTTCTAAGGAATTCAGAAAGCAAAAAATAGATATTCTTAAGCACACTGCCATCATATTTACTAGTAGAAATGCGATAGATCATTTTTTTGCTATTTGCAAAGATTTTAAAATCGAGATGCCTGCTGATATGAAATACTTCTGTATTTCTGATCAGACTGCACATTATTTACAGAAGTATATTGTCATTAGAAAGCGAAAGCTATTTGTAGGGCAAAGGACCGCAGAAGATTTATTTGATTATTTCAAGAAGCACAAATCCGAAAAATATCTTTTTCCTTGTTCGGATATACGCAAAGACGATATTCCTAACTATCTCGAAAAAGCAGGAATAGCCTTTACCGAAGCAATCATTTACCATACCATAGCGGCGGATTTATCTGACTTAGCTGATGTTAAATATGATATTCTTGCTTTCTTCAGCCCGTCTGGGATAAAATCTTTAAAGATAAATTTCCCGGATTTTTCACAAGGGAATACTAGGATAGCTGCATTTGGTCCTACTACAGCCCAAGCAGTCAGGGACTTAGACCTAATTCTCGATATTGAAGCACCACTACCAAATGCGCCAAGTATGACTGGAGCTTTGGAGCTTTATATCAAAAAAGCCAATAATTTGTAATTCTTAGAATCAAAATCAATGGTTTTTCAGTTTAAATCCTTACAATAGTTTTGAAATTGACTTAAACCAGATAAAAATGCTTGAAAGAGGCCTGAGGAAGTGCTTTTTAAATTGTTTCTTCCTGATTATTTTCTTTTTTGGATTTACATCTTTAAGGGCCCAGCAAGATGCTCAGTTTACACAGTACATGTACAATGGCATGTATTATAATCCGGCTTTTGCGGGTAAGGATGGTGGATATAGGTTCTCCGCTCTGCATAGATCCCAATGGTTGAATTATTCAACCAGTTCTGGACAAGGAGGAGCGCCTATCACCCAGCTTATCACAGCTCAGGGTAGCTTGGATGGCAAAAATATTGGCTATGGGCTCACTATAGTGAATGATCAGATTGGACCAACTGGTAATTTGGAGATTAACCTCCAAGGTGCCTATCACAAAAAATTGAAAAGAGCTACATTAAGTTTTGGCGCATATGCTGGATTTTTTTCCAGCGCAATTGACTATGGGGAGTTGATTGTGGTCAATCCTGAACCAAATCTTCCAAATTCCGGAAAAGAAAGCCAAATAAATTTAAATTTTGGAGCGGGGCTCTTATTTGACCGGGGCGATTATTACCTTGGTTTGAGTAGTAGGCACCTCAATGAACCAGCGTTTGATTTTGGAGATGGAGCGTATGCTAATCAACTTAGAAATCATTCCTATTTGCTTTTTGGATATAGATTCAGGCCAGTTGGTCAATTGAGAATAGAGCCGAGTTTTTTGTTAAAATCTGTCTCGTTTAATAATTTTTCCTATGAGGTTAGCGTTATTGCGACGCATCAAAACAGAATAAGTGGTGGTATTGGTTTTAGAGGAGAAGAGTCTATATCACTTATAATGGGATATAGTCTATTGAGAGACAATTCTTTAAAATTAGGATATTCATTTGACTTGGTTTTTGGAGGATTGGAAGCCAAAGCTCCAACCAGCCACGAATTGTTGTTACGTTATTCTTTGTCGGATGTCACCAAAGATGTTCAGCGAGTGATTCAGCGGACGCCTAGATTTAGGTTTTGACATTCGTGAAATTTAACGCTTTATAAGAAGCATAAACATTACTTTAAATTTGGCAGGTTATTTGCATTATTGTGCCAAATTCAGCTAAATTTCGCATCTTAAGCACTTTAAGAGTTGAGGAAAATCTAATGAACGAAAAAACGTCATTTATGTATAAAAAAATGAATTTGCGCTTAATGCCAATCACTTTAGGGTTGGTGGTAGCGACACTTTTACCTGGTTGTAGTCTATTTAATAAAAAAGGATCGGCTAGTGAAAAGATGAACAGGAGAGGAGAAGTAACTGGAGTTCCGAAACGCGATAGCTGGCAACAAAACCTTCCTTACGACATGGTTCCTGTAAAAGCTGGGACTTTTTGGATGGGTCAATCTGATGAAGATATTGCATTTACTCAATCGTCTCTTAACAAACAGTTTACGGTTTCGGAATTTTTTATGGACAAGTACGAAGTTTCCAATAATAAATACAGACAATTTTTGGAATCTGTGAAAAATGGTGATTTAGATACAGGTACACCAACTACTCTAAAAGATCCTCCACAATTGAACTATGAAGAATTGAGACCTGACACGACCGTTTGGTCTACAAGTTTTACATACCATTATGGAGATCCTTTGATGGAGTTTTACTTTGATCATCCTGCTTTTGATGACTACCCTGTAGTAGGGGTGACGTATGATCAGGCTAATAAGTATGCTCAATGGAGAACTTATTATCAAAATTCAAGAGACGAATATGATTTTGATGCTCCTAGTTTCAGGCTTCCTTCCGAAGCTGAATGGGAATATGCTGCAAAAGGAGGAAAAGATGTGGCAAAATATCCTTGGGGAGGTCCTTACTTGAAAAATAAAAGAGGTTGTCTGATGGCAAACTTCAAACCAGGTAGAGGAAATTACATTGATGATGGATTTGCTTATACTGCTCCAGTAGACGTTTTTGCGCCAAATGGTTTTGGTCTATATAATATGTCTGGAAATGTAGCAGAATGGGTACTTGATGCCTATGCTACAACTTCGAGAACTGTTACATGGGATTTAGATCCAGTATTTGATGATCCTAATGAGCCAAGAAAAGTAGTGAGAGGCGGTAGCTGGAAAGATATTGCTCATTATTTAGAGACCAGTACAAGAACATACGAATACGAAGATGTTGCTCAGGCTCACATTGGATTCAGAACTGCAATGACATTTATTGGTAGGTCAGGGTCCATGGATGTTAAAAGCTCGCAAAGAAAAAGAAGATAAAAAAACAAACCCACTAAAAAACACTTAAACCTTAATTTTATTCAAAAAATGGCTAGTAACAGCAACTCTTTCTCAGCTAAATTTTATTCCAGTATTATGCCAAAAGTTTATGGTATTGGTGCTGCTGTCGTGATCCTTGGTGCTATGTTTAAAATCTTGGATTGGCAGGGCGCTAACTGGATGATCGGAATAGGACTTTCTACGGAGGCATTTATTTTCTTCCTATCGGCATTTGAGCCAAAAGCTGAAGAAGTAGATTGGTCAAAAGTATATCCAGAACTTGCAGGAGATGCTCCGGGAGTAAAGAGAACGGCGAAGGCATCAACTGGTGATAACACCACTCAAAAGTTAGATGAAATGCTAGCAAATGCTAAAGTTGGTCCAGAACTTATCGAAAGCTTAGGAAAAGGAATGCAAAACCTTGCGACTTCTGCTGCAAAGATGGGTAATCTCGCTGATGCAGCAGTAGCAACCAACGAATATGCTACAAATGTAAAATCTGCTGCAAAGACTTTAGTAGATATGAATGCTTCTTACAGCAAGACTGCTGCGGCCCTTACTGAAATGTCTTCTGCATCTCAGGACGCAAAAGCTTATCATATGCAAGTTCAGACAGTCACTAAGAATCTATCAGCCTTGAATTCTGTATATGAAATGGAACTTCAGGATGCAAACAGCCATGTGAAGACATTGAATAAATTCTATTCTAATATGACCGCTGCTATGGAAGGTCTTAGCGAGGCTGGTAAAGAAACAGAAGCTTTCAAAAACGAGCTTTCAAAATTGAATCAAAACGTGAGTTCATTGAATAAAATCTATGGTGGAATGCTTTCCGCTATGAAAGGTTAATTTCTCTTCAATTCATTTAAAAATCCATTAAAACTTAAAAATGGCAGGAGCTAAAGAGACACCTAGACAGCGGATGATTGGTATGATGTACCTGGTTTTGACGGCCTTATTGGCTCTCCAGGTCAGCAACCAAATTCTCCAGAAATTTATATTGATCAATGATGGGATGGAAAGAACTTCCAAAAATTTCATTGGTAAAAACGTTTCGACTGTTGAGTCTATCGCCTATACGGTAGAGCAGCAAGGAAATAAAGAAGTGGATGTACCAAAAGTGGCAGCTGCGAAAGAGGTAAGAGAGGCTACTAAAGAAGTCTACGATTACCTTGAAAATTTGAAGCAAGATTTGATTGTTCAATCTAATGCTAAGAATGATGAAGGAAACTTTGTCAATGCGAACTTGAAGAATACGGAAATAACTGGAAATCTCTTCGCTAATAATGGTCGTGGAGAGGAAATGAAGGAAAAGCTGAATGCTTATCCAAATCAAATTTCCGCTATTTTGACTAAGATAGGTTTCCCGGATATGCAATTCCAGCCCATAGCGAAAGATGCAAAAGACATCGAGCTTTTCGCAAACGATATGGAAGTAAAGAATAAGGATTTTGTTGCCTTGACATTTGTTAAATCCCCAGTTGGAGCGGTGATCGCCTTGCTTTCACAATTTCAAAATGAAGTTTTGAATATAGAGAGTGAATCATTGAAGGCTATACAGAATTCAATTGGATCTTTCTTCTTCAAGGCTGATGTTACAGAGGCAAGAATTGCAGCATTGTCAAATGTTGTGGCCGCTGGTACAAAATTTGAAGCAGATATGTTTATTGCTTCAAGTTCTACTTCGGCTGCACCTACCATGACAATTGATGGTAGATCTGTCCCTGTAGATGCAAAAGGATTTGGTAAAATAGAATTTTCTGTAACTCCAGCTGGTGAATACGACGATAGAGGCCTAGCTAAGAGAATTTTGAAAGGTGAAATTATTACTAATGTAGGTGGTGAAGACAAGGTCCTTCCAGTTGAATACGAATACTTTGTCGCACAGCCAGTAATCAAAGTTTCTTCTGAGGTGGTTCAGCAACTTTACGCAGATTGTGCAAACGAATTATTAATCGAGGTGCCTGCTCTTGGGAATAGTTATTCTCCTGAATTTGCAGTTTCCAATGGTCAATCTATAAAGGGTAATAAACCTGGTCAATTGACTGTAATACCTGGAGCTTCAGGTAAAGTAAACATCGGAGTAAGCAGTGGAGGAAATAAAATTGGTGCAGTTGATTATGATATCAAGCCAGTTCCTGCTCCTTCATTAGTTCCTGTAACTTCAAATGGAAGTGAGTTGGATCTAAGTCTTGCTCATCCAATCGGAACCTTGACGGGTATTAAGTTGCTTGCTAAGCCTGAGCCTACATTCGGTAGAACGATGGCTAAAGATGCTAATTTTGAGGTTACTGGTGGGGAAATGAGATTATTGAGAAATGAAGTTCCTAGACAAACAGCTCAGATTTCTTCAGGCAATTCTTTGGCGATGCGATCGTTATTAGAAAGTGCAAAAGCAGGAGATGTTATCGTTTTCGAAATTAGACAAGTAACTCGTACAAATTTTAGAGGTAATAAAATTCCTACTGAATTGAGACAAGTTGTTCCAGTCCGAATCAAGTAATCAGATTGGTTAGAGAAAAAATTATATAAATATGAAAAAGCTTCTTCCAAAATTAATCCTGTCCTTATTTCTTGTAGCAGGGCTAGCTCCTTTAAGGGGTGAAGCACAAATCGCAACAAGTGTAAATCCATCTGGATTTGGCGATAGACAATTTGAAATGGACACGGTCTTCTCTGCTAAGAGAATAAGGGAAGATGATAAGATGTATCAAATTGGTGTTTGGCGTCGAATTGACCTTAGAGAAAAGTATAATCTTCCTCTTTATGGTTCTGGAGACACTAAGTCAAATGGAATCATAAATCAGATCTACAAATCTGTGGTAGATGAAAATGCTCTTGAAGTTTTTGCAGATCCTGAATTTACTACTCCACTATCAATAGCGGAGTTTCAAGAGAATTTCTGGTTAAACGCTACGGGTGATAGTATTTTCGTGAAGCAACTTTATTACTTGGATTTCAAAGAAGACTTTGTGTTTGATAAGCATCACTCTGAGACAGTATTCGATATTAAATACATTGAGTTGGTGATGCCATCTGCTACAAATTCTGATGCGGGTCAAAAAACAATTGCATATATCCGATATAAAGATTTCTACAACTACTTCAAAAATCATCCTGAAGCACGTTGGATTAATTTCAATAATCTTTCCAAAAGTCTCACTTATGATGAAGCTTTTGAAACAAGATTATTTAGATCGGTTGTTAGGAGATTCACCAACCCTGATGATGCGCTGATTGCAGATTTGATTTCATCTCAAAATCCAAATCAGGATATGCAAGCCTATTTAGATGCACTTGCTTTCGAGTATAAATTATTAGAATTTGAAAATTCCCTTTGGGAATGGTAAAATAAAAGGGGCTTTTTAAGCCCCTTTATTTTTTTCTTTCCATTCAAATAGACCCCTTGCTTTACTAGGGCCAATAATACTTGCAATTTCTTCTTCAGTTGCTTGACTGATCTTCTTTACTGACTTGAAATGACTTAAGAGCTTATCAGCTGTATTTTCTCCAATACCAGGTATAGCTGTCAATTGAGTTCCAAAAGCATTTTTGCTTCTCACGTTTCGATGAAATGTAATTGCAAATCTGTGAGCTTCATCTCGAATTCGCTGTAATAGTCTTAGACTCTCTGATTTTTTATCGATATGAATGGGGTAGGAATCTCCCGGGAAGTATATTTCTTCCAGTCTTTTTGCTATACCAATAATCGGCATTTGACCGTAAACTCCTAATTCTTGTAAAGCTTCTACGGCTGATGAAAGTTGCCCTTTTCCGCCATCGATCACGACTAACTTTGGCATTGGTTTACCTTCTTCCAAAAGTCTTTTATAGCGTCTCCCAACGATCTCCTTCATGCTTGCAAAGTCATTGGGCCCTTCTACCGTTTTGATATGGTAATGCCGATATTCTTTTACGGCAGGCTTTCCATTTAAAAAACAGACCATGCTGGCTACGGGGTTAGTCCCCTGTATATTTGAATTGTCAAAGCATTCAATGTGATCAGGAACTTCTTGAAGGCTTAAATCCTCCTTCAATTGCTTAATGACTCTGTCTTTTTTGTCTTGGTTCAAGCCGATAAGCAATGCTTTTTCCTTTTTGTAGAATAAGGCGTTCTTATGGGATAATTCAATAAGTTTTTTCTTATCTCCGATTTTTGGAGTGTTTACATTTAGACCCTCAATTGGTTCTGTTAATTCAATATTAAGCAGGACTTCATCGGCATCACTGTTGAATTGATCTTGAAGCCGAATAAGTGCTGTTATTAGCAACTCTTCTTCTGTTTCATCCAGTCTTTTTTTCAATTCAACATTTTTGGAAGTGATCAAAGTCCCATTTTTTACGCGCATGTAATTTACATATGCTGTATTTTCATCGCTGACAATTGTACAAACATCCAGATTTTTGATAGAGGGACTTGCTACCAGTGATTTGGATTGATACTTTTCGAGGAGTTCTAGTTTTTCCTTGAGCTTGTGTGCCTTTTCAAACTCAAGATTTTCAGCATGGAACTGCATCTCTTGTTTGAAAAATGTTTTAGCCTGTCCTAGATTACCTCTTAAGATATGCTTCGCCTGTTCTAAATCTTTCAAATATTCCTGCTCTTTTTGAAGGCCCACACATGGTCCCTGGCAATTTCCGATATGATACTCAAGGCATACTTTGTATTTGTCTTCTGCAATCTTATAGGGCGAGAGATCAAGTTTGCAGGTTCTGATAGTAAATAGTTCTCTGATTAAGTCCAACACATTATTCATGGCCTTTACACTTGCAAAAGGGCCGTAGTAGGTTCCACGTTTTGGAATCAATTTCCTTGTCTGAAATATCCGCGGAAAATTTTCTTTGGTTACCAAAAGGTAGGGGTATGTTTTGTCATCTCGAAGTAAGATATTGTACTTCGGTTGTGATTTTTTAATTAAGTTATTTTCTAAAAGTAGGGCATCAAGCTCACTATTGACGATAGTGATTTCAATCTTTCTGATCTCTTTCACCATTCTCCGAGTTTTAAGATTTACCCCGGAATTTTTGTTGAAATAGCTACTAACTCGCTTTTTAAGGCTTTTCGCTTTTCCTACATAGATAAGATCATCTTCTTCATTGAAATACTTATAAACTCCCGGTTGATCTGGAAGATTCAAATGCTCACTTGGAAGATAGGAAGATGATTGCATGGTCTAAAATTAAAAAAAACAGCCTTGGATTAAGGCTGTTTTAAAAAGAGTATTTTTTGTGTTTTAGAAATCGTTTTTCTTGGCGTCATAATCAAAGTCCGCAAAGCGCTGACTTTCTTTTTCATAAACGTCACAGTCAATCTCGATACTTAGTGGTCGCTCCGGCCTTGGAAAAGGGCCTTTAGTGTACCCCAAGCTTTTGTCAGCATATACTTTCTCCATATACTTTACCCAAATAGGTCTTGCTGTTCTTCCGCCTTGCCCTGAAGTCCAGCTCCTAAAGTGAATTGCACGGTCATCCCCACCAACCCAAGTTCCACTTACCAAATCCTTGCTTATACCCATATACCATCCGTCTGAAGCGTTCTGAGTAGTTCCTGTTTTACCACCTAACTCATTTCCTTCTCTTAAAGCATATGGCACACCTTGGCTAGTACCTTGTTCCTCTTCAAAGCCACCTCGTAGCATGTAGGTCATTAAATAGGCGTGCTCCTCACTCATCGCTGGACGTTTTTTAGCTGTGAATTGCTGAATCACATTTCCATTCTTATCCTCAATCCGGTCAATATAGAATGGGGTAGTATGTTCTCCTTTATTTACAAAAGTTCCAAAAGCTCCCACCATTTCGAAAATTGACACATCATTAACTCCTAGAGCCAATGAAGGTACCTCTTCTAAGTCACTGGTCACACCCAATCTTCGAGCAGTCTCAACCACGATTTTTGGGCTTAGTTTTTTCATCATATAAGCAGTCACCGAGTTGACCGATTGAGCCATTGCTTTACGGATGGTCATTTTTTCATAGGTAAACTTCCCATTTGCATTGGCAGGACTCCAAGCAGGTTGACCCGGTATATATACTTCTACAGGCTGGTCAATTACTGAATAACAAGGACTGTAACCATTTTCGATAGCAGCGGCATATACGAAAGGTTTGAATGTTGATCCTGGTTGTCTTTTACCTCGCTTCACATGATCAAACTTGAAATACTTATGATCCAATCCACCTACCCATGCTTTAATTTTACCAGTATGAGGATCCATACTCATAAATCCAGTCTGAAGGAATTTCTTGTAATACCTCATGGAATCCATGGTACTCATCAGCGTGTCAATTTCTCCTTTTTCCCATGAGAAGACAGACATTCGCTTTTTTTCATTCAATTTCAAATTGATAGAATCAGTGTCATTGCCAAATCTGATTTTCAAAAGTCGATAAGCCTCAGTTCTTTTAACAGCATCTTCGATGAAATTCGGGATGATACGATTATCCCCATCCACCCAAGGATCGCGATTTCCCATTTCTTTATAAAATGCATTCTGCAGTGATCTCATGTGCTCATCAACTGCTTCCTCTGCATAGCGTTGCATTCGGCTATCTACTGTGGTGTAAATTTTCAGCCCATCACCGTAAAGATCGTAGGCTGAACCGTCTGACTTTAGGTTTTCTTTTGTCCATTGTAGCAAGTCAGATTTAACAATTTCTCTAAAGTAAGTTGCCAGACCTTTGTTTTGATTGGCTACGCTATAGTCTAATTCAATAGGCAAAGCTGAAAGGGAATCGAACTCTTCCTCAGTCAAATGATCATTTTTCACCATTTGGTACAACACGGTGTTTCTTCGCCTAAGTGAATTATCAGGATTATAAACCGGGCTGTAATAAGTTGGAGCTTTGAAAAGTCCCACCAAGACAGCGGCTTCTTGCACGGCCAAGTCAGAGGGTTTTTTGTTGAAAAAAGTCTCAGAGGCAGTTTTGATTCCATAAGCATTCGATCCAAACTCCGAGGTGTTCAGATAAAGTGTAAGGATTTCATTTTTGGTGTACGCTTTCTCAAGTTGAGTTGCGACGATCCATTCTTTGGTTTTGATGATTAACATACGAAGTCCAGGAATGGAACTTAGAACTCCTTGATTTTCATCAGTTCTAGTTTTGAATAAATTTTTGGCTGTTTGTTGACTTAGAGTTGATCCTCCACCAGCATCTTGACCTAGAATAATTGACTTCACAAAAACACGTATCATGGCAGTCATATCAATCCCAGAATGTTCATTAAAACGAACATCTTCAGTTGAAATAAGTGCATTTACCAAGTTTGGAGAGAGATCTTCGTATTTAATAGGGCTTCTGTTTTCTCGATAATAAGTTCCTAATAGAACTCCATCCGCTGAATATAATCCAGAAGCAATTTCTGAATCTGGATTCTCTAATGCTTTGAAGTCCGGAAGGGTGCCGAATAATCCAAGAAAATTGACACTGATCATCCAGACAAATAGGATGAATCCAAAAAAACCAGCTACAAATGCGATCCAAATGTATTTTACTACTTTGGATACCCACGTTGTGCCTTTTGGTTTAATAGCTTTACTCATAGTTTACTTATAAACGGACTTAAAAAAAGCCCTGTATTCTTCCAGATTTTTACTTTTGTTTAGCACTTGGAAATTCTCTATCGAAATAAAGAAGGAATTTCCTTTTACCTCAGCTGACATTCCCTCAGATTCAAAATCTTTTTGGAAGATGTTGAAATAATCTAAGGCTTTTTCTGCGTTTGAGAATGGGCTGATAATGTAAATCGCATTTTCCCGATTCATATTCATATTTCCCGTTCTTAATCTTGAATTAGAGAAATTCTTTGCATGAAAATTCTCCAAATCACCAAGTAAATTTTTTGCCTCCTCCGCTTCACTCGGACTCATCGCAACCACAAAGATATGCGTTTGAGAGTTGTTGATTTTAAAAGGTGAAACTGCTAAATCAATCGGATCCTCCAATTCTTTTACTTCTTCACCTGCAAGTGCTGTAGAATCACTTATTTCCAGTTTTTTGGGATTCAATGCAGCCAGCTCCTCATCGGATAGTAAAGGGTTAAGCATATTCTTTGCCAATTCTTTCAATGCCTCATCCTGAGAGTTGAGAATATAGGCTTCCAATCGCTCCCGATAGAATGCTCGACTTTCTGTTTTACCCGTAACCATGATGTCAAGTAAGATCAGTCGTTCGGTATTTCGAGTTAATGGATATTCTTCGAGTGTAGATTGAATAAGTTCCTTGGTAGTCTGATATTGACCCGAATAATAGGCTTCATAGGCTTTCTGATACCTTTGGGAGGATTCTAAGTAAGCCATGTTGCCTGAAGCAGCCTGCGGATTATTCACAGAGAAAGTATATTGAGAACTTGGGAATTCACGGTTCAAGCGCGTCACATATTGTTGTGAATTTCCTCCAAGATCTTTTTGACTTAGGTATAATAAATAATACGCTTCAGGTTTACGACTTGATCCTGGATATAACCTTACTAAGGTTTCAAGATTGTTAACACTTTGTTGAACTTCATCAAGATTGAAATAAAGTAATTTTCCCAATTCGAAATAGGATTCTTCAAGCTGCAGATTCAACTCATTCAATTGATCCGGACTGTTAGGGATTTCTGAAAGCAGAGATTCTAGATCTGGAAGATTGCTTAAAGGATTGTTTTCACTATCCAAGGCCGTTGAATCATTTTCTGATGGTTCAGGAATTGTAGGGGTGGAGCTTTGAAAACTAACTGCGCTCCGTCTCCAATTATCTTGTAGTGGTCGGGTACCCCATGTTTTTCTAAACTCTATCGCACCTTGTTGCATTGCTACTCCATTATCAAAGTAGAAGGTAGATGATCCTGAGCCCCTATCACTAAAAGCAAGAAGGTTGTCAAAGAGACTTGTGTTTTTTGGTTTTTCGGCAGCTTTAGCTTCGGCCATGAGTCGTTCTTCTTCTGATTTGATAAAGTTTTCTGCGACTAAACGTTGGTCTTCAGGAGACATTTTGGCTAGCGTAATCAAGCTGTCATTCTTTTCGATTCGTTCGAAATGAAATACATAATTGTCTAAAGATATTTTTTGTTCCTGAATTTGAAGTGCAACAGGATCAGTTGTATTGATGAATGTCAATGCAGAATCCAAATAATATTTAGTAGACCGGTAGTCTTTAAACTGCTCCAAATTGATTTCAGCGAGTTTTTGATAGATATATCCTTTCAGTCTTGGATTGCTTCCTGGTTCTTTGGCCGCTTGGTGAAGTAAGTATAGGGTCAATTCAGTGTCACCTTGTTTCTCCTCAAATAAGGCACGCTCATAAATCACAACGTCTTTTAGATCTCTATTTTTAGGGTCCTTATATAGATCCTCGTAATAATTTCGGACCTTTTTTAAGTCTTTGGAAGCATTGAGCTCGGCTACTTGCTGCGCATAGAGCTGCGCAAAGAAGCTCCTTTCATAGGGAGGGTTGCCGTCTAGTGCTTTTTTGTAATAATCATAGGCAAGAGCATCAAGTCCAATGCGCTGATAGCGCTGAGCTAAGATGAAATTGATTCGAGACTCTTCTTTTTTATCCACGGCATATTCTAGCGCCTTATCCAATGCCCCAATAATTCCGTTTTTGTCCTGACGTGATTCGTAATAATAGGCTAAGGTTCGATAAAGCTCATATCGGTTTTCATCAGATATTTCAGATTCTTTGGAGAGGTAATCAATAGTGAAGTTTGCTTTTTCTATCTCACCCAAATCGACGTAAAGTTTCAATAATGTGATAAGCGTCTTATGTCGAACATCATCATCCTTAGAGTTTACATTGACGTATTTAAACGTATTCTGCGCGTCATCAAAGTGTGATTGGTAGTAATCAATCTTCCCTAATAGGTAATAACTATCATCTACCCATTTACTTATTTTATGCCATTCGATAGCTTTTGATGCCAACTCCCGAGAAGATTGGAGCTTTTCCTGATTAGCTTGAATTGACGCCGAGTCAATTGGAATAAAGACGGGTAGCACCTGAGTGTAGTCTTCTTTATAATTTAATACGATCTCTGCCTCTACTTCTTTAAGCTTTACATCTGCAAGATAATACGCGTTGTAGTGGGCAGTTAGATTATGAAAAGTTCTATTAGTAAACGTATTACGTTCGGAAGAGCATGCTGCCGCAAAAAATAATACTCCAAACGCTACTACCGAAAACTTCTTCATGAATGACTATTCCCAAATTGAGTACCAAAATAGGTTTTTTGACTTACTTAGCGAACGAAAATTGGGTTAGTTTATTTCCTCGGTTAGAAATGGAGTATTTTTGATTGAGCAGTTTTATCTAACAGAGCATACAATGAAATTGAAATGAAAGAAACTGGAGAAAAAAAGAAATCAAACGGAACTCCTATATATGTAAAATACATTGGTCTTTCTTTCCAATTATTCGGAGTTATAGGAACCGGTACTTGGTTTGGATGGTGGATTCAGCAAAAAAGTGAAATGAAATTTCCAGTTTGGCTTTTGTTATTCTCTTTTCTATCCGTTGGAATGGCCTTTTACCAACTCTGGATGTCTATGAAGCAGGATAATAAGTGATATTCTAAAATTGCCTTAATTTTGCATTCTAAATTGGTAACAATGGTGCTCCCGAAAAACAGTCATATTCGATTTCTTCTTTTTTCTTTAATAATTGCGGTTTTGATCTGGCTTTTGACGTGGATTTTTCCCGTTGTAGTTCATGAAAAAATATGGAATATCTTCTTTTTCCTTTCGATTTTTTCATTTTTAATCAGTTTACTTAATAGCTTTTTATTAAAATCATTTGGAGAAAATTTCTTTCAGATCATGGTTTTAGCAATGATTTTGAGATTTATTGGGACATTGGTCTTTATTGGGATAGCCGTTTGGCCCGGAATGGAGAATATTATTTTGTTTATCGCAGATTTCTTTATTATTTTTTTGTTCTACTTAGTTTTTGATATCTACGCCTTTCTGTCTAACTTGCGCCCGATTTCGAAGTAGCCCTCAAAATTTAGAGTTGATGACGCGTAATATACTGGTACTAAGTCTTTTAATTTCAGCATTTTTGCTAGGTTTTTCCGGCAATTCAATAGCTGCAGGTGGAGAAGAAGATAAGACAAGCTTCATCATGCACCACGTAAAAGACTCTCACGAGTGGCATTTCGCCACTTTTGGTCATACACACGTGACTTTGCCTCTACCGGTTATAGTATATTCAGGAGACAGAGGTTTAGAGTTTTTCAGCTCTTCAAATTTCCAAAATCATGATACTCATCTTTTCGGAGAAGAATATGCTCATGAAGGTTACTTCATTGACGAGCATGATCATTTGGGAAGAGTTGATGGGGCTAGTTTCATAGAATTTTCGATTACCAAAAATGTGGTCATGCTTTTTATTGTTTTGATCTTTGTGGGTTGGTTCGCTTTATCTGCAGCCGGACATTATAAGAAGCATGGTGCTGTAGCTCCAAAAGGAGCAGCAGCAATCATCGAACCTATTGTGATTTTTGTAAGAGATGAGATTGCTCAAAAATCAATTGGACCACAGTACAAGCGATTTGTTCCATACCTTATTACATTATTCTTGTTTGTTTGGTTTGGTAACCTTCTTGGATTGATTCCTGGGGCAGCAAACATGACAGGGAATATCGCAGTCACAATGGTGCTAGCGGTATTGACCTTTATTATTACCAATGTTAATGGAAATAAAGATTATTGGAAGCACGTCTTCATGACGCCTGGTGTGCCACCGGCAATGCTTTTGATCATCGTTCCGGTAGAAATTATCGGTTTATTCACCAAACCTTTTGCCTTGATGGTTCGACTATTCGTCGCGATCACTGCAGGACACATTGTAATCTTAGGCTTTATTGCCTTGGCATTTATCTTCGAATCGATCACCATTGGTATCGCAAGTACCTTGATGGTTACCTTTATAAACCTGATCGAATTGTTAGTAGCTACTATTCAGGCTTATGTATTTACGCTGTTTTCAGCGATGTACATTGGCTCAGCAGTAGCGGAGCACGCGCATGACGATCATCATTAAGAGTAGGAATTTCTTTGTTCAATTATATAAATAAAATGTTATGTTAACTATTATCTTGTTGACTGCTGGTTATGCTCTAATGGGAGCTGGAATCGGTGCAGGTATTGTTGCGATTGGCGCAGGCCTAGGTATCGGTCGTATTGGTGGACAGGCTATGGAAGCTATTGCTCGCCAGCCTGAAGCTGCTGGAAAGATCCAGGGTGCAATGTTGATCATTGCTGCCTTAATCGAGGTGGTTTCCCTATTTGCAGCAGTTATCTGTTTGTTGATCGCGCTAAACATCGCGGGGATCGCATAATTAATCTTGGAAAGGGATTGGCGTTAGGCCTTTCCCTTTTCTTTAGTTTATTGAACAATCTGAAATAAAATTATAAACCATGGATTTAATCACACCAGGTACCAGTCTTATTTTCTGGCAATTATTTGGCTTTTTAGGCCTTCTATTCATTCTGATTAAGTTTGCTTGGAAGCCTATGCTAGAGGCACTTGAAGAAAGAGAAAGTAGCATTGAGAATGCATTGAAGTCTGCAGAAACTGCTAGAAATGAAATGGCTAACCTTAAAGCTGAAAATGAAAAGTTGTTAGCTGAAGCTAGACTTGAGAGAGATATTATCCTCAAAAAAGCGCAGGATGCTTCTATAAAGATGATCGAAGAGGCAAAAGATGATGCTACTAAAGTTGGAGCTCAAATGATCGCCAACGCAAAAGCAGTGATTGAAACTGAAAAGAAAGCTGCGTTGGCAGATGTCAAAACTCAGGTTGCAACACTTTCCCTTGAGATAACAGAGAAATTATTGAGAAAGAATCTATCGGATGACAAAGCTCAAAAAGAGCTTGTTGATGGATTTGTAAACGAACTTAAGCTTAATTAATTCACTCCATGTCAAATCATAGAGTAGCTCACCGGTATGCAAAATCTATCATGGAACTTTCCTTGGAAAAGGGAATCCTTGAAGAAGTGCATGCTGATTTTGTAAAGCTTTCTTCCATGGCTAAGGGGAATCGTGATCTTACGCTTTTGCTGAATAATCCGATTATCTCCTCAGAAAAAAAATTGAAAGTTCTTAATGCCCTTTATGCTACAGGCGCACAAAAGATGACACTTACCTTTTTTGAGATTGTCTCAAGAAAAGGCAGAGAAAATATCTTAGTAGATGTAGCGAAAGAGTTTGAAAACCAATACAATATTCATAAATCAATTCAGGTAGCTGAATTGACTACAACTTTTGCCATCGACGAAAAATTGAGAAAGCAATTCTTGGAGGTGGTAAAGGAAATCTCAGGTATGGAAACAGTTCAACTCGTGGAGAAAATTAATCCAGATTTGATCGGTGGCTATATTTTAAAAGTAAATGACCGTCAATTAGACGAGTCACTTAGCTCTAAGCTGAGAATTTTGAAAGCAGAGTTTAGCGAGAATCATTACGAAAGTAAAATCTAATTAAAAAGCATTAATCTACGATATCATGGCAGAAGTAAGACCAGATGAAGTTTCGGCAATTTTGAGAGAGCAGCTCTCAGGAACAAGAACAGCCGCGGAACTAGAAGAGGTGGGTACAGTCCTTCAAGTGGGGGATGGTGTAGCTCGTATCTATGGACTTTCCAAGGCGCAAGCCGGTGAATTGCTCGAATTCGACAATGGTTTGAAAGCAATGGTTCTGAACCTTGAAGAAGACAATGTCGGAGCCGTACTTTTTGGTGATTCAAAAGAAATCAAAGAAGGTGATACGGTAAAAAGAACTAAGAAAATTGCTTCTCTTATGGTAGGAGAAGGAATGCTTGGTCGAGTTGTTGATACTCTTGGTAATCCAATTGATGGAAAAGGACCTATTACTGGTGACTTATATGAAATGCCACTTGAGCGTAAAGCTCCTGGTGTAATTTATCGTCAGCCAGTAACCGAGCCTCTTCAAACTGGAATCAAGTCAATTGATGCCATGATTCCAATCGGACGTGGTCAAAGAGAGCTTGTAATCGGTGATCGTCAGACAGGTAAAACTGCTGTGGTAATTGATGCGATCATCAACCAAAAAGAATTTTACGATAAAGGCGAGCCCGTTTTCTGTATCTACGTTGCAATTGGTCAGAAAGCTTCTACTGTAGCTAACGTTGTTGCGGCTCTTGAAAAAGGTGGTGCTCTTCCTTATACTGTTATTGTGGCTGCATCTGCTGCAGATCCTGCTCCAATGCAGTTCTTTGCTCCATTTACTGGTGCTGCGATTGGTGAATTTTTCCGTGATACAGGTCGTCCTGCATTGGTAGTTTATGATGACCTTTCTAAGCAAGCAGTAGCTTACCGTGAAGTTTCTTTGCTTTTGAGAAGACCTCCGGGACGTGAAGCATATCCAGGTGACGTATTCTACCTTCACTCAAGATTGCTTGAAAGAGCCGCAAAAATCAATAAATCAGATAAAATCGCTCAGCAGATGAACGATCTTCCTGATTCATTGAGACCATTGGTAAAAGGTGGTGGATCACTTACTGCACTTCCAATCATTGAGACTCAAGCTGGTGACGTTTCTGCTTACATCCCGACTAACGTGATCTCTATTACTGACGGTCAGATCTTCTTGGAGACAAACCTGTTCAACTCAGGTATTCGTCCAGCGATCAACGTGGGTATCTCCGTATCTCGAGTAGGTGGTAACGCACAGATCAAATCAATGAAGAAAGTAGCGGGTACTTTGAAGCTTGATCAAGCTCAGTTCCGTGAATTGGAAGCATTCTCTAAGTTTGGTTCTGACCTTGATGCGACTACTAAGCGTACAATCGAAAGAGGTAGAAGAAACCAAGAGATCTTGAAGCAGCCTCAGTATTCTCCAGTCTCTGTAGCAAACCAAGTGGCGATCATCTATGCTTCGACAAAAGGTTTGATGGATTCTGTTCCAGTGGAGAAAGCTAGAGCATTCGAAAAAGAATTCTACACATTATTGGAGTCAACTTATCCTGAAGCATTGACATTGATCCTTAAGGGTGATATCGACGGAGCAGGAAAGATTTTGGCTACTGCTGCTGCAGAATTAGCTCCTAAATACGCGAAATAATTGAAATGAATCCGGGAGTATAACACCTCCTGGGTTTTTATACCAAGTACAAAGCATTCACTGATGGCTAACCTTAAGGAAGTAAAGCAACGGATCACCTCAGTAGTCTCTACACAGCAGATTACAAAGGCCATGAAAATGGTTTCCGCAGCTAAACTCAGAAGAGCACAGGACAAAATCACACAGATGCGTCCATACTCTCAGAAGTTGACTCAAATCCTGAATAACGTTTCCGCAGCTTCAGAAGGAGCAGCAGATATCGTCTATGCTGAAAAGCGAGAGGTCAATAAGGTACTCATCGTACCAGTGACTTCGGATAAAGGACTTTGCGGCGCTTTCAATTCAAATGTCATCAAGGCTTGTAATGCCTCTATTGCAGGGCAATTCGCCGGCAAGGAGATTACAATTTTACCATTAGGTAAAAAAGCTTATGAGTCATTTAAGAAACGTGATTTCGCTGTAATACCTGACTTTTACCAAGTTTTTGGAGACCTAACATTTGATAATGTAAGAGCTGCTGCTGAGTATGCAATGAATGCATTCTTGGAGGGTGAATACGATCAAGTAGTTTTGGTTTTCAACGAATTCAAAAACGTCGCCACTCAAATCATTCAGACAGAGCAATTTTTGCCAATGGCAAATGCTGAAACTGATGAAGTAAAGACTGTTGAAGCCGATTATATCTTGGAGCCTTCAAGAGCTTATATTATTGAGGAGTTGGTTCCTACGTCATTGAAAATTCAGTTTTATAAAGCGGTATTGGAAAGCAATGCTTCTGAACATGGTGCAAGAATGACTGCGATGGACAAAGCGACAGAAAATGCAGGTGACTTATTGAAAGAGCTTAGATTGCTTTATAACAGAAGTCGTCAGGCAGCAATTACCAATGAAATTCTAGAAATCGTCGCAGGTGCAGAAGCACTTGGCGGAAAGTAATTACAATAGCCCTAATTTCTAAACCACAATTCGCAAGGATTGTGGTTTTTTGTTTTTTGGCGAAAAGTGATTTTTCCCAATTTATCAGTAATTTGATTGGACTCATTTTGCTACGCTATGAAGAATGTCTCCAAACTCCTTTCATTTTTGATCTTGGTCTTATTTTATGGAGCATGTGCGCCAAAGCCCGCTGAGATAAAATCACCAAATATCATCTTTATTTTAGCAGATGATTTGGGTTATGGAGATATCAAGTCCTTTAATTCAGCAAGTAAAATTCCCACTCCTAATCTTGATCAATTAGCCTCTGAGGGAATGAGATTTACCGATGCTCACACCACCTCTTCGGTATGTACCCCTACACGATATGCTTTGTTGACAGGTAGATATAATTGGCGAAGTAGCTTGAAAAGTGGCGTGCTGACAGGAAAATCAAAAGCGCTTATTCCCAAAACCCGGACTACGGTAGCGTCGCTATTGAAGTCAAAAGGTTATGAAACTGCCTTTATTGGAAAATGGCATTTGGGTTGGGATTGGGGCATAAAGGAAAGTACTGAGTTTGTAGATGGAGGCTGGAACTCATCTGATTTTGATCAGATTGATTTTGCAAAACCAGTAGCCAACGGTCCGAATGAATTAGGATTTGATTATGCTTATGGTCATGCAGGGTCACTTGACATGGCTCCGTATGTTTATGTAGAGAATGGAAATGTCACTAAAATTCCAGATAAAGTAACCATCGATGAAGGAGAATATTCTTGGTGGAGGGAAGGTCCAACTTCACCAGATTTTATCCATGAAGAAGTCACACCAAATTTCTTTGAGCGATCGATTGAATACATCGAAACTCATGCCCTTCAAGAGAAGCCATTTTTTCTTTACCTCGCATTGCCCTCACCGCACACGCCTATCTTACCCCCAATAGAATGGCAGGGAAAAAGCAAAATGCTTCCTTATGGAGATTTTATGATGATGATAGACGATTACATTGGAAGGATAAATCAAACTTTGAAAATTGCCGGAATTGATGAAAATACGCTGGTCATTTTCATGAGCGATAATGGATGCTCCCCGGCTGCAGGATTTGATAAGCTGGTTGAAATGGGCCATTTTCCAAGTGCGCATTTTCGGGGACATAAGGCGGACATCTATGAAGGAGGTCACCGAGTTCCCTTTATCGCCAAATGGCCTGCTAAAATTAAGGCAGGTACTGTTCGAGACGAAACGATTTCTATTGCGGACTTTTTTGCCACAGCTGCTGATATTGTTGATTATTCCATTGTTGATTCAGAAGGGGAGGACAGCTATTCCCTTGTACCGTTATTTGATTTTGAAAAGAAATCAATTGCATTTCGAGAGGCAACAGTTTTTCATTCGGTAGAAGGGAATTTCGCGATACGCAAAGGAGATTGGAAGCTCATCCTAGCGAAGGGTTCCGGAGGCTGGAGTTTTCCAAGACCGGGAGATCCTGCGGAAGTGAATCTTCCGGATTTCCAGCTTTATAACTTAGCTTCCGACCCAGGAGAAAAGAATAACCTTGGGGCTACTGAGCCTAATAAGGTGGAAGAGCTTCGCCTATTATTGACCAAGTACATCGAAGATGGAAGGAGTACTCCTGGAGTTCCTCAGGCCAATGATGCTTTCGGAGAAGAATGGAAGCAAGTTTGGTTTATTAATGAAAAATAAGGGTGGTTTTTTGATTTTGACTACCACCCTTTTAGTCTTTACAACCGAATTGCTCTCGCAATCACCCTCGCCATAATTCCCAACCCCTCGGTATTTGGATGAACGCCGTCAGGAAGCAAGTCTTCTTTTCCCATAAATGGGGTATATAGATCGATCAATTCTGAACCGCTTTCGTGAGCGATATCAATTAGCATCAGTCGCTGCTCATTATTCATGACATCGGGCGTAATACCAAAATTCACCCGAGTTACCGGTACTGGAAGGATTACATAGACTTTACCGTCTACAGGCATGGTTTTCTTGAATTCGTGAATCATATCCAAGTAATCCTGTCTGAACTCGGAAGCGAATTTCCAGTTCTGTGGTTTGGAATCGTTCGTGCCGAGCATGATGATCAGAACATCCGCTGCAAAATCTTTGACCTCCTGAAATTGTGGCTCATTCCAGTACGGAAAGTCCCCTTTGCGAAGCAAGGTTCGACCACTAACCCCGAAATTACCCACTTGATAGTCATCGCCTAAGATGGCTTGCATCTGAAGCGGATAGCTATCTGGATTGTCTCTTCCTGGACCTTGAGTGATGCTATTTCCTACACATGCGACTTTTATTGGCGCTTGTGCAAAAGAAAAAGTAGCTATTAGAAGAAAGGCAAAGGTAAGTTTGAGATTTTTCATAGGTTTTTAGGTTATTGCGGAGAAATGAAATCTGTCTACTGAAACGATTTCGGATCAAACTAATAAAAAAAATCCTAAGTTCAGTTCAAATTTATAAAGCTGGAAAGTTGACCTACAAAGAATACCTATGAACCTTTTGAGTAAACTCTACCTTCGATTTTCCTGGCTTTCAATGGATGTAGTGTTTGGTGCTATTGCTGGGGCAGTATTTTTTTCAAAATTGCTTCGGGTTGAACTCGGTGGAGCCATTTATTTACTTTTGGGGATGGCGGTTTGGAGCATTTATACAGCGGATCACTTGCTGGATAGCCGAAAGAAAACTGAAGCCAACCTTTCTCCAAGACATCAATTTCATTTGAGAAATAGTAAAGTCTTAAGTGTGATATTGGTCCTTTTTTTAGTTGTAGGACTTGGGTTGGCTTACCAAATTTTTGGATCAAGTATAGAGTTGATCTGGAGCTTGGTACTTGGCGGGCTTATTCTGGCAAGTATGACTTTGATTCGGAAAGCAGGGAAAAGCATGGTTTGGGCCAAAGAAATAAGTATTGCGATTTTCTATGTTCTCGGAATTGCTTGGATTCCTCTTCTGCGAGTTGATGCAATTGATCTAAACTGGAATAGTTGGGCATTTTTAGGAGCCTATATTTTATTGGCTTTGATAAATCTCCTGATTCTATCTCATTTGGATCGAAAACAAGATGAGGAAGCAGGATTTGCTTCTGCCGCACAGCTATTTTCCCCGATTAGTTTTATCGAGTTGATCCGACGAGCCTGTTTTCTTTTCTTGATCCTGGGACTTGCTTGTTTTATACTTTTCCCCTCTTTCTATCGGCCTTTTGCCTGTATTTTAGTAGTGATGGGGCTAGTGCATTATCTCGCTTTTTTCAATCCAAAGCTTAGTGCAGAGCATGTAAGAATGCGAACAGAAGCAATTTTCATGCTTCCGCTCGTTTTGTATTTTCTTTAGACAAATGCGCTGTGCCCAGTAATCGCTCGCCCGACAATTAAGGAGTTGATTTCCTTGGTGCCTTCATAACTATAGACCGCCTCCGCGTCTGCCACGAATCGTGCGATATCATGTCGAAGTAAGATTCCATTGCCACCGAATAATTCTCGAGAATGATCCACAATAGACCGCATTCGAAGAGTACAAAATACCTTGGCTAGCGAGGCATGTTCATCCTTAAGCAGGTCTGCATCTTGCATTTCTGACAAACGAAATACCATCGTTTGCATAGCGGTAAGATCTCCAAGCATAGTCACCAGCATATCTTGCACCAGTTGAAAGGAAGCGATAGGCCTGCCAAACTGCTTTCGCTCGTTAGTGTAGGCCAAAGCCAACTCATACGCTCCACGTGCGCAACCCACAGCCTGCCAAGCCACGCCAGCTCGGGTCATGCGAAGGACTTTTGCAGTATCCTTAAAGGAGTTGGCCTCCTGAAGCCGGTCTGTTTCGGGTACCTCACAATTTGTTAAAGTGATCAAAGCATTTTGAACGGTACGGAGGGCCATTTTATCTTCCAGTTTTTCTGCTAAGAATCCCGGGTTTCCTTTTCGGACGATAAAACCTTTCACTTGCTGATCTTCCAGATCTCTTGCCCAGATAATAGTCATATCTGAGAAGGTGGCATTCCCGATCCATTTCTTCTGTCCATTGAGAATCCAAACATCCCCTTCTCTCTTGCATGTGGTCGTCAATCCTCCTGCAACACCAGAACCCACTTCTGGTTCGGTCAATCCAAAGGCACCTATTTTCTCCAGTTTTTGCATCTTTGGAAGCCATTCCAGTTTTTGAGCTTCTGAGCCACAGAGGTAAATTGAACCCATAGCCAATCCACTTTGCACCCCAAAGAAGGTTGAAATTGAGGTGTCGATCCGAGCCATTTCCATAGCTACAAATCCTTCTAAAAGTGCGGAATGCCCCGGGCAACCATACCCTTGATAAGTTAATCCGGCAATGTCAAGCTCAGCCATTTTCGGTATAATCTGCATGGGAAATTCCCCTCGATTCCAATAATCATTTGCAATCGGTTTGATTTCCCGCTCCATAAATTCCCGCACCCGAAGCTGAATTTCTCGCTCATGATTTGGCAGACTTTTTCCCAACTCATAAAAGTCGCCATTGATCTGTGGAATTACTTTTGGTTTGCTTCCACCTTTGAGCATCCCCATCATTTTGGAAAGATCCTCTTCACTCATCTGTGAGACCAGCCCAACCATTTTTGAGAGGTCCACTTTTTGGGATAGTTTGGAGATTTGTTCTAGGTCCACGGAAGCTAAGAGTTGGCGAAGTCCTCCGATAGTTTTAAAAATATTTTTCATAAAAAGGAATTTTGGAGTTTATTCTATTCCTTTAATCTAGTGAAAGATTTTTACAGTTTTATTGCCCCGTTTTATTCCTTTCTATCCAAATTGGTTTTTGGAAATGATTTGAATGATTTGAAAATTCGGTTTGTATCGAATCTGTATCAGAAAAAAATCCTGATCATCGGAGGTGGAGATGGACTGGATTATCGAGAATTTCAATCTGATTTGGAAGGGGAATATTGGGAGCTTTCAGAGGCGATGCTTCGCAAAGCCAAAAAAAATCTGGCACAAAGTAAGCTCACTTTTCACTTAGGTGATTTCAGATCAAACCCGAAGAATCAGTTTGATGAGATTTGGCTTCATTTTGTATTGGATACATTCCCTGATTTCGAATTGGAGCAATTTCTATTGGAGATCAAAAAAGTATTGAAACCACATTCAAAAATCTATTTGGCTGACTTTTTCAAACCTCAGTCAAATGTGCAACGAACAATTCATTCTTCAATGCTAGTTTTCTTTCGGGTTTTCACGCAGCATCAAAGGACAGATGTTCCTGATTATGAAGAAGCGTTTGGAAAGGCTGGATTTCAGAAAGTGGACGAAATGAAGAAAAGAAAAGGCTGGATTCGAGCTCAACTTTGGGTAAGCGCTGCTAGTTGACTTTTTCAATGATTCCTTCAATCATCGCATCAAAATAATTCCCATTTCCGGGCCCATACCAATTCATTTCCCGGACTTCATGGAAGTGCTCGTCATACAAATGATCAGGGGTGATGTAACCGATGTATCCACCGTTGAAAGTGGTGATGATGAGATTTAGCCCTTTTGCGCGAGCAGCTTTTTCCCATTTTTCATAAAAAACCCCTGACAATTCACCTGAAGATCCAATGATTAAAGTATTCCCGATAAGAGTGAAATCCAAATGTGGATTGGTATCGCCAAGTAAATAGTTGAATAACCAAGGACGAATCCGAATATTGTCAGAAATCCGCAAATGCGGTTCCCGAAGCGAAATGTCCAATCGTCCAAATCCAATTTCTTTACGATTGATAGTGTCGGATTGGCTCATGTGATTTCGTATGGTAGAGTCCAGAGCTGTGGCATATTCAGTGACTAATTCTGGAGTATTTCCAAACGAAAGAGGGCGATGACTTCCAACAGTCCCTGCTGCAAAAAGTGCAAAATCAAATTCATTTACCTCTAGTGCCTGCATTAAGTAAAATGGATAATCCCCCGATAATCCCATAAACTTGGAGCTCATCGTGGTCGCATGGGCAGAGTAGGTCAGAAAAGTAGCTTTCTTCCCATCTTTTTTGGAGAAAATTAATTGTCGTACAAAAGGATCAATAGGATCATCTTTGATAAAGCGATTGGCCACAAAAGCCCCAGCGTCTGCTTTCCGAAAGGAAATGGAAACAGTGTCTTGGGCGGAAATCGCTTTTTTCAAAGCTTCAATGCTTTTAGAAACCATTAGATCTACCGTTTCCTGATTAAAACCACCAAAAGCTAATTCCCCCAAAGGTCCGGGCATATAGCCCCCCATTCCAGAATGGGTATGGGTAGCAGTGAAGTTTAACTGATCAATCGAAAGATTTGCTTTACTTACCCCATCTTGAATTGATTTAGCCAAGAAAGGATGGACGATCAACAGTTCAAAATTGAGCCAGGCGATCTGAGTTTTTCCATTGCTTAGTGTCAGCGCTTTTACAAAACTGCTATCCTGTACAAACTCATAGGGCCCTCTTGGTGCATAGCCAACCAAGTCAACAGGTTCCTCAGGTGTCATGTTTGCCTTTGCCCAGCCGGCAAGCCAAGTATCACCCGTATTCCCCTGAATTGGCATATTCTCCAATCGTGCTAAAGTCTCAGAGTAGAATTCCTGATCCTCTATAGGACTTCTGTCTACTGAAGTAAGGAGAATGATCGCTAAAGCAAAAAGCACTAAAAACATCCATACGAATGCTTTTAGTGCTTTTTTACCAATAGATTTCCAATCCATCAATTAGTATTCAAATTTACCGTATTCGCTCTGAATGGTTACTTTTTTACCTGTATGCGGCTCTACTCGACCAATGATTTGAGCTTCCACTCCGTGAGATTCAGCGATGTCAATGATTTCTTCAGCATAGCGCTCATCCAGATAAATCTCCATCCGGTGACCCATATTGAAGACTTTATACATTTCTTTCCAGTCGGTTTTGCTTTCTTCTTGAATGATTTTGAAAAGAGGAGGAGTCTCGAATAGATTGTCCTTGATCACATGAACGTTATCTACAAAGTGAAGCACTTTGGTTTGTGCGCCACCTGAGCAATGAACCAATCCATGTACGTGTCCTCGCATGTAGTTTAATACATCCACCATGATAGGTGCATAGGTTCGAGTAGGCGAGAGAACTAATTTCCCCATATCTACCGGGGCGCCTGGAGCTGGGTCGGTTAGATTATATTTCCCAGAATAGACTAGACTTTCTGGAACTGCCGGATCAAAAGATTCAGGGTATTTTGTCTTCAAAACTTTGTTGAATACATCATGACGGGCAGAGGTGAGTCCGTTTGAGCCCATTCCTCCGTTGTATTGAGTTTCGTAGTTAGCCTGACCAAAAGAAGACAACCCGACGATCACATCACCACCTTGAATTTTGTCGTTTGAGATGACTTCATCTCTTCGCATTCGGCAGGTAACCGTGCTGTCAACGATGATCGTCCGTACTAAATCGCCTACATCGGCAGTTTCTCCACCTGTAAGCACTGCATTTACTCCTTTATCACGAAGCATCTGAAGGACTTCTTCTGTGCCTTCTATGATCGCTGAGATAACTTCACCCGGGATCAAATTTTTATTTCTCCCGATGGTAGAGGAGACTAAAATATTATTGATCGCACCAACGCAAAGTAAGTCGTCGGTATTCATGATGATCGCATCCTGTGCTATTCCTTTCCAGACACTCAGGTCACCGGTTTCTTTCCAGTACAAGTACGCAAGTGAAGACTTGGTCCCTGCTCCATCTGCATGCATGATATTGCAATAGTCCGGATCATTGCCAAGGGTGTCTTCTACGATCTTGCAAAAAGCTTTTGGAAAAAGACCTTTATCCAGCTTGGAAATGGCCTGATGTACATCTTCTTTGGAAGCGGAGACGCCGCGCTGCATGTATCGCTCATTCATAGTATACAAAGTTAAGTATTCCAAGGGAAATCGGGCCTTGACTGGGGAAAAGTTGAATTATAGCAAATGAAACTTTTTTTGACTAAATGTGTATATTTGATAAAATGATACACATATGAGAACCAACATAGAAATTGATGACAAATTAATGGAAGAGGCTATGAAGGCCTTAGGCTTTAATACAAAAAAGGCGACCGTAGAAGAAGGGCTCCGTCTAATTGTTAGGTTGAAAAAACAAGAACGAATTAAAGAATACAGGGGGAAGTTAAAATGGGAAGGTGATCTTGATAAAATGCGCTCTGATTTATGATAATGGTTGACTCTTCTGTTTGGATAGATTATTTCAATGGAAAAGCGACACTTCAATCTGATTTTTTGAATCGAATCTTGGGAATCGAAGACGTTTGTATTGGAGATCTAATTATGACTGAAGTACTACAAGGGTTTACTTTTGACCAAGATGTAAAAGTGGCTTATGAGTTGTTTAATGATCTACTCATTTTTGATTTGGTGGGAAAAGAAATTGCCTATGAATCAGCAAAAAGCTATAGAGAATTAAGGAAGAAAGGAGTGACAGTTCGAAAAACTATGGACATGATTATTGGTACTTTTTGCATTAAAAAAAACATTAGGCTCCTTCACTCAGATAAGGACTTTGACCCAATGGTTACGTATTTGAATCTAAAGTCTGTCTTCTAAAATCAAAAGCGGTTGATCTATTTCTTCAGACCAACCGCTTTCAAAAAATCATAAATCTAAAATCCAGATCTATTCTTTAATCTCTATCACCTTAAACTCCGTTCTTCGGTTGACTTGATGCTCCTCTTCGGTTTGTGCATTTTGGATGATCAGCTGACGCTTACCATAGCCTTTTGCAATCATTCGTTCTGGTGCAATTCCTTGAGAAACTAAGTAATCCACTGCTGATTGTGCTCTTCGTTGGGTCAAATCATCGTTATAGGCATCAGTTGCACGGGCATCCGCATGTGAACTTAACTCAATGCGAATCGATGGATTGTCTTTTAAGATTTGAACCAACTTATCTAATTCTAAAGCTGCATCCGGCCGAATATCAGCCTTATTCAAATCATAATAGATATTTTCCAATACAATGGATCGATCCAGAATTAATTGATCCAATACAATAGTCGTATCCAACGTGATATTGGTTACCTCTTGGATCAAAGTAGCCGGATCTGGAGTTTTCCCTTTAGTCGTATAAGGAACAGACTTAGAGAAATACCCAGTTTTGGAAGCGATAATAGTAAAATCTGCATTCGGACTCAGCGTAAACCTCACCCTTCCATTGGTATTGGAGAAATCACCGCCAGCTTGCTTATTGTTTCCATCATAAAGGACTACACGAGCTTGATTCAAGATTTTATCTGGTTCTCCTGCTACACGCTCTTTGGTGATCACATTGAGCAATACATTGATGATTTTCGGCTTTGGTGTCTTGTCCTCAAAGAAGTAAATGTCATCATCGCCAACACCACCATCACGGTTGGAGGAGATGTATCCAGCTTTCGGATATTCGGTGAAAAAAATCCCGAAATCATCATTGTTACTGTTGAAATTCTCACCAAGGTTAATCACTACTTGCTTTCCGGATTCATCTTTTTCTGCTACGAAAAGATCTAATTTCCCATAACCTGGATGTCCGTCGGATGAAAAGAAGAATTTCCCATCAGGAGCCATTCGTGGGAAAAGCTCATTTCCCGGAGTGTTTATTGTTGGACCAAGATTGACTGCATTTCCGAAATCCCCATTGGCAAGTTTGGTTGCTTTGTAAAGATCTATTCCTCCAAATCCTCCTGGGCGGTTCGAAGCAAAATACAATTCTGATCCGTCTGGGCTAAAAGCTGGGGTTGAATTCCACCAAAATTCATCTTCATTTACAGGCATCCAGATTGGCTGGGTGAATCCCCCGCCACGGAAGTAGGAAGCAAATAATGCCGTTTCCGGTAAGTCTTTTGGTGATGTAGAGTTTCCTCGCGCATAGATAATGGTATTTCCATCTGGACTTATTGCGATTGCAGCTTGGTTTAGCCCTTCTTCATTATTGAATTCCGGAAGTGCCTGAACTGCGCTGACATCTACCTTAAGGCCATCAGCTCTGGCTCGAAATAATTTATGGTAGGGAGAACCATCAGCTGGATATAAGCCGGAAGCTTGGCGACCAGATGTGAAATAGATAAAGTCCTCAGAAATCACTGGCGCATAGTCTGCTCCAGCAGTATTCAGCTCTTTGTAATTAACCAACTCATGCATTGGCCAATAATTTTCAATTCCTCCCGCTAGTTTGATTGCTTCAAGCTGACGCTGGGTTTCTGCTAAAAATCGATCTTCTTGAGTATAGCCTTTTGCAGCTTCGAATGCCACTTTGGCCTCTTCGTTTTTTCCTTGGGCCTTGAGACTTAAGCCAAGCCTGTAATAGCTTTCAAAGCTAGGATCAGTTTCAGTTAGTTTTTGATAATAAGGGCCTGCTTCCTCAATACGGTTTGATAATCGGTAGCTTTCTGCAATGATTTGATTTGCCTCTTGGTTGCTAGAGTCATTGGCCAAAATCTGAGAAAATGAATTGATTGCAAATTGGTATTGACCTGATAAATATTGCTCATTCCCCTTTTCTTGAAGGCTTTTACACGAACTTACTCCGGCTAGGAGAATGAGACTGATCCATAAAAAATGGTTTTTCATCTGAAGCGCTATGATTGATCTATACTGAATATTACTAATTAATTTGGAAAGTATTTGTTTAACCAACTTTCATTCGCTGAAATCCATACTTTTTCCAAGTCTTTTTTGATTTTCACAAGTGGGTTGAGCACTAGCGTGTCTTTGTCGATTTCCCCAGATAAAACTTTGGACTTAATTCCCAAAGCTGGATAAACTGAGATCTGACCTTTGCCCTTCTTAAAGCTTACTTTGCCTTGATCTGTCAAGTTGATTTCCAGTTGTTTTTCCAGCTCGCGCAGAGTTCTTACTGAGCTATCAATCGAACATCCACTTGCACCAAGGCTACTTTCATCTACTCCCAATACGATAAATTGGCCTTCCAATAGTTGAAAGGAAGTAGGCATTAAATTTCCATGTGTATTCCATCCTTCGCAAAACCGCTGAAGTGTGGAATCAATCAGTTCAATTTCTTTCGAAGAAAAAGCTCTTTCAGACTGATAAACCCATATTCTGGAATGTGCTGCTAAACTGTCAAATGATACGTACATGGACTTATTAATTTTAGGCAAAGAAAAACCCTTTCTACCTAACGGCAAAAAGGGTCAAATTGATTCAAAGCTTTTTGATCAAATTCCCATGTCTTTGGCAATCATTTCTGCTAGATCGTAGACTTTTACATCTGCTTCTCGCTCTTTGTTCTTGACACCATCCGTCATCATCGTCAGACAAAAGGGGCAACCCACAGCAATTGTACTTGCTCCAGTGGCTAATGCTTCTTCAGTTCGCTCGATATTAATGTCCTTCTTTCCTGGCTCTGGTTCTTTAAACATTTGGGCTCCACCAGCCCCACAACAAAGGCCTTTGGTCTTGCAACGCTTCATTTCCACCAATTCTATATCAAGCGCTTTGATCACTTCACGAGGAGCTTCATAGACATTATTTGCTCTGCCGAGGTAGCAAGAATCGTGGAAGGTAATCTTCTTACCCTTGAATTCTCCGCCGCCTTTTAGCGTTACTTTTCCTTCATTGATCAGCTGCTGTAGGAATTGGGAATGATGGATTACCTCATAATTTCCTCCCAATGCTGGATATTCGTTTTTAATGGTATTGAAGCAATGCGGACAGGCCGTGACTACTTTCTTTACCTCGTAGCCATTCATCACTTGGATATTTGCTACGGCTTGCATCTGGAAAAGAAATTCATTTCCGGCTCTTCTAGCAGGATCCCCTGTACAAGCTTCCTCTGGGCCAAGCACAGCAAAACTGACCCCTACTTTATTTAATATTTTCACAAAAGCCTGCGTTACGGCTTTGTATCGCTCATCGAAAGAACCCGCACAGCCTACCCAAAACAGAACTTCGGGAGTTTCTCCTTTGCCGGCCATTTCGGCCATGGTTGGTACTTTATAATTTTCTGACATAGTTAATTTACGATATGGGAATTATGATTTACAAGATCTTTTTGATGCTTGAAAACCACATAAACCTCAATTATTTTTTCTGCTATTGAACTTTACTTTTTACTCTAAATTTGCCTTAACTGCCAACTGCCAACTGCCAACTGCCAACTGCCAACTGCCAACTGCCAACTGCCAACTGCCAACTGCCAACTGCCAACTGCCAACTATTTAACCTCCTCTTCCTTCACCTTCTCAGCCCAATTGAATCGATCCGACGGGCTAAATTTCCAAGGAGAAAAGCTGGTTTCCATATTCTGGAACATCGCATTCCATTGCGCTGGAGTACCGGATTCCTCCATGGCCACATAGCGACGCATTTGAAGAATAATTGAAAGTGGATCAATATTGACAGGGCAGGCTTCCACGCAAGCGTTGCAACTGGTGCAAGCATTTAATTCCTCTTTGGTGATGTAATCTCCCAAAAGTGATTTACCATCCTCAAAGCCAGGTCCGCCAGCATCAATACTTTTGCCTACTTCCTCTGCACGATCCCGTACATCCATCATGATTTTTCTAGGAGAAAGCTTTTTTCCGGTCAGATTTGCCGGACATTCAGAAGTACATCTTCCACACTCAGTGCAGGAATATGCATTCATGATATTGATCCAAGAAAGGTCGTTGATATCTTTTGCCCCAAACCTTCCAATCTCAGCAGGTGGGTAACTTGCCGCTTCTGTTGGAATCCCAAGCATCATGTTGACCTCATTTGTGACTTCTGGCATATTTACCATTTCACCTTTAGGTTTCAGATTGGAATACCAGGTATTTGGGAAAGCCAAGAAAATATGCAAGTGCTTGGAATAAGTGACATAAACAGCGAAAGCTAAAATTCCAACGATGTGAAACCACCAAGCAAATCGCTCAATGAAGTGTAAGGCTTCTATTGACATGCCTTCAAATAATGGCCGAATCAAACCACTAAAGAAAAGTGGACCCAAGGCTAAATAATGATCAGCACCTCGCTCTGCTAAAATCTGGTCTGTCGCATTCATGGTCAAAACTGCAATCATCAAGATAATCTCTATCACCAAAATAAGTGTGGCATCAAGGGCTGGCCAGCCTTTCATTTCCGGTTTTTGGAATCGCTCCACTTTGGTGACATAGCGTCTGGTAAGAAAAACTACACAGGAAAACAGAACTGCCACTGCTAAGAACTCAAACATGTTCATAGCTGCTGTGTAAACGCCACCTAAAAAAGGAGCAAATAATCGATGAGTCCCTAATATTCCATCCAGAATAAATTCCAGAACTTCGAGATTGATTACCACAAAGCCTACATAAATCAATAAGTGAAGCAGTGCAGGAATAATGCGCTTAAACATTTTTTGCTGACCAAAAGCGACCAAGGCCATGGTTTTCCAGCGATCTTCAGAGTGATCATTTCGGGTCTCGGCTTTTCCCAAAAAAATGTTTCTTCGGAGAAATTTGATCCTTTTGGTCAAAATATAGCCTGCAACGCCCAAAATAAGCACAAATGCAAGTTGTGGTAAAAAGCTCATATTGATAGATTTAGCGTGTTACTTGAGTTTTTATGAATATTTTTTTTTCAAATGATTTGGTACAACTGTCCAAATACCTACCTTTGCATCACTTTAAAAAACGGTGATATAGCTCAGTTGGTAGAGCATCGGACTGAAAATCCGTGAGTCGGTGGTTCGAGTCCACTTATCACCACCAGCCTCGACTTCGGTCGAGGCTTTTTTTATGCCCTTTTTTGAACTGTATTTTCTCATTTATCACTTGATTATTCTGGAGGCAAATTAATAAATAGTCGGCATGCATACTATTTTTCAAATTAATTTAAAATCAATCTATACTTTATAGTTTTGATTTTCATTAGATTAAAATTCAAATAAGAAACTCAAAATGATCTACTGAGTTTCTAAAAAAATATCATTCGCTCAAAATATTTTTTGTAACATCCTGTAACATTCCCAATTCTCATGCATTACCCTAGCAAATGAAGTCATTTTTTGAAGCACATATTTGGCCGCAGCGAGGCAGACTCTACCGTCTCGCTTTTAGCTGGGTAAAGGATCGAGCGCTGGCCGAAGATGTACTTCAGAATGTTTTCGAAAAATCATTTACCCGCGAAAAGGAACTAAGCAATCATGCAAATCTCTCAGGTTGGCTGGTGCTAAGTCTTAAAAACGAGGTCTTGTCTCACTTTCGACAAAATAAAAAAATAGAGTCCTTGGAAGAAGTGAAACACCTAACGGATGAAGAATCACAACTTGAAGATCAAAGTGATTCGGTTCGAAAAGTGATGTTGCTTTTGAAGGAATTACCGGAAAAACAACAGGATATCTTTCAATTGCGAGAAGTGGAGGGACTGGATTATGAAGAGATAGCAGCTCATCTGGAGATTTCACTGGATCAAGTGAAAGTGAATCTACATCGAGCCAGAAAACGAATCCGGGAAATGATGATCAACCAACAACTAGCCAAATGAACGAACGAATAGAAGACCTGCTTGCCAAATACTACGATGCAGAAACCAGCCTTGCAGAAGAGCAGGAGTTGAAGGTTTTGCTTCGAGCTTCGGAAGGGTATACAAATGAAAAAATGCTCTTTGGAATTCTCGCCGATTTCAAAAAAGAGGAACCTTCTAAAATTAGCTTGCCTGAGGCAAAAGTGAGAAGACTGAATCCATCTTGGATGAGTTGGGCAGCTTCAGTTGCGATTTTGATCGGATCTGTTTGGGGATGGCAAGTTTATGAGCAAAAGCAGGCTGAGGAAGCTGCTTATGAGGAAGTAATGATGGCTTTTGCACTAATTCAGAACAATTTGTCTAAGGGACAAGATCAGATGCTACCGATGAGTAATCTAAAATATTTGAATACTACTGACCAGATTTTTGGTCATTCCAAAACTATAGAAAAATGAAAAAATTACTGATTGCTCCGTTTTTATTGATGGCTATCATTTTCCAGGCAAATGCCCAAGATGATGCGATCCAGAAGTTTTTCTCCAAGTATATGGATGATGACCGGTTCTCCAGAGTCTACATTTCTCCGAAAATGATGCAAATGGCTGGAGGATTTCTGAAAAGTAATGCCGGTACGGACAAAGACGCGGAGGAACTAGGCACTCTGATCTCCAAAGTAAAAGGAATTCGTATCCTTTCTTCAGAAGAAGTCGATGGTATGGCTTTTTATAAAGAAGCGATGGGAACACTTTCTAAAAATAAGTACGAGGATCTGATGATCGTCGAAGACAAAGGAAGTAGTTTGAAATTTATGGTTCGGGAGGAAGGTGGTCTGGTTAAGGAACTGATGATGATCTCCGGAGATAAAGGTGATTTCACATTGCTCTCAATGCTGGGAAGCTTCACTTATGCAGATCTAAATATGCTTGCCGAAAAAACCAACATTCCTGGCATGGATCAATATGGCAAAGGAAGTAAGGGCCCAAAAGGGGCAAAATAAAATAAATAAGACAAGAGAAATTTTAAACTAATAAAAAAAACTAAACCAACTAATTATGAAAAAACTACTCTTAACCCTAGCACTAATCGGAGCAGTATTGACTGCCCAGGCTCAAAGCAAAAGTGTAAAAACGCTTTATGAAAAGTACAAAAGCAATGATGATTTCTTTCATCTGGAGCTGGGAGGGAACTTTATGAATTTTGCCGAAGGCTTTAAAATTGATCTCAATGAAGATGATATGGCTACAGTGGCCAAATCAATCGAGAAACTAAATTTCTTTACCCTTCCTGATAATGCCGACCAGAATAGAGCGGAATTTAAAGCTTTGCAAAAGGGTCTGGAAAAAGAGCGATACGATCTACTGATGGAAACTTCAGAGGCAAAAAGCGGTATCGTAGTTTATTCCAAAGGAAATTCAAAAATCTCTGACCTTGTGGTGGTTGTTAGTGGCGACGAGGGAGATTTGATGGTATTTGAGATGAAAGGATCATTTGATCAGGAGACGGTCGCCAAAGCGACTAGCTACAAAGGGAAAAAATAGAGTCCGAAAAAATTTAATAAAAATGCCAGCAAATGATTGCTGGCATCTTTTTTAGTTCTCTACTTTTACACCTTTCCAGAAGGCGACATAACCTTGAATTTCTTTGGCAGCAGGTTTGGTTTCCGGATAGTACCAAGCGGCATCTTTATTGGATTCGCCAGCTACTTCCACAGTATAATAGGAGGCTCTTCTCTCGAATTAAATTGTTTAATTCGATGTACACCAGGTCAACCTAACGGAACAAGCGTAAATGATTGCACCAGAAACACAATGAATTTTTATTGTACTGAGGATCAAAACCCTGAAGCTACTTGCAATTGTACAGCTGGAAGTATAGGATAAAATTAGAATCATCACAAAAACAGGTTCAATGGATAAAGGTGTATTTATTTGCACCTTTATTTTTTATGTTTCAGAAATATGGAAAAATTTATCTGCACAGCATTTTCGCTACTATTGTTTTTATCGTCCACCAAGGCTCAAGTTAGCCTTAAAAAAGTATCTGAATTTAAAATTGACAGCTTCTATGAGGTTGGGATTCTGGATTACTACGAAAAAGATCAAGTTTATTTAGGATATACCAAAAGTAAAGATGCTGGTGTAGAAATAAGTTTATTTAATTCGAAGGGGACCAAGATCATTTCTGAAAATCTGTATGGGGAAGGTCCCAATGAGCATGTTTCTCTTTTAAGTGGTCTTGCCTTTTCCAAGGATGGAAATATTTGGGGGAAAACCGACATTGAAATTTTGCTTTATGACCGAAATTTGAAATTGATTAAAAAGACTAGATTTCTTCCGTTATCTACCTCAACAATTTATTTTCCGAAGAAACTGGCTATGCTAAAAAATGCCTCGGGTGAGAATATTGTTATCACAACTATCTCTAATGTCTTTTCTTTTGTTTTTGCCAAGGATTTTGGAAGTCTCAATTTTATCGAAGGAATTAATTTGGAATCCGAAAAATCCCTTGGACTTATTTCAGCTCGTTCTCTTCCAATTTTTTCAAAAACGGATATCAACATGAAAAATATGGTTGCTGCGATCTACACACTAAGTCCGGATGGACGCAGTTTTTATTTAACTTCTAGTTTTAATGATCAAATCACAGTTTTTGATTCTCAAAACTTAGTGAAAAAGGGTCAATTTGATATCGAGCACGAGTCATTTGATGCATTAGGTAAATCAAAATTATCGATTTCCAATTTGCAAAGATTAAATAACATTATTTTATCAGGAAGGAATTATGCCCTTCATGCTTGGGATAATGGCTTTATGGCAGTTGAATATCTTCAAGATATATCTAGTAGTTCTTTAGAAAAAAAACTAACAGAAGACAAATACTATAGCGTTTCAAAGGACCCAGCTTATCATAGGCTGATTTTATTCAAAGATGGTAAGCAGATTTCGGGTGATATTCCGATTCCCTATGGCGAGATTCAAATGGCACTTCCGGGCAACCGACTTTTAATCCGACTGATCAATCCGGATGAGGAAGAAGATTTTATGCGATTCGGGATTTTTGAATTAAAATAATTTTACTCTTTATTTAAATTACTCCAAGACCTTCACCCTTTTCCAAAAGGAAATATATCCTTCGATTTCTTTGGCTGCCGGAGAAGGATCGGGATAAAACCAAGCAGCATCTTTGTCGGTCTCTCCGTCCACTTCGATGGTATAGTAAGGAGCCCTTCCCTTCCAAGGACAGGTAGTCTGAGTAGGAGAGAATTTGAGGTATTCCATCCGGACAGCATCCGGCGGGAAGTAATGGTTCCCCTCAATGACCAAAGTTTGGTCTGATTCTGCGATGATTTGATTGTTCCAAATTGCTTTTATTTTGATTTTTTATTTATAAAACACCATAGAATTAATTCTTGTTAAAAAAAAGTTTTACGAAATTTTATGGATGAATCAAGCGATATATTTTTTATTTAAGCAAATAATATTTTACAAATTCAATTTTTACAGAATAAATACAGGAATGAATGTGTTTTTTCAAAATCCCGACTACTTCGCTATCGATTGCGGGAAAATAATATTGAATTCGCAATAAATAGCGTAAAATGTTAAGTAATCAGTAATTAAAATAATGTTTTGTTGAAACATTTGCAAAATTAAAACTGTTAGGTACCTTTGTAATGTAATCTTATCACAACCGCATACCCGGTTGACTGAAGTAGCCCAAAATTCCCTCTGCAGATGAACCCATCTGCCGGTTACAAAAATTAAGAACCTATTTAAACCAACTAGTAAACATGAAAAATCTATTCACCATGCTTTTTGTTGCAGGGATTGCAACAGGAGCTTTCGCAGCAGGAACAAAAGCTGACGAAACAGTACAAATCACAAAGCCAGAAGCTGCTAAAGTAGCAGTAGCATTTACAGAAGCTCCTAAAGGAACTGTAATTGTGAAGATTTCCGATTCTCAGGATCGATTGATTATGAGAGATCGAATCAATCAAACTGAGGCTTTTGCAAAAAAGTATGACTTGACAGATCTTCCAAAAGGAACCTACTCAATTCAAGTTTTAGATCAGTCTGGTGTGATTTCTTCTGCTTCTGTAGAAAATTTTATAGAAGTTAAGCCTGAAGTTTTTTCACGGGTATCTAAAATAGAAGGTAATTCTTACCGTTTGTTGGTAAGTAACCTTGATTCAAAGGAAGTAGAAGTAATGATCTACGATGGAGACAAAATGATCCATTCAGAGATGATCGACAATCCTCAAGGACTGCATAAAATTTACAAAATCGAGCAAGCTGGAAAAGATGGAATCAGTTTCAAAGTGAAGACTGCTTCAGGATTTGAAAGCTTTGTTTCAACTCTTTAAATTAAACCAACTCAATTACCAAGCCCTGCTGGAGCGATCTGGCAGGGTTTTTTATTTGAAGTTTATCACCCTTTTGGACAAAAAAAATCCCCGATTTAATCAAAAACCGGGGATTTAATACGTTAAGAATTTTTACTTCTTCCAGCTGGCTTTTCCGCCTTTGGCAGAGTCCACTGTGATGGAATAATTTGATCCTGAAGATACAATCCACTTCACTTTTACCGCACTCATTCCCGGTACATTTTCGACAGCAATTCGCTCCGGAGACATTTTTTGTTCGGCGAACTTATTGAAGTCTTCATCTTCTACGACGAATCCAGCTACCACTTTAGCTCCTGAAATCGTCACATAATCCGGTCGCTCGATTTTGTATTTCAAATCCTGGCTGGCGTGAGTTGGCATCAATCGCTCATTAAAGATCGTCGCAGTGATAGCTTTCAATCCGCCTCCAAGCTCTTCTTCCTTCACATCCATGATGCTCAGCTTCGGAGTGTGATATGCATGGTAAATCGTAAATGCAGCATTTCGATGCGCATCTTGCTCTAGCAAGAATCCTGGATGTGCGCGTCCAAAGGTCTTTTTGAATCCACCAATCTCGACAGTACCAAACTGAGGATGCTCATATTCATGCCAGTTCACAAAAGCATCGCCCATAGTCAGGTATTTATCCACATCGAAGTTTTCATCTTGATTTCCTCTTCCGGCAGATTGCTTATGGAAATAGAGGTAAGAAGTCATCAATTCATTGGAATAAGTGAAGATTCCACGATTGCCATAGAACCAATCCAGTTCACCGCCGAAAACAGAATACAAATCCTTGTAAACCACGATATATCTATATCCAGGAAGTAATTCTTCTCCTTTTTTCCCGATGACATCGTAGATGCGAATATCTTCTCGATTGTAGGTGTTGACATCTTCTTCAGCGCCTGGACCTCGAAGGATCATTCCGCCACTATTGTGAAAGCTTTGCGCGCCAGCAATATTTGGATGTTTCATCACAAACTCCATCACGGATCTGTTTTCAGGAAGTGTAAATGGGTACCTGAGTGCTCCTCGTTGAATGTAATCTGGCTGCCAATTCCATCCCCAATCCCGGTTTGGATCGTAATAGCCCACCCCGTCATCATTTACCCGACCATCGCCATCACCGTCAGTTCCTTCTTGACCAAGCATTTCATATTCCCCAACTTTATCTGCTTCGACCATAATCAATTTTCTTGGATCCTGCGGATCTTTGATAAATCTGCCCGTTGGTGATTTTCTGATCATCATCGTGATATGTCCATCGCCGTCGAGGTCATCCATTCCATCTTCTCCAGCCATTCCATCTCCATCATTATCGAGCACCATCATACCTGACCGTGGAGAGTTTGCGGTATTTGGTTCTAAGAAAAAGTCATTTCGAGCATCTGGATTGATTGTAGGGGTGATGTAGAAGGTCTTATCCCGAAGTAGTTCTTGAATAAATTCATTATCTCCTTGCATTTCGGTCAGATACCAAGCTGCATATAGGGAGAATTCCCCGCCTTGAATCTCGTTGGAGTGAATATTTCCATCGATCCACATGGCTGGTTTTTCTTCTGATTTGCCAACCGAAAAATCGGTAATAGTCAAGGTCATAATGTCTCTACCTAGATAGGATTTTCCGATTGATTCAATCTTTGCCAATCCCGGATGAGCGGCTGCAATTTTCTTCATTGCATCCACCAAACCTTCGTAAGTATAGTATTTATTGAAAGTCAATTCCACTTTTGGTTTGTGGGGAGTTCCCACAGCCCGAAAGAATTTCTCTTGCGCTTTTGCTGGGTTAACTGCTATCCAAAGGGTAGCAAAAGCCAGCATAACGATCATTTTTAAGGTATTTATCTTTTTCATGATGGCTTAGAGTTTAAAGTTTGCATTTATAAAACCGACATGTGGCGCACCGGCTTTCACTGGTACAGCTCCAGATCCTTTAACGATCCAGCTCAGTGATACTTTTTGATAGGCATCGATTACATCTATCAGTTGAATTTTATCACCTGAAATGATTCGATCCTGAGGTACATCGAGATCTACCCTGACTTTGCGAAGCCATCTGGAGCGCTCACCCATATCTGAATGTGTAGGAAGCGGAGAGTTATTGAAAAGATCAGCAGAGATTCTGGTCAGACCATTTCCTAAGCTTTCAATCTTGATGTTAAGCATTTCCAGTTTTGGTTGCATCGCGGCAAGTTTCAAGATGAAATCAGTATGCTCGTCTGCAATTTTCCCCACTTGCACATAAGGGGGATTTGCCATCAGAAAAGGTTTGATTCCTCCAACCTCAACTTTTTTTCCCGGGAAGTCAGGATGCTGGATTTCAGTCCAAGGCACGAAAACGTCATTCCAACCCAGAGAATCTGCCCAAGCCAAATAATTCGCTTCGGCATTTGATTTCCCTTTGCCATCAGCACCTTTGTATTCAGGCACCCAATAGCCTGGCGTACCGAAACTCAATCTTCCGAAGTGGAAATAGGCCCATTGGAAAAAGTCTCCGTCAGTTCCCTGATTGTTCTGCTGGAAGGCTTTCTGAGAAACTGTCTCGTTGTAAATGCCAGAAATCATCGCATTTATCGTCTGGTCTTTCTCTAGTATGGAAGTTACTACTCGTTTGCGAGCATCTCCAGCATTGTATTTTAGTGGAGTACTAAGGTTATTAGCTGGTGAAAAAGTGACAAAAGCGAAAATATTCCACTGCTCAAAAAGGTAATCAAGCATCGCACGAGATTCCAGCTGTGATACTGGAATGTCTCCGGCCAATGGTTGGAAAACCGGGAATTTGTAGGTCATTGATTTATTGAAAGCGATTCCCTCTTTCAGATCCTCAGCGAAATTGCCGTCTTTATCATCATCTCGACTTTCTTTATACACCAAGTATTTTCCTGCTTCACCTTTGGATCGATCAGCTTTTTCGAGAACGCGATCATCTTGCTTTGATACCACGTAATCACCCATAGGATCTTCAACACGCATCCAAGTGATCATACCATCTCCATTCAAATCTGAATAGCCATTCTCTCCTGCTTTTCCATCACGGTCATGATCGACGGAAATGGCATTACCTCTCCGCTCATATTTCAAGGCAGCGTGGTATTGCTCGTAAGCATCAGGCGACATATTGGGAAAAATGTAGAAAGTGGTAGTTTGCAATGCATCTGCATGCTCTGCGACTAGTTTTTCTGCAAATTGAACTGCGAGTTCGGTACTTAAGACATGGAATCCTTCAACTCCTCCGACGACTGCGATAGCGGGTTTTTGATCCAGATCACCAGTACCCACTTTGAGTACCCAGATGTCCTTTCCGCCAGCTGTTTTGATCAGAGAAGTGAGAGTGGCATTGCTGTTTTTTGCCACTTGCTGCATGCGCTGATTGACTTGACTCAGCGTAGGGTAATCATCGGACTGTGCGAATGCTGTTCCGAAAAATCCCAGACTGGAAATCAACAACCAGCTGAATATAGATTTTTTCATAAATGAGATAGGGTTATTTTTATTGGATTCTAAAAAGACCAGACATTAAATTTTGTCAAAAAATATTGAAAAATGGGTCTTCCTTTTTCCGAAAGTCAAATTAGGGCATAAATGGAACCTGTTCGGGATAAATGGATTCCATTGAGAATCTTGGAATGAAAAGGAAAATTCGCTTATTTAAAGTACTTAGTCTCCAATTTATGTTTCGAAAAATCGCCCTTGCTATTGCTTTTTCCCCACGAATGGAAGCCTTACTTGCTGAAGTGAAGCGGCTTTCCATCCTTTTCGAATCTGATTTGATTTTGATCCATGTCGGTGAAAAGTCAGAAGAGCAGGAGTCCAAGTTTCAGGAAATCTTGGATCGGCATGGTCTGGATCGAGATCGAACCAAACTAATCTGGAAACAGGGCAAGCCTGTGAAAATGATATTAGAAGCCTGTAAAGAGGAGGAAGTAAATCTTTTGGTGGCGGGAGCATTGAAAGAGGAAGGCTTACTGAAATACTACCTCGGATCGGTGGGAAGAAAAATCATCCGTAAATCGCCATGCTCTGTACTCACACTGATTGATCCAAAACCTGAGACTACGAGCTTTTCCAAGGTAGTGATCAATGGGACCCAACTTGAAATCACCCCTTTTGTGATCGCTCAGGGTGCTGTTTTTTCCAAAGCGGTCCAAGCAGATCAGGTTCATATTCTAAATGAAATCAAGATGTATGGCCTTCAAATGGGTACTGCAGGTGAGGATTCGGAAGAAGAAATAGCCAATACCCGAAGGCAATTGGTACAGGATGAAATGGACTATGTGGAAGAAATCCTAAAGGATATTGACGTCAGTACTCTAAAAATAAATATTAAAGTAACCGGTGGGAAATGGGCTGTGGAGTTGGGTAGATTTTGTGAGAAAATAGGTGCAGATCTTTTGGTAGTGGGAGATGATCGACGGCTGACATTTTTTGACCGCTTATTCCCGCATGATCTTGAGGACCTCTTGAGTACCTTGCCTTGTAATCTATTAATCGTTAAAAATTAGACCTCCATGGAAACATTAAACCATAAGGAGGTTATCAACCTTCTCCTTCAGCTTGCGACCATGTTGATCATGGCGCGAATCTTTGCCGAGATTGCCCGCAAACTAAGGCAGCCTGCCGTTGTCGGGGAGATTCTGGCGGGAATTATAATTGGTCCAACAATTTTAGGATCACTTTTTCCAGCTGCTCAGGATTATTTATTTGGGTCTCATGCCATGTCCAATATTGCACTGGATGGTTTTGTGCAAATATCTGTGGTGTTGTTACTCTTCATTGCAGGATTGGAGGTGGAGCTTCAAGTCGTATGGAATCAGGGCAAAAATGCGCTGAAAATTGCAGTGGCTTCGATGGCGCTACCCATTATTGCCGGTTTTGTGGTTGCCTATGCATTTCCTGAGTTTCTCGGTGTCAACATCAATGATCGAATTGTGGCTTCCACTTTTTTTGGACTAGCCATCTCTATCACTGCACTGGCAGTAGTAGCGAGGGTTTTGATGGATTTGAATCTATTCAAAACTCCAACGGGACTTCTCATCATTGCCGCTGCAATGATTGTGGATGTATTGGGATGGATAGTGTTTTCTGTGATTCTTTCGCTCTCCGAGTCTGGAAGTGGAGGATTGGGCGTTTGGCCTACTATAGGGCTGACCCTATTTTTCACATTTTTCATGCTGACTCTGGGCAAGGGATTGATCAACAAAACTCTCCCATGGATCAATAAGAAGCTCGCATGGCCGGGAGGATTACTTTCACTTTCCCTAGCAATCTGCTTTTTGGCAGCATCTTTTACCGAATTCATAGGGATCCATGCGATTTTTGGAGCATTCATAATCGGGGTTGCGCTTGGAGATTCTGAGTATCTAACTGAAAAAGCAAAGGAAATTCTCCATCAGTTTATCAATAATATCTTCGCACCGATCTTTTTTGTATCGATCGGACTCAAAGTGAATTTCATTGAAGCCTTTGATCCTGGAATTGTAGGGGTAGTGGTCATAGTGGGTCTCTTGACCAAATACTGGGGAGCCTATATCGGAGGACGATTTGCAAGTTTACCTCGAAAAAAAGCTATGGTAGTCGGGTTTGGATTAAGTACGCGTGGGAGTATGGATATCATACTTGGGTTAATCGCTTTGGAAAATGGGTTGATCACCGAGTCTCTCTTTATCGGATTGGTGATTTTGGCACTGATCTCTAGTATCAGTAGTGGGCCATTGATGGGCTGGGCAGAAAAGTTGAAAATCTAAGGAAAAGTCAGAAAGCTAAAATAAGAAGTCTGAAAAATGTACTTTGTACTTCCCTAAATAGCGTTGACCGTTTGGTTCAACATTTATTTAATTCCATCGGGCAATTATGAGCCAGAGGTTCTTCTCTTGGGTAAACTTCCAAGGGGCTCGATGCCT
>NZ_JAQWXX010000064.1 GCF_029254265.1 Algoriphagus sp. | reverse complement strand
CAAAACCGTTTATTTTGACCTAATTTAGTACCCGTTAAGATCGCAAGAAAGCGATTGTCACTGGCTGTCACTTCTAACTTATTTGGCTACTGGCATCTTTGCGGATATACATAAAAATTATTTTGAAATTTCAACATTAAGTCAAATTATAAGCAAAAAATTTACAAAAATATACACTTTGTTTCATCATGGTTTGAATCCAATTAGTTTGTCCTGAATTTTGAATTTCTAAATAATCTATTTAAAAATGAAGTCGTTCACTTACATTATTTTGTTACTTTTAGTTGGTAGTTGTTTACCTGCAGAGCTGGACAATATTCAGGCGTTTGAATATTCATTTCCCGAATTGGAAGAGGTAGAGGAACTACCCGAAGTGGTGGTAGTAACACCTACTGAGGAATTACCAACTGAGGGAGATTTAATTGTAACTGAGAAAGGGGAAAAATTGGTGGTAGATGTTGTTGAGGCAGTTATTGACGACAATATTTCTGAAGAGAACATTACAATTATTGAAAGCTTTGCAGAAGTGGCTCCAGAGGTTGCAGATGATTACATCAATACCGAAGTTACCAATGAATGGATTGAAGGGATTTTCAATGGTGACGTAGCGCCTTCACAGGAATTTCTTCAAATACAGGAGGAATTTGAGGATAACGAAGAATTTGTAGCCTATTTAGCCCAGTTGGAATTTCCCACGGTAGACGGAGTAATTCCGGGAGGTAGAGTAAATCCTTCTAAAGTTCAATATAAACCAATTTCTTCTCCACAGAATCGGTTAAGTTCACTTGTCACTCCCTGCAAAGAGGCTGCTGAAGCATTATACCTTGAAAATTTGCAAAATTTAGAAGACCAGTATCAAGCGCAAATTGATCTTGTTGAAGCCTTTTATTTAAACTTTCCTGCCGATTATGAGCTCAATTCTATTTTGAGAAGGGCAAGTTTTTCTGAGGTATTACGGTCTAAAACAGATGAGATAAAAGCCTTCGCTTTCACTTTTGGTTCCGCTATCGAAGCGCTCGATTATTCGGACAATATCAAAAGAGGTTTGCGAATTTATCTTGCCGTATTTGTTTTGAGTTCACGATCCCAACTCTTGGAATGGGATTTAAACTATCAGTTAGCTGAAGATAAGGCTTTAGAGAAAAGCCTTGAATCAGTTCAGAATGAGAAGCAAGCAGCCTTAATTACTGCCAAAAATAATTATGATCTAGCCGTCAGTTTGCAGGAGCAAATTTATAATGGTGCAGTTGATAATTGTCACAATCAGGGAGCTGGTGGTTGAATTAATACTTTTAAACTTCTAATTATTCTTATATGAAAATTCTTAAACTCATCATATTAATTTCCTTACTTCCTCTTTCATCAAAGGCTCAAGTTGTCTTCAGTGAATTTGGAGCAGGTATTTCTGCTTGGTCTCGAATTTATTCTACTCCAGATGAAACAAGTCTGTTGGTTAATCCATCGAGCGAGAATGGTAAGACGACTACTGTAATTCTTCCAACTTTATATGGAAAGATTGATTTGGGTAAAAGTTTTGGCTTTCGTGGTCGATTGGGTTATGCTCAAAATTCTTTTACATCTTCCTTAGTGTTAGGTGACCTTGTTCGAAATGAAAAAGTGGTTCAGAGTATAATTCCAGTGGGGCTTTCGTTGGAATTTAAGCAGCCCTTATCTAAAAAGATTGTTAAAAGTGAAGATGAAGATGAAGAAGCTGCATCTGGAGCATCAATTATTTCAAAGTCTCATATTATAGCAGGGGTTGGTGTATCCAGATATTTTATACAGCACACATTTTCAAGAGATGTGATTGGTGGAGAAGGGAGTTTGCCCGAATCTAAATTTTCAGGAAATGATTTTGGATTGAATGTGATGCTTGGGTTTACTAACAGAATAACTGAAAGTCTAATTCTTACGATTTTTTCACAGTATAATACAGGTTCTTATGATCATAGAATATACTCAGAGGAAGTAACAGGAGCATTTGATGTTAAAAATATTTCCTTGCAAGGGGTAGAAGTGGGATTTACCATCGGATTGAAATTAAATTGATTTCATGGATAAAGTTCTTTGGAAATTTATTTTTCTTTTATCTCTATTTTTATTCAACCTAGAAAGTTCCTTTGCTCAGTATAATATACTAGGAAAGCCTGGCTTGGTGAAAATTCCAAGACCAACATTGAATGAAGCTAGGGAAAACATATCTTTTCAATTAGCTTATCTTCCTGAGAGTTATTCTATAAATAACTTTATGGGTAAGAGCTCCAATGAGCTATTTTATTCTGTTAAGTTAAATGTAACTAATTGGCTTTTAATTAATTTTGTACTTACACGCCCGACTGATATACCCAGGATAGGTATAGGGGATAGACACCTTGATCTTCAACTATTCCTTCTGAAGCAGGAGAAACATGTGGTTAATTTGTCGGTGATTTTATCCCCTCCATTAGCAGCCAGTTTTATAGATCATAATTCGATTTTTATTAGTCGAGTGTTTTCAATTAGTGAAACTATAAAGTTGGAACCTATATTGGGTTATGGATTTACAAGTAATTTCCGTAAACCTCCTGAAAACTTTAATTATGAAAATTCGGGTTATCAGTGGATTCCAAAATCTGAATTTGGTAATTACTATTTATCCGGAGTATTTGGTGGCCTGCAAGCAAACTATAAAGAAAAAGTATTCTTGTCTGCTGAATACGATTCCAAGTTTATTAATATTTCTTCAAGTATTACATTATTTAAAAGATTTTTTATAAACGCCAATTTAATGGATTTCAATGCACTGTCCGGACAAGTGGGGTATAAAGTTTTTCTAGATAAGTCTCTTAAAAGTAATTTTAAGAGCTATGATTAAATTTATATTTTTCATATCGTTCTTACTTATTTTAACCGTAGCTCAAGCTCAGGATAAAGAATTACTTAATCAATCACTTCGTAAAGCTGGTTTTGAGCAAGTTCTTATTATTCCGGTTCGTTCTTCTTCAGAAGGAATAGTTTATCTAGTGGGGATTGAGCACAGGGGTATTAATAATCCTTCCGAGACTTTAAGATTGGCAAACTCGATCAGCCTGAGTAGAGGGTTTTTCGAAAATAAATTTGTACTCTTAAATAAAGGTATTGCTCTTTATAGTTCTGAATTTGAAAACGGAAAATTCTCTACAAAAAATCTTTCCGAAGAATTTCAACGGGATATTAATCGAAACTTCTCACCAAGTAACTATCGCTTCAATGTTTATATAGAGCCGGATATTCAAGTACGTTTTGGGGATTTTGAGAACCCGGTTGAAAGTAAGACTGCTGTATCTATAGCGTCTGAAATCGTTTTATTTAAAGGTTTTTCTTTGAATACTGGAATTTTATTACCTCTTCAAAATGACTTGGATAATGAAACTTCTAATGTTAAACTGGGGGCTTCCTATTTTGATTATTTCAGCAAATTTTCCAATAATCATTATTTTCAGTTTTCCTTTGGCTTGTTTCATAATGATCGGTATGGTACTGATATAGAGTATCGTTATATGCCTTTGAATAGTAGACTTAGTTTTGGCCTACGTTATGCCAAAACTGGGTTTTATTATTTCCCTGAGAATGCTGTTTTCTTTGATTCTATTAATGATGATCTTTTACTGGCCAATCTTGAATACTTATTTCCAAAGGAAAGAATCAGCCTTTCTTTGGATTTTGGACAGTTTTTATTTGCTGATAGTGGTTTGAGAGCTTCTTCCTTTAAGCAATTTAAAAATATTGAGATAGGGCTCTTTGCTACTTTTACTCAAACAGGTAATACTGCTGGATTTAATTTTATGATCCCTATTTTTCCTGGAAAAATTCTGCGCTCTAATTTTTTTGAATTTCGAACTAATGACTCATTCCGTTGGGAATATACCTACAGTAATGAGGGGGAGATTGGCCGAGACTTCAACTCAAAACGGTCTTTGAAAAATACATTGAGGCGATATAATTCCAATCTTTTAAACAGCTTTTGAAATTATGGAAATAAATTTACTTAAACTAAAACTCATAATAGCAATTTGGATTCGGAAAGTTCCTTTTGTTCCTGTTTCATTAATATTAGCGCTTGACTTAATTGTTGTGGCTGTTAATTTTCTATTGAGTTATTTTTTTCTTTCTGTTCTTGGAAATACTTATTTGCCTACAGAGGGTATTCTTTATTGGTCCTTAATTTCTTTTGTGGTAGTTATTGCTCTTATGGTCTTTAAAGGGACTTATAAATCTTTTGTAAGATTTACTGATATATATGAAATTATTCGACTGTCCGTTATTTTTTTCAGTGCATTAATAATCGTCGTTATTTTAAAGATAGTTTTGAGTGATAACGAAATTTTGAATTCTATTTCTTATTCTTTTATACTGCTTGGGCAATTAGGTGCTTTGGTTAGTTTGATTCTTTATCGGATACTTATAAAGGAAATTTATCTCAGAGTTTTTAAATTCAAAAAGAATATTGTCAATACATTAATTTTTGGAGCTGGTAAATCCGGTATTATGGTTTATCAAATTCTAAATAGAGAATATAGTCCAATTCATAAAGTTTTTGCATTTTTTGATGATAACCCTTCAAAGAAGGGAAAAACACTTTTTGGGAAGAAAATTTTATTTGGGGATAATCAACTCGAATTGGCAATTGATAAATTCAATATTAACGAGTTGATTTTTGCTTCTAACAAGATCTCGAGTGATCGCAAATCAAAGATTATAAACATTTGTCTAAATAATAATGTGGAAGTTAAATTTCTTCCTTCTTTCAATGGTTTGAACCAGGATAATATCGGAGTTGCTGATTTACGTAAAATTAATTTAGAAGATCTTTTAGGGAGAGAATCTATTAAGATTGATCAGGAACATTTGGCAAATAACCTTAATGGTAAGGTTGTACTCGTTTCTGGAGCAGGAGGTTCTATCGGAAGTGAATTATGTAGACAACTTTCTAAGTACAAACTCGCAAATCTTATTTTATTAGATATGGCTGAGACTGCCTTGTTTGATATTAATGAAGAATTGAATCGAATGAATCTTCAATTTCCTGTAGTCATGCAATTGTGTGATGTAAGGAATAGAAAGGCTGTAACTGATGTTTTCCGAAAATTTAGGCCTCAATTTGTATTTCATGCTGCTGCATATAAGCATGTTCCTTTGATGGAATCCTTCCCAAAGTTGGCTATTCAAACTAATATTCTTGGTACTCGAAATTTAGCAGATGCTGCTGAAAATTATGATTGTGAAAAGTTTGTGTTTGTAAGCACTGATAAGGCTGTTAATCCGACCAATGTAATGGGGGCTTCTAAAAGATGCTCAGAGATATACATTCAATCAAAATTTCTATCCACGAGTAAAACCGCTAAAACCCAGTTTATTACAACGCGTTTTGGTAATGTTCTCGGTTCCAACGGTTCAGTCATCCCAGTTTTCACAAAACAAATAGAGTCTGGTGGTCCGGTAACAGTAACTGACAAAAATATTGTTCGATTTTTTATGACAATCCCTGAAGCGTGTAGTTTAGTTCTTGAGGCCTGTACAATGGGAAAAGGAGGGGAGATTTTTGTTTTTGATATGGGAGAACCTGTCAAGATTTTTGATTTGGCTGTTAAAATGATAAAGTTAGCTGGGAAAGTGCCCTTTAAAGATATTGATATTAGGATATCTGGTCTTAGATCCGGTGAAAAGCTATACGAAGAATTGTTTACAAATTTAGAGGACTTCAAAGAGACACACCATCCTAAAATCTATATCGCGCAATCTATTCCATATTATTATTCTAATGTATTGACTTTGGTAAATGAACTTGAACTTGGTATTAATATGGATTATAATGAAGAAGACTTAATAAAATTACTGAAAGTTCATATTCCTGAATATAAAAGTAATTTTTCACGATTTTCCTTACTAGATAATTAAATTATGGAATTAGTATACAATTTTCGATCCTTTTTCAGTAAATCTTTATTAAATCCTTCTGTTTGGGTATATTGGTTTATTTTGGCTTTAGTTTTCTCGATCATTAAGTTTTATATATTTTCATTTATTTTAATTTTTGTTCTTCTCTTTAATTTTCTACCTTATTTTTTAATAAAGAATTTGGAAAATGAAACACAGTCTTTAGATGTTAAGACCTTTAAAAGGTTTTTTCATATTCTTGTACTTGGTGGTGGACATAATCCGGATAGTTCTTCTCTTTTGGAGCATCAGCTGAACAATTCTTCTTTAAGACGGGTTTTGGAAGGTGTTAGACTCCATAGAGCCAATTCGAATTCAAAGCTTATTATGAGTGGCGAATCCCTAAAATTGGGACACCCATCTCAGGCTGAAATTCAAGCTCATGTAGCCAAAACAATGGGTATTGATAAAGATTCAATTATAAGTATATCCGAACCCAAAAATACGGAAGAAGAAGCTTTTTTCTATAAACTTAACTTTGAGAGCGCTAAAACACCCATAGTTCTTGTTTCAAAAGCGCTTCATTTGAGAAGAGCAAGGTATATATTTTCCCGACTAGGTTTTGAGGTATATACGGCTCCAGCTTATTATGCTCATAAATATTATCATCCCACTTTACTTTGGTTCTTATTTCCTAACTTTCAGCTTATATTAGCTTTCGGTGAATATTTAAAAGAAATTGTAGGATATTATTTTCTGCGTATATCTATTTTTTTTAATTCAAATAAAAAAAATAAGTCCAAAGAACCACTTCGTAGGACATCATTTGAAATATTAAATAGATGATTGAATGATATTTATTAATAAATATATTGCATTTACGATGTTTTTTTTTTAATAAATTAAATTTTATTATTTTCCTCTGATTTTAAATACAATAATATTGATGTTTTAAAGGAGGTGATAAAAAAAGACTTTCTACGTCAGTTAATTTAATTAAAAATATAAATATTTAAAATATTTTATTTATCATTTTATATTTTAATAATATACTTAATCAGTAGATTTTTGAATTGTAACTCTATTATTAATTAAATGCAATTTAATTTCTGATTGTTTAGTATATGAATAAAAAGGAAAAAAAATAAATAAGTTTGACAGAGTGTTTCCATGCTTCTTTAAATTTTAAAATTGAAATCTTTTGGTTTTACTTTTTTTTGTTCGATATTGTACTTATCAGGTATTTGAATTTGTTCTCGAAGCGATAAAAAGATTAGACACTATATGCTATTGATTTTATGAAAATTAGCTTAAAAGTACTATTAGTTTAAATATGAAAAATATTTTTATTGTTGAAGACGAAGTGGCTTTGGCTGAGAATGTGGAAACAATTCTTAGCCTTTCAGGATATTCAATTGTAGGGAAGGAGGGGGATGGAGCTAAGGCATTTGATCTCATACTTAGGCTTAAACCGGATCTCATTTTAATGGATGTAATGTTGCAAGGAAAGCTCTCTGGGATTGATGTCGCTCAAATGGTACGTGAAGTTGTAGAGATTCCCATTATATTTATTACTGCTCATTCGGATAAAGCTTACTTAGAAAAGATATCATTATTGAATTATGACGCATATATCCTAAAACCCTTCTCGAAAGAAGTTTTAATTTCAACAATTTACTTATCCTTTTTAAAACAAAATAAACGTGGTCAAACAACCAATGTCCTGAATATAAGAGATAAAGGTTTTATTGTTCCTTTAAAAGAAGATCAAATTATGATGCTTAAAGCAGATGGATTGTATACTAGGATTTATACAACTGAACGCGAATATGTTGTTCGGGATATATTAAAGGATGTTACTAGCCGCCTTTCTGATAAAAAATTTCTTAGGATTCACAAATCATATATCGTGAACTTAGATTTTATTACTGCATTTAATTCCAAAGAAGTTGCAGTAAAAAAATTTATAGTACCTATCCGAAGGGGATTTTTTAAACAATTATCTGAAATTCTTCATGATCGTGTAAATGAACCTTAATTTCAACGAATATTATTGCCTTCTAAATTTTTTTAAGTTAAATAAAATATTAGGCATAAATCTTACTAATTTTTGTTGATATTATTGTTTCAAAGAGTAGGTCACTATTCACCTTTATTTTTAACCTATAACCGTGAGCTTTCACGATCTTCTGTACTATATATAAGCCTATTCCTAGACCTTGAAATTCTTGATTATTTTTGTTGAATTGAGTAAAAGGTTTTGCCTTTATATTTATTTGGTTATGAAATATTTCTTGAGTATTTAGAAATACTAATTTATTATTAGTAAGCATAACTTCCGTATTTGCTTTCACTTTACTAAATTTGGATGCATTTGTCAGAATCTCATTGATTACAAAATAGAATAATTTTTTATCAATTTGAAATTCGCTTTCTTCATCCCATTCTTTTATGTATATCTCTATATTTTTTTGCTTTGCGATTTGAGTTATTAGTTCTCGACTTATCTTTTCTTTTTCTATTTGGGCTTCCAAATTTTTTGTTTTGTTAAACATGTCCAAATATTCTAGACTGGTATTTAATCTCTCAGTATTATTTTTTCCTAATTGGATTAATTCTATAAATTCTTCTTTTTTGAAGGTATGTATCATTTCTCCCATTAACTCGAAAACTGAGCTTATTCCTAATATTGGTATTTTTAATTCTTGTAATTTGATTTTTTTATTTTTAATTATAACTTTTTTCAGGTCATTTTTAACCCAGGTTTTTCTTCGTTCTTTTTTAGCTAAATTTTTAAAAACAGAATTCAATAACATTTGTCCTGAAACAGGCTTTGTTAAATAATCATCTGCACCTGAGTTCATTCCTATTCTTATATCTTCACGACCTGCTTTTGCAGTCAAGAATATAAATGGAACATTATTATATTTATTGTCTTTCTTTAATTCTTTTAAAAAACTGATACCATCCATGTGCGGCATCATTATATCTGATATTATTAAATCGATTTTTTTTGTGTTCAAAATTTGAAGTGCCTCTGTTGAATTTTCGGCAGTATTCACCTCGAATTTATTGAATTCTAAAATTTCTTTCAGATTTTGTTGAAGCTCAATTTCATCTTCAATTAGTAAAATTGTCTTTTTCATTTTTAAATTTTATAGTAAATTTTGTTCCTTTGCCTTCATTACTTTGAAATTCTAATTGTGCTTCAATTTTTATGGCGAGATCTCTGACGATAGATAATCCCAAGCCTGTACCCTTTATATTATCGACATTTCCTGAACGGTAGAAATTTTCAAAAATATGTGGCTGATCTATTTTTGGTATTCCAATTCCAAAATCCTCTATACTAAAGTAAATAAAATCTTGATCCTTTTTAATTTTAATTATTACTCTTTTCTCTAAATTTTGTCCATATTTTAAAGAGTTTTCAATTAAATTTCTTAATATATTGATCAATGCGTCTTTGTCCGTATAGACTATTGTCTTTTCGTTTTGAATTATTAGGTCAAATTTATCTAAATCAATTTTTGAAAAATAGTTAATTATGATTTGTCTTGTAATTGAATTTAAGTCTATTGTTTCTTTATTTAATTTAGTTCCGGCTAATCTATCAATTGTAAAAATATCTGAAATTATTCTGTTAAGCCGATTTATCTGAATTTGGATTTTTCGAAGATGTGTAAGACTCTTGTCTTTCAAATTTATCTCTTGACTTTTATCTATTAATAGTTCAAGAATATCAACACTACTTAATATCGTGGATAGGGGCGTCCTTAATTCATGTGATGTCATTGAAATAAATTTGGTTTTCATTCTACTTAAATCTTTTTCTTTTTCAAGGTTCAGTTTCATTTTTTGAATTAAATGCTCCCTTTCTGTCACATCTCTTGAAGTGATTAAATAATACTTTACTTTATTTTTCTTTCCGAGTATACTGTTTATTTGATGTTCGAAGATTATTTTATTTTTATTATTAAGACAATTTACTTCACTGATAATTTTTTTTGGAAATTTCCAACTTCCAATTTGAGTTAAGTCAAAATTTAGAATATCTATATCGTTGATGTTTTCGATTGAATTTTCATTTTGTTTTATCAGTTGGTAGTAAGAGGGCGAAATATAAGTGGACTGTAAATTTTTATTCAGTATAATTATCGGGTCTATAAAATTTGTCAGAATAGTTTTGGGAAATCCCCTTTTCAATTCTTTTCTTTCTAATTTCTCTATTTTTTTTATAATTTCTCCTAAATCATTACAGAAATTGTAAAAATCGATTATTTGATTTTCTTGTAAATTTACGTTTTTTAAATTTATGAATCCGATAATCCCATAAAGAGCAGTTTTCTTTTTAATTGGCAGAAATGTATAATTTTTAACTTCGTTTTCCTTAGCCCATTGCTTTAGCTTACTTGTTTGATTAATAGGAGTATGATCCTTTATTATTGGGTTTGATTTTAAAATGACTTTTAATTCTTTATAAATCTCGGGTTTAAAATCATCGATTTTCAAACTATTTTCTTTTTTAGCGTATTGATACCTGAATTCATTGGTTTTGCTTAATTCTCTAATGCGAGGTTTTAATGAAATAATTACTTTCTCAGATTGCGTTAATTCAGATAGTTTTTCTAAGATCAGTGGAATATTTGTTTGCCCTGAATCATGATGATCAATCAATAAACTGCATTCGTGTAAGATGTCTTTTGAGGTTTTCATTCTTTTGGTTTCAAATTTCCTTACGTCTTGGACTTTTTAAGATGTCCGTGATTTTTTTAGTACTCAACGATTTTTTGTGGATTATTTTTCTTAATTTTTAATTAGTTGTAATAAGGGATAATCAACTTAATTAAGTTTAATGTGACTACTCGGAATGTTGCACGTATGGGTAAACTGAGGTAATAATTAATCTATCCAAGAGTTTATCGCCAAAATATCTACGGTTGAGCTTGTAAGCAAACTCATTCAGGTAATTCTGGAGGTGGTTTTCACTGATCATGTGGTAAATTCCTATCAGATTCTTTTTCAAATTACTGATAGCTGTATGCACCCAGTTTAAATCCCCGTTAGCTGATTGAGAGGAAGATTTCACTTTGATATGTTTCTCGACCATCTTTTCAAGATTGATATAGGCGGTGTTTTTATCGGTAAATAGAACTGATTTAGGGTCTATCGAATCTTTTACAAATTCTTCTACCGATGCTTTGGTCACATCACTAAGTACTTTCAATTTGAAAAAGCCACAATGACGTCCCTTCTTTCCTGAAAGAGGATCTTCTAAGGGGGTTGATTCTGAGGCAACGGCTACTATTGCCTGCTTCTGACTTCCCTTTCCACGTTTTAAACGATCTTGAACTATTCTGTTTGTCGCTTTTTTCACATATGCCTTATCATACTCCACCATTCCTTTAAGTAGATATAGATCGTCTCTTTTCCCCATTACTGTCCTTATTTTATTCTTCAGATTGAAGGCCGTCTCATATCTTTTCAAGCCCAACTGTCTCTGAAATTCAAGGCAAGAAAAGCCTTTTTTGGTAGCAGACATCAAGTACGCGGTAAACCAGGTATGCAAGACAGGTTACTTGACTCCATTTCCGTCCCAGCTTTGAGTATTGTCCTTCTCCTGCATTTACTGCGTTCAAAAAACTTGCTCGCACTAAACCAGTATTGCTTTGAGAAACCAGTGCAGGTTTTACAATAAATACCAGTCCTTTATCTGTAACCTTTCAGATAGATCTCATAGCTTTCCTCGTCTGGAAAATGGGTGACAAATTCAATGATATTCATGGTTTTGCGTATTTTAAACCAAGAAACACCACTTCTATAAACTATGAAAACTATTGACATAGCCTATCAAAGAAAATTTGGCCACGTGCAGGATTCCGTAGAGTCATAAAGTTTAATTATTCTTTGTTTGAATTAGAAAATTTTTATTTCCCTGATTAACTATTTCCCTTTACAATTAAACAAAAATCTTATAGAATTTGACAGTTCTAATTAATTCATCTGAATTCACTTTAAATTGATGTCTATTTTTTTCCTCTGAATTTTAGGATTTGAGTTTCTGTTTGCTTGTTCTTTGTTCAAAATTTTCCATGGTTATTATAGATTTTAAAATAAATGTATATTTTTGTATTTAAAATACTTTTCTGTGTGGTTAATAATTCATTATTTTTTATTTTATTTATTTGTACAAATTTGATCAATTTTTCGTATTAAATTTAAATTTTTAGAGGTGTCCTTTTAATTGCATATATTTATAGCTTTTCAAACGCTCAAAATGGATATATTTAAAGGTCAAGGAGTCATAGAGTTCAGTAAAAGCTTCCAAACTGAACTTGACTG
>NZ_JAQWXX010000046.1 GCF_029254265.1 Algoriphagus sp. | reverse complement strand
AATTACCTAGACGAGTTTTGTTACAAGCTCAACAGAAGATACTTCGGTCAAAAACTCTTTGACAGACTCATCATTGCTTCGATTTAATCATACTGGCAAGATTGCGGATATACATATAATCATTTAACTGATTTTTATGAAAAAAGTAATTGTTACAGCTCCAGCAGAGGAATAGGTTTGGAAATTTTCCTCGCATTCGGTTGAGTAGGTTTTTGCCACGATGCGAACTCCGGCTAAAGCGACAGAACTCTCGGCTAAGATTAAAGCAGAATCGCTTCCAATTTCACTTCATGAAATGGATGTAAACTCGGATGAATCGTTGAAGTCTTGCTTGGGAGGAGTGATTCCTTTTTTTTTACCGACATAATATTGAATTGGAATAAAAAGTAAAACTTAAAAAAAAATCATGATCCAAGTAACCGTCCTCTACAGATACAGCAGCTTTTGAAAGCTATTACGCTACAAGCACATGCCTTTGGTAGGTAAAATGACAGGATTTGAAAAAGCCGAGCTGACCAAATTCTTACCTAACCCTGACGGTTCCAAGCATGATTATTATCGAATGGCTGAATTATATTATGCAAGCCTTGGGGCAATGCAATAATCACTGAGTTCCCCAGAAGGAAAGGCGACTACTGATGATCTGTTGAATTTTGCTACTGGCGGCATCAAAATGCTTGTAGGAGAAGTTGGTTAGGATTATCTGATGACTTTAGGTTCAGTATTTTAATGGCCATTAATAGAAATCGAATGAAAAGATTATTTATCGGATAAGAACTAGACTTTATTCACCATCCTAAATAAATCCTCCTTGTATTGCTTGCCGATCGGGAGGATTTTTCCCTTCAATTCCACATGGGTTTCTGTTACTGCTTCTAATTTTGAAAAATTAACCATATAAGATCGGTGGATTCTGACAAAACGTTTAGGGTCGATTTTTTCACAAAGCTTATTCAAAGGACTCACGATTAAATAGTCTTGCTGGGCGGTTATTATTTTACAATAGTTCCGTTCGGCTTCTACCCAAATAATGTCATCAATCATAACCTTGATCAATTTATTTTGATTTCGGATAAAAATCCGATCCTCATGAGATTCATGAAAAGAATTCTCTAAAGTATCTTCCTTTGGAAACTCCTTCATCCTTTGTTCTACCAATGCAATAGTCCGTTCTAGGTTTTGCTTGTTGAATGGCTTGGAAATAAAGGCAAAGGGATTCGTACTTTTAGCTTTTTGAAAAGTGGAATCATCCTCATTGGCAGTCAGGTAGATAATTGGAATATCCAGAACTTTATGAATTTCATGCGCAGCATCTATTCCATTGGATTTGCCTTTTAGCTGAATATCCATTAGGATCAAATCAGGCTTGGTTTCTAAAGCATGGTGAATTGCTTCCTCCGCTTTAGTTTCTATACCGGTAACTTCATATCCAAGTTTGCTCAGTTGCAAACTGATATTAGCTGCGATAATCATGTCATCTTCGACGATTAGTATTCTCATTTTGGTTATGCTGCTTTGTTTAAAAAAAATGTAAATGAAAATGATGTACCTGGTGATTTGACCAAAGTCATTTTTCCATCAAGTTGCCTTGTCAACAAGCTAATCAGCTCGCTCCCAAATCCAGTTCCTTGAGTGGTTGTATTTGAAACTATGCCTACTCCATTGTCTGCTACCTCTAAAAATAAGGCGCCCTCTTTTTCATAAAGTTTGATAAGTATTCTGCCTTTTTCCTGAAGCGGAAAAGCATATTTGAGTGAGTTGGAGATCAATTCATTTACAATTAATCCTATCGGTATAGCTAAGTCCACATCTAATTCCAGAGCTTTCATCTCTATGTCAAAATTAATCTTATTCTTGGCATCAAAGGTGTCAAGGATAAATCTTCCCAGGTTTTCAAAAAATTCTTTCATTTCTACTCCTTTCAAGTTTTCTTGTCGATAAAGCTGCAAATGAATCATTCCCATACTTTGAACTCGATTGTATGTTTCTTCCAATATTTGCTGAAAATCGCGATTATCAATTTTTGCGATTTGGAGCGAAAGTAAACTAGAGATCGTTTCAAGATTGTTTTTGATACGATGATGGATTTCTTTCAATAGAAATTCCTTTTCTTGATTCTTCTTTTCAAGTAGTTCCGAATAGGATTTCTTCCTTAAATAAACACGGTAAACCAAAGACAATATTACTACTAGGACGATTGCAAGTGTGAGGTAGAGAACCTGCAAAATCCGCTGACGACTCAGTTGGGATTCTTGAAGGTTGATTGTATTTTCTTTTTGAGCGACTTGCATTTCTGTTTGAAGAGTTGCGATTTGTGCTTCTGCTTCTGAGGTGAAAACATCGCTTTTAAGTTGATACGCAATTCGGGAGGCTTCTAAGGCACTTTCAAATAAATTGGAGCCCTCATAAGCTTTACTTAATTCTTCATAAACTAAACTTAGGTAATATTTATCTCCAAAATTCTCTTTTGCTTTTTCAATACTTGTATTTAGGTATCTGGCAGCCTGGCCATATTCCCCAGCCTCGTTACTCACTTTTCCCAAAGCGAGATAGGACCTCATTATCATAAAGTCATTTTCAAGTAATTCTGCGTATCGAAGAGCATCTAGACCAGATTTTTCTCCCTCTGAAAAATTTCCCGTATTGGCTTGGAGGTTAGCCAATGCGATATAAGTATCACTAAGATTATTGTAAAAACCATATTGTTCTCCAAGTTGGACAGATTTCTGAAAATAAGGAAAAGCCTCCTCTTGGCGCTCTAGATCAACCAAATATTGTCCGACAAGGTGAAGGGTAAAATCGTAGTCCAAGTCGTTGATTCCCCGACTTTCAAATATTTCCAGAGACTTGATTCCATAGAAAAATGCGGATTCAAATTTCTGCTGTTTCCAAAATAGGTTGCTCATATCAGAATAAGCCATGGCTATAGCCTTTTGATCCCGGTAAGTTTCTCCTATTTCAAGTGTTTTGGAAGCATATTCAAAAGCTTTCCCAAGCATTCCCCTTCGCTCATACACATAGCCTAGGTTGGTATATAATAGCCAAGCTTCTTGCTCGGGAATCATTGAAATAGCCTCGTTGAGGACCTGCTCCGCTTGATCCAATTCCTCCATTCGGAGAAGAATTGCTCCCTTGGAAACCAATAACCTACCCATCCAATAATTCTCATCACTTTCTCTGGCTTCTCTTAATCCTAATTCTATGAACCCTAATGCTTTTTTGAGATTTCGAGTATGATAATAATAACCTAAGTCATTTAAAATTTGTAACCTAAGCGGAGAAAATTCAGGTATTTCCAAGACGCGCTTTTCAAGGATATCTAGATAGTCTGATTGAAAATTATCTGTAGCTACAAAAACTTCTTGGTATTGGAGGTTTTCTCTTTGATTTTCGATTTGGGCGAATAATACAATAGGTATCAAAAAAATCCATAAAAAAATAAATCCCTTCATTTCGAAATGTACTAAATAGAATTATATCAAGATCAATTTTTTGTATTTAAAAAAAATCTATTGGGAAAGAATTTAGTAGGGTTGGGAAAGTCCTGAGCTTAGTTTATCCCAAAGCAATTTTTTTATCAATAACGTGGTTGCAATTTGATTTTATAATTCTTGAAATAAAGTAGGAGAAAGAAATTCCAGCGTTGAGAAATTGAAGCAACTTAGTTTTTGAGATTATTTTTAAATAGTATTCTCGTTGATGGCTTAAACTGATATTTAACTTAACATGAGCCATTTACTCCATTTTAAATTAAACTTAAAATGGTAAGGAGGACACAAGATGAGGGGATTGTGGGGGTGAAAATCAGGTTTATACTTGAGAATAGTTTTCCACAGCAACTCATATTTTTATTTAGCCGGGAAGACCTTTTTTGGGTGATTAAGGTTCTTCCCGGCTTCTTTTGAGTTTTTTTGTTTTAAACTTTAAGCAAAAAAAGGGAGCCCAAACTAATGGTTTTTAGAAAAAATGAGCTCGTGAGGAGTAAAAAGCTTTTGCGGATGGCTCGATTCACTCGAGTGTTTTGCTTACAGTCTTCCCAAATCGCATACGATTTTTACTTTCTGATATTAGGTTTTCCTACAAAGATTACTGGAAATAAACCAGCTCAGCTCTTTTTGAAGAAGGGTATTGAACAGACTTCGCGTCAGGTATTATTTAGATAGAAGGAACAAGGGCGATTTGTTTGGACATTTTGAACTCACACAGGATTAACGATTTTGTTGGAATTAGCATTTGAACAGAGGTATGGTAAAGTCTAGTAAAGGGTTGGATTTATCATAATTCTTCTTTTAGAGGTGTCCTTTTAATTGCATATATTTATAGCTTTTCAAACGCTCAAAATGGATATATTTAAAGGTCAAGGAGTCATAGAGTTCAGTAAAAGCTTCCAAACTGAACTTGACTGC
>NZ_JAQWXX010000044.1 GCF_029254265.1 Algoriphagus sp. | reverse complement strand
ATCTACCAATTTACGCTTGAATTCTTCAGAATACTTCCGGTATGGATTGATCCTTTTTCCCGTTTTTAGCATTTTTCAAGTAGCTTTAAAACGGTCAACCTATATCAGGGAATGACATAGATCTGAATTTTTAAGAATTGGAAACGGACCAAAATCATCTTTTGTGTTCTTTGTGAAACCTTTGCGTTTTTTGTGGTTAAATGAACTTCAAAACTCGAAGAATATTTACAAAATCGATCCCGAAAAACTGACGCTTACAGGAACCACATGTTTTCCCAAATGAACTTGGTGACGCTCGATTTTGTCCAATCGATTTTTATTCACGATAAAGGAGCGATGCGTCTTTTGAAAAAAGGAGGGAAGGAGCTTTTCTAATTCCCCGAAGGTTATTCTGGAAATCAGTTTTCCGTTTTCCAATTGGAAAGTCACATAATTCCCGGCAGCTTCACAGAAGAGTAAATCTTCAAAATTGACCCTTATTTGTCCTTCGGAAGTCTTGACAAATAAATATCCAGCTTCATCTGAGGGTTGCAGCGCTTTCCATTCCTGAGCTTTTTGGCAAGCTTTCATAAAACGACTCAGGGGAAAAGGCTTTAATAAATAATCCAGCGCATCCAGTTCAAATCCTTTGACGGCAAAGTCAGAATAGGCCGTGGTGAAGACCACTAAGGTTTTCTTAGGAAGCATAGCCGCCAAATCAATCCCAGAGATATCCGGCATATTGATATCCAGAAAGATCAGATCAACCGGATTATTCCGATGGTATTCCAATCCTTGGATGGCATCCGAAAATACAGCTTGGAGTTCTAGAAACGGGATTTTGGAAGCATGAGCCTTGATCACTTCCAAGGCCATATTTTCATCATCTATTGCTATTGCGGTTAACATCTTACTTTAATTGAAGGGAAAAATGTACGAAATGCTCAGAGTCATTCCCGACGATTGTCAAAGAATGTGCATTTGGATATAGCAAGTCGAGACGCTTTCGGACATTGTCCAAGCCTATTCCTGACTCATCTTTTGGATCTTCGGTTGCTTTTTTCGGATGCACGCTATTGACCACATCCAGATGGATCGAACCTTTCAGACAGCGGAGATTGATTTTGATCCAAGATTTGTTTTTGGTACTAATGCCATGTTTGAAGGCATTTTCTATAAAAGGAATCAGCATCATGGGAGCAATTTCACCTTCGCAGAAGTCTTCCTGAATTTGAATCGAAAGCTCTAGGTTCGGTTCTTTTCCAAATCGAAGCAGTTGAATATCCAGGTAGTTTTGGAGGTATTCTATTTCCCGCTTGATGGAGATTTTATCCTGAAGGTTCTCATGCAGCATAAAGCGCATCATATCGCCGAGCTTTTGAATTCCATCCGAAGTTTTTTCAGCGTTTTCAGTCAAGGCGCTTCCATAGAGCGTATTCAGCGCATTGAATAAGAAGTGCGGATTGATCTGGGATTTAAGGAAACTGAGGTTTGCCGAACCTTGGTTGACTTGTGTGGAAAGCGAGGTGATCTGACCTATGTAAGAGTCATATTTTTTGAAAACCAGCGAAGTCAAGGGAAAAAACAGCAATTGGATAAAAGTTACGGTACCTAAGCCACCTATGAAGAATATTTCCTCTTGGTTTGCCTCGGCCGAGATGATGATGAATCCTAAAAGTAACAGAGCCATTAATCCCCAATTATACCATCTAGATTGCTTGATTAGACCTTGCTTTCGTTTTCCATAGACCAAAAAGAAATTATATAGACTGGCAATAAAAATCACAGGAATAAATAAACCAAAGATGATTGATGGCCCATTGCTTACAATTGGATTGAGTTGGAGTAGAAACAGAAAAATAAATAGGTAGATAAAAATCAGTCTGGAAATATTGTAAAGCTGAAAGTCGCGGACTTTGGGTGGTGTAAGTGCTTGAATTAGTACATGAGTTCCTAAAAGAAAGCAGATATAAAGCACTGCAGTTCCCAAATAAAAGGCAGGAAAAGGCGCTTTGATTAAATTGGCATTATAGCCAAAAATAGCACTCACAGCGAATGAGGTAAGCCCAATGACAATAATCCAAACTATGGATGGCCATTTTTTAGTTTCTATTTGAAGCTTCGGAATTAGGACCATATGAATCAAATGGAAAGCACCATATAAAGAAGCTAGGATTATAAGGCGACTTGTAAACTTGAAAATTTCTTGGCCCGAATCGTTGTAAGATCGAGGTTGGTAGCCAAAAAGGATAAAGATAAATGATGTCAAAATCGCGCTGGTGACGATCCACCATTCGATTTGTCGGAAAGCTAAAGCTTGGCTTTTCATATGTTTATAATTTGTTTTTCAATGGTCATATAGCCTGTCCCGTCCCGATTTTTATCGGGATCGAGAGAATTCCCAGAGTAATCATTCCCCTTTGTGAGAACTTTTTCTTTTGGGCATTTCATAGACTAGTTTTTTGATTTTGAGAATTTATGCTTAGCTCAACTTTGGCCACTTGTTGTTCCGTTTCTCGACTTTTAACATCTGAAATCATCAAGATAAGATTATAAATCATTCCTAAGATGATCAGAAGATAAAAGCGATTTCGAGTTTCCATGCCTGTGCCCCAATTGATGGGACAAGGATAGATTATGGAAGAAGCTCCCACAAAAAATTGTGACGAATCCATTCGAATTAGGGACGGAAAGCGATTTTGGATTTTTGATATAAGATTTATGATTTACTCAATTACGACAACCGATAACCGGCAACCGACAACTGACAAACAATAATGAACGTCGAACGCCGAATTATCAATAATGAAGTTTTTACACCAAGGAAATGATTTAGAATAATCAAACAAGGTATGGTGCTACTTTAAATCTCGTAAATCATCATTCGTAAATCGTAAATCAAAAAGGATTCCTCAACAAATCAATCCCCCAGATCCAAGGCAGCACAAAATAGACCATCAGGGTAATCAAAATGATGGAAATGATATTCAGCCAAAATCCGGCCTTGACCATGTCTTTCATCTGCAAATAGCCTGAACCAAAAACCACCGCATTGGGCGGAGTAGCTACAGGAAGCATAAAAGCGCAGCTTGCAGCTAAAGTTGCTCCGACCATCAGCCCAAATGGATGCAAGTCCAACTTGATTGCTACCGAAGCTAAAATCGGTAAAAGCATGGAAGCTGTGGCCACATTTGAAGTAACCTCTGTCAGGAAATTTACCGAAGCGATGATGATCATCAGGAGTAAGAAAAAGCTGATTCCTTCCAAGAGCGTAAACTTCTGACCGATCCATTCTGCCAAACCAGTGCTTTGGAAACCTTCCGCTAAAGCCAATCCACCACCAAAGAGAATCAAAATCCCCCAAGGAATGCGCTCGGCCGTTTTCCAATCTAAAATCCGATCGTCACCAGAGGAGGAGGGAAGGATAAAGAGTAAAACGACTCCGAATAGGACAATTATGGTATCATTTATTTGAGGTAGAAAAGGCTGGATCAGAACCTCCCTGAAAATCCAGGAAAAGCAAACCAACCCAAATACAATCATCACATTCCATTCTTCATAAGTTGTTCTTCCTAAATCACTTAACTGCTTACCGATAATGCTTTTTTCATCGGCAAGTTTAAATTTTTTCGGAAGGGGATTTGCCGAGGAAACTAAATAATACCAGCAAACTATCAACAAGAAAACTGATAAGGGCAAACCAAACATAAACCATTCATTGAACCCGATGGTATAGCCGTACAAATCGGAGATGACCGCAGCCATAATTGCATTCGTAGGCGTTCCAATCAAGGTCGCAACTCCGCCAATGGATGCACTATAAGCAATACCCAGCATAATATTTTTCCCCAATCGATCAGCAATGCTAATGTTTCCATCGCCTAATTGAGTTTTAAACTGGCTAACAACTGCCAGACCAATCGGCAACATCATCAATGAGGTGGCAGAATTGGATATCCACATGGAAAGAAACCCTGTGGCGAGAATAAATCCTAAAACGATCCTTCGTAAATCAGTCCCTAATAAATTTATTATGTTAAGTGCAATTCTCCGATGTAATCCCCATTTCTCAATTCCTGTTGCAAGGAGGAAGCCTCCCATGTAGAGTAAGACTGTGGGATGCATGTAGTTGGCAGAAACTTTACCGATAGGCAATATTCCCAGCAATGGCATAAACATTAATGGAAGAAATGCGGTAGCTGCAATTGGTAAGGCTTCAGATATCCACCAAATCGCCATCCAAGCTGTAAGTGCTAACATGGCTTTGGCTTCAACGGAAAGTCCTGGCGATTCCACCAAAAAATAAATCAACAGGAAAGCAATCGGTCCAAGGTAAAGCCCAAATCGGGGAATCAATTTATTCATAGCTGCCTGAATGCGGGTAGGTGGTTAATCAGGCATGAAGATAGAAATATTCCAGAACATGGTATATCTGAAACTCTATTTAACATAATATAAATTATACAACAAACATATTACATTAACACAATACATTCCAACCGGATTCACGCTTTTCGGCTTCTCCTTCTTCAGCTAAGATATATTACATCATTTACCAGTCAGATGGTAAATCAAGCTAAACCATAGTTTGATGATTTTTACAATTCAAAAGCCTAGTAATATTTACCAGGCAGGTCTTCGTAAACTCCTTCAATCAGCACACCTCCCTTTTTTTTCAAAGGCTGCTGCCAGTTCTTCTGTATTTTTAATGAGCTGCTCATCAACTTTTGTTAAGATAAAACCTTCTCGTATTCCGGTATGTTTGGTCAATTTGGCAGGATAGAGTTTTTTCACTCTTGCGCCATTATCAATCTTCAGTTTCTTCGCCACATCAGTTTCCACATCCTAAAATTCTGCTCCAAGGACATTGAAAATCTCTTCCCGATTCTTGGCCAAATACTTTGCTTCCCTTTCCCGATTTTTCAGTTCCACATTCAAATCAAGCTCCTTTTTTCTTCTGGCAATTTCCAAATTTACCTTATCTCTGGGTCGGTGTCGGACAATAATCTCCTGGAGTTCCTGCGTAGTGTTAACCTCGGTGTCGTCAATCTCCAATACCACATCCCCAATTTTAATACCCGCTTCCAAATTTGAATTCGAGTCAAAGGGTTTGAATCATTGGGTCTATTCGTTCAGAGGCTTAATAAATAGCTAAAATCAACTGGATACAAGCATAATAGAAACCAATGGATTTTTTGTTAAAAAAATATTATGTATATCCGCAATCTTGCCAGTATGATTAAATCGAAGCAATGATGAGTCTGTCAAAGAGTTTTTGACCGAAGTATCTTCTGTTGAGCTTGTAACAAAACTCGTCCAGGTAATT
>NZ_JAQWXX010000043.1 GCF_029254265.1 Algoriphagus sp. | reverse complement strand
AGAAAGAATACCTCTGAAAAACTAGTTTTCAAAGGACTGGCTTCGTCGGCCTACGGCCTCCTCTGCCAGTCCTTTGAAACATAAATTTAAACCTAGACACAGTTTAATGAACTATCCCTATTGTAATTACAATTTGCGAATTTTTATCTCTTTAAAAAGCACTCCCTGACCTTCACTTTGTAACCCAATGTATCCTGAAGTTAATCGCTGCCCATCCACTTTAATTGCCGGATCAAATCGATTCGCTACGCCACCCCCAATTTGTGGAAATGAATAAGTCAGAACGGTATCACCATTGACTAAATGATGGACAATAGAATCTCCGTAGACAATCAAATCAGCCTTTACCCATTCGTCCCATTTGAAAGTTGGAGAGGTAGACTCAATACAATGTCGAGGATCTATCTTTCCTTCGAAAACAACATCCGTTCCCGGCGAGCACATATTTCCCGTAGGACGGGCCACTCCCTCTTTTTCTTCAGCCAGCATCTGATACTCGACTGAAATAGGCCAATCCTGCTCCAGCAAAATACTTTCTGGCGATTGTGAATGAAACATCACTCCACTGTTTCGGTACGTATAGCTTTGGGCATCCTCAAGCCACTGATCCGTAAACCGGTATTCCCAAGTCAGATGGAAAGAAGAAAATGGCTTTTCATAAAACAAGTGCCCATACCGATCATTGAAGCCATCGTAGTCTGAATAGTCCACAGCTAATATCCCATCGACTACCCGAAAGGTATTTGCATAATTCTCTCCTGTAGGATGATGGTGGATTTTTGGAATCCAACCGCTTAGATCTTTGCCATTGAAGAGCACTTGCCAATCCGACAGGTTTGATTCTTCCAAAATGAGTTCCTCTTGCACTGCAGACTTTTGGCAAGAAGCGGCAAAAATGAGTATCAATAAAAAAAGAAATACAGGGCTAAAGGTCTTTTTCATAGTGTTGAGGATTTAACAACAATATGAAAAAAGTTAAGCGAAGGTGCTAATTCTAACGAATTAGAAAATCAATGCTTCCAGTCGTATCCATCAACTTGCTCCAGGCAAGCTTTCAATAAAGCGATCGAATCGGCAATATCTTGCTTGTGCGCCATTTCGATTACTTGGTGAAGATGTCTTGTCGGAATGGAGATTGCACCAGCTATTGCTCCTTGTTTTCCCATTCGCTGCACTCCTGCTGTATCTGTACCTCCCGCAGTTAAGATTTCAAGCTGCCAGGAGATTTTCCCTTTGGTAGCCATCTGCTTCATAAATTCTACCATTCGGTAATCACAAATCGTCATCGCGTCCATAATCTTGATGGCAGTTCCTTTTCCCAGTTCGGTCACTTTCTCATGTGGCTGTGCTCCTGGTACATCAAAAGCAATGGTGGTATCCAAGGCAATTCCAAAATCAGGATTAATTCCATGAGCAGCCACATTTGCACCTCGAAGTCCAACTTCCTCCTGCACTGTGAAAGTCGCATATACATCGTATGCAGGATTATTCAATTGCTTTAGCGTCTCAATCAAGATAAAAACAGCTACCCGATTGTCTATGGATTTACAATTGACACAATCACCCATTTCGATCAATTCTCGATCTCGAGTGATCGGATCTCCGATGGTAATATATTTCTCAACTTCTTCTTTGGGCATTCCCAAATCGATAAAAAAGTCAGTGGTCTTTGGAAGAACAGCTCGCTCCTCTGTAGTCATCACATGAATAGGTTTGCTCCCCATCACTCCTATCAAGTCTGTTTTACCATGGACGATCACCCGCTGTGCAGTAAGAGTCTTCGGATCAAACCCACCAAGTGTATGGAATCTTACAAATCCCTTATCGTCAATATGCGTCACTATAAATCCGATCTCATCCATATGAGCAGCAACCATTACTCGCTTCCCATCCGGATTTCTCTTCCCTTTCTTGATTGCGATTACGTTGCCCAGATTATCTACTTTCACCTCATCTACAAGCGGAGTCACTTGCTCAATCACAAAATCACGAACTCGTTTTTCAAAACCGGGAGCTCCGGCGATTTCACAAATTTGTTTAAGAAGCGAAACGTTGATAGACATGGTTGATTTAGGATTTAGAATATGAGATATATGATTTTAGAAATCTCAGAAAAGAGATTGTTGAGGACATGATTTTAAAGCTCGAATAGCTGAGTTCATTTCCCCTGAAAATATTCTTGGTATTAATAGGCTCTGATTGTTTTCCCTTCCATGAAGTTAACAAAGGATTTATTTACTACCACGGTACCTCCTTCTGTAGGATAGTTTCCTGTGAAATACCAATCACCTGTATGATCTGGGATACATTTATGAAGATTTTCCACAGTTTGAAAAATCACTTGAACTTCCGCTTTAATATCCTCAGAGGTTACAATTTGAGCGACCTTTTCAGAAACTTCTTCATAAGTGAATTTGCTATAGACTCCTTTTACAAAATTCTCCATTTCTAAATTAGAATTTAAGCAGGAATCATACACTTCATCTAAAATGTGATCCATATTATGCTCTTTCAATAAAGCCAAAGCAGCACGGAATGCTATAAACTCCTTCATTTTAGACATATCAATACCATAACAATCAGGATATCGAATTTGCGGAGCAGAGGAAACTATAATAATTCGCTTTGGATTTAATTTATCCAAAGTCGTCAGAATGCTTTTCTCTAAAGTTGTTCCTCTTACGATACTGTCATCAATTACTACAACTGTATCAATACCAGGCTTGATCACTTCGTAAGTAGTGTCGTAGACATTAGCGACCATAGTGTCACGGTCATCGTCGTTTGTGATGAAGGTTCTAAGCTTTACATCTTTACTTACCAATTTTTCTACTCTTGGTCTGAAATTCAAAAGCTCATCCAGATCACCAACATGAGGTTTTCCATCTATAAAAATCTCTCTCCTTTTTGCTGAAAGGTAATCCTCTAGACCTTCAATCATCCCAAGAAAAGCAGTTTCAGCGGTATTGGGAATGTATGAGAAAACGGTATTTTTCAAGTCAAAATCTATCGCTTTAAGAATCTGAGGTATCAAGGCCTTACCTAGATTCTTTCGCTCCTGATAAATATCTGGATCAGTACCCCTTGAAAAATAAATTCGCTCAAAACTGCAAGATTTCTTTTCCCGAGCTGGCATGATTTCATCTTCGGAATAAGAGCCATCTTTATTTATAACAAGCGCATGACCTGGCTTGATTTCTTTGATTTCTTTGAAGTTGATATTGAATGAAGATTTGATAGCTGGCTTCTCCGAAGCTACAACAATCACCTCATCATCAGCATAATAGTAAGCAGGACGAATCCCGGAAGGATCTCTTACCACAAAGGCAGACCCATTTCCAATCACACCTGCCATCGCATAGCCACCGTCAAAATCACGACAGGATCTTCTTAAAATCCTAGCAACATCCAACTCATCTTCAATAACTTGGGTAATCTGCTCGTTAGAAAATTTATGCTTGTATTTATCGAAGATTCGTTGATTCTCTTCATCCAAAAAGTGTCCGATCTTCTCCATCACCGTAACCGTATCGGTTTTTTCCTTAGGGTGCTGTCCAAGTTCCACCAACTTCCCAAACAGCTCCTCCACGTTGGTCATGTTGAAGTTACCTGCCATGACCAAGTTTCTACTTCTCCAATTATTCTGCTTTAGAAAGGGATGACAAGTTTCAATTGAGTTTTCGCCATGTGTACCATATCTAAGGTGTCCTAGCCAGACTTCTCCTGTAAATGCGATATTTTCTTTGAGCCACTCTCCATCTGTGAGGGCATCATGACCTCCGATTTTTTTGGCCTTTTTGTACTTCTTATTGATTTTGTCAAAGATAAAATTGACTGCAGATGGTTCTATGGAGCGGTATCGACTGATATACCGAGTGCCAGGTTTCGTGTCTATTTTGATATTGGCTACACCAGCACCATCCTGTCCACGATTGATTTGTTTTTGCATTAGCACATAAAGCCTATTTGAGGCAAAAGCTGCTGTCCCATATTTGTCAATGTAATATTGAACGGGTTTTCGCAGCCTTATCATTGCGATGCCGCACTCGTGTTTGATCGCGTCACTCATGGAGTCAGGAGAAAGTTATGTTTGGTCATTCAAAGTTAATTGATTTTAAAAGAAAATTTGGTCAAAAAAAGTTCTACTATTCTTTCAGGTTTATCATTCCCATAAAAGAGTCTTATAAATCAATTTTTTACAGGATTTTAAAAAAAATTAAGAACGATATGCGGATTAATTCTACAACCTAACCACATGATTTTTGAGCAAAAGGTCGCAAAATCCAAATCATGGCACTTGGCACAGGTATCGCATAGGTAGTACATGTCGGCGGAACAAATCCAATGACAATAGGATCCGGATCCAACTATTTAAAGAAGTAAATTTAACTTAAACCAACTAGAGTCATGAAAAAGACACTCATTATTGCCACAATGCTATTTGCCGGTGCGGCAATGGCAAATCCGATTGAATTAACTTCTCAAATTTCCCCTGTTGGAATTGAGGCTCAACAAGAGCAAGAAAAAGTAAAAATCGATCCTGAAACTTTGCCGGATGCGGTCAAGGCCTCAATCGCTGGAGATGAAACTATTGCTTCTTTGCCGATAGCAGAAGCTTGGAAGATCTCTTTACCAGAAGATAAAGCTCATTTTGCAGTTACTTTTGACAACGGTACAGAAGAAAAACTGACCAAAAAGTATGACGAGGCTGGAAATGAGATCGTAGCGTAAGATCATCATTTCTTAAAATAAGAAGGCACCAGATTTTGTCTGGTGCTTTTTTTGTTATGTTTATGCAAATCAAAATTTTATGAAAAGGATATTACTGGTTGAGGATGATTTGACATACGCCCGAATTGTTAAAAACTTTTTAGAGAAAAATGGATTTTCTGTGGATTCTACGACGAAAGTCAAAGAGGCACAGCAGCTTTTGTCAAATGCTAAGTTTGATTTGATCATTGCCGACTTCCGCTTGCCGGATGGAACAGGCATGGAACTTTTACAATGGTCTAAAAGTAATTTCCCTCAGACCCATGTCATACTTATTACTCACTATTCTGATATAAGAATAGCGATCAAGGCAATGAAACTTGGGGCTTTTGAATACATCACCAAACCTATCAACCCTGACGAGCTTCTTGCAACGGTGAAGGAGTCACTCTCTGAAAAGCTAACTTCTTCCTTAAGTGTTCAAGAAAGTGTTACACAAAAAAGTCAATCTATTACTCCGGCTACTTTCAAAAACAATTACGTGGTAGGCACTTCGATGGAAGCCGAGAAATTAGAAAAACATATTCAACTCGTGGCTCCTACCGATCTGAGCGTATTGGTTCTGGGAGAAACAGGAACAGGTAAAGAGCTTATTTCTAAACGAATTCATGATTTTTCTGCTAGAAAAAATGGTCCATTCATCGCAATTGACTGTGGTGCACTTCCAAAAGAGCTTGCTGGAAGTGAACTATTTGGACATGTTAAAGGAGCATTTACTGGTGCATTGGATAATAAAACAGGCCACTTTGAACGTGCAAATGGTGGGACTATTTTTCTGGATGAAGTAGGAAATTTAAACTATGAGGTACAAGTACAGCTTCTTCGTGCGATTCAGGAACGGAAAATCCGGAAGATCGGAGGAAACAAAGAAATCGAAGTTGACTTGAGAATCATTGCCGCAACCAATGAAAACCTTTTTCAGCAGACGGGAACAGGGAATTTCAGGGAAGATCTTTACCACCGCCTCAATGAATTTACTCTTAAAGCGATTCCATTACGAGACCGGAAGACCGATTTGGAGGAATTTGCGAACGAATTTCTGATTGAAAGTAATAATCGCCTTGGAAAAAATGTAAAAGGTTTTTCAAATGATGTATGGGATTTTTTCTTAGGGTACGATTGGCCTGGAAATCTCAGAGAACTTCGAAATATCATCAAAAGAGCAGTTTTATTGACCACAGGTCCCCTTGTCGAAAAAGAAGCTTTACCTATTGATATTCAAGAGATTAATACCTCAATAAACTTGATCAATGACACTGCTGATCCCAGCAAAGCCAGCAACAGTTCTATTTCTTCACCAACCGACTATAAGAGTCAATGGGAAGAGCAAGAAAAAAATCTGATTCAAAAAGTGTTGATGGATACAAAATTCAATAAATCAAAAACTGCCCGAATCCTAAAAATGGACCGAAAAACGCTTTACAGTAAAATGGATAAATATGGCTTGAACGAGTAAAAAAATTCATTGCCACTAACTAATGGAATGCGATTGTCGCCAGCGTTCCAATAGAGCTAATATTTGAGATTAAGTATCTGAAAATGAATTAAAATACTACTCTTCATCGGCAAGAGAGCACTAATCCGATTCCTCTTTCACCAAGATTGGTCTTCTCGACAGCTCATCAAGCAAGGAACCGACTTCTTTATCTAATTGACTTAGCAATTCTGCTAATCCATTTTTATTGCTCATTTTGAGATTTGTCTCTATTTTTCTAGCGATTCTGGAGGCAGGACTTTTGATTTGCCCTAGCCTACTTGCCATTTGATGGGAAATTTCAAGGATATTTTCAAATCGGTTGTTCAGCCAGGCTTTTTTCAATTCTTGTAACTCCTTTCGAGTTTGAAGAACCAACTCACTGATTATATCATTCAGGAGTTGCTCGTCGTCCATACAAAATCTTCTCAGATCAGAAAGTTGATAGCTTTCCGCAAATTCAGAAATGCTGTTTTTTTGCTCATTTTTATTGAGGACTCTATCAGTAAAATATTTTCCGATGGTATCAATCAAGGCATTTTCTTGAAAAGGTTTTATTAAAAGATCATCAAAACCAGCATTCAACAGACTTTCCCTCTCTTCGACAAAAACATTCGCGGTCATTGCCAATATGGGCAATTGCTTATATTGATCAAATGAGCGAAGTTTTTTCACCACATCGAATCCAGAATATTCAGGCATCTGAATATCTAAAATGGCAAGATCAAAATGCTCATGCTTAAAATCATCTCTGAATGACACTCCACCATTATAGCAAATACAAGAAGCTCCAAAATAATTTAAGATCGTCTCAAGATATTTTATCCCCACCGGATCATCATCTGCCAATAAGATTTGTAATCCCGTGAGATCCAGAGATTGCGCTTGCGAATCAGTTCGCTCCTGAATCGCGTCACCGGCAAGTAAAGGCAAGCTCAAAGTCATTTTTGTTCCAACATTCTCAGCACTTTCGGCTGTGATCGTTCCCCCTATAAGTGTAATGAGTCGCTGAACAATAGCGAGGCCAAGTCCAGTCCCACCATACTTTCTTGAAATGGAGGTGTCTGCTTGGTCAAATTCTAAAAACACTCTTTTAAGGACTTCTTTGCTCATTCCTATGCCGGTGTCCTTTATTTCTACAGTTAGGGTATCATTTCCCCACTTGATTTTGACTTCAATAGTACCTTCAATCGTGAATTTGAAAGCGTTGCTGAGTAGATTGTTCAGTATTTGCTTAAGTCGAAGCTGATCACCAATTAGTGATTTCCCTTCAGGGAGCTCCATTTCCCATTTAAATTCAAGCTGTTTTTCGACAGCTTTCAATTCAAAGAAATTTTGAATGGATTCAAAAAGTAATTCCGGATCAAATTCTTTTATCTCCAATTTAAGTTTACCTGCTTCTAACTTGGAAAAATCGAGGACTTCATCCACAATTTCCATAAGTGTGTCTGATGCATAACCAATCATACGAAGCTGTGATTGTTGGTTGAGGTCCAATTCGCTTTTTTCTAAAACGGAGCGATATCCCTGAATCACATGTAACGGATTACGTATTTCATGACTCATATTAGCCAAAAACTCCTGCTTGGATCGAGCCAGATCCTCTGCCTTTTGCTGAGATTCAAATAAGTTTTCCTGATACCTCTTAGTAAGCTTAATCTCCTTGAGAATAGAATAAATCATTAAGGAGATTCCAAAAATCGCAATGATTACTATAACAATCAAAAACATGGTAACGTCATAACTCAACCCATAAGCTGACTCATTCTTTTGATTTGACTCTTCCAAAGCTCGTTTTTGGAGTGTCGCAACCAGATTTTGGATCGTCCCTACAATTTCACTTTGCTTGAGCGAAAGTTCAGATTCCATACTGGCCAACTTTTGACGCTGGGAGGATTCTTCCCAATATATTCTTTTGATTACATTTCTGATTCCATACAGGACGCTATCCAATGCCTGTGGCTTTTTCTGACCAAGTTCCTTGTAGTTTTGATTTTGGAGATCCTGAAGGTATTTGACCAATTTATTTTCCACTTGGGAAGACTCCGTAATCTGCAGTTCCTGATTGGTTGAAATTGGCTTGCGGGTCGCATCCAGCAAATACTCCTGAGGATTAATTCTTTTCAAGGGCTGAATCTCTGCCAATGAGGCTCTTCTTCTGATTCCCAATTCTACTTTCCGGAGGGCTTCTTGAGTAAAATTACGGTTAGCTAGATTGTTCTTTACTTCGTAAAGATCAAGATATCCGGTAACAAGTGAGGGAATATTACCTCTAATCCGTTTAATATAGCCAGACTCGAGAGTATCAAGAGCCAAAGCTTCCAACTGATCAAGTTTAGAATTCAATGAGAGGACAGTAGAATCTTTGACTCGAATATCAACAGCTGTATCCCCCTGACTGACCTGAGTAATTTGAATTATTTCAGTTTGCAGCTCATTGAGGACATTAAGTTTCTGATTAGGCTGAGACAATTCATCCATCGTCTCAAGCATACGGTTGAGGGTATAATAAGTCAGTCCTGAGATTCCGATCAAGAAGATAGCTGCAAAGAAAAATCCTATAATGACTTTACTGGCAGTATTGACTTTTGGGGTTAGCTTCTTCATCTGTGAAGTAATTTACGCCCAATAATTATTCCAGAAGTTTAGAACTTGAGCAAAGTGTAGCCTTGGGGCACGTAAGTAGTTATCGTTGTCAATGCTGAATGAGCAATTTTAACCCCTGGCCATAGATCGCTTTTATCAAGTTTTCGAGCAACCATCGACTGTCCACAGACAAAAAATTCTGCTCCAGCAGCCTTTAGGGCTTCATAAACTTTCAAATTAGGATTATCTATTTTATTTCGCTCTTGATAATTTTCATCTGTAAGCAGTGTGAAAATTGCGCCACCATGAATAACCACCTTTACATGGATTCGATCCTGAGGCACTCCAGCTAAACCATGCAGATTCATCAGTCGGGCAATATTATCCACCCACCGGCTAATTTCTGCTGGATTATCTGCACCTGTAGTCATGTCAATGATAATCTTATATTCTAGTGAAGGATCTGGCCGTTCTACAGCATCTTTGATTTCATAGATTCCTCCGAATCCTTTTACAATTGGGAACTGGGCAGTTTGGGCAAAACTGAAAGTGGTGGAAAACAATAAAATTAGAAAAAGGCCTAGTGTGCTGGTAAGTTTCATAGATGGATATTTTTAGGCTGAAAAAGTAGGAAAAATCTTCCGATAGAAATAGCCACTAATAAAAAAGCTCTGAATAAATTCAGAGCTTTCTGTGCGCACGAGAAGATTCGAACTTCCACACTACTTAAAGCACCAGCCCCTCAAGCTGGCGTGTCTACCAGTTTCACCACGTGCGCGGTTATTGGTTTGCAAAAGTATCATTCGAGTTCAACTGATGCAAACCCGATTGAAACCTTTTCGGATTATTTTCAAGAATAAACTTTCTTTTCTGCAGAAAGCAGGGTATTGTATAGTAAGGAAGCTATCGTCATCGGTCCCACTCCACCTGGAACAGGTGTGATTGCGGAAGCCTTCGCTGCTACTTCGTCAAACTTAACATCCCCAATCAATCTAAAACCTGATTTCTTTGAGGAATCTTCTATACGGTGAATTCCCACATCGATTACCACTGCACCAGGCTTCACCATATCCGCGGTAACAAACTCAGGCTTACCTAAGGCTACGATCAAAATATCTGCAGAGCGAGCAATTTCCTCCAAATTTTTGGTTCGGCTATGCGTCAAAGTCACGGTTGCATTTCCAGGATAGCCATTTCTAGCCATCAGAATACTCATCGGACTTCCCACGATATGACTTCTTCCGATCACTACGCAATGCTTTCCTGAGGTCTCAATATCATATCTTTTTAGCAATTCGATGATTCCATAAGGAGTTGCTGCCACATATGCTGGCCAGTTCAAAGCCATTCTTCCTACGTTGGCAGGCGTAAAACCATCAACATCCTTCTCCGGCTTGATCTTATTGGTCACTTTCTCCACAGAGATATGCTTTGGAAGTGGTAATTGCACAATCAATCCATCGATTTCAGGATTCTCATTGATCTCTTCCACTACTTTCAAAAGTTCAGCTTCAGAAACTGTCTCATCTAATCTTACCAAAGTTGACTCAAAACCACATTCTCCACATGCCTTAACTTTTGCATTTACATAAGTTTGGCTTGCTCCGTCACTTCCGACTAAAATCGCGGCTAGATGCGGTATTTTACCTCCTTCAGCTTTGATTTCAGCTACACGGGCAGCGATTTCTGATTTGATATCAGAGGATGTTTTTTTACCGTCAATTAAGATCATATGATTTACGAATTACGATTTTGGATTTACGAGATCCTCTGGAACTCCAACCCTTGAATTATATATTTATCCTGAAAATCTATTTTAGAATTAAGAGGATCTTGCTGTTTTAATACTAGCAACTACGATAGCTACTAGCTCATTTGCTTCTTTAATAAGTCGTTTGATTTCCGATGACAACTCCAAATTGTCGTTTAATTCATCTATCACTTCAAGAAAGAATTGACTTTCGTCGGCTTCCTCCTCCACTATTTTTAATTTATTAATAAAATCAGCTTTTGATTTTGCCCTGGTAACCTCTCTATAATTGGCAGCAACAGAACTGGAACTTCTGATTAACTGATTTATATAACTATTGTACTCTCTGGAATGCGGCATCTTAGAACACAATCGCCAAACATCAATAGCAAACTGCTTTGTTCTTCTGATCATTTCCTGTTTCATATGCCGTTCATTTAGAACTAAATCTAAAAACTTGCCTATGAAAATAGAAGATGGAGGTACAAGGAAATCTCGTAAATCGTTCTTCTTAAATCGTAAATCAGATTAGTCCAGCTTCAGCACCGCCATAAAAGCCTCCTGTGGCACCTCGACGTTTCCGACTTGTCTCATTCGCTTTTTACCTTTTTTCTGCTTTTCGAGAAGTTTTCGCTTACGGGAAATATCACCTCCATAACACTTCGCCAATACGTTTTTACGCATCGCCTTTACAGTTTCTCTGGCAATAATCTTCTGTCCGATTGCAGCCTGAATGGCAATTTCAAACATTTGGCGCGGCACCAATTCCTTCAACTTTTCGCAAAGTCTTCGGCCCCAATCATAAGCCTTATCTCTATGAACGATTGCTGAAAGCGCATCGACTGGTTCACCATTCAACATCACATCCAATCTCACCATATGTGAAACTTGGTAACCGATCAATTCATAATCTAGGGAAGCGTATCCCCTTGAAATAGTTTTTAACTTATCGAAGAAATCAAATACAATCTCGGCCAAAGGCATATCGAAAGTCAATTCTACCCGCTCTGAAGTCAGATAGATCTGATTTTTGATCTGACCTCGTTTTTCCATACAAAGGGTAATCACCGCACCTACATATTCTGCCGCCGTAATGATAGATGCTTTCACATAAGGCTCTTCAATATGCTTCATCCGAGTAGGATCTGGCATATCCGAAGGAGCATTGATCAACTGAACAGTATCGTTGGTCATCAGAGCTTTGAACTGTACGGATGGTACCGTCGTAATCACAGTCATATCAAACTCCCGCTCCAATCGCTCCTGAATGATCTCCATGTGCAACATTCCCAAGAATCCGCAGCGGAATCCAAAGCCTAAAGCCATGGAAGTCTCAGGCTCCCAAACTAAAGAGGCATCATTCAACTGGAGTTTTTCCATGGAATAACGAAGCTCTTCATAGTCCGTAGTCTCTACTGGATAAATTCCGGCAAATACCATTGGCTTAACGTTTTCAAAACCTTGAATCGCTGCGTCACATGGTCGTTTTACATGAGTGATCGTATCTCCAACTTTGATTTCTTTAGCCACTTTCACTCCTGAGATCAGGTAGCCCACATTTCCTGCAGACATCGTTTGCTGAGGAATCTGATTGAGTCCTAAGATTCCAATTTCATCCGCCTCGTATTCTTTGCCTGTATTGACGAATTTGATTTTATCGCCTTTGCTGAAGGTGCCGTTGAAAATCCGGAATATCACTTCTACCCCACGAAAGGAATTGTAAACCGAATCAAAAATCATCGCCTGAAGCGGTGCATCCGGATCACCTTTTGGCGCAGGAATTCGTGTTACAACTGCTTTCAAAATATCGTCGATACCAATACCAGCTTTTCCTGAAGCCAAAATAATATCCTCTCTATCACAACCGATCAAGTCGATCACCTCATCAGCAACCGCCTCAGGATCAGCTCCCGGAAGATCAATTTTATTTAAGACAGGGATGATTTCAAGATCATGACCTAAAGCCAAATAGAGATTTGAAATCGTCTGAGCTTCAACTCCTTGGGATGCATCCACAATCAATAATGCCCCCTCGCAGGCAGCAATCGAACGGGAAACCTCGTAGGAAAAATCCACGTGACCAGGAGTATCTATGAGGTTTAAGGTATAAACCTCTCCCTCATGCGTGTACTTCATCTGGATCGCATGAGACTTGATCGTGATACCACGCTCCCGCTCCAGATCCATATTATCCAACAACTGATTCTGCATGTCGCGATCCGCTACGGTATCGGTTTCCTGCAGTAATCTATCCGCCAATGTACTCTTCCCATGGTCGATATGGGCGATGATACAGAAATTTCTGATGTTTTTCATATTCATTTCGGGCGCAAAAATAGTAAAAAAGAAGGACAATTAGCCTTCAATTTAGATGAAATGAGGCAGTTCAAATCTTAGCAGGAAATAGAGCAGGACATTAAGGGCTAGTGAAATAAAATGTAAATACACTTCGCTTCGCAAGGTGAAATAAGCCTTCGGAAAAATAACTCCTCCTCCAGGAAGTTTTCGATTCAAAAAAGTATTTCCTTTTCCGAAGGACGAATTATTTCTACTGTATTTCAATAGTATTTCTTGATTAGGCTATCCAAATGTGATTCGCTTTTTAACTTTATCACTCAAAATCGAAAAGATGAAATCTGTAGCAGAAAATAAAAAATCCCAAAATATCGCTGAATACTTGATTTACATGTATCAAATGGAAGATTTGATTCGATCTTATCAGGGTGACATCAAGGAAATAGATAAATATGTAGTATCCAAATATCCGGTTTCAGACGAAGAAAAAATCGATATTTCGGTTTGGTTTGGCGAACTTATCGCTCAAATGAAATCTGAAGGGATTCTTGAAAAAGGACATTTAAGTCAGTTGAATAAACTGGTAGAAGAATTGGCTCAAATTCACTGGAAACTACTGAAAATAGATCGTTCTTATTTTGAAATCTACAACAAAGCTAAGCCACATATTCTCGAGGCAATCGTACAAGCAGAGGGAAAAGATCTAGGAAATGAAATTCAAATCTGCCTTAATGGAGTATATGGCTTATTACTCTGTCGACTACTAGGCAATAAAGTCAGTGATAAACAACTTCAATCTACTGAGGCTTTTGGAGAGGTTTTGAGCTTGCTAAGTTTAAGTTTTAAAGAGGCTTAATCCTGATCCAATTTCAACCTAAAAACTCCCATACACTCCGGTAACCGCCTTTTTCCTCCACATAACCAAGTAAGGAATCGAAGAAAGGATGCACTGCCAGGGTGCTACTATCCCCGATCAAAACTAGTTTTCGCTTGGCACGGGTGAGTGCTACATTCATCCTTCTGGCCTCAGATAGGAATCCAATTTCGCCCCGATCATTGGATCGAGTCAGTGAAATCAGCATCAAGTCCCGCTCCTGTCCCTGAAAGCCATCTACCGTATCAATAGTAATCTGCTCGCTCAAAGTCTTCAAATTAGGGAAGTCAAAAGTCTCAAAAATCAAACTCCGAATCAGGCGAACTTGCGCTCCATAAGGTGCTATCAAGCCAATATTCCAGCCTTCTTCTTTGAATTTGGCCATCCCGATAGATTTGATCACGTTATTCAGATGTTCACAGGCAAACTTGGCTTCCTCTGGGTTGAAAGTGCTGAGACTTTCGGATTCGACTTGTTCGGAATAGCCCGATCCTGCTGTATCAATCCATTCCATCGCTGATTCATTTGGGAATTCATGACTTTTAGTGTTTTCCGCTGCTTTCAATTTGCCTTTGTAAAACCATTCATTCGAGAAACCCATAATCACTTCTGGCATCCGGTATTGAAGATCCAGCAATTTTGCAGCTTGTGGGTTTCTCAAAATGGTTTTTTCAAAAAGGGTCTTTGACAAACCATCTTTGGCCGCTTGAAAAGATTTAATTGTGGGTGGAAGCTGGAAATGATCACCTGCAAAAACCACTTTTTTAGCCTTCAGAATTGGAATCCAAGAAGCGGCCTCCAAACCTTGAGCGGCCTCGTCAATAAAAACCACATCAAATGTCATTCCTTTCAAATGGTAAGATGAAGCCCCTACCAAAGTTGTGGCAAAAACCTGCGTTCGTTGGAAAATGTCAAACTGAATATACTCTTCCAAGGCTTTTGCAGCTTCCCGAATTCGTGAAACTTCCGCATACATCAATTTACGCTGTGCTCGCTCCTCAGGACCAAAGTTTCGCTTGTATTGCTTTGCAAGATTCAGGTACTGGTTGGTTTCTTTTCTGAGCTTTTTCAAGTCTCTATAACTGTCATGAAATGCTGTCTTAGCATCCAAGGTCTGATTCAGAATCTTCTCCTCTACTCTCGCAGGATGTCCCAGTCGAAGCGTTTGGATTCCTCGATCGGTCAATTTTTCAACCAATAGATCTACAGCCGCATTGCTTGGCGCGCAGACTAAGATGGATTGATTGGAAATCACCGCTTCCTCAATCGCTTCAATCAAAGTGGTAGTCTTCCCTGTACCGGGAGGACCATGAACGATCGCTACATCTTTGGCATTGGCTATCAATTCGCAAGCTTGATTTTGGGAATCATTTAATCCCAAAATCGTAGCTCTTCTTTTTTCAGAAAAATAGGCCTTGCCCTCTCCCAACAAAATCTCCCGAAGTTCTTTGAGTCTAGAATTATCGGCAGCAATTACTTTTTTCAGTGCAAACTCCATCTCCCGATAACTCGCCTCATCAAAAAGCAAATCTACCCCCAGACGATTACTATCCATCCAATCAGGCAGTTCATCAGCCTGAAGCGTCACAACCATAGAATCTTTCTTGACCTGATTAACCACACCGTTCACCCGGTTTTCTGTGGATTGATAACCTTCCTGTGTACTAAAAAATGATACCGACTTACCCGAACTGAAAGAAGAGGGATATTTGGAATCCAATCGCTCGATCTCCACCAACAGCCGCTCTCCCATCCCAATTTTACTTTTCTTCAGCTGAATCGGATGCCAAGTTATGCCTTCTTTTTTCTTCTCAGCAAGGCTGGTATTCAGGAACTTCTTCTGGTATTGCGCCAGATCTTCCTGCCACTCCAATTTCAAAAGTTTAAGTCCTTGCTTTAATTCTTCTTCTATATTTGGCATCAATCACTAATTTGAGTTCGAAACTACTCAACTCAGTTCTTGTTTTATAAAAAATCTCTAACAAATGAATTACCTCGCACATGCTTATTTGTCTTTCGGGCAGGAGGAGATTCTTGTTGGTAATTTCATTGCAGATTTTGTCAAAGGTAAAGTGATGTTAGACTACCCTCAGTCCATCCGAAATGGGATTTTACTTCACCGGGAAATTGATCGATTTACTGATTCTCACCCTTTAGTTCGTGCTGGACAAAGCTACCTCAGACCGAAGTTTGGACATTATTCCACCGTGATTACAGATATTTTCTTTGATTATTTTCTAGGAAAAAACTGGAGAAAGTTCAGTGATCAGCCTTTAGAGAACTTCATTGAAGAAACCTTTCAAATCTTGGAAAGGCATTCAGAACAATTCCCAGAGCGTTTTTCTAAAATGTTTTATTGGATGCGGAAAGACAATTGGCTGCTTCATTATGCCACGTTGGAAGGGATACAAAAATCCCTCACAGGACTTTCCAACCGAACAAGCTTTGATTCCAAAATGGAACTTGCTCATTTGACACTTATCGAACGGGAATCAGAATTTGAATTGATTTTCTTCGCTTTCTTCAAAGATTTAGAGACTTTTACACAATCAAAACTCACAGAAATACAAGCACAGCATGACAGTCATTAAACCAAAAGTCTCCACCTACATTTCATTGAGCATGGTCTTACTCATTTTGATCGCAGGGTTGATTTTTATTCTGAGAGATTTCGCTTCCAAGGGGAGTTTTGGTCTTTGGTTTTATCTTGTTGCTTGTAGTTTGATCACATTGGTGATCCTGATGCTATTGGTAAAAATGATGGCAGGATACCGATTCATCACAGTAGGAAGGGATCAGATTATCATCAAGTTACCTCTCAGAGGCTATAATAAAGCTTATCCGCTTGCCCAAATCTTAGCTTGGGAGGAGGAAACGATTGTAGCCAATAAGCGACAGTTTAAACAATTGACCATTGTATTTTCAGACAATCAATCTATCTCAGTGAGTAATCACGAGCATGAGGCTTATTCTGATTTGGTGGCTTATCTAGGAAAAAAAGCCAGTAAACAAAAAGTGAAAAGCAAAAAAGCCTGAGATGACTCAGGCTTTTGATTATCGTTGGTTTCTGAAGTTTTTATCGTAGAGTTCGATACTTTCCCGAATGATTCGCATTGCATCTTCTTTTCCAAGAAAGTCTTCCACTTTAACCTCTTTATTTTCTAATTTCTTATAATCTTCGAAGAATCTATGTACTTCTTTCATCAAGTGAGGAGGAAGATCATCAATATCCTCGATGTAGTTTACTGACTGATCACCAGCGGCCACCGCAATGATCTTATCATCAGCTTCACCACCATCCACCATTCGCATCACACCTATAACTTTTGCTTCAACTAAGCACATGGATGGTATATCTATCTGAGAAATAATCAGGATATCCAAGGGGTCATGATCTTCGCAGAAAGTCTGCGGGATAAAACCATAATTAGCTGGATAATGTACTGCTGAAAAAAGTACTCGATCCAGCATTAGCATCCCGGTTTTTTTATGCAATTCGTATTTTCCTTTACTTCCTTTTGGGATTTCAATGACTCCGGTAACTACTTCCGGCGCATTCTTTCCAATGTTGACGTCGTGCCAAGGATTGATCATGGTGTTAAAGTTTGGTAATAAAAAGTCGGCGATTCAAAGGCCAACACAAAGGTATCAATTACAACTTAAATAATCAGACTATTGAAGGCAAGACAACTTTTATTGTAGTACCCTCCGCCAAAACAGACCCCAATTCGATCCTTCCTCCCATTTGTTCCACTGCCTCTTTGACCATGTAAAGGCCAATTCCAGTGCCTACATTTTTTTGAGTAGCTCTAGTAAATAGGCTAAATACCTCAGTTTTATATTTATCATCGATTCCAATACCATTATCTTCGATGGTAATAATCGCCTCAGATTCTGTCACATCAATAGTTAGATTAATCCATTTTTCACCTGGAGTCTGTTTTTGAAATTGGACTGAATTACTAAACAAATTATTAAGAATAACTCGAATTTTGGCATCATCGGAAAAAAACTTATGATCCTGATTGATTTGAATATTTATCTTAAAATGTGATAAATCAAACTTGGTACGATAAGCTTCCAATTGCTGATCAATTATCTCTTTGAAAGATATTTTGGTGACTTTGTTATCAATTTTAGTCGATCTATAAAAATCAAGCATCTTGTAAATAAAATCGTCCAACTTTAAAGTAGCGGAGTCGATCATATCAAAATACTCTAAAACATGAGGTTCGGTAATTTCCATCTTTGCCAACTTAGAAACTCCAGAAATGCTCATAAGCGGTCCTCTAAGTTCATGGGAAAGGCTATAAACAAACTGATTCATCTCGGAATGAAGTTTTTTCAGTTTTTCATTTTTATCCTTTAACTCACTGCGCATAAAATAAATGTCGGCAGCATTTTTAATGGAATTTTTGATTTGTTCGATATTCCAAGGTTTATCAATAAATCGGTAAACTTCACCTTTGTTAATCGCATCAATGACACTTGCGATATCCGAATAACCAGTGAGCAGAATCCGAATAGGATCTGGATTGATTTTAACCATTTGCTCGAAAAACTCCGTTCCAGTCATTCCTGGCATTCGTTGATCGGCAATACAGACATGGATTTCTTCCTCTTGAGCGATCCTTAATCCCTCTTCTGCGTCGATAGCTGTAAAAATTTTAAAATCTTTTCTTAGTGTCGCACGAAAAGACTTTAAGTTGTTATCCTCATCGTCGATATAAAGGACGTGAATTTTATTGTTCATAGCGCTGAGTGCTTTGATAAACAGGAAGGGTAATTATAAAAGTAGTTCCCTGGCCTTCTTCCGTTTCTACATCCAGAGTACCCTTGTGATTTTCAATTATAGAATAAACTATTGAAAGACCCAAACCTGTTCCTTTTCCAACTGCCTTTGTAGTAAAGAAGGGTTCGAATATTTTATTCTTAACATGCTCCGGCATACCTGGGCCGTTATCTTCTATTTCTATTCTAACATGGTCGCCCGCTGCCTTAGTTCGAATTGTGATTTTAGGGTCTTTTATGGAATCAATATGGTCTGCAAGGGCGTGAACAGAATTATTGATAATATTCATGAACACCTGATTTATTTTCCCAGCAAGACACTCCACCATTGGAAGTTCGCCAAATTCTCTTTCAATCCTAATCTTACTTGGCATCGTAGAATTAAGTAAAATTATGGTGCTGTTTATACCATCATGAAGATCCACTTTTTTGACATCTTGTTCATCCACTCTAGAGAAAATACGAAGCCCTTTAACAATTTCAACGGTTCTACGAGCACCATCATCCATTCCCTTAAGGAGCTGCTCTACCTCATCTAGCACATAATCAAGCTCCAGATCTTCTTCAAGTTGTTTTGCTTCTTTCTTAGTATCTGGGGTAAATTCAAGTGCTCCTTTATTACGATAAAACTCAATAATCTCCATGATGTCTTTAATATCCCGTTTTAGCGGAGTAATATTAGAGCTGACAAAATTGATCGGATTATTAATTTCATGTGCAATACCCGCAGTCAATTGACCAAGCGAAGCCATTTTTTCTTGATTGACTAACTGACTTTGAGTATTCTGAAGGTTACGAAGGGCAAGTTCCAATTCATCGGTTCGTATTTTAACTTTTTCTTCCAAAACTATATTTTGCTCTCTAATCAGTTTCTCATTTTCCCCTAAAACACGTAAACGCTCCGCTTGCTCTTCTTCTTTTTCTTTTTTAAGTATATTAATTTTATCTGCCAGGGCAAAAGAGAGTAGGATAACTTCTAATGCAGAACCTAGTGGCATAATGTAAGCAGTGAAATTATTAGTAGGAATAAGTCCCATCTCACTCAAAACAAACAAGAATATCCCGATCATGAATACGGACCATGCCAGTAAGTAGAATCTAGCAGGACCATATCCTTTCTTGAGAATTAATAAAGCAGTATATAAGACAAAAATTACAACTATAGACTGTGTCACAAGTAGGGTCTGATAACTTACTGTGATTGAAAAGAAAAATGCATTTAAAAGAATAAAACCATATACCAGATATATAAAATAAAAACCCTTATCAACTTTTGGAATAAATTGTTTTGTCAATAAAAACACTCTTAGAAACCAAATCCCAACCATACTAACTAGAGAAGAAAAAATAACTCCAGATCTAAGATTAAGCCATACTGAATCAGGCCAAATCAATTCTTGAGTAAATCCCAAAATGGAGCTTTGAGCAAACCACACTAACATAGTATGGATCACATATATTAAATACAGCTTATCTTTTACAGAAAAGAATAAAAACAAATTATAAAAGAAGAGACCTATAATTACTCCTGAGAAGATCCCAAATAAAATATTTTCAGTATTAATAATCTCCTCAACATTATTTAAGTCTGTTAATGTTGATGTTATAATTTTTTTATTGACACTATTCACCCTTAGATACAAAGAGACTGGTGTTTTCTTTGGAAGATCAATTTCAAAAATTATAGACTTTGACTTAAGTGGCTTCAGATCAAAGTCTTGCAATCTTCCACCTATATAATGATTAATTACCAGACTATTTTTAACAACAAAAAGATCTAAGCTATCAAGAGAGGGATTATTAATAAACAAATACTTCGATTCAATATCTGTATTATTAATTACGTCATACTTTAACCAAACCAAATCATTATTGATACCAAAATTAATTGATTTGTTCTCGATAAGTGAGAATTGGTCTGAGTTCAACACATCAGATATATTAGATTCCAAATCTGGATCAACAACCAAATACTCATATTTTGTTAAATCCTTAGAGCTATCATTTATAACTATTGGACTACCTTGTAAAACAAAAGAAATAATTAAAGAAAAATAAGAAAGCAACATATTATCTCCAGTTGGGATTTTTAATTTTTAATTCGTATTTAATTTTTATTTTCCCCTTAGGCGTTTCCTCTTCTCGAATACAATTTAAATCTTTTCTAAGACTCATTATATATTCTTGTTCTTCACCAAGAGCTAAAGGCAATCCTTTTACATCTTTTAAAACAGCTAATGTTGCAACCAAATCTAATTTTGGGTAAAAAAATGTCCCTTTATTTCCTATTTTCTCTTCAATTTGAAACCCCTTTTGAAGGGTTGGTTTCAGCGTATATTCAGCACATAATGCCAATAGGGTTGGCACATCTAACTGATCCGCAATGACAAGAGAAGTTCTTGATAGAAAAAGTGCACCAATCCCATAACCTGAAATTGATCTACTATTCCATAACCCCCCTATTTCTCCAGTCCCACCTAGATCTCTGTATTCTTTTACTAATTCATTTATCCCAAGGTCAACTTGTGCAATTGCTCCTTGAAGAGGTAAGGGATAATCTTCATGAGCAATATGAACTCTAACTCCAGAAACCACATCTCCAGTTGAATCCTCTTGAACGGTAACAACAAATACATAGGGATTACTTTTCCAATCATTATTTGAAGAAGTGACTTTAGTTACTCCATATTCCTTTAATACATTTGCATGACCTGTAATAAACATATCACAAAGTTCAGGTTCATCAATTGCTCTAAATGCTTTGAAAGTAAACATCTTAAAGTATAAATAGATTTTCCGAAATGTCTCTCCGATATGCTTTTATACTTGGCCCTGAAGCAACATTAAAGCGAAACATAAATATCTCTTGATTCTTCAATTCTTTATTGAACAAAGTGTTTAATTTCTTCTTAAGAATTTGGATTGCCTTCAATTCTGAATCTGAATAGCCATTATTCTTTTCTTGGTTTACCCGATGAAAAATAAATAAAGAAGCCGAAATAGGTTGAAAGCTAAATCCATCTTGGTTGGCTTTAATCCAAATTCTTTGCAAGGTAGCTCCAGAATTCAAATAAGCTTCAGGGGTAAATTCTTCTGCTTGTATCATCATCACCGCGGAAGCTGAAAGTAATGTTTTATCCGAAATTTTAGCCAATCCTTTTCCTAAATCAAATTTTCTAAAAAGCTCCATTGTTCCCGGATCTCTAATCAAACCCATTACCATTTGATCTGTTTTAGAAAGTTCGAGCGTTGCGATGTCTATGCCGTCTTTTGTATTGATTGCTTCTTGCTCAGTCCATCTAACCTCGCTAACAAAATCTTTGTAACCCTGAGAATGAAATAATCTGATACGATCCATTCCGCCAATTACTTCATTTAAAGATTTTAAATCTTCCAAACTTGAAATGGACTCTACAATAGCATCACTATTCTTTGCAATATCCTCATATTCAGCTAATTTTTCACTTTCTATTTCTACCCGCGCTTCGCTTCTACGATTTGTAGTACGGAGTTGGATTCCAGTAGCTAAGTTGTTAAATGGTACTTCGAGTGATTTTTCCGATTTTGACTCGAAAATAACAGAAACAATTAATTCCTCATCGAAAGATTTAATACGATTAACCACCCTAATTGCAATTCCTTGTGAAGCAGTAGCAAGTCTAAGATTTTCTAGAGCTGCACCAAAGGCGATTAAAGAACCAGTTCCTTTATAATCTAATAAAGAGAAACTACGTCTTTTATCGTGAAGCAAATGTAAGACGCCATTTTTGTCAAGAATCCAAATCCAAGGCTGACAATTTCCTCCTGAGGGTGCCAAATTTGCCAGTGTCACAAAATTCTCAATTTCTTGCGGGGAAACTTTTAATGGCGATTCAAGTTTGTCCGATGGTAGTAGATCTAAAAAATAGGATTTTGACAGGTGCTCCGAAGCTTCCTCTTTTTCTTCTTTTTTCCTGTTAATTTTAATTATCTCATCCAAGTCTACATAATACCTTCCTGATTCAACAGTATCATTTAAAAGTAATTTTCTTCCAACATGGGCTACTGTAGCACCACCAAGATATACAGCTGAAGCCAATTGAGGCCAAGAAGAAATAGTTTGATTGATTTCAAGTAAAGATGCTTTCATTCGGCTTGAAATCGTGGAGGAACCGGTAATTTTTAAACCAATACTTACTTTTTGATTTTGAGTCAGGTTTTTAAGGTCTTCATGCTTAACATCCCCCATCGCACCATGTAGAAGTGGTCGGGCTGGCTCCAAGTCAAATCGCTCCACATCTAGCATTCCTCGATCCGATGTTTCCATCAAAACTGGAATTCTAAAGCTTTTCGCTCTTTCCCTTGCAAGAATTTTGATATCAAGACTATCACATTCATCTATTAATAAATCAAGATTGCCGTCTTTAGTCAGGAAATCATCAATATTTGACTTTGATATGCCTTCGCGATAAAGAGTGAGCTTTAGATATGGATCAATTTCTGATATTTCCCGAGCAGCAATTATTACTTTTTCAACACCAAAATCAAGTATACCCGCTTTGATCCTATTTAGATTACTTAATTCAAGAGTGTCAAAATCTGCTAATCGAAGTTCACCACAACTTCGCTCCAAGGCAATGGTTAACGCAATACTTTGTCCAACAGAAAGTCCTATTATTCCAATTTTTTTCTTGGAAAGTTCTTCTTGTTCTGATGGTGTGATTTTATAATTATTTCGTTGCGTCCTTACAAATATAAAATCCTCCTTTGGAAGTAGCCTCACTACTTTTGCTTTCCAAGGGTAATAGATCCAATTGCCAAAATTTGATCTTGGATTTTCTTGAAAAAAAGCTGGAACCATATCCCATATCTCCTTATCGGAAAGCGAACTTCCAGCATTTCGCGCTTTTAAAAGCTCGAAAACTTGATGATCAAGTTTATCGATAAAATGGACTGAGGAATTGGTTTTTAATTTTTCAATATCATCAACATCTTCTTGACAATTCAATTTATAAATGGACGGGTAACATTGATCTTCAAAATCAACTTCTGATTTTTCAAACATTTGCAAAGAAGGTAATCAGGTGATATTTGACATAAAGTTAATTTTTTCAACTATAAATCAAATTAAAAGCCTTGCAATTTTTATTTTTTCACCAAAAATAGTTTTAAAAAAAGAAGAAGTTAAAAAGACATCTTTAAATCTTGGTTTTTACTTGAAAAAAACTCTAATTTTAGAATAATATTTATATACTTCCGCGAAATTTGTCAGATGGAATCCAAACCTGAAGAAAAAATAAAAATCCTGTACGTTGATGATGAAGAAAATAACCTTCAAGCATTTAAGGCTACTTTTAGACGTGATTATAAGATTTTTTTAGCTATAGGAGCCAACGAGGCAAGACAGATATTGAAGGATGAAGAGATCGATTTGATTATTACAGATCAAAGAATGCCAGAAGAAACTGGAGTAGAATTCTTGGAATCCATAATTCCAATTTACCCTGATCCGATCAGGGTTTTACTTACCGGGTACACTGATATTCAAGCCGTTATTGATGCTATCAATAAAGGTCAGGTGTATCATTATCTGACTAAGCCTTGGGAAGAGGATTACTTAAGGACCGTTATCAAAAATGCTTTTGAAGTATATACGCTAAGACGAGAAAATGAACGATTAACTCAAGCATTGATCAAAGCGAACGAGCAGTTAGAGTTTCTACTTCGGCAAAATCTCCTGTCCTAATTCTTAATATCTAGCCGCTAGCAGCAATTGAAGTTCTTTGTGATTTAATCCAAATTTTCTTCCAAGATGTGCATTGGTTAGACTTCCTCTGTAAGTATAAACCCCTCTGAGAAACCATTTGTAGTTAAAAATCATTTCTTCTGCCCCTCGGAGATCGGCCATTTGAAGAATTATTGGTGTAAAAATATTACTTAAAGAATAGGATGCTGTTCGAGCTACCCGTGAAGCGATATTCGGAACACAATAGTGAATAATATCATAAACTGAATAAACAGGGTTTTCATGGGTCGTCATTCTAGATGTTTCAATACATCCACCCTGATCAATAGATACATCAATGATTATACTGCCGTGCATCATATTGGCGACCATCTCCTCACTTACGACGATCTTATTTCTACCCTTTTCTTCACGCAAAGCCCCAATTACTACATCCGCTTCTGAAAGCGCTTGGTTTAAACTAAAATTATCAATAGTCGAAGTATAGATCTGCTGACCCAACAGCTGTTTTAATCTTCTGAGTTTGTAGATATGGTTATCAAATACTTTTATCGAAGCTCCCAAACCCAAGGCTGTCCGAGCAGCGTATTCGGCCACAGTACCAGAACCAATAATCACTACTTGAGTCGGAGGCACCCCAGTCACTCCACCCATGATAAGGCCTTTCCCGTCATTTACACTGGAAAGATATTCGGAGGCGATAAGCATTACTGTACTTCCGGCTATTTCTGACATGGCACGAACCACAGGCATGCCTCCTACCTTATCTTCTAAGTATTCAAATGCTGTCGCAGTGATTTTTTTCTCATTCAAGGCTTCAATGAACTCTTTGTTTTGACGTCCAAGTTGAAGGGCAGAAATCAGACAACTTCCCTGAGTCATAAAACCAATTTCCTCTATAGAAGGAGGATCAACTTTCAAAACTACCTGAGCAGCAAAAACCTCTTTTCTGGAATAGGAAACTTTGGCACCTGCATCTGAATAATCCTGGTCAGAAAATTTCGCACTTGTGCCCACCCCAGATTCTACTACCACTTGAATTCCATTATTGGTCAATAGTCCTACAGACTCCGGAGTAATTGCAACTCGCTTCTCTTGATTTGATATTTCTTTAGGAAGACCAACCGTCAATTGATGCTCATTCTTATGTACCTTGGCTGGTGATTCCTTAGGGATGATTCCTACCGCGGCAAGAGGGGTGGTTTCAGCTGGCATTATTGATATGTTGTAGGTTAAGGGTTCGTTTTTCGTCTGAATCTGATGTGATTCTAATAAGGAAAAATTGATCAGGTAGAAATTGGGCAATTTGCTCTGCCCATTCTAACCAACAATAATTTCCACTATAAAAATACTCTTCTATTCCAATATCCAATGCTTCCATAGGATCTTCTATTCGATAAAAGTCAAAATGGTAAAAGGTTTGGGAAGCCTCATTTTCATATTGATTGACAATCCCAAATGTAGGACTGCTTACCTGATCCTGAATCCCAAAAACACCAGCCAAAGCTTTGATCAAAGTTGTTTTTCCAGCTCCCATTTCTCCCTGGAAAATCCAGATTTTCTCATTTTGAGCTTCGGAAACGATCATTTTAGCAGCAGTTTGAATCTCTTGCAGCGTATAGGAATAGTGAATCACTTCTGTTAATTATTTAGGCGAAAGGTGTACAATTGGCACAATCATCTCCTCCAAAGATACACCACCATGTTGGAAAGTATCCTTATAGAAGTTCACATAATAATTGTAATTATTGGGGTATGCAAAAAAGTAATCCTCCACTGCAAACACATAACTAGACGAAACATTCAATTTGGGAAGTTTTGCTTCCTCCGGCTTTCTGATTTCAAAAACTTTTCCAGCTTCAAAGTTGAGATTTTTACCTTGCTTATATCTCAGATTTGTAGTTACATTTTTATCTCCAACAATTCTATAAGGCTTATTCACACGCTTTGTACCATGGTCGGTGGTGATGATTACCTCTGCCCCTGCACCGTGGATTTTTTTAATTAATTCAAACAGTGAAGAGTGCTCAAACCAGCTAGTAGTAAGTGATCGATAAGCAGACTCATCAGGAGCAAGCTCTCGAATCATTTTCATATCTGTCCTTGCATGGGATACCATATCTACAAAGTTGTATACAAGGACATTTAAATCATTTTGAAGAAAAGTATGAAACTGTTCCAAAACTGCTTTACCCTGATAAGACTGAATAATCTTATTATAAGAAAACTTAATTGGCAATCTGTTTTTATCCAGATTTATTCTAATCCAATCTTCTTCGAAATTGTTTTTTCCCTCATCCGAATCTTCATCTTCCCAGAAGTTTGGATAGAATCTAGCCATATCATGGGGCATCATACCGCTAAACAAAGCATTTCTAGCAAATGCAGTGGTGGTAGGAAGTATGCTATAATAAGTGTCTTTCTCTTTTAGGTTAAAGTAAGGTGTAATTAAGGATTCTATGTCCTCCCACTGATCCAATCTAAAATTATCAATCACAATAAAGAATAGTGGCTTTTTTTCTTTTAGATGTGGGAAAACTTTCTTTTTCATCACCTGTGGAGAAAGAATCGGCTTTTCTGGATTTCGCTCCTCCATCCAGCTTAGATAGTTTTCCTTTATAAATTTTGAGAAATTAGCATTTGCTTCAATTTTTTGAGATTCCAACACCTGAAGCATACTTTTATTTTCAGTATTATCAATCTCCATTTCCCAGTAGGTGAGTTTTCGATAGATATCCGCCCAGTCTTGATGATCTTCCGCATCGCCATAAGCCATACTTAAGTTCATGAAATCCTGCTGGTAACTTTGGGTAGTACGCTCATCAATGAGTTGCTTATTTTGCAACAATTTTTTGACAGAAAGAAGGATTTGACTGGGGTTGATTGGCTTGATCAGATAATCAGCTATTTTCCCACCGATTGCATCATCCATGATATGTTCCTCTTCACTTTTGGTAATCATTACCACGGGAATTTGAGGTTTCAAAAGTTTTATCTGCTGCAAAGTCTCCAAGCCTGTCATACCCGGCATCATTTCATCAAGGAAGATGACATCAAAATTTTTATTTTCAACTTCTTCTATCGCATCTATACCTGAGTTGACCGTAGTGATCTCGTATCCCCGTTGTTCTAAAAAAAGAATATGGGGTTTAAGCAGATCAATTTCATCGTCTGCCCAGAGAATTGTAAATTTTTGAGACATATCAGTTCCTGTTTCTTTTTAAAATTATAATTACTTTTGAGTGAAACAAAAGAGGCCTAATTGAAAAGCCAGAAAATACTAAACGACCCTGTTTACGGATTTATCACCATCCCAAGTGAGTTGATTTTTACCATCATTGACCATCCTTATTTCCAAAGGCTTCGAAGGATAAAACAGCTCGGATTGACCGATTTCGTCTATCCGGGAGCGCTTCACACTCGCTTTCATCATGCTATCGGTGCAATGCACTTGATGAGTATTACACTTGACAATCTACGCATAAAAGGCACAGAAATCTCTGAAGAAGAATACGAAGCATCACTTATTGCTATTCTGTTGCACGATATTGGTCATGGTCCATTTTCCCATGCTTTGGAATACAGCCTACTAAAAGGAGTTCACCATGAAGAGCTTTCCCTTCTAGCTATTGAACTCCTGAATCGAGAACTAGGGGGTAAATTAGCTCTTACTTTAAGAATATTTAAGAATCAATATGAAAGAAAGTTTTTTCATCAATTGGTATCCAGCCAATTAGACATTGATAGATTAGATTACCTGCAGCGGGATTGCTTCTTTACCGGTGTATCGGAAGGAACAATCGGCGCAGATCGCATTATCAAAATGATGGATGTGAAAAATGATCAGGTCGTCATTGAGGAAAAGGGAATTTACTCCATCGAAAATTTCCTGAGTGCTCGTAGACTAATGTATTGGCAGGTATACCTGCACAAAACGACTGTTAGTGCAGAGAAAATGCTGATCAATTTGATTAATAGAGCAAAAATACTCCGCCAGTCTGGGACTAAATTCGTCCTAACTGAAGAGTTTGACTTCTTCTTATTGAATGAGTTGAAACTGGATGATTTTAAACTTAATGACTCACTTCTTCCAATGTTTTTAGAATTGGATGACTTTGATATTTGGGGGGCAATAAAGCTTTGGAAAAACCATCCGGATTATGTGCTACGGAATATTTCGAGAATGTTTCTTACGCGGAATCTTTTTAAAATCAACTTCTCCAATGAACCTTTTTCAAGAGAAGAAATCAACCAAATGCAAGAAAAGACAATCGAGAAGCTCGAAATTCCTACCGAGGACATTGACTTTTTCTTTTCGTATGGGACAGTAAGTAACTATGGTTATTTGGCAAAAGAGCGAATTAATATCCTCACGAAAAAAGGCAAGGTAATCGATGTCGCTCAAGCGGCGGATTTACCAAACATCAAAGTAATGAGCAAAATTGTAGAGAAACATTACGTTTGTAAGGCCAAAAGCGTAAATTTAAACTATTAAATGAATTAAGAGGAAAATATGGAGTTTTCACTTGCACAGATAGCCACCATTCTTCATGGAAAAGTGGAAGGTGATGAAAATCAAAAGGTATTTAGATTAGACAAAATCCAGGAAGGCAAACCGGGAGGAATTAGTTTTTTGTCAAATGAAAAATACACCCCTTTCATTTATGAAACTGAAGCGACAGCTGTGATCGTGTCTGAAGACTTTCTGGCAAAAAAGCCCCTTAAAACAAATATAATCCGAGTAAAGGACGCTTACAATGGCTTCACCATGCTCCTTGAGGCATATTCCATGATGATTAAATCGGGAAAAGAAGGCATAGAAGAGCCTTCTTATATGGACCCAACGAGTACTGCTGGTTCTCAAATTTACCGTGGAGCTTTTTCTTATATCGGAAAAGATTGCCAAATAGGGAATAATGTGAAAATCTATCCCCATGCATTTATAGGTGATCGGGTCAAACTTGGAGCAAATACAATCATTCATTCAGGAGCAAGAATTTGCGCTGATACTGTAATAGGTGAAAACTGTGAAATCCATCCCGGGGCAGTAATTGGATCAGATGGCTTTGGATTTGCACCACAGTCAGATGGGACTTATAAAGCAATTCCGCAGATTGGAAATGTAATCCTTGAAGATCAGGTTAGCGTGGGAGCTAATTCAACTATTGATTGTGCGACTATGGGCTCTACGATAATTCGAAAGGGAGTCAAAATTGACAACCAAGTACAAATCGCTCATAATGTAATTGTTGGAGAGAATACAGTTATTGCTTCTCAGGCGGGAATATCAGGCTCTACTGAAATTGGTAAAAACTGTATAATCGCAGGAAAAGCCGGAATCGTTGGCCATATAAAAATCGCAGACAATACCACCATAGGAGCGAATACAGGCATCAGTAGATCAATCACAAAACCAAATCAGAAAATATTTGGATACATAGGTCTTGATCTAAAAAACTTTTTAAAGTCTTATTCAATTTTTAAAAATCTAGAAGGCTTGGAGAAGCGATTGAAAGAACTGGAAAAAAAGCAGTAAATTTGCACCCTTTGCCAAGCTGAACGCTTTAACAATCAGATGAAAGTAAAACAACATACTATACGAAAGCAAGTCGAATTATCGGGAGTAGGTCTACACACCGGGGTAATTTCAAACATGACTTTCGTCCCAGCACCACCAAATCACGGTATTAAGTTTCAACGAGTTGACCTGGAAGGAAGACCTACAGTAGATGCAGATTGCGATCTAGTGGTAGATGTCTCGAGGGGTACAACTTTGGAGCAAAATGGTGCCAGAGTCTATACTGTCGAGCATGTCCTTGCGGCATTAGTCGGGATGGAAGTAGACAACGTACTCATACAGCTGGATGGTCCTGAGCCACCGATTATGGACGGTTCTTCCATCCAATTTATTGAAGTTTTGGAAGAGGCAGGCTTTGAGGAGCAAAATGCACTTCGAAGATTTTTTGAGGTTCAGGAGAGTATTCAATACAAGGACGTTGCTCGAGAAGTAGAAATGGTGGCTCTGCCTACAGATAATTACAGGGTCACTGTAATGGTAGATTACAATTCACCTGTATTGGGAAGTCAGCATGCATCTATCACAGATATAGGACAGTTCAAATCAGAGATTGCTTCCTGTAGGACATTTTGTTTCCTCCATGAATTAGAGATGCTATACAATTCCAACCTGATTAAAGGTGGGGACTTGAACAATGCCATAGTAGTCGTGGATCGAGTAGTGGAAGAAAAAGAGTTGGTCCACTTGGCTAAAATGTTTAATAAGCAGAAAGTGGAAGTTAAAAAAGAAGGAATCCTCAATAATGTGGATCTTCGCTACAGAAATGAACCTGCAAGACATAAATTACTCGATGTAGTCGGTGATTTGGCTTTGGTTGGAAGACCATTAAAAGCTCAAATCCTTGCTGCAAGACCAGGTCATGCTGCGAATGTAGCTTTTGCAAAAAAGCTTAAACGTGCGATGGAGAAATCTTCTTCATCTCACATACCTTATTATGATCCGAAATTGCCTCCAGTAATGGACATCAATCAGATCAGAAATATTCTCCCACATCGTTATCCTTTCCAATTGCTGGACAAGATTATTTATTTGGATGATACTGTGGTAGCAGGTGTTAAGAATGTCACAATCAACGAACCCTTTTTTATGGGGCATTTCCCATCTAATCCGGTGATGCCAGGTGTATTACAAGTAGAGGCAATGGCTCAAACGGGAGGGATTTTGGTATTGAGTACTGTGGATGATCCGGAAAATTACTGGACATATTTCCTAGGAATCGAAAACTGTAAGTTTAGAAAAATGGTACTTCCTGGAGATACCTTGATTTTCAAATGCGAACTTTTAGCTCCTATCCGTAGAGGGATCGCCAAGATGCGAGGTGAGGCCTATGTTGGAAATACGCTAGTTTGCGAAGCTGTGATGACTGCAAGCATAACCCGTAAAGAAGCATGATTAGTCCATTAGCATACATTGATCCTAATGCTCAATTGGGTGAAAACATCCATATAGATCCATTTACGATGATACATGAGAATGTGGAAATCGGAGATAACTCATGGATTGGTTCAAATGTCACTATCTACCCTGGAGCAAAAATCGGTAAGAATGTGAAAATTTTTCCCGGTGCTGTGATCGCTGGTATTCCGCAGGATCTAAAGTTTCAAGGCGAGGATTCGACTGTCTTGATTGGAGATAATACTACCATTCGGGAGTGTGTCACCATTAGCCGAGGTACAGTGGATAAGCAAACTACAGTCATTGGAAGTAATTGTTTGCTAATGGCCTATGTTCATGTAGCACATGATTGTGTCATTGGTAGCAATGTAATTATCGCCAACGCCGTCCAAATAGCAGGCCACGTTGCCATTGATGATTGGGCAATTGTGGGTGGATCTAGTGCTATTCATCAGTTTGTAAAAATTGGAATGCACTCCATGATATCAGGTGGGTCTTTGGTGAGAAAAGATGTTCCTCCATTTACAAAAGCCGCCAGAGAGCCGCTTTCCTATGCCGGGGTGAATTCTCTTGGACTCAGAAGGAGAGGATTTTCAAGCGAATCAATTTCGCATATTCAGGAAGTATATCGTTATCTTTTCTTGAATAGCATGAATAATAGCAAGGCTCTTGAAGAGATTGAGGTAAATCTTCCAGCTACAAAGGAAAGAGACGAGATTCTTAATTTCATTAGATCTTCAGAGCGTGGGGTGATGAAGGGTTATATCAATTAAAAAAATGCTAAAAATCCAATTTGAAGAAGCTTCAAAACGCTTCCAATATGAATGGATTTTCAGAAATCTAACATTCACTTTAACAACTGGATCGTCTCTTGCAATCACAGGGAGCAATGGCTCTGGCAAGTCAACTTTATTGAAGTGCTTAAGTGGAGCTATTCCGCTTTCATCTGGGAAAATCAATTACCAAAATGATCAGGTATCATTGTCGGAATCAGAGTGGTTCACACTATTGAGTATTGCTGCCCCCTATTTAGAATTACCTGAAGAATTCACTCTTTCTGAATTACTGGACTTTCATTTCAAATTTAAAAAACCACTCCACGGAATTTCTAAACAGGAAATTCTTGAGGTGATTTACCTGAAAGAACATGCTCAAAAGGCTATCAGTCAATTTTCCTCAGGAATGAAGCAGCGATTAAAACTTGGATTAGCATTATTATCAGATGTACAACTTGTCTTATTGGATGAACCTACCTCTAATCTTGATCGTAATGGAATCTTGTGGTATCAAAAAATGATTGGTGACTTTGGATCGGATAGGATCATGGTTATTTGCTCAAATGAACCAAGAGAATATGAGTTCTGCCAACAAAAAATCGTTTTAGAAGATTATAAGTGAATAGAGACTTTGAACTTTAATCGATATCTTTAATTTTACAGTCGATAAAACAGAAGAAATATGAATTTGAAATTAATCAGACTAATGTTCATTGCTGCGGTTATTATAATTGTGCAGGCATGTGGTGGTGGAGATGACCCAGATCCTACTCCACCAAAGACTGCTGAACAATTGGCTACAGAGGCATTGACAGGAACAGGCACTTTGAATTGGGGAATCAGTGGAGGAGGATCTGTTCAGCGAGATGGAACTACAGTCACAGATTTATACACCAATTTTGAATTGATTTTAAATTCAGGGTCCACAAAAACTTATACCTCCAGAAATAATAACGACTTGTTTGATAATTCCGGATCTTGGTCCTTTGCTGGAACAAATTTTGACAAGTTTATTCTCTCTGGAACTAGACCAGTAGCTACAAGAGAAATTTCTTTCACCAGAACTGGCGATAATTTGAGACTCACTTTTACAATTCCTGCCCCAGGAGCTCGAATCAATGGTGTATTTGCAGTCGCTGGAAACTACACATTCAATCTTTTGAAAAAATAATTCTGGTTATAAAGAATAAAAAAGGGAGCTTTAAGCTCCCTTTTTTATTTCAACGTCACCAGCGTTACTCCTGCTCCACCCCGATCAGCATGCTCATCTTCCATATGTCTGACTTGGCTCATATCCTTCAGAAAATTTCGGGTAAGATCACGAAGAATTCCGTTTCCTTTGCCATGGACGATTCGAAGATCTTTGATACCAAGCATATAACCTTCATCTATAAAAGTCTGAATCAAGGCTAATATCTCCTCTCCCCTTTTGCCTCGAAGGTCTAAATTCATAGAGAAGTCCATCATCTTTTCATTGGTATTGAAATTACCCCGATTAGCAATTGATTTCTTTTCTTTTTTGACTTCGCCTTGGGAAATCCGCTCCAATCTAGAAAGTTTTACATTGGATTTAAGCTCTCCAATCGAGATTTCAGCCTCTTTGGCTTTCAATTGAAGTACCTCTGCAATAGCACCATTATCCTTTAATCGAACCCAATCGCCAACCTTAATTTCCCCTTCCAAAACAACCACCGCAGGAGTTTTAATCTTAATTTTTTCCGGTTTTACCTTTTCCTTAAATTCTTCCAACTCCTGGCGAATTTGCTTGGTTGATTCTTTCTCTGCTTTCCCCTCTTTTATCTGACGAATTGTTGCTTCGATTTTTTTATTAGTTTGGTCAAGTAAAGTTTTAGCTTCTTCCTTGGCCTCCTGCAGGTATTTTTTCTTAGTTAGTTCGAGGGTCTCTTTGAGCTCATTATACTCTTGAAGTCTCGTTTTAAGCAATTTATCTTTTGCTTTAACTTCAGAAAGCAAACCTGAATATTGATTTTTCTCGTTTTCCAACTGCGTCAATAATCGATCATACCTAACCCTTTCTTCACCTATTTGACTCTTGGCATAATTCAGTATCTCTTTCGAAATTCCGATTTTGGAAGCTATCTCCAAAGCAAAGGAAGATCCAGGTTTTCCAATTTCCAGTTGATAAAGCGGTTCCAATTTATCGACATCATATCGCATGGCTCCATTTACAAGACCCTGATTTTTGCTAGCAACTTGCTTTAGATTTCCATAGTGGGTGGTAAGCACTCCATAAGCGCCTAATTTATTGAGCGCTAAGAGAATTGATTCAGCTATTGCACCACCGAATTGTGGTTCGGTTCCTGTTCCAAATTCATCTATAAACAAGATTGTTTTTCGATTCGCAAACTGCGAAAAGTGTTTCATGCTCATCAAATGAGAGCTATATGTACTTAGATCATTTTCAAGATTTTGTTCATCGCCAATGTCAATGAAAAAATTATCAAAAAGAGAACTTTTAGAATTTGGTTCGACCGGAATCAATAATCCACATTGGAGCATGTACTGAAGTAGAGCTACTGTTTTCAAGGTAACCGACTTACCTCCTGCATTAGGTCCGGAAATAACCAAAAGTCGCTCATGGCCGCTCAGATTTACATTCAAAGGGACGATTTTCTTTCCCTGTGATTTCAAAGCCATTTCTAAAAGTGGATGTCTGGCCTGCTTCCAAATTAGTTGGCGTTCTTTTACTATTTCAGGTTTACAGCTATCGGTTTTTTGAGCAAATTTTGCTTTTGCTCGAATAAAATCCATCAATCCTAAAAAATTGGTAGCTTTTCTTAAGGCAGGAATTGCAGGTCGTACTCGATCGGTGAGTTGCGTGAGAATTTTAACAATTTCTCTTCGCTCCATGTATTCCAAATCCCGAATTTCATTGTTAATATCCAACGCTTCCTCTGGCTCCATAAATACTGTCTGCCCTGTTGCTGATTCATCATGAATAAATCCTCGCAATTTTCGCTTGTTTTCAGCCGCCACAGGGATCACCAATCTTCCTGATCTCACTGTTATTTGGGCATCTTCAGCAGTCAGACCTTTCGCACGCGCTTCCTTAAAAATCCGGTCCATTACTTTACGCAAACGACCTTCCTCATAAAGAATCTGTCCACGAATCAATTGTAGTTCGCGACTCGCATTACTTTTTACATGGCCTTTCTCATCTATGATAGCATCAATTGCTTTTAATAATCCCAAGTCCAATTCTATCAAAAGCCCGAGAAGCTGAGCTAAAACAGGATATAAGGCTTCATTTTTTTGAAAAAAAGAAATACAGGACCTCAAAGTCTGCAACGAAAGCTTCATTTCATGAAAATCTGCTGCATCTAAAAAGGAATTTTCGAGTTTTGCTTTTTCCAGATAAGGATACAGATTCGCGAAATTAGAAGAAGGAAAAGCCTCTCCAGAGACCAAAATCTGACGAAATTCCTCTGTTTGATCTAATAATCTGGTGACCAAATTGTAATCAGAAGAGAAGGAAACTTTATCAACATAATCCATTCCCAATGGCGAAGTGCATTCGGATTTCAGGATTTCTTTAATTTTAAAAAAATTTATTTTTTGCTCGAGATTCGAAGGATATAACATTAGTTTCCGGGTTCATCAACCACATTTTCAGAGGCTTGCTTCAAACTTAATGAATCTACTACCCTAGCATAGATTGCATCCATTTTGTAAGGATATTGAAGGTAGTAAACCATACTTTGTGTGAAAACAGAATCTTGGACTTCATGTTTCAAAAAAACTTCTCTTTCAAGTAAACGATATAGCACTTGGGAGGAATCATAGGAAATGGGCATAGCGCCTGCGATACCTTCAGTCAATTGGATGTCGATAAGGACCTCTACCATTTTTTCCTCTGGCAAAATACCCTCTGGAAGCTTTTCTGGATCACAACCCAGAAGACAGAGGAAGAAAAAACTTAATAACAAGAATCTATTCACAACTCAAAATTAGGTTTTTTTAACGGAAATTCTCCTCGCCCTTTGTGTAACTCGGATTTTATAATTCAGCTTAGTACCATAACTTAGTCCATTCAAAATTCTTGGAATGACCAATCTATTCAGTAAGCTTAGAAAATACGAAATTATGATCCGGAAAGTGGCCAATAACCACCTTCAGGGAGAATATCAGTCTCTTTTCAAAGGTTCTGGTTTGGAGTTTGACGACTTGCGCCCCTATCAGTACGGAGATGATGTACGAACTATCGAATGGAAAGTTTCTGCAAAGGGTCATGGTACATTTGTGAAAACATTTCGAGAAGATAAAGAGCAATCCGTCTTCTTTTTATTGGATATCAGTGCTAGCCAGGATATCGGTCAAGAAGGAAACCGGAAAATCGATCAAGGAAAAATAATCGCTGGGGTCTTGACGCTAGCGGCAGTTTTTGAGGGAAGCCAAGTAGGATTAATCAGCTATTCCGACGAAAAAGAAAAATTGATTCTGCCAGCAAAAGGCGGAAAACAGGGAGTAAAGATGATCAAAGGTATCTTTGAGCATGAAAATAGATCTTTAAAGACCGATCTGAATGGGCTTTTTACTTTTGCACTTAATTTGATTAAAAAACGTGCAGTTGTAGTCGTGATTTCTGATTTTATTGATTCAGGATATGAGCGTCCTTTCAGAGCACTTGCTGAAAGACACGATTTAGTAGCAATCCAACTTACTGACCCCAGAGAATCTGTATTACCTTCTTTGGGGATTATTCCAGTTTATGATAAAGAACGAGGTAAAACAACATGGGTGAATACTGCATTTGGAAGCTTTTCGAAGAAAATAGCTGATACATTTACTACTGAAAGAGCAAATCTTAAAGATATTTGCAAAAAGAATCAAATCAATTACCTTACCATCGACACCACTCAAGATATCGTGGCTCCCCTTATTGAGTTATTTAAGTATAGAAATAAAAGTATGAAACGTGGCTAAGAGGCTCTTATTCCTTCTATTTTCTATATTTCCATTTATTGCGCCAGCTCAGCAGGTAACGGTGGACGGATATTTCATGCAAGACTCTGCAAAGCTAGGTGAGCGTGTGGGGTATGTATTGAAAGCAACCTATCCAGAATCATCCCAGCTCATTTTCCCGGATTCCAGCTTTGATTTTTCACCTCTTGTCCTGTTGGAAAAGCAGACATTTCTTTCCCATACTAAAGAAGGCGTCACTCAGGATAGTGCAATTTATTATCTTTCCAATTTCTCATTGGACCCAAGTGTTTTTGTGACGCTTCCCGTATATGAGTTTTCTAGATATGACAGTATTACGCATTATCCTCTTGAGGCAGAACTAAAGCTAAAACTTACTCTAGACAGCATTCCGGAAAAGTTGGTTTTTCAAGAAAACAACGTTTATCAACCATTAGAAAAAGAACTCAACTGGATCATTACCGGAATTTTGATCGGAGGCATACTATTGCTTTTGGTAGTATTCTATTTCCTTTTCAACAAGCGATTGAAAGCATATTTTGGAGATCTATCGGAAAAAAGGCGCTGGAAAAAATTTGAAAAGAAATGGAAAATTCAAACTTCTGAGCTGAATCAAAATCCTACGATAGAATTAGCCGATGAGGTGATTGGATTGTGGAAAGGTTATATAGAAAGTATTACCAATTTACCGGTGAAAGAATGGACCTCTAGCGAAATAGGTTTGCAATTAGAAGATCCCGAAATCTTCAAGTCTCTTCGAGCGATCGATATGATCATATACGCTGGGGTCTCAGCTCAAAGTGAAGAAGCCACAAACTACTTGCTTCAGGTAGCTAAAGAAAAATTTGAGAGAAAAATTAGCAAAAACAAGCATGAGAGAGCAACTGTCTGAGTTCTTTAGCTGGTCTTGGTTTTTGCCTGAGACCCTCCAATCTTACGAATGGGAAAATCCGCTTTTCTTGAATCTCATATGGATTATTCCTGCATTTATGCTGATTAGGAAGTTTGTAAAGTTTCTTAAGAACCCTGTTCTTGAACTTTCACTTCCTAAGAATGCTGCCAAAAACAACCCTTGGACTTACCTGAGATTAATTCCCACTTTGTTCTTTTTCTTCTTTCTGGTCATGATGGTTATTGCATTGGCAAGACCCCAGCGAAGTAATGAGCGGGTAGAACAGTTTACAGAAGGAATCGATATCATGCTGGTGATGGATATATCAGAATCGATGGATTTGCAGGATTTCACACCTAATAGACTGGAAGCTTCCAAGGCTACTGCTGTTGATTTTATTAATGGGAGGTTTGGAGATCGTATCGGAATGGTTGTTTTTGCCGGCGAAGCTTATTCTCTGGCACCACTTACCAACGATTATAAGCTCCTAACAGATCTAATTTCCGAAATCAATTTCAGTATGATGGAAGCCAAAGGCACAGCTATAGGCTCAGCCTTGGCGGCAGGAACAAATCGGATGAAGGACTCAGAATCAGCTTCTAAAGTAATGATCCTACTCAGTGATGGCGAAAGCAATGCCGGAAATGTGGATCCACTTTTTGCTGCACAACTAGCTTCCGCTTTAGATATCAAAATTTACACGATTGCGGTAGGAAAAGACGGTATGGTTCCTTATGGTACTGACTTTTTCGGCAGACCACAGATGGTAGAAAGTTATCTCGATGAAACTACCCTTCGGGAAATTGCCAAAATCGGAAATGGAGAATTTTTCCGGGCAGGGGATGGTGGAACATTGGCTAGTATTTTTGAACGGATCGATAGTTTGGAAAAAACGGAAATCCAGGAAAATCGATACAAAGAGACTTCCGACTATTACCGAGTTTACATGTTTTGGGGGATGCTTCTATTCTTTGTATGGCTTCTCCTGAAAAGTAGCTTCCTTAATAACTTCCTGCTGGACTAGAAGATTTCTCAAAGGTTTTTTCCTTCCATTCATTTAATCTTGGATCCATAATAGCAAACCAAAGAGGGGGAAAAAGTGCAACAATTATCATAGCAGAATATCCCGCGGGAAGCTGCGGACTTTCGTCATAGTGGTTCAAAACCTGATATCGTTTGTGCGCATTAGCGTGGTGATCCGAGTGCCGCTGAAGTTGGAATAATAAAAAATTACTCACTACATGGCTTGCATTCCAAGAGTGAATTGGAGTTACACGCTCATAAACCCCTGACTCCATTTTTTTTCGTTTCATGCCATAATGCTCGAGGTAGTTTACCAGCTCTAGTAGCGAAAACCCTAAAATACTTTGGACGAAAAAGAACAAAGGAACTTCCCACACTATTCGATCCAACAACACAGAGGAAATCCCAAAGGCCAAGGAAACAAATACTAAAGGCAAGATCGCAAATTGGATCATCTGATTTTGAATAGAATAGAACAGAATTCCTTTTTTAGAAAGTCTTTCCCGCTCCAATTCCCAGGCGCTTTGATACCCATCGAATACTGAACGGTACCAAAAAGAATAAAAACTCTCTCCAAATCTACTGGTGGCAGGATCATCCGGAGTGGCTACTCGAACATGATGACCTCGATTATGCTCAATAAAAAAATGCATATAAGACACAGTCATCAGAAGCATTTTAGAATATAACTGTTCCAGTCGATCGCTTTTATGTCCCAATTCATGAGCTACAGTGATTCCAATTCCTCCAGTAATCAACGCCATCCCGCTGGCAAAAGCCAGAAATTCCCACCAAGAAAAATGACTAACGCTGACGATATAAAACCCCCAAATCAATACTCCAAATTGTACATATACCCAAAAGAAGGTAACTAACTTATAGAATTTCTCTTGAGTGACTCTACTGACTGCCTCCTTCGGTACATTTTCTCTATCGGTACTGATCAAAAAATCCATAATTGGTACTAAAATAAAGACGAAGCAATGGATCAAAAACAAATTAGCACCACCTAAATAAACGCCAAGGATTAACAAAACTGGTAAGATCAGCGCACTAAAGAATCCAATTTTTTTTAGTCCAGACATGGTTATTTTGATTAAGGGCAACTCAAGTTAAGTTAGAATTTTAAATCTAAAAACTAAATCACATTCCAAATTTCCAAGAAACCAAAACTGATATAACTCAGGTTTTCGACTGGTTTGTATCAATATAGGAACCCTTAGAAATCTAGAATTTTGGGAAAAGATAAACCTATGTCGATTTCCCCACTCCTGATCGAGAAATATAATATTCCAGCCCCAAGATATACCTCTTATCCCACTGTTCCTCTTTGGGAAAATTCACTAAACACAAAGAATTGGGAGGATTTGGTTAAACTGGCATTTAAAGATTTTGGGGATGAAGAAGGAATATCGCTATACATTCATCTACCTTTTTGCGAAAGTCTCTGCACCTACTGTGGCTGCACGAAGCGGATCACCAAAAATCATTCGGTAGAAGAAAGCTATATCGAAGCTATTCTTTTGGAATGGAATAAATACTTGCATCTTTTCGGCAAAAGGCCAAAACTAACCGGAATTCACCTTGGAGGAGGCACTCCTACTTTTTTCTCGCCAAAAGCTTTGCATTCACTTCTCAGCACTATTATTTCTAGCTCAGAAGTAGTTCCAGATGCTGAATTCAGCTTTGAAGGTCATCCCAATAATACCACTGAAACTCATTTGGAAGCATTGGCCAGTTTGGGATTTGACAGAGTAAGCTATGGGATTCAGGATTTTGATCCACAAGTGCAACAGGCTATCCATCGAATTCAGCCAGTGGAAAAGGTACGAGAGGCTACCGAAAATGCCCGAAAACATGGCTACAGCTCAGTTAACTTCGATCTAATCTATGGCTTGCCACATCAGACATTAGATACTATGAAAGCTACTTTTGATGAGGTGGCTAAATTGGCACCCGATCGGATTGCATTTTATAGCTACGCTCATTTACCATCAGCTTTTCCCGCACAGAAAAGTTTTGAAAGTTATCTTCCTAATCAGGATCAGAAAAGGGCTTTGTATGAATTTGGAAAAATGGTTTTGCAAAACTTAGGATATGTAGATATCGGAATGGATCATTTTGCAAAACCAAATGACCCACTAAATCAAGCCAAATTAGCAGGAAAGGTTCATCGGAATTTCATGGGATACACCACGCTTCCCGCTAAAATGTTGATTGGATTAGGGGCTAGCAGCATCAGTGATATTCATATAGGCTACGCACAAAACGAAAAAAACATCAGTCTTTACCAGGAATCATTGAAGAACGATCAATGGGCAATTTCCAAGGGACATGTTTTGACTACCGAAGATCAAACAGTAAAGGAATGTATTCTTGACTTAATCTGTCGGCATGAAACCGTATTTCCAACATCCCTTTGGGAAAAACTCCCCGAACAAAATCTTTGGAATTTGAAAGAAATGGAAGGTGATGGTTTGCTAAAAATGTCTGGAAACAGGATCAAGGTAACTGATAAAGGAATTGCGCTAGTCCGAAATATTTGTATGCAACTCGATTTGCGACTTGCTGAAAATAAAAAAGATGCAGTTCGATTTAGTAAAGCAATTTAACGGCACATGGTGATTTCGATTTGCTCAGCACCGTAGTTGAATACTTGCAAATCCGGACTGAACCCATGAAGTCCAAGCCCTAACCCTCTAAAAATAAATAGAACTCCAATCAGCACCCCTAGATAAGGAATCGTTCGCTGGAAGCTTTGGCGATAGGATACTGGAATCAAATTCCCTGACCACATCAATGCTGCCAAAAGCGGGATGGTTCCGATTCCAAAAAAGAACATGTAAGTGGCCCCTAACAAAGGATCCTGAAGTGCCATTGCTGCTACTAAAGCCATGTACACCATTCCGCATGGCAAAAGCCCGTTGGCCAAGCCAGTAGCAAAATACCCAGCCTTTCCTCCTGCTTTCAGGAACTTACCAAGATGACTTTTTAGACTAATCACCAACTTGGATAAACCTGGAATATTAGAATAGGTGGAGTTGCTTTTATAGCTTATTGCAAGGATCAGAATCATCAAACCCATCAGAATAGAAAAGCTTTGCTGAATACCTGCTAGGGACATCGAGAAGCCCAAACTCCCCACAATTAATCCAAGAGTTGCATAGGTGACGCTTCTACCTAGATTGTAAAGAATTTTATTTGATGCATAGGACTTCCCCTTTCCTCCAGCTACTGCCAAAGCAATCGGCCCACACATTCCCACACAGTGGAATGAACCCAAGAACCCTAAAAGAAAAGCAGTCCAAAGCATTTAAATTGTTATTTTCTTCTCTTCGTAAAAGTTCTTTCCTCCCTCAGTCCAACTCAATTGAACTTTCCAATAGCCAGGTTGCAGTTCAAGTAAGGAAACCGACGTACGATTTGAGTCGATCACATTGACCAAAAACTCACGATCTAAATTAGAGTCAGAAGGTCTAAAAAGTTGAATCTTTCCATTTGTTCCATTTGGAAGGTCGAGAAGCAAATTCTTATCTAAAGAATTATAAGTAATTACCGTCCGGTCTAATCTTAGTGCGGAAGACTCCTCATCAATTCGATCTTGGTAATTGATCTCAGCCTCGTAATAGTTTTCAGTAACCAGTTCGATCCCATCCATGCGTACAGATATGACAACCATAGTCATGATCAAGACTACAAAACCAATGATGCTCAATAAAATCCCTTTTCCCCAATCCATAATCATCTAGTTTATTGGTGCTGTAAAATTTGTCTCTATTTTATCTAGTTCCTCACCCTGGTAAATTACCGAGAGCTTTACTTTTTCCTGATTCACTTTGACTTCGTCTTGATTCCTAACTAAGAAAAATCTGCCTTCGAATTTGGATTGCGCATCCAGAATCAGTTCCTGATTTCCTAGCAATTCCACTTCTATTCCATCTACCAATGATTTCAATTCTACTTTCTGACTTTCAAAAGTCTTATTGATCAAGGTGATTTGATAAAGATTAGTCACTTTTCCATCCTCTCTTTCCTGATAAGTCATTCCAGGGAATCGAGTAATAGTAGCTTTAATATCATCACGTGTAGCAATCAAGGTCACGAATGCTGCAATCAAAATACAAAGTACGACTATATACCCTTTGACTCTACCGGTAATCAATTTCTGAAAACCTTGCTTAATACTGTTTTCGGAAGCATATCGGATCAATCCTTTTGGCCGATCAACTTTTACCATCACTTCATCACAGGCATCTATACAAGCCGTACAATTCACACATTCCATTTGGATTCCGTTCCGAATATCAATTCCCGTAGGGCAAACCTGGACACAGAGACTACATTCAATGCAATCTCCTTTTGGTTCTAAAATAGCCTGATTTTTACGAATTGGAGATCTTGGTTCCCCTCGCACGTAATCATACATGACATTGATCGAGTTATTATCAAGTAAAACTCCCTGTAGCCTTCCATAAGGGCAAACAACCAAACAAGCCTGCTCACGGAACCAAGAAAAGACAAACATGAAAATACCCGAGAATGCGATCAGGCCTATAAATCCAGCCATATTAGCCGAAGGGGGTTGTGACACAATCGTCTTTACTTGATCCACTCCAACCAAATAAGCCATTACCAAATGACCTATCAAGAGCGAGATTACGGCGAAAATCGTAAGCTTAATTCCTTTCTTTACAAATTTCTCCCCTGTCCAAGGCCCTTCGTTTAATTGACGTTGTTGATTTGCATCTCCTTCAATGAGGTATTCGATTTTGCGGAATACCATCTCCATGAAAAGTGTCTGTGGGCAAAACCATCCGCAGAAAATCCGTCCAAAAACTACTGTAAAAAGAATAATGAAAACAAAGAAAATCAGCAACAGGAAAATCAACAGATAAGTATCCTGAGGCCAAAAAGCTGCTCCGAAAATAATAAACCTCCGCTCAAAAATATTAAACAACATGTAAGGTCTTCCATTCATTTGAATGAAAGGACCGGCAAAAAGTATGGCCAGTAGTACCCAAGAAAGATAGGATCTATACTTGTAGAATATTCCGGATACTTTTTTAGGATAGACCCAGTTACGCTTTCCGTCTTCTTGGACAGTAGCGAGTGAGTCTCTAAAGGTCTCTGGATTTAAATGAGGGTTCTTTTTTGCCATGATATCGGCTATAAAGCCAAGTTTTTCCACTGGAGGTCTGACCCTCCAGTGGTATTTTTTTACTATTGTATTGATGCTACAACTGTACTGTCAAGAACAGTTGGTTCTGGATCATCCACAGCCGGAGCCCCTTCATAAATTTCACCTTGCGGATCCTTTGGATTAGCTGGGCTTGTTCCTCCCAGTGTAAGAATATAACTAGAGACATTTTGGATCTCCACAGGACTCAATTGATCTTCCCAAGGCACCATGCCCTTTTCGATGACACCATACTTCACAATTTTGAAGATATCTGCGATTCCGCCACCATGAATCCAATAAGCATCCGTCAAGTTAGGACCAACTCCTCCCCCTCCATCCGCAGCATGACAAGCGGCACAGTTTGCTTCAAAAATCGTTTTTCCAGCAGCAAGTGCACCTGCTGATTCATCAAAAACTACAGAGCTCTCATCAATACTTGCCAGATTACTAGCTTGTCTGATTTCAGCAGCTATCGCTTCTACTCGAAGTTCTTCTTGGTATTCTTCTACTCCAGTCAAACCAGTGCCCAAAACAGTATAATACACAAAGTAGCCGACCCCGAATACAACTGTTCCCAGAAATACATATTGAAGCCATGGAGGCATAAAATTATCCAACTCAGTGATCCCATCGTAGGAATGATCTGCCATCATTTTGGCCTTTTCCTCAGAACCAAAAGCCTCATCCACTTTCCCTGTGACAAAACGCTCTTTGAAAGTTTCCCACCAAGATGGTTCATCGGCAAGGCTAGGATTTTCCTTTTTCAAAACCGTAGCCATAAAAGACATCAGGTAAATCATCAAAATCAATAAAAGGACAATCACGCCAAGAATTACTCCAAGAATAATCAAAAGGCTTAATTGGCTCTGATCCATTGACTGCAAAGAAGATTCGGTTTGTGCCAAGAGAGATGGTGAATATCCCAAAAAGAGCACTGTTAATAAGGTTAGGTATTTTTTCATGGCTGATTTTCGTTTAATTCATCCTCCCCCATTGGTAAGGATTTCATATGATCGATGTATTCCTTTGGAACGCGAAAGGCCCAAACCGTTATTCCTATAAAGAATAAAACAAATATGATCAGGGAGATAATTGGAAATATCTCTATGTTTTCGATTGATCTTAATACTTCTTTATACATGATTTCAGTATTTAGTTTGAGGCGGTAGCTTTGATATCAGTTCCCAATCGTTGCAAATAAGCAATCAATGCGACGATTTCGGTATTTGGCATAACTTCTACGCCTGCCTCTTTAAGATTAGCGACGATTCCGTCAGCTTGCTTGGTAAGATCAGCAAGCGCTACTTCATCAAAACCTTCTGGATAAGGAACACCAAGTGCTTGCATGGTTCTGATTTTCGCAGGTAGGTCAGAGTAATCCATCTCATTAGTCACCATCCAAGGATACGGAGGCATCAGAGAACCTGGAGACATACTTCTAGGATCAGCCATGTGGAAATAGTGCCAGCTGTCCGGATACTTTTTACCTACACGATGGAGATCTGGACCAGTACGCTTCGACCCCCAAAGGAATGGACGATCATAGACAAATTCACCTGCTTTAGAGTATTCCCCATAGCGCTCCGTCTCAAACCGGAATGGACGAACCATCTGAGAGTGGCAGCCTACGCATCCATTAGCGATGTATAAATCTCTACCTTCTAATTCTAAAGGAGTATAAGGCTTCACCGAACTGATTGTTGGAATATTTGATTTCACCAAAATCGTTGGAATAATCTCTATCGCTCCACCTATTAAGATTGCAACAGTAGCCAAAAGGGTAAAGAAGACAGGCTTTCTCTCCCATGCACGGTGCCAGAATTCACCAGTACCACTATATGACTTTGCAAGTGCAGGAGCTTGATCTTCTTCAGTTTCCTGGAAGACTCCTTGCTTTGCTGTTGCCCACATGTTATACATCATCAGGATCGCACCACTTAGGTAAAGTAGTCCACCAAATGCTCTAAGGATATACATTGGTACTAATTCCACTACAGTTTGAAGGAAGTTACCATATGCCAATCGGCCCATTTCGTCAAATTCTCTTAACATTAAGAATTGAGTCAAAGCAGCAACATACATTGGTAGGGCGTAGAAAATGATACCCAGAGTCCCTAGCCAAAAGTGTGTATTTGCTAGTTTGGTAGAATAAATTTTCGTGTTGAAAAGTCTAGGCCACATCCAATAGAGCATACCGAAAGTCAAAAATCCGTTCCAGCCTAATCCACCAATGTGTACGTGTGCAACTATCCAGTCTGTATAATGTGCTATCGCATTGACATTTTTCAAAGAAAGCATTGGTCCTTCGAATGTGGACATACCGTAAGCCGTGATGGCTACGACCATAAACTTCAACACAGGCTCAGTTCTTACTTTGTCCCAAGCTCCACGTAGTGTCAGCAAACCGTTGACCATACCGCCCCAAGAAGGAGCAAGCAACATGACCGAGAATGCGGTTCCCAATACTTGAGCCCATTCTGGAAGTGAGGTATAAAGCAAGTGGTGAGGTCCTGCCCACATGTACAAGAAAATCAAGGACCAAAAGTGGACAATCGAAAGTTTATAGGAATAAACAGGTCTGTTAGCAGCTTTTGGAAGGAAGTAGTACATCAATCCCAAGAAAGGCGTAGTCAAGAAAAATGCAACTGCATTGTGGCCATACCACCACTGCACCAAAGCATCTTGCACACCTGCATAGGCTGAATAACTCTTAAAGAATGATACTGGAAGTGCAAAAGAATTTACCACGTGAAGCACTGCAACCGTCACAAATGACGCAAGGTAAAACCAGATTGCCACATACATATGACGCTCTCTTCTTTTGATCAAAGAGCCTATCATATTTGCTCCAAATGCAATCCATACAAGAGCAATGGCAATATCAATTGGCCATTCCAACTCAGCGTATTCCTTAGAAGTAGTCAAACCAAGTGGCAGGGTGATCGCCGCTGCAAGAATGATTAATTGCCAACCCCAGAAATGAAACCAGCTGAGGGCTTTACTCCACATCGGAGTTTTGAGTAGCCTGGGCATGGAGTAATAAACCCCAGCAAAGATGGCATTCCCCACAAATGCGAAAATGACCGCATTGGTATGGAGTGGACGAATTCGTCCAAAAGTAGTGTAAGGATTACCCATGTTGGCTTCTGGCAGGAATAACTGTGTAGCGGCTATTACACCGACCAGCATTCCCACTATACCCCAGATAATCGTCGCGGCTCCGAAATACTTGACAATCTTATTGTCATAGTAGAACCTTTCCAGCGTAGTGTTATTCATTGGAATTGGATTTGGTTGATTGATTTTTATTAGATTTTTTGGTCTGATTTTCAAATAATATTCGAACTGAAGGAGTATAGTCATCATCAAACTGTCCTCCCTTCATCGCCTTGAAAAATAAGTACAGAAAGGTGCTGGCTAATAGTAAGCTGATGCCGATCAAGAGAAATATTACTTCCATATCAGATTGTTTTTTGAGTTAAAAGGCCATTTCGGTAAGCGACCATATTGGTGGCTAAGGTGGTAAATACCACAACCGAGATACTACTCAATGGCATAAGTATCGCACAGACTACTGGACTAAGGAGACCATTTACCGCTAGTGAAATCCCAACAATATTGTACAGAAAGCTAAGTAGAAAGCTGGCCTTGATGATATTCCGACTACTTTTTGAAAAACTTAAAAAGGCTGGGATTTTCTGAAAAGACGATGCGTCCAAAATAGCATCACTAGCAGGCGAGAAATGACTAACTTGATCAGAGATTGCAATGCCCACGGTACTTTCTTGAAGTGCTCCGGCATCATTTAACCCATCACCAATCATCAAAGTCTGGCTAGTTAGATTTAATTTTTTGAGAAAGGAAAGCTTATCCTTCGGGCTTTGATTAAAATTGAACTCAATATTCCCACCAAGCTGCTTAGTCAATGTTGCCTGCTCATGTGCATGATCTCCAGAAAGCACATGGAGTTTATAACCCTCTGAAAGCTGGGATGTAAGTTGTTTAACCCCTTCCCTTAATCCGGATTCAATATGGAAATATCCAATTTCAACGCCTTGAATGGTAAGGAAAACAAGATTTCCTGTAGTATAAGTTGGGCAGTTTGAATAACCTGTAAATGCCGCATTACCCAATCTAATTTCCTGACCCAAGTAGGACAATTCAATACCCTGACCTTTGATTTCCCGAATACCCACGACAGAAATTGGAGTGATTGAGCCTAGCCAATGATTGATTCGATTGCTAAGGGGATGAGTGGAATGAGACACCATCGCCTTAATCAGACCCTTAGTTTCTTCAGAAAGTGGAATTCCTTGGTAGGTTACCTTTGCATGATTTGGATCCGTCAAAGTACCTGTTTTGTCAAATACCACCGTTTTGACCAATGCCATCCGCTCAACAACACTGGCATTTTTTAAGTAAAATTTATTCTTCCCAAAAATTCGAAGGGTATTTCCTAGAGTAAATGGAGTTGACATCGCTAAGGCACAAGGGCAAGCCACTATCAAAACCGAAGCGAATACTTTAACAGCAATTGATAAATCTGAAAAAGACCAAAATAAGAAACTAGCAAATGCAATTGCTAAAACTGACCAAGTAAACACCCCGCTAATCCGAGAAGAAAGTGGCTCTAGCAATTGGCTTTTATCGGTATTGAAGGACTCATGGTTCCATAAATCGGTCAAATAACCTTGAGATGGAGATTTTTGAATAGTTAAAAGAACAGGCGAGCCCTTTTGCCTTCCACCAGCATAGATGACTGATCCTTTAGATATTGTAACTGGCACTTCTTCTCCGGTAACAAAGCTGTAATCTATACTTGCCTGATCACTCAATAAGATTGAATCAGCAGGAATTAATTCCTCATCACGAACCAAGATTACATCTCCTACTTCCAGTTTGGAAATTGGAACTACTTGCTCTTGGTTCTTGATCATTTTGGTAACTGCTATCGGGAAATAAGACTTATAATCCCGATCAAATTCAAGAGTAGCAAAAGTTTTTTGCTGATAAAGTTTACCTAGAAGTAAGAAAAATAGCAGTCCTCCCAAGCTATCAAAATAGCCTGCTTGGTTCATACCCACTACTTCCCAAAGCGAATAGAAGAAGAGTGCGATTATTCCCAAGACTATTGGCACATCCATGTTAATTCGGCGCTGCTTAAGGGAATTAAAGGCAGATCGGTAATAATCACTGGCCGAATAAAAGACTACAGGTAGAGCAAGAGCCAAATTCAAATAATTAAAAAGATCCCGGAAATTTTTATCCAGAAACTGGACTTCAGAAAAGTATTCAGGAATGCTAAAAAGCATCATATTCCCAAAACAGAAGCCCGCGACAGCCAGTCGAAGAATCAGTCCTTTATCAATAATTTTAGTCTTTTTCTCTTCCAGATTGGACAGGTTGATCTTTGGTTCGTAGCCAATGACAGAAAGAAGATTCACCAATTCTTTAAGTGAAATCTTTTCCTGCTGAAATTTGATTTGCACTTTTTTCTTTAAGAAATCGACCCGGCTAGAGACTACACCTGAATGGATTTGGTAGAGATTTTCCAACAACCAAATACAAGAAGCACAATGGATTAAGGGGATATAAAAAGTAATGTGGCTTTCAGATTCATTTCGAAAATCAAGTAATTTCAGTTGAGTATCAGAATCTTCCAGGTAATCAAAACGATTTGATTGTCCATTTTTCAACTTTTGACTTTCGCCTGGATGATTTTCTAAATCGTAATAATTACAAAGATTATTCTCAGAGAGCACCTCATAGACCAGTTGGCAACCCTGACAGCAAAACTCCTTTTCACCTACAGTAAGGTGATTATCTTCACAACTTTCCCCACAGTGATAACACTTGGTAGGAGTCGATATAGATTTGGATGTATTCATGGATATAATTCTCAGATAAAATTACGTCGGCTACTGTCTTAAAAACATGATGAAAATCAGTTAAACCAATGATTTAAAGGGCTAGGTAAAAGGATAAACGATCACTCCACATAGCTCCTTTATAGAAATGGAAAAGCACTTTAGCGAGATCAGCTTGATAGTTTTTGGTGGTGACCAAAAGAGAGCAATCATGCTTAACAGCATATGACCAAAAATCCCCAATTCGCAAGAAATTAAATTTGATGAAACTGGTTTCGGCTGTAGCTTGAGAAACTTGATTAATTAATTCCTGCTCTTCCTTTTGTTTAGATTTAGGAATAAATGAAGGGGAGATAATAGTGGCTTTACTATTTTTGATGATATCTGCGAACGTTTCTAAAAACTTTCGAATCAAATTGGCAGACTGTAGAGACCCATCGTAGTGAAAAAGTAAATGATCTGTAGAAAAATTTGGAACAAAAAGTAGTACTGGAATACTACAAACCTCATTCTCGAGAGGCTTTGGAATATCATTCCCATGAAGCCATTCAATAGCTTTATTAAGATTTACCGAAAAAAGTGTAGGCGAGGAATTTTCATTAATACCAGTACACCGATCCGAGTTAGGTTGAAAATCCTCACAGAAGCGTGAATTATGAAACTCCTTAAGGATTTCATCAGGGATCTCAAATTTTGCTTCTTTAGAAACTTTAAACTCCATTTTAAAATTGATTTGAATCAAAAATAGTGGCTTGAAGATTCTAAAGACCTGAGTAATTCCAGATTAAAACATGACAAAAGTCAGATTAGGAGTCAAAGTTTTAAAAGGTTATTGGATAAATAATAAGAAACATAAAAACCTTCTAGATCAATTAAAGCCTATAAATAAAGGAACCTGTTCCATTTTAATACAATAGACTAATTTTTTAGAAGAATATGGAAGAAAACATAAAAGTCTTAAACAGGCAAAAGCCAGCTATAGAGTTGGCTTTTGTGATTAAGGAGACGTCTAGGAATTGTCTGTATGTTATGGAGCTGTATTTGAAAAGGATGTAAAACCAAAAAGCCCTTTGGAGTGAACCAA
>NZ_JAQWXX010000042.1 GCF_029254265.1 Algoriphagus sp. | reverse complement strand
GCAGTCAAGTTCAGTTTGGAAGCTTTTACTGAACTCTATGACTCCTTGACCTTTAAATATATCCATTTTGAGCGTTTGAAAAGCTATAAATATATGCAATTAAAAGGACACCTCTATCAGATTTTTACCCAATTTTCTTCGGGTCAAATCTATTTTCCAGCAGAGAATTAGATATACATACTTCAGTTTCTAGGTTTTAATGTTCAAAATATCAGTTTAAGACTATCTATAGCTCACGAAGATATGGATTTGATTCAAAAAACTGGACAATATTTTAAACTCAGTTAAAGATTGATTTACTATCGCTTCCCGCGGGCTACTCAAATTATCAGTAGGATTTTTAAGGAAAATCCGGCTGCTAATTTCGAGTTCATTTTTTTCCTATGCGGCTATTGTTTTGTTTTTTGTCCGAATTGATTTGATGTAAGGTAATTGAGATATAAATGTTTTCTTTTTATGTTATACCAAATTTCTATAATCTCAAAAATCTCTGTTTTACTGAGGTTTTGATCTTGGTATTGTGTTTGATAAATTATTTCTGACTTGATGATTTTAAAGAAGCTTTCGGCTACTGCGTTGTCCCAGCAGTTTCCTTTTCTACTCATGCTTTGGTTTATTTTATATGCTTTAAGGAGGTTCCTGAATTCTCCGCATGCGTATTGAATCCCTCTGTCAGAGTGGAAAATCAGCTCAAATGGATTTTTAGGGCGCTTTTTCATAGCCATTTTAAAAGCGGAAATTACCGTACATGATGCATCCATTGTCTCGCTCATAGCCCAACCGATGATTTTCCTGTCATACAGATCCATGATGATTGTCAATTAAAGCCATCCTTGAAGTGTTTTGACATAGGTAAGGTCGGACACCCACTTTTTACCAGATTCTGATGCTGTGAAATCCCTGTTTAGCAGATTCTCTGATGGAATGTGTACATGGTTAGAATCTGTTGTCATCACTCTGAATTTCTTGCAGATAATGCTTTTGATTCCTAGTTGTTTCATCAGCCTGGCTACTCGTGGTCTGGAAACTTGGAAACCTCGATCTTTCAGTTCAATGGTGAGTTTGGGGCTACCTAGCCTTCCTTTATTCAGTTGATGTATGGCTATGATCTCAGCTTTTAACACTTCGTTTTCACAAGATAATCAGGAAGGTTTACGAGTTAGCCAGTCGTAATAAGTACTTCCAGAAACTTCAAAAACCTGACACATCTTCTCAACAACAAATTCTCCTTGATGGTCTTTCATGAACCTGAATAGTTGTTGTCGCTCTTGGAGAAGATGCTTACGGCCTTTTTTAGGATATCCCGTTCGATCTGGGCTTCTTTCAGCGCTTTCTTCAGATCGTTGATCTCTTGCTGTTCAGGAGTTACAACAGGCTTTCCGTTACCGGTAAAACTGGAATCTCCAACAGCAGAATATTCTCTACTCCAGCGCCGAACCATTTCAGAAGGAATATCTAAATCACGGCTAATTTCTCTGGAGGATTTTCCGTTTTTATGGAGTTCGACTACCATCACTTTGAAAACTTTCTCAAACGTTCTTCTTGATCTGTCATTCATAGATTCTAAGCTAAGGAGCTTAACTTACTGTTAAATCAAATGAAGCAGGTCCAGGTATTAAAATAGGTTTTCTAACTTTCTGGTTATTGTTGATAAAAATAATAGTAGTTTTTTGTTTTCGCATTTTAGATTGTTTCTCGGTTAAAGAAACTGATTTATGTCTTTCTAAAGTCCCTCCAAATACCGACCTAAAGGGCAATAGAGTATCTGCAAATTTGGTGTTAACAGGGATAGTGATACTTGTAATCCCAGCATCCCATTCCTAACGGTCGTATCGTACTATCATCGCCTCCGGACCAGGTGGAAATAGTTGGCCTCTGCCCAAAGGAAGTTTTCGAAAACCCAAGGAGGGAAAATGCAAGAGAGACAAAAAGGATTACACCTCGTGTTGTCATATCTACTCAAATCCTAGAACAAATTGAGAACGGTAATTTCCTTGTGCAGCTTGGGAAATATCAAACTCTGCTCCTAGCCAAATAAAAACCTCACCCATCGCTCCAATCGAGACATCAGTAGATCCCTGTGCCTAAGTGATAGTACTAATCAGCACCAGAGCAGAAAAGAGTAGGATTTTTAAATGATCCACAAATTTGAATTGAGGACTTAGATTTATTCCACAAAATATATTTTTTTTGAAAGACGTCTTGTTGTTGGGTAATTATTATTCATCATTCGATTTAATTCATACAGCAAATTTTATCACAAGCGGCAGATATAAAAAATTAGAATACTTTCAAACTTTATTTCATTATGTGTAATGAAATAAAGTTTTGTCCAAAATGAGGATATATCAAGAAATTGAGCCTTAATGCAAGTGTGTTTTACCAAAAATAGGTAACACTTCAATTCAACTAAAACCTTTTTTAAAAAATAGCGCTAATACCATTTGATAGATTGGAGAAGAGCAAACTCGCAGTTAAAGAGAGAGGATAGGTTGTCAGGATCAGAAGGTGAAAAATAACCGGGTGTTTCCAGTCCTTTAGTACATGCTCTTAAAAAAGTACTTGATGATGCGAATACACCGCTCAAAGCAATACTTTTCAAGTTGAAAATCCTAGCTATCCATTAATGGAGTACGTTCCCGTTTGATAGACCGAAAAAAAGCATGATATAAACAACTTCACCAAAAGATTTGTAAAGCAGAAAAAGTCTCCCTTGTTGATCTTGGAATCCGGTCAAAGCTCATCAGCACATCCAACCGGATACTGCCCTTTTGGACAAGGGATTCGGAATAAAAAACGACTCCCACACTCCTTTCCCGCCAGGGGTTCTTTCCTATAGGCAGGTAGTAAAGGAATGCGGGAGTCAGTTCTCTTTTTTAGAAGGAATTACATAATTGACTTCTCATTAGGTGCTATTCAAATATCATCCTGATCATCTTCATCCTTGGTCCCTGTATTACCTGTACAAAGTAAACCCCCGCTGCGCGATCCATTGGATTCACCGCTATCGTTGTGCGCCCTTTAGCCAACTCGTACTCCTGCTCATGCAGCAGCCTTCCTGTACTCTCCATCACTTTCACCTCAAGAGACCCTGCTTCAAAACCACTCAGGTCCAGCATAAACCTGCCCCTAGTCGGATTCGGGTAGGCAACCACCTCATAGCCCTCCTTCCACTCAACTTCTACTCTCGAAGTCTCAACAGCAGCAACAGCAGCAGCTTGATTTCCAGAAACCGGTAAGGTTTCCAATACCCGGAAAGCTGAGCTGGAGTTCACACAGGCCAATGATGCTTGATCTACCGTGATTTTTACCACAGCCGAGGTTGCAATACAACCGCCTTCTTTTACCACCGCTCTGTACCAGGTATCCGAAGACAGGTTGCCTACCACCAATACACCGCTCCCTGCTCCTGAATAGGAAGCGCCCACAGCCGTAGCTGCGCTTAGATCCTTGACCGCTGTCCAGACGGGGGCAGCACTAGGACCCACTGAATAGTCGGTTGATTTTTGCCATTCTATTACTGCTCCCACCGCATTCGATAAGGTTAAAACGGTCACATTGGTGATCGGACTTGTCAAGGTATTGTCAGGTCCCACTGCCAACGGCGCACATACTGTCACGTCGCCTCCGGTGATCGTCCCTGCACTCACTATCTGGTAATAAACCGGATCCGTGTAAGTTGAAAGACCTGCTTCGTTCAGAACCCTGGCCCTGAAATATACATCGGTATTCAAACTGGTAAATGCATAGCTACGCCCATTCATACGGCTTTGAGTTGTAAACTCAACCGTGTTGTTCGGATTCACAAAAATAGTATTGACTCCCCTAGAGGTTCTCCAATAAGGCGCATCGTAATAACTGATCCCATCGGTGGAATACTCCCATCGGATACTGCCCTCCGCTCCCGATAC
>NZ_JAQWXX010000027.1 GCF_029254265.1 Algoriphagus sp. | reverse complement strand
AGAACTTGGAGGCTAAAACTGCACAGGCTTTGATCAAAGAATACATTGATTCTAACTCCGTGCTTCAAACAGATAAGAGTACCACCTTCTCAGATCTGAGTGATTGTATTGATGTTCATGTCAGAGAGGTCTCCGGAACCGAGGAAGGTAATTTTAACCTCAAATGGGTTCACATTGCCATCAGTAACTTAAAGAAACACTTGCAAACTTACCATATGATCAGTGAACGAATGATGCAGAATTACCTGGACGAGTTTTGTTACAAACTCAACAGAAGATATTTCGGTCAAAAACTCTTTGACAGACTCATTATTGCTTCGATTTAATCATACTGGCAAGATTGCGGATATACATACTTTTTTTTTATTCAAAAACAACATTTCTATGAAAACTCAAATTTTTCTCAGCCTAACATTTTTTTCATTTTACCTTTTATCCTGCTCCAGTCCTGAGAATTACGATATATTAATCCGAAATGCCAGAATCATAGATGGGTCGGGTGATGCCTCCTATTTGGGTGATGTAGGTATAAGGGCAGATACCATTGCTGCAATCGGTGATTTGAGTAAAGCAAAAGGCAGTGAAGAAATCGACGCTGAGGGAATGGTAGTTTCGCCGGGATTTATCAATATGCTTAGCTGGGCGGTGGAATCATTAATCGAGGATGGAAAGTCCGAAGGTGACATTCGACAAGGAGTGACTTTAGAAGTTTTTGGCGAAGGTGAATCCTTAGGACCTCTTACGGAAGTGAGTAGGCAGGCTTTGCTTGCTTCTCAAGGAGATATTAAATATGATATCACCTGGGAAAGCTTAGCTGAATACCTGGATTTCTTGGAACAAAAAGGTGTTTCCACTAATGTGGCTTCTTTTCTTGGCGCAACCACTCTTCGAATCAATACGATTGGCTTTGAAGATCGACAAGCAACCCCTACTGAGTTGGATACTATGCGTGCCATGGTGGAAAAGGGAATGAAAGAAGGTGCTTTAGGAATTGGCTCCTCCTTAATATACGCACCGGCATTTTATTCCAGCACTGAGGAACTGATCGAACTTTGTAAAGTAGCTTCTAAATACGACGGCATGTACATCTCTCACATGCGAAGTGAAGGAGATCGACTTTTGGAAAGTCTGGATGAACTTATCCGAATTGCAGCTGAAGCGGATATCAGGGCTGAAGTTTATCATCTCAAAATGAGTGGTCAAAAAAATTGGTCAAAGTATGATCAAGTGGTACAAAAGATTGATTCTGCGAGAAAAGCTGGTCTACACATCACCACAGACATGTACAATTATGTGGCGGGAGCAACCGGATTAGATGCCGCTATGCCCCCATGGGTTCAGGAAGGTGGATTTGAAGCTTGGAGCAAAAGACTTCAGGACCCTGCAATCAGAAAGAAAGTAGCTGCTGAGATGAAAGATCCCAATGTCAAGTGGGAAAGCTTGATGCAAGCAGCAGGAACTACAGACAACATACTTTTAGTCGGTTTTAATAATGATTCCCTAAAATATTTAACAGGGAAAACACTAACTGAAGTCTCCAAAATGCGCGGAAAAAGCCCAGAGGAAACCGCAATGGATTTGGTGATTCAAGACGGAAGCCGGGTGGGAACAGTTTACTTTTTAATGACTGAGGAGAATGTGAAAAAGCAAATCGCTTTACCCTACATGAGCTTTGGTTCTGACGGAGCCTCAATGTCAACTTCCGGAGTATTCTTGAAAAGTAGCACCCACCCAAGAGCATATGGGAATTTCTCTAGACTTTTGGCCAAATATGTCCGAGAAGAAAAAGTCATCTCCTTAGAAGAAGCAATTCATAAACTTTCCGGCCTTCCAGCAAGTAATCTCAAAATCAAAAAGCGGGGCTTAATCCAAACTGGCTATTTCGCAGACCTTGTCATCTTTGATCCGATGAAAGTACAGGATAATGCTACTTTTGAAAAGCCTCACGCATATTCTACTGGCATTTCTCATGTTTTTGTGAATGGCACTCAGGTCTTGAAAGATGGAGAACATACAGGTGCTTTTCCTGGCAGAGCAGTCAAAGGCCCCGGTTTTAAAGAAAATTGAGTCTCTCCTTTTTGAACATTTAATCGATGAAAAAAGCAATTCCTGCTTCTCTAGACTAGACCAGTTATTCTAAGCCCCAGCTTAAAAAGAAAATTCAAATCTTAATTTTCTACTTTTATTTGAAAAGTCTTTACAAATCCCAGTCCATCCTGGGTGATACCTTCGATCACTAGGTTGACTTTTTCTACCTCGCGAGAAAGTAAAGTTTTGATTGAATACACCCCGTTTTCAGCCGTCACCTTCCCTTTTGGATCCCAATAAATAGTGGGTCGGACTTGAACTGGAGCATCTTTGGCGATTGAATTTTCAAATTCTGAAACTGGAGAATAGCCCCGGATCCGGAAACTTTGAAAACCGGTATTATCAAACTTAGTCTCAGTAGTGGGGCCAAAGCGCTCCCCTCGTATCGTTTCAAACATAATCACTCCGGCAAATCCTGCCATACCGAATACAGGAGCGTTGAAGGTATAAATTGAAAGTGATGTCACTTCATCAGTAATATACCGATCCAACACATCGGTATATGATTCACCTTCGGCATACAAGTATCTCGAGCCATCGATAATAATCAAAGGATTTCCAGCCTTGATCCCATAATTGAAATTCCCAAGTTTCCCATTCCCAAACTGCATTCCAACAATAGAAGATAATGTTGATCCCGGCCAGTTTTGTAGCATTTCTTGAGTCACTTGCCGATCAGGCTCACCATATCCGTAATTGGAATCCTGCAGTCGCTTAATCTTCAGATCCTCTTTGATGAATTCTTCCATCAAAATGTATTCGCCTTTGATGTCATAGATTTGATTTCCGACTTTGGCTTGAGCCAGTTGGTAGCTTAGTTTTGGGAAAGAACCTCGATGAATCAGGCTGGAATCTCGGATCAATTCAATAGACCCGTAGGACTTTTTCTTTTTGTCCAAAGCAGCTGCTGCTAATCGGGCTGAGTCTGTAAAATTCAATCCTGTAGCTCTGAAATAGCCCGAAGAGTCAGTATTTACCAAGCCAAAATCTGCTAAGTCATCCAATACAAGTGTGATAGGATTAATTATTGGATCACGCTTTCGGTTGCTGACAAATCGCCCCTGAACGGTTATCCCGTATTCGATTTGATTCTGTATTGTTAAGGTTTGATCGTCCTTTTCTTCTTGGTCGAGCCATTCCAAAGCAGATAAAATTGTTGGTCTAGTTGTAATAGGGCTAACCAAATCCCCATCAGTTAACGAAACCGTAAACTCCGCTCCTATTGCTTGATCCAATTCATCAAGGATAGAAAGATCGATCTGAAGTTCAATTCCTTTGGGAACTACCTTTTTTTTATTTGTCTGTGTGATGTTTATATCCCCATAGTATTCGACCTCATTAAGCTCCTGAGTAATAATTTCAGAACCTTTTTCAAGAACTGGAATTGGCCTAAGAAAAATATCCTGCTCAGGATAGTTCAGCATCCATCGGGTATAGGCTCGTAAAAAATAATCTCCCGCTTTCAAATTATCCGGTAAAGTAAATCCTCCTGCAATCCGGCCTGAGACAATCGGAAATATTTCTTTTTGAATTATAGTGGATTTTTCATCCAATAAGTCTACATATACTACTCGGCTGAGCGAGTCCGCTAAAAGTTGATTTTGATAAATCATCCGACCTCCTAACCAGACTCCTTCTCCGGGATAATAGAAATCCTTATTTGTACTGAAGTAAGGTTGCTCTCGGAGTTTGTTCCATTGATTGAAGGCCCGTTTGGTACTATCCACTTCAGTTACAAAATCATCAAAATCCAGATCTGGGACAAAATTGTAGGGTAACGATCGCGCCACGCGTTGCCTTCCCATTCTTCCTGAAAGAACCAATTGAGTAGGGTGTGCCGGAATTCCATCTCGATACACATCGAAATAACCATTTGGAGCAATGATCCAACTAATTGGATGATAGAAATCTACATAATATTCATTGAGTGCATATTTCTTTAAGTAATGAATCTCGACCCGCTGAGGCCAAAAAATACGAAAATTCCCATTTTCAAGTGAAACCCTCCGAACAGAATCAACAGGAAATGGAAGGATGGTTTCCCCAAATTCCACATCAAAGCTATTAGTACGCTCCCTGCCCAACGGAGCCTCGACGGACTCATACATACGAAAACCTTGTGCGTCTGCTTGATTCAGAATGATGGATTGAATCAAATGGCGACTGGATCCTTGATAGCTACTTTCCCGATTATCCCGCCATAATTGAGCTTCTTTCTCATCTTTGGGCGTTTTTTCGGTATAAAAAACCTGCCCATAATAGCGCGAACTCGTCCTTGACCATCGGTAGTCTTGAAGGTGAAACTCAACTCTATAGCCAAGTGCATCATTATCAATTATAATCGGTTCCTGAGCTGTCGCTTTTACATAATTGGCCCCATTATTTACCTTGATCTGCTCAAAGTCAATCACCCAAGGATTCAGAATCTTGGCCAGCCTTCCTCCTATAGGATCATCGGGCACAGCAATAAAGACATCTTCAAACCTCTTAAGACTCCGCTCCCAAACTCGGTCTCTTCGTGATTTCAATTCGACTTCTGAAAGAACGGATTGTTGAGGTTCCAGCGAAAAATTCACAGTAACAGAGTTTCTATTTCCTACGATGACTTCTTCTACCTTAGTCACATACCCCACAAAAGATGCAACTAGTTCTAAATTTGAGGGGATTTTGCCTTTGATTTCATAATTCCCTTCCAAATCGGTAATCGCCCCTATGGTTGTATTATTGATAAACACATTCGTAAAAGGCAAGGCTTCTCCAGTCTTGGCGTCCATGATTTTCCCCCGCAATACTTGTGAAAAAACAAATGCGTAAGAGAAAAAGTAGAAAAAAAGGACAAATGATATTTTCTTCAGGAGAATTTGAATTTTATGATTTGACTCTAAAAGTTACTCCATTGAAATCAGAAAGTTTCACCATTGATCAAAACTCAATGAAACAGAAAATAAAAAAAGGTTTGAATCTCTAAATGAAATTCAAACCTTTCTCTTTTAGCAATCTTTTTTGAATCAATACCCTAAAGTTTTCAACATACTCTCTTGCGTTTGATCTTTTGCGAAAAGCCGATGCCTTACATTTCCATCCTCATCACGATCAATCAATACATGCTTTGGAGCTGGAACTAGGCAATGCTGTATCCCTCCATATCCCCCAAGCGACTCCTGATAGGCTCCAGTATGGAAGAAACCTATGTATTGTGTCTTTCCAGGTTCAATTTTAGGCAAATAAATATTGTATTGATTGGCCTCGGAGTTGTAATAATCCATGCTATCGCAAGTCAATCCACCTAGCGAGATATTATGATAAGGTTCATCCCAATTATTGATAGCCAACATGATGTACTTCTGGTTTAATCCCCAGCTATCAGGCAGTTGAGTGATAAACGAACCATCGATCATATACCAAAGCTCTTTATCATTTTGAAGCTTTTCATCCAAGATAGAATAAAGCACTGCCCCACTTTCTCCTACTGTATAACTTCCAAACTCCGTAAAAATATGTGGCTCAACAGTATTGTTTTTAGCACACATCCATTTGATATTTTTCACGATCTGATCTGCCATGTATTGGTAGTCATAGTCGAAAAACAAATTGGTTTTAATTGGCCAGCCACCACCAATATCCATGGTATCCAGTGAAGGAGCCACCTTTTTCAGATCAACATATTTCTGGATAAAGCGAGTTAATTCAGACCAGTAATAGGCTGTATCACGGATTCCGGAGTTGATGAAAAAGTGAAGCATTTTCAGACTAACTAACGGATGATCCTTGATTTTCTCTTCATAGAGACTGATGATATCATTGTATCGAACCCCCAGTCTTGATGTATAAAAACCAAACTTGGGCTCCTCATCAGCTGCGATCCGGATTCCTACCTGAAAAGGGACTTTGACATGCTCCAAATAATAATCGATCTCTGAGATATTATCCAAAATCGGAATACAATTTACAAAGCCATCGTTCAATAATTCAGAGATATATTGCTTATACAAATCCCTTTTGAAACCATTACAGATAATGTAATTCTCCTTAGTGATTTTCCCCTTTTCATATAGACTTCTTACAAGAGGGATATCAAAAGTAGAAGATGTCTCTATATGAATATCGTTTTTCAAAGCCTCATCCAACACAAAGCTGAAATGCGAAGATTTGGTACAATAGCAATATGTGTACTTTCCTTTGTAATCGTGAGCGGCAATTGCTGTATTGAAGAAATTCTTCGCATTTTGAATGCTCTCCGAGATTTTTGGGAGATAAGTCAATTTCAAAGGTGTACCATAAGTATCAATGATCTCCTTTAGATTGACTCCATTGAAGAACAATTCATTATTCTCAACATGAAATTCTTTGGTAGGAAAATCAAAAGTCTGCTCAATAAGGTCTTTGTAAGAATTCATTCAGGTAGTTTTGTGTAAAATTAATGCTGTGCAAAAATTGCTTATTTATTAGGTTTATTCAAATGAATGGGAACAAATCCCAAAAGTTCATCTTCTTTTATTTTGATTGTTTTTGTTCAAGGATCCAATCATTGAACCTGAATTTGGGTGTTTAGGGCAGATGTTTTTTTCAATTTTTCAATTTTGAATTTTTAATCACTTCAAAAAATCGGATCCTTTAGCAAACGGTTTAGCGCCTCAAATAGGTCTGAATCATTTTTTGCAAAGCAAAATCTAAGAATCTTGTGATCGGTTTTGTCTTGGAAAAAGACTGAAATAGGAATACAAGCTACTCCGTAATCGGTGGTCAACCGCTTGGCTAAGACCAAATCTGGTTCATCGGATAAATGCTTATAAGACACCAATTGAAAAAAACTTCCTTGAGCTGGTGTAAATGTAAAATCAGTGGTTTCTAAGCCCTCACAAAATAAATCACGCTTCTTTTGGTAAAATTTCGGAAGTGACAAATAAGTATCAGGATCTTGAATAAAATCTGCTAAGGCATATTGAAAAGGTGTAGGCGTAGAAAATGTAACGAATTGATGGACCTTTCGAAATTCTGCCGTTAGTTCCTTAGGAGCAAGACAATAACCCACTTTCCAGCCCGTCACATGAAAGGTCTTCCCAAAAGAACAACAAACAAAAGTACGCTCTCGCAAAACAGGATGGGCCATCAGGGATAAATGTGGCCGTCCGTCAAACGTAATATGTTCATAAACCTCATCCGAGATTACTAAGATATTTTTGTCTTTGATAAGATCAGCCAGATTATCCAAATCCTCCTGAGTCCAGATATAGCCTCCAGGATTATGAGGGGTGTTGACCATGATCAATCTAGTTTTCTTAGTCACAGCAGATTTTAGCTTTTCCCAATCCACAGAAAAATCTGGCATATTCAACGAAACAAAAACCGGAACCCCGCCAGAAAGAGTAATCACAGGCACATATAAATCATAGGCGGGTTCTAAGACAATCACTTCGTCACCAGGACGGACCGTAGCTGTGATCGCTGAAAAAATCGCTTCTGTCGCACCAGAAACCACGGTGATTTCCTCCTCTTCATTGTATTGAATTCCAGTTTGAAGCTGAACCTTCTTTGCAATTCGCTGTCTCAAAATAGGCACCCCACTCATAGGAGCATATTGATTGTTTCCCAGACGCATATGGGTAGTCACCAAATCCAATAAATCTTGAGGAGCGTTAAATCCAGGAAAACCTTGAGAGAGATTAATTGCATGATGGTCAGCGGCCAACTTAGACATTATGGTGAAAATTGTGGTGCCAACTTCTGGTAATTTGGATTCAATCAACATAGATTTCTATTTTTTGGTCTATTGGTAAAGTATAGATTAAAAATAGTCTGAATTCCTTCAAAACTTAGTTTTTTTCTAAAAATTGACTCCAATCCTCATTTTTTGCTGAAATCCGACTTTAGTCAAAACCTAAATTTCAGCCAAATTTCCCTACTTTTGCGCCAACAATACACCCAGATATAACTTAACTATTTCTCCAAAATGCGTGATATTAAATTAGTAGAAGTCAGATCCGAAATCGCCGCAGGCACAAGAGGAGCTAGCTTAGGAATAGATGCATTGAAGATTGCTAGCCTAGATAAAAAGTCAAATTTCTTCACCCAGTTTGACCCGATAAATGTCCCAGACGCCAATAATTACCTCTGGAAAGGGAATAAATTCCCAAATGCCAAATACATTGACGGAGTCTACCAAGTTTTAAAAAATGTCTATTCTACGGTAGAATCACTTCGAATGGAAAAGAAATTTCCCATCATCCTGGCTGGTGATCATAGCACCGCAGCTGGTACCATCATGGGAATCAAAGCAGCAGAGCCGAAAAAACGACTTGGAGTCATTTGGATAGATGCGCATGCAGATTTACACACCCCATATACTACGCCATCAGGTAACATGCACGGAATGCCATTAGCAATGGTTTGCCAGTTGGATAACCTAGAATGCAAGGTAAATGAGCCAACAGAAGATACCATTACCTATTGGGAAAAAATCAAAACCATCGGAGGAGACTTTCCGAAAATCCTTCCTAGCGATATCGTTTTTATTTCAGTTCGTGATACCGAAGAGCCTGAGAATTTCCTGATCGATAAATATGGAATCAAGAATTTCAAAACAAGCGAAGTCCGAACAAAGGGAATCACCCAGATTGCAAAAGAGACCTTGGAAATCCTCAAAGACTGTGATCAGGTTTATATTTCTTTCGACGTAGATAGTTTGGATAGTTCTATTTCCATGGGCACTGGAACTCCAGTGCCAGATGGATTGACAGTGGAAGAAGCAATTACTCTGAATGCCGAATTAATCAAGGATAAGCGGGTTTGCTGCTGGGAAATCGTAGAAGTAAATCCAACCCTCGATTCAGAAAACACCATGGCTGAAGCAGCCTTTGAAGTCCTCGAAATCACTACCAACTCTTTGGTTGCAAACTTCTAAATATTTTATAACCAATGTGTTCACGGAGAAATACACGGAGGACACAAAGCGAAATTGATATCAGATGAAATCATACCAACTATTGGCTTTATTAAATGAAATCATCAGATTCAATAAATGCTTTTTTAATAGTAATTGAAAATGGGAGATCCGGACTTAGTCGTAGAAGATGATTTAGCCACTAAAGTAATTGGCATTGCGATGGATATTCATTCCCAACTGGGCCCTGGTCTTTTAGAGTCAGCTTACCAGAAAGTGCTTGCATACAAATTAGAACAAAATGGTATTTTCATAGAAGTTGAAAAGAAAATACCTTTGATAATCGATGGCTTAAGAATTGAATCTGCTTATTCCGTTGATATTTTAGTCGAAAAAAAACTAGTACTTGAATTAAAATCTGTTTCAAGTATTTCAGAAGTACATTTTGCACAAACATTGAATTATTTGAAACTCGGAAAATTCAAGCTTGGGCTAATAATTAATTTCAATGTAACGAGACTTAAATTCGGAATAAAAAGAGTAATAAATACCAATTAGTTTAAAATTAAACTCCCTGTGGACTCTGTGAAACCTCCGTGTCCTTAGTGGTTATATGAAATGAATATACAAGAATCAATACTAGCCGGGGTACAACTGGCATTTCAGAATATCTTCAATGCTGATGTTCCTTTGGATCAGTTGGCACTTGCCCCTACTCGAAAAGAATTTGAAGGTACCTATACGTTTGTGGTTTTCCCGTTTTTGAAAATCTCTCAAACAACTCCTGAAAATACAGCAAACCAAATCGGTTCATACCTTCAGGAAAATGTCCCGGAGGTTGCCGGTTTCAATGTCGTAAAGGGATTTTTGAACCTTGAGTTGAATAATCAAATCTGGATCGGGGTTTTTCAAGAGTTACTTTCCAATAAAAACTTTGGTCAACTGCCTCCAAATGGGCAAAAAGTAATGGTTGAGTACTCCTCTCCAAATACCAATAAGCCACTCCATCTTGGCCATTTACGAAATAATTTCCTTGGATATTCTGTTTCCCAAATACTGAAAGCCAATGGATACGAGGTCATCAAGGCCAATCTGGTTAATGATCGCGGAATCCATATCTGTAAGTCCATGGTTGCTTACCAGCACTTTGGAAACGGAGAAACTCCCGAAAGTTCAGGCCTAAAAGGAGATCATTTGGCTGGAAAATATTACGTGATTTTCGATCAGGAATATAAAAAGCAAATCGCAGAATTAGTAGCCTCAGGCCAAAGTCAGGATGACGCAAAAAAGAATGCTCCTATCCTACTCGAAGCACAGGAAATGCTAAGAAAGTGGGAAGCGCATGATGAGGAAGTCGTTTCACTTTGGAAACTTATGAACGAATGGGTTTATGCTGGCTTTGATGAAACCTACAAGCGCATGGGGGTCGATTTTGATAAGTTTTATTATGAATCTGACACCTACCTTTTAGGGAAAGACATCGTTGAAGAGGGTCTTGAAAAAGGAGTTTTCTTCAAAAAAGAAAATGGTTCCGTTTGGGTAGACTTGACTGCAGAAGGATTAGATGAAAAACTGGTGCTGCGTGGTGACGGCACTTCGGTTTACATCACGCAGGATATGGGAACAGCGGATTTGAAGTACGAAGATTTCAAGATTAATAAGTCTGTTTATGTCGTTGGTAATGAGCAAGATTACCACTTTGATGTATTGTATAAGATCATGCGGAAATTAGGACGCTCTTATGGAGATGGACTCTTTCACCTTTCTTATGGAATGGTAGATCTTCCCACTGGTAAAATGAAATCCCGTGAGGGAACTGTCGTGGATGCAGATGAATTGATGCAGGAAATGGTGGATACAGCAGAGAGCCACACCAAAGAACTTGGTAAAATCGAAGGCTTTAATCCTGAGCAAGCAACCGAATTGTATGAAATGTTGGGCTTAGGTGCCTTGAAGTATTTCTTACTTAAAGTTGATCCGAAAAAGCGAATGCTTTTCAATCCGCAGGAATCCATCGAGTTTCAGGGAAATACAGGGCCTTTTATTCAATATTCGCATGCTCGAATCGCATCTATTTTAAGAAAAGCCAAGCAAATCGGCGTTGAGTACAATCAGGTAGATTTTTCTAAAGTGAGCAAGGTTGAAGATTCTGAAGCTGCACTTATTTTCCTTTTGAATGATTTTGAAAAGAAAATTGCTCAGGCTGGAGAGTCCTATTCTCCTTCCATCATTGCGCAATATCTTTTTGATTTGGCCAAAGAATACAACCGATTCTATGCAGATGTTCCGATTTTCCTTGAAAATGACCCGGCTCTAGTAGCTTTCCGAGTTGCACTTTCCGAGCTTACTGCTCAAACAATCAAAAAAGGAATGAGTTTACTTGGTATCTCAGTACCAGAAAGAATGTAAAATTATAAGCCCATAAACTATGAGAAGTATCTTAATTATCATCTCGGCAATCTTCTTTGCGTGTCAGCAACCTGCTACTCGTCCTGAAGGACTGGACTCCAAACTCACCTCAAATTCCGAAAACTTAATGGAAAGCTCTTTTTACGATTTCAAAATGAAAGACATCAACGGCAAAGAAGTTGATTTCAGTTCTTTCAAAGGAAAGAAAATCATGATTGTCAATGTAGCCTCCAAATGTGGTTACACTAATCAATATGCCGCCCTACAAGAATTGTATGCTGCTCATGGCGATGATCTTGTTGTTTTAGGTTTCCCTGCAAATAATTTTGGTGGCCAAGAACCAGGCAGCAATGAAGAAATCAAAGAATTTTGCTCTACAGAATATGGGGTGACTTTCCCAATGTTTGAAAAGATCTCTGTAAAAGGTTTTGACAAGCATCCTCTTTACCGTTGGCTTTCTGATCCTCAGCTGAATGGCTGGAATGACAAAGAGCCAGGATGGAATTTCTGTAAGTATCTGATAGATGAGAAAGGTGAATTAATCAAGTTCTTGCCTTCTTCAGTAGCTCCTTTGGACGAAGAAATCCTTGAATTTGTAGGTGTTTGATTGATCAATTTGACTTAGTGAAAGCTATTATTCATACCAAAAAAGAAGCCTGGTTGCACGCAATCAGGCTTCGCACTTTACCACTTGCACTGGCTAGTATTTTTGCCGGTTCTTTTTTGGCAGCAAATCTCCATGTCTTTCGTTGGGAGATTCTGGTATTAGCTTCATTGACCACCATTTTTCTCCAAATTCTTTCTAATCTCTCCAATGATTACGGAGATACAATAAATGGAGCCGACCATGCAGAGCGTCAAGGCCCTGTCAGAGCCGTACAGTCAGGATTGATTTCACTTGCCGAAATGAAGAAAGCAATGTATCTGTTTGGTGCTTTATCATTGATTTCTGGTTTGCTATTGCTTTTCTTCGCAGTTCAAAATCTGGTGCTTTTTGGAATTTTTCTGGGTTTGGGTTTAGCTGCTATTTGGGCCGCAATCACTTATACTTCCGGAAGCAATCCTTATGGCTATGCCGGCTTGGGAGACATATCCGTATTCATCTTCTTTGGGCTTTTGGGTGTATTTGGCACCTTTTTTCTTCATAGCCTTTCATTGGATTTTAATGCACTTTGGATTGCCATAGCATTGGGATTATTTAGCACTGCCGTACTCAACATAAATAATATTAGGGATATAGAGTCTGATTCTACAGCCGGTAAAAAATCGATCCCGGTCAGAATTGGAAAGAAAGCTGCCATTCGATACAACTGGTTTTTAATTCTGGGAGGAAACCTTTCTCTTGGAATATTTGCAATTAGCAGTGGATCATGGAGTTCATTTTTAGCATTGCTGGCCTTACCAATAATGATCGCAGTAGGTTTGGGAGTACAGAGAGGAAAAGACTCTAAAAGCATTGATCCATATCTGAAAAAGATGGCTTTGAGCACACTTTTATGGACAATCCTATTTGGAATAGGGTTAATATTTTTCTAGTTTTTTTTAATCGCCAAGTACACAAAAGATAAAATTCCAAAATTGAAAGGTTTGAAAATTAAAAAATTAATTTCGCCGCAGTTCGTGTCGCCGCGAAACGTAATGGGCTAAAATTAAAAATTTATTTTTTTCACCCTCAAGTCGAAAACAAGACCACACAGAATTCTTTCTTAAATCCAAATAGACTTTAACCTCTAAGTCAGTAATCCTTCTCAAAGACTTAGCTTTTAGAGTTGTATTTCAAGTACCATTTAAATCCTTATCTGGAATTGATCGGTTTTTTTTATTTGGGCAAAAGCTGATAAAAATCCTTTTTTTGTTCTCCATTTTCAGGTAATTTGGAGAAACTAAAAATCCAGAATTATGACCAAGATTCTTATTCCTTTCGACTTTTCTGAGCAGGCAAATTATGCGTTAGACTTTTCCGTTGCCATCGCCAAGAAATTCAATAACGTACATCTTGAAGTAGTACATGTCATGGAAGTCCCAACCTCAACTACAGTAGGTACAATGGGAGGAGGTGAAATGATGCCAGATATGGAAAATCAGATTTTCTTCATAGAACTGATGAACAAAAGGAAATCTCAAATTGATGAATTAAAAGAAAAGTATCTCTCTGATGCTTTTACCTTTTCTGCAAAAATCAAACTTGGAAATGCCTTCAAAAACATTTCAGAATCGATCAATGAGGAAAATCCAGATCTGGTCGTGATGGGTTCAAAAGGAACTAGTGGAATCGAAGAGGTTCTAATAGGAAGCAACACAGAAAAAATTGTCCGCACTGCCTCCTGTCCAGTCATCACCATAAAATCAGCTGTAGCCCCAGATGATTTGAATAAAATCGTTTTTGCGAGTGATTTTAGGGAAGATAATGATGAGGTTGCTTCCCGGATGAAACGACTTCAGGATCTTTTGGACGCGCAACTTTATTTTGTTATTGTAAATACCCCAGGAAATTTCGAAACCAGCAGGGATTCCATAAAAAGAATTAGAGCCTTTGCCCATAAATATGGATTCAATGATGTTACAGCAGAGATCTATAATTCAAATTCAGAAGAAAGTGGTATTATCGAATTTGCTGAAGATGTAAATGCCGATTTAATAGCTATGGCCACTCATGGCCGGACAGGATTTATACATTTGATTACGGGAAGTATCGCCGAAGACGTGGTAAATCATTCTAAAAGACCTGTTTGGACATTTAAGACGAAATAAGAAGCTGGAGGTTGGAAGTAGGAAGTTTTAAGTATAAAGTTGGAAGGTTATAGTCAATAAAGTCAACGGATAATCGACAACTAACAACCGACAACCGTAATGGGTATCAAACAATCAGCTATGGCGAAGAAAAATAACGACTGGAAAAAGCGTGACGGGATGGTCTATTCGACCAGTGATGAGTTCGAATTTCAAACTCCTTCATCAGAAGATCAGGAAACTTTAGCACCAAATCAGCAAAACCTCAAGGTCATGCTGGATAAAAAAGCAAGAGCAGGAAAGAAGGTTACTTTGGTCGAGGGTTTTATTGGGAACGAGATTGAACTAGCACTCCTCGGTAAACTTCTGAAAAACAAATGCGGCGTAGGCGGTTCTGCCAAAGATGGCGAGATCCTTATCCAAGGAGATCATCGGGATAAGGTGGTTGAGATTCTTCAGGCAGAAGGATACAAAGCCAAAAAAGCAGGGGGCTGATGGCTGGCATCAACCCCTCCTACTTACTTTTTCAATCCCGACTTTTTCCCTTGCTCCCCTACCTAATCTATGAAGCAGGTAAGATCAGCAAGACTGGACCTAAACTCTCTCCTCAATCCGAAAAAGTATTTCTAGCTGGTCAAGAGCAATCTATCTTGATTTTAGGCGAGTCCACAGCCGCTGGCGTGGGTGCAAGCGCTGCTGGGTTTACACTTTCAAGCTATCTCCATCAGTTATTCTTAGAAAAATATAGCTTTTATAATTTGGGCAAGAATGGGATTCGAGTGGGGGAAGTTTTACCACATTTCAAGTCTGACTTAGCAGAACTCAATTCTACCAAAGAGGGAATTCTACTTTTTTTGGGAGCCAATGACTGCTTTAAACTAACCAATCCCAGTGCTTTTTATAAATCGCTCCAAAGTCTTGTAGCAAGCCTTCAAACCCAATTTGAACCTAAATGGATATACCTTGCTGATATTCCTCCAGTTCATCTCTTCCCTGCATTTTCTTCCTTGATGAAAAGCTATTTGTACCGACAGCGGGAGTTTTTAAGAAATGAAATGAAAAAACTCGCCTCAAAAAACAACCGCTTAATCTTCCAGGAAATCTCTTTGGACTTAGTCCCTGACTTTTTCTCCACTGACGGCATCCACCCTTCCGACCTTGGCTACCAAAAGATCGCTGAGTTTACATATGAAGGGATTAAGGAATATTTGCAAGGTGAAGAATAGTTTTTTTTAACCACGAATTTTTTTAACCACGAAGGTTTTTAATTTAAAAATTGAAAGATTTGAAAATTGAAAAATTAACTCAAAACTAATTTGTACTCGGTGCAGAAGGCACTGAACCATTCATGACCATGGGCGTAGCTCATAGTAAAACGAATCCTGCGGAGAAGACGGGGAGATTTGGCATTTCGATTACCCCGGGTTGACCCCGATAACTATCGGGGCCGGGGCTACAAACAGAGCGCTACTTTGGAGCTTCTATGAAGATGATGTTTATCTGAATTTTTCAATTTTCGAATTCTATCCTATGCGAACTCCGTGAAAACCTCTGCGAACTCCGTGGTTAAAAAACCATCAAATCATCACTTTGATACCAACATCTCCTCTAATTCCTCAAGCGATTTTCCTTTGGTTTCTGGAACCACTTTGATAATAAACACAAGTCCAAGTAGTGCAAAAATCCCATAAATCAAGAATGTCGTCGCACTTCCCAACACCTCCAGTTCCCAAGGGAAAACCAACTGCACAATAAAACTGACAGCTGAGTTGATCAATCCTACAAAAGAGATGGCAATTCCTCGGATCCAATTGGGAAACAACTCACTAAATAGCACCCACATCACTGGTCCGATAGAAATCGCAAATGAGGCTACAAAGCCAATGATTCCAGCAAGAATTAAGGTTGGGTTCATCTTGATCGCAGCGGTAATCAATGCTGCCGAATATTCCGTGGCTTTCTCCTTACCGATCGCATCTACGATGGCCGCTTTGAAGCCGGTATCGTCGGTGTAGGTAATCTCTGAAAGGCTTTCCAGTTTTAATTTACTTTCAGCATCGACCAACTCAGTCAGCGAATCCTTTGGCAGGGTGTAAGTAGCCGAATTAAACCCATAAGCTAGGATAAACATGCAAATAACAATCCCGGCCACTCCAAATATAAGCAGAGGTTTCCGTCCCAGTTTATCTATGAAAAGAATCGCTAATACAGTAAACGCCAGGTTGACCAAACCAACCAAAATCGCCTGAACAAAAGAAGCATCTGTACCTATTCCTGATTGCTCAAAGATCATGGGGGCATAGAAAAAGACCGAGTTGATCCCGGTGATTTGCTGAAGCACGGACACCACTATTCCTATGGTAAGGACTAACCTGAGTGTAGGATTTAACAGTTCGGCAAAGGATTCCTTCTTTTTGGATTTATCCTTCTCAATACTTTGCTGTATCGCTTCCAAATCCTGTTTTACTTGCTCCTCAGAATTAAATTGGCTCATTACTTTTTTGGCCTGATCTAGTTCCCCCTTCATAATGAGCCATCGTGGACTTTTTGGAACGAAGAATAAACCCAGAAAATAAAGCACAGCTGGTAAGGTTTCCAAGCCTAACATCCAGCGCCATTGGTATTCTCCCAACATCAATGTTTTTGCCCAGCCAGCATCCGAAGTACCATATTTTAGAATCAGATAATTGGTGAAAAAGGCTAGGGAAATTCCAATTACAATATTTAATTGATTAAAGGAAACCATTCTTCCACGAATTTTTGGAGGGGCAATTTCAGCAATGTACATAGGAGCTAAAATCAAGGAAGCCCCGACACCAAAACCTCCAATCATTCGAGCTACTACCAAAAACCAAAAGGTAGGTGCTAATGCAGAGGCAATGGCAGAAATGGCATAAAGTATTGCTGCATATCTCAAAACCAAACGTCGACCGTATCGATCACTTAAAGGACCAGCCAACAGCATGGCAAGTGTGGCTGTCAAAGTGAGTGAACTGACAGACCAACCTATTTCAAGCGAAGTAAGGTTAAATTCTGGTTCAATAAACTTGACCACACCTGAGATTACAGAGGCGTCAAAGCCCATTAGGAGACCTCCTAATGCAACAATTAGGGCGGTCATCACGATGTAATTCGCTTTAGTCATCTTTGGGTTTTTAGCTAAAGGTTGATAGAACTAGGCAGAAAATTAAGTGGCTAATTTTGAATTGCTCCTTTCTCCAAGCTTTTCCAAAAACTTAAAATATGGAAAATAATTCAAGGATGGAATTTTCTGGAGTACTAGCTCCTATCTCAGAAAATTTTTTATCAGGTTTTCGCTTTGTGAAGAAACTAACCAAGACAATTCTTGGAGCAAAAATCTTTCGTGAAAATTATGGTTAAAAGTATTTTTGTAATTAGGGATTAAGGTTTAGGAAAAGAGATTGGGAGACTCGATGGCTATCTAGCGAGATAGAAAATAAAGCTATGTTTTCTCCTATATTAGCCAACAGTTAAAACAACCTTCGTGGCCTTTGTAGTAAATAAAAAAAGCTCAAATCCGAAGATCTGAGCCTATTATGATTGAATAAATTAATTTTCTGGATCGGAATAGTTCGGGATCTTTGGCAGTCTTCCTGCTTCGAGAATCGGAAGATTTGCTTCTGTAGGGATATAGATTACTGTCTTATCCCCAAGGTTCTTCTGCTGCCTTACCCAAAGGTATTGGATATACTTTTCGGAGATAGATCCATTTTCGATTTTGATAGCTTCGGCCGCACCTTTGGCACGTTCGATTTCAGCTTGAGCATTGAGTTTCTCAGCTTCCAGATTGGCAGCTGCCTCCTCGATTAGGATCCTACGGTTTTGTTCTGCTTTGGCAAATTCTGCTCTTCCGCTCATTTCCTGTTGCCAAACATTGTAAGTAGGACAACCCCACATGCCCAAAGCGATAAAGGCGAAAAGCATCCAGGATACAACTGTGCCTAGAAAAACAGGAGTTCTTTTTGAAGTTTGCATGGTTTTGTCATGGGTTCTTTAAGCCGCCCAAGGCTGAAATGGTCAGAAATAAAAATATGAATATTGAAATCGGATTTATTTACTACCCGTCAATTTTTTCAAACAAATTATAGTAGGAATGGATTTGTATCTTGTGACCCCATCCCTATATTTGCAAACAACAATGGAAAACAAGACTAGAAATAGTGTATTTTTATCTGGCTGCCAGCAATCGCATTTGCTGCATCATTTCCATCATTCCGTTTAAGGAATGTTTTTTACTACCCGGCGCCGTCGATGACAGGGATTCTGCGGTTCGCCAAAATTTACTTCACCTCTTTTAATACTTAGCGTAAATGCCAACATGGAACAAATAATCCGTATTGCCGTGCAGAAAAGCGGCAGACTATCCGACGATTCACTTAGCCTCATCAAAGAATGTGGTATCAAATTTTATAATGGAACCGGGAAACTCAAGTCCACTTCCACCAACTTTCCAATCGAATTTCTATTTCTTCGAGATGATGATATCCCAGGCTATGTAGCCGACGGAGTGGCTGACTTGGGGATTGTAGGAGAAAATGAATTAGTGGAAAAGGACAAAGAAGTTGTCACCTTGAAGAAATTAGGCTTTTCCAAATGCAGACTTTCATTAGCCATTCCCAAAGGACAGGCATATACTGGCGTTTCCTATTTCGAAGGAAAAAACATCGCCACTTCCTATCCCAAAATTTTAGGGGACTACTTGAATAAAGAAGGAATAAACGCAGCAATTCATGAGATTAGTGGTTCGGTAGAGATCGCCCCTAGCATTGGTTTGGCTGAGGGGATCTGTGATATCGTCAGCTCAGGATCTACCTTGATGATGAATGGTCTGAAAGAAGTCGAGGAAATCTTCAAATCTGAAGCAGTACTAATTGCAAACAAAAACCTTGTTGACTGGAAAAAGGCCATTGTTGAAAAGCTCCTTTTCAGGATGAATGCGGTTCAAAAAGGAAAAAGCAATAAGTATGTCTTATTAAATGCACCCAATGAATCGATTGATAAAATCATCAGTTTGATTCCAGGTATGCGTAGCCCTACGATTCTACCATTGGCACAGCCAGGTTGGTCTTCCGTACACTCGGTTCTGCAGGAGGATCAATTCTGGGAAAATATCGAGGAGCTTCGAGAAGCCGGTGCAGAAGGGATCTTAGTAGTTCCTATTGAAAAAATGATCATTTGATTTCAGCTTTCAGAAAAAATTCAACCAGAATCTCTCAAGTATGAAAATTCTACTTAATCCGGTAAAGAACACTTGGAAAAAGGAATTGGCCAGACCAACCTTTAAAACCAAAGCTATCAATAAAATTGTTAAGCCCATTTTGAAAAAAGTGGAGCAAAATGGAGATAAAGCACTACTTAAATTTGCTTTAGAATACGATCATATTCAATTAAAATCCCTTTTAGTTTCAACTGAAGAGATCAATGAAGGTGAAGCGCTTGTTTCCCCTGAATTGAAAACTGCAATCCAAGTGGCAAAAGACAACATAGAACGCTTTCATGCAGCGCAAGCGACACCCGAACTGATCCAGGAAGTAATGCCAGGAGTGGTATGCCGAAGAAAAAGCGTTCCAATCCAACGAGTAGGACTTTATATTCCGGGAGGAACCGCTCCCCTATTTAGCACCGTGTTGATGTTAGGCGTTCCTGCCAAATTAGCCGGATGCTCAGAGATCGTACTTTGTACTCCTCCAAATCGTGAAGGAAAAGTTCACCCAGCAATTCTTTATACCGCAAAACTTATCGGAATCGACAAAATCGTGAAAGCTGGCGGAGCACAAGCTATTGCTGCCATGACTTTTGGAACAGAATCAGTCCCTCAAGTTGATAAAATCTTTGGTCCTGGAAACCAGTATGTGACTGCTGCGAAGCAGTTATCAACCAAATATGGTGTGGCCATAGATATGCCGGCGGGACCTTCTGAGGTTTTAGTATATGCAGACGAAACGGCTATTCCATCTTTCGTAGCTTCTGATTTACTTTCTCAAGCAGAGCATGGAGTAGATTCTCAAGTAGTCTTGATTACAAACTCGGAGTCCTTCGCTAAAAGAGTACTTAAGGAAGTTGAGATACAATTGAAAACCCTATCCAGAAAAGATATTGCAAAAAAGGCCCTCTCAAACTCTGTAGCGGTAGTTTTGGATTCTACCTCTATGGCTCTGGAAATCATTAATCAATATGCGCCTGAGCACCTTATCATCAGTGTAGAAAATGAGGAAGAAGCGATAGAAGGAATATACAATGCCGGATCAGTTTTCATTGGAAACTACACCCCTGAGTCCGCAGGTGATTACGCCTCCGGGACAAACCACACCTTGCCAACTTATGGTTATGCAAGAAATTACAGTGGGGTCTCATTGGATAGCTTTTTGAAGAAAATCACTTATCAAAAAATTTCTGAAGAAGGAATTAGAAATCTAGGGCCTACTGTTGAAATCATGGCTGAAAATGAGCTTTTGGATGCTCATAAAAATGCTGTTACTATCCGATTAAATTATTTGAAATCAAAGAAAAAATGAGCTTCAAATTAGAGAAATTACTTAGACCACACATCGCAACTTTACAGGCTTATACTTCTGCCCGTGATGAATATACCGGCAAAGAAGGGGTCTTTTTGGATGCAAATGAAAATCCTTTTGGTTCGATTACAGATCAGGATTTCAACCGATATCCAGATCCATATCAAGAGGAACTGAAGCAGAAAATAGCTGAAATCAAGGAAGTAAAACCTTCGCAGATTTTCCTGGGAAATGGATCAGATGAGGCAATAGACTTGCTTTTTAGAGCCTTTTGTAATCCTGGAAAAGATAATGTAATCCTTCTCCCTCCTACCTACGGGATGTATGAAGTGAGTGCTTCGATCAACGATGTGGATGTTAGAAAAGTACCGCTTACAGCAGAATTTCAGCTTAGAACTGACAAAATTCTCAATGAAGTAGATAAGCATACCAAGATCATCTTTATTTGCTCACCAAATAATCCAAGTGGAAATAAGGTCAATCGAGAAGACATTTTGCATCTCTTGAAGAAGTTCAAAGGATTGGTTGTAGTGGATGAGGCTTATAGTGATTTTAGCGATGAGCCAAGCTTCACTACAGAGTTAAAGAATTTCAAGAATCTGCTCGTAATGCAGACCTTCTCCAAGGCTTGGGGCTTGGCTTCCCTCCGACTGGGAATGGCTTTCGCTTCCAAAGATCTGATCAAGATTCTAAACCGGATCAAGCCTCCTTATAATATTTCAGGCTTGACTCAGGAGACAGTTTTGGCGGCGATGGATAATTATGAGAAAGTAAAAGCCATGGTCAAAGACATTCTTGTAGAGCGAGAGTTTCTAAAAACAAAATTAGAATCCTTGGACTTTGTAAATAAAATTTATCCCTCAGATGCCAACTTCCTTTTGGTTAAAATGCCAAATGCAAATTTGGTTTATGATGAGTTGATCGATCAGAAGGTTATCGTCAGGAATCGATCAAAAGTAATCCTTTGTGAAGACTGCCTTCGGATCACTGTTGGTACCCGAACTGAGAATGAGCGCTTGATTGAAGCACTTTCTAAAATCTTTTCCTCCAAAAAATAAAATATCGATGAAGAAGAAAGTATTATTTATCGACCGAGACGGCACAATAATCAAGGAACCACCTACAGATTTTCAGGTAGATAGTCTGGAAAAATTGGAGTTTCTACCTAAAGCAATCTCGAACTTGAGGAAAATAGCAGAGGAAACTGACTATGAGTTAGTTATGGTGACCAATCAGGATGGTTTGGGTACAGATTCTTTTCCCGAGAAAGACTTTTGGCCAGCTCAATACAAAATGCTTAAGACGATGGAGCAGGAGAATATAATTTTCAAAGCTATCCACGTAGATAAAACCTTTGAGCATGAAAATGCACCTACTCGAAAACCAAGGACAGGATTACTCACACAATATTTCTCTGAAGAATATGATCTTGCTAATTCCTATGTAATCGGAGATCGATTGACTGATATTCAACTTGCTAAAAATCTAGGTTCAAAGTCAATCTTCATTGGTGAACAGGCAGAGGAAGCAGACTTTACTACTACTGATTGGGATGCGATTTATGAATTTTTGAAAATGCCTCCTCGTGCTGCTGAAGTTATTCGAAAAACATCTGAAACTGATATCCGAATTAAATTGAATTTGGATGGAAGTGGTCAGTGTAACATTTCCACTGGACTTCACTTTTTCGATCATATGCTGGAGCAATTAGGCAAGCATGGAAGCACAGATTTAGAAATTAAAGTAAATGGTGACCTTCATATTGATGAGCATCATACGATTGAAGACACTGCCTTAGCGCTTGGTGAAGCCTATTTGAAAGCGCTTGGTGATAAAAAGGGAATCTACCGTTATGGTTTTCTTCTTCCGATGGATGATGTCCTTGCGCAGGTTGCAATAGATTTTGGTGGAAGACCATGGATCGTATGGGATGCGAAATTCAGTCGCGAAAAAGTTGGAGATATGCCTACTGAAATGTTCTATCATTTCTTCAAGTCATTTTCTGATACGGCAAAGTGTAATTTGAATATCAAAGCAGAAGGAGATAATGAACATCATAAGATCGAGGCAATGTTCAAGTCACTTGCCCGTGCTATTAAAATGGCGGTGATGCGGGACCCTAGAAATATCAATCAACTGCCTAGTACCAAGGGAGTACTCTAAAATATAACAGTCTCAGTAAAATTTAACATCAATAATTTTTACTGAGTCTTTTTTTTGCCTTTATTTAGTTATGAAACGACTTCTACATATCATAACTATATCGCTGTTACTTTTCACAGTCTCATCTTGTTCAGAAGATCTCAATTCTATCGAAAAATTGTATGAAAAGGGGAATTATGAGGAAGCTGTTTCAGAATTGAATGCCTATCTATTTTTTCATGTAACAGATTTAAAAGCGCTTCATATTCGAGCTAGATCCTATGAGGAACTTGGTGAAATCGAAAAGTCAAAATCAGATTATGAGCGAATCATCGATTTGGATTCTGAATATGCACAAGCTTTTGCAGGATTGGGTAAAATTCTATTTGAACAAAAGAAATATAAAGAGGCCGAACTGTACTTACTTCGGGCGGCAACCTTAGATTATGAAGATTTTGATATTCTTTACTTAGTTGGCAGAACACATCTGATGCTTGAAAAATATGAATCTGCGGAGAATTTTCTCGAAATGGCTAAAGATCTAAATCCAAAATTTGCCAAAGTGTATTATTATCAAGGTATGGCGAGAGCGCTCCGAGGGGATGTCCTAGGCTGTGCTGCTTCGTTTAATTCCTATGTACAGTTAGAACCGGATAATACTGTAGGAAAATATAACCGAGGTTTTGCGCTAATGAAAGCTGGCTATATAGAATGGGCTTTGGATGATTTTGAAGCTGTTTTAAAGGCTAATCCCAACCATATCGAGGCACTTGCCAAAAAAGGCTATTGCATGGCAAAGCTGGGTGATGATGCGGGTTGTCAAATCCTCCAACTCGCCGCCTCAAAAGGCAGCGAGTATGCTAGAAACCAAGCTGAAGTCTGTATTTAAATTTTTATCCGCTTTTAGGCAAACAAATGTCTTAACCCAACAAATAATTAAATTAAGCTCTGGGTTTTAGGCCGCTGTCATTACGTCATTAGTCTTATATCCAGAAAATAAGCCAACTGGAATCAATGTGGATAACCAAATTATTCTTTATAATTATCAGCTTTCTTAACAGTAGCTTGATTTAACGGGATAAAAGTCCGATTGAAGTTCCGTTTTGGCAAACTTCGGTCTTCGGTCATCTGTCTTCCAGCCCAAAAATCCAATGAAATTTCCCTATTAGTATAATTGCAGATATACCTTTAAATTCTTACTTCAATCTTTCTCTCAAAGCTTCCTTGTAGTTTGGAATAGCTTTTTCATCCAGAACCAAAAATAAGTAGGGTTCGATCATCTCCAGTTCCATCAGATGAAACACACCATCGACCTCTACCCCATCAACCCTGACATAAAGGCTATCGGAAGCGAATTCATCGACAAGTTTTTGACAGGAATCCAGCATTTTTGCCGAAGGCTGAATCGTAGCGATAGTCCCACCGAAGTAATGCTGGACTCTAAAATCATCTTTTGCAGGAGTTTTAAGCACCGTATGGGAAAATTTGCCATTAAAAAAGATCAAGGAATACTCTCCTACTTCAGCTACTTCTTTGATGAATGGTTGGATCAAAAAGGATTCTGTTTGAAGAAGATCGTTTATTTTTTTCTCCTGAGATTTCCAATCATTTGCTTTGATTTTTAAGGTGTTTTTAGCCCCACCACTTACCAAGGGCTTTATGACCCAGGTATCTGATTTCATTGATTCCTTGAAAGCTTCACCATTAAACTTGGTTCCTTTTTCAAGTAATTTTCCAGCAATAACCGGGAAGCCTTTTTCCTGAATTTCCAGCAAATAAGTTTTGTCAGAATTCCATAATATGGAATCCAAGTCGTTCAACACTGGTAAATCCAAGGATTTTATGTGCTTGACCCAATCCAGGAATTCCAGATAAAAATCAAAATAATCCCAAACTGATTTGATCAACAAAAAAGAAAACCGAGACCAATCTTCGTCTGGGGTAGACCAAGGAACAATCTCATTAGGGATATTTAATTCGGTAAGGACCTGAGAAAGAATCTTATCCTCATCCACCGTATTCGTATCATAGGCTCCAACAGAAAAGTAGCTGACGATAGCAACAGGTTTTTGCATAGTTCAATTTTTTGACAAAGCTAAACTTTAACCAAAATTTATATGGACCATTCTTAAAAAATGATTGCATTACCTTACTTTTGGGCTTGCTTAACCCTATGAACCACAAAAAACTCGTTATAATCCCCACTTTTAATGAGCTGGAAAATATCAGCGATATGATATTAAAAGTGATGAATTTGGATGGTGAATTTGAATTGCTGATCATTGATGATGGAAGTCCAGATGGGACTGCTACCATTGTCAAATCTCTTCAAAAGGTGTTTCCTAACCGGCTTTTTCTAATCGAGCGGGCAGAAAAACTAGGATTAGGTACTGCTTATATCACTGGTTTTGAATGGGCATTGAAGAATAATTATGATTATATTTTTGAGATGGATGCCGATTTTTCACACAATCCTGATGATCTAATCCGGCTATATGAAGCATGTGCAGTTCAAGGATATGATTTGGCTATAGGGTCAAGATATATTACTGGGGTGAACGTAGTCAATTGGCCAATAGGAAGAGTGTTGATGTCCTATTTTGCCAGCGTCTATGTTAACTTCATCACAGGACTACCAGTCAAAGACGCCACAGCAGGATTCAAATGCTACCATAGAAGCGTCTTAAAAGGTATCAAATTGAAAGAAGTTAAGTTTATAGGGTATGCATTTCAGATTGAAATGAAATTCACTGCCTGGAAACTTGGTTTCAAAATAACTGAAGTACCAATTATTTTTACAGACCGCACTAAAGGCACTTCAAAAATGAGCAGCGGCATCTTCAAAGAGGCTGTTCTTGGGGTAATTTGGATGAAAATAAAAAGCCTTTTTTCACCCTATCAGCTTAATCAAAGCGAATCGATTTAATCGGATCAACTTTTGAGATCACCATTACCGGGATCCAAAGTACTAGGGCTGTCAAAATCACAATTCCGATATTGATCAGTAAGAAAACTGGCCAATTCCAATCGATCGGTACATAATTCATGTAATAACTATTTGGATCAAGTGGAATAAACCTAAACTGATCTTGAATAAACCCTAGTCCTAATCCTATTACATTTCCAATAATAATTCCCCGGAGTAAAATATTGATTCCATTCCAAAAGAAAATACGACGAATTTGTCGGTTAGATGCACCAAGTGATTTCAAAATCCCAATCATTTGTGTACGCTCCATGATCAAAATAAAGAGTACAGCCCCCATATTGAAAATTGCGACAAAGCCAATTAGACTGATGAACACATACACGTTGGTATCCAATAATATCAACCAATCAAAAATCTCAACAAACTTATCTTGACTATCAATCAACTTTAAGTCAAAATCCATTATAGACTCAATATCAGTAAAATAAGATTTTCGATTTCTAAAATCATCTACAAAAATCTCCAATCCTCCCACTTGGTCTGATTGCCAATTATTCAAATTTCGAATCGTTTGGATTTCACCGATGATGATCTTTTCATCGAAGTTTTCAAGATAAGTTTGAAAAATCCCCACAACCTCTACCCGCCGATATCTTGGTGGCTCCTGTACAAAATACAAAGTGATTCTATCGCCGACTTTCAGATTTAGCTTATTTGCAATAAAAGAACTTAGCATCACTTCATTGGAAGTTCCTGAATCAGGAATTTGAAGCAATCTTCCTTCTTTCAAATAAGGCTTGAAACGCAGGCTGTCAAAATCGGCTCCTACGCCCTTCATCAATACACCTTCCACCTCGTCTTCTCCTTTGATCAAAGCAGCTTTATGAGCAAAAGACTGAACACCTTTGATAAAAGATAAGGTGGGGTAATCTCTTAAAAAATCAGAATTAAGGGAAAACGGAGCTTCCTCAAAAGCATTGCTCATTGTAAAGCGCTGCACTTGAAAATGCCCTGTAAATCCATAAACCTTTTCAGAAATGGTATTTTGGAAACCTCCAAGAACCATAAAGGCTATAATAGAAACGGCAAGCCCTAAAGCAAGACTTCCGACAGCGATCCGATGGATGGTCACCGAAAACCCTCCAGAGCCTTTAAAGCTGATTCTTTTGGCAATGAAATAGGAAAGGTTCAATTGACTGCTTTAATTTGTTTAATCTGAACGCAAAATAGCATGAAGCAAATGAAACTAACATCCTTTATTTCCATTTTCGGTTTATGTACCGCTTTATTTTTCTCAGCTTTCAATTATCCAGCGCAGCAAAGCAGTATTTTACCTGCAGCTGACCAGGCATCTCTTTACCTTCCTTTGCTGAAAGGTAAAAAGGTGGGAATCGTTGCAAATCAGACCAGTATTCTTACCAATACACCTGGAAAACATGTGGTCGACTTTCTTTTGGAGGAAGGTGTAGATCTTAAAAAAGTATTTGTTCCAGAGCACGGATTTCGAGGCAAAGCCGATGCTGGAGAAAAAGTCGATAACACGATTGATGAAAAAACCGGATTGCCCATCATTTCTTTGTACGGAAATAATAAAAAACCTACTGCAGAACAATTCAAGGATCTCGACGTGATCATTTTTGATTTACAGGATGTAGGAATACGATTCTTTACATACATTTCTACGATGCATTATGTCATGGAAACTGCAGCAGAAAATGGCAAAGAGGTCATTATTTTTGACAGACCCAATCCAAATGGCAGTTACATTGATGGACCGGTATTAAAAGAAGGATTTCAAAGCTTTGTAGGAATGCATCCAATCCCAGTCGTACACGGGTTGACGGTGGGTGAATTAGCGCAAATGATCAACGGTGAGAAATGGCTAAAAGGCGGGTTGACTGCAAACCTTAAGGTTATCCCAGTAGCCAATTGGTCTCATGATAAAACATATAACCTACCTGTAAAGCCTTCTCCCAACCTTCCTAATGATCTTTCAATACGATTGTATCCTAGCACATGCTTTTTTGAGGGAACTATCGTCTCGCTAGGTAGGGGAACTTACTTTCCATTCCAGGTTTATGGCTATCCTGATCCTGCTTTTGGCGATTTTACTTTCACTCCAGTATCTATTGATGGGATGTCTAAAACACCCCCACTTCAGGACAAACTTTGCTATGGGGTTGATTTAAGAAATGAACCACTCAGCCACCAGTTCACTTTGAAATATCTAATGGATGCTTTTCAGAAATCAGGAAAAGGAAAAGCTTTTTTCACAAATTATTTCAATACTCTAGCTGGGACAGATGAGTTGAAAAAGATGATCTTGGAAGGGAAAACTGAATCAGAAATCAAAGCTTCTTGGCAGTCTGATCTCGAAGAATACAAAGCTATGAGAAATAAATATCTGATTTATAAATAATTGAATTTCAGATTATTTTATATTTTTTATGAAAGTATCAATTAAAGTATAAACACAAATTAAAAGGAGCAGTTTCAAGTTATAATATGAAAAAGGATTTACGAATTGTATATATGGGAACTCCGGAGTTTGCGGTTCCTTCACTTGAAATTTTAGTGAAAAATGGCTGGAATGTAGTGGGGGTGATTACCGCTCCCGATAAACCCAAAGGAAGAGGTCAGAAATTAATTCCTTCACCTGTCAAGGAAGCTGCCGAAAATCTTCGCCTAAAGGTACTTCAACCCACAAATCTTAAATCACCAGAGTTCCAGGCTGAATTGAAGGCTTTGGATGCCGATCTTCAAATTGTGGTGGCCTTTAGAATGCTTCCGGAATCCGTCTGGAATATGCCACCTATCGGAACATTTAATTTACATGCCTCCCTTCTACCCGATTATCGAGGTGCGGCACCAATCAATTGGGCTATTATTAATGGCGAAAAAGAAACAGGTGTTACGACTTTTTTCCTCAAGCATGAGATCGACACGGGAAGCATCATATTTCAGGAAAAAGTAGCTATTCTTCCAGAAGATGATTTGGGCTCTGTGTATGAAAAACTGATGTCCAAAGGGGCAGAACTGGTCTTGAGGACGGTAGAAGCAATTGCCGAGAATAAAGTATTTCCTCAAGTTCAGGACGAATCCAAAGCAATCCACCATGCTCCGAAGATCTTCAAAGAGACCTGTGAAATCAATTGGGGGAATTCTGCAGAGTCTATCCACAATTTGGTGCGTGGACTCTCTCCTTATCCCGCAGCATGGACCAGTTTGGATGGAAAAAACTGTAAGATTTTTAAAACCGCAGTGTCAGAGAGCAATTTATCAAAAACGGAAGTTGGGGGTTATAGCACAGATGGAAAGACCTTTCTGAAGTTTCAAACTGGAGATGGAGTATTGGAAATTTTAGAGCTTCAATTGGAAGGAAAAAAGCGAATGAATATTGGTGATTTTTTGAGAGGGTATAATTTTTAATCAGTACTTCTCGAACTACTAAATTTCAAGCTGAGATTACTAATAAGTTTAGAGATTTAGGAGCCAGCTTAAATAATTTTGCTTGCAAGATAAATTCGTAATTATTTCAATATTCAATTGATTTTTTAGAACTTGAATTGTTATTCATTCACTTTTAAATCTATCCATTATGAAAACTATTGGAATTAAAATTTTGCTTTTTTCCTCACTATTTGGGCTTTCAACTGCCTCAGAAGCTCAATTTATCAAGAAATTAAAGAAAGCGGCATCCCAGGGAATGGAAAATGCCATTGAACAAAAGGTCGAAGAGGAAGCTCAGAAGATGATGGCTCGTCAACTCGAAAAACAATTGGCGGGACTTTATGGTGAGGATGCTCAGGGAGCTCCAGTCAATTTCGATATGGACAAGATTTTAGCTGGAATAGGAGAAGAAGTGCCCACAGCAGATTCTTATGAGTTCACTGGATTCGTGACAATGGAACTTCAGACAAAAGATGAAAAAGGTAAATCTATGGATCCAATGACTATGAAATCTTATTTAGGTCAAAATTCGGAGTACACAGGTATGGAAATTTCAGACCCAAAGAATCCAAGCACCATTACCACCATGATCTTTGATATGGAAAATAAAGCTTCCATTCTATTGATGGATAATGAGGAGACAAAAAACAGTTTTGCCTATAAATTGGATTTTGATGATGTCTTAGATGATACCGCAGTCTCAGTAGAAGAGTCAAATTTTAAAATTGAAAAAACAGGCAATACAAAAGAAATCCTTGGCTATACCTGTGACGAATATTTTGTAAAAAGTGAAGATGGTCAAGGTACCTATTGGATTACAGAAGATCTGATCAATGGATCAAATTCATTTTGGAGCAGTAACAGTCCATTTGCAAGTAGCAAAATGCAGGAAAAATATGCTGACCATTTTGCAAATATGCCAAAAGGAAATTTCATGGAAATGGATTTCACATCTACAGATGGATCTGAGGTAATGATGAAAGTGATTGATATACAAGCATCACAGCCCAAGACTTTCAAAATGTCAGATTATCCAAACATGATGCAAAGTATGAAGCAACAGTAATTCTGACTTTAATTATTTTTTAAAGCACTGAGGCGTGTTATCTTCATGACATATAAGATTAAAAAATGAAGATTTCACTTATTGCAGCTTTGGCAAAGAACAATGTCATTGGAAAGGAAAATGATTTAGTCTGGAGATTACCAGTAGATTTCAAACGGTTTAAATCTATTACTTCAGGACATTACATCTTGATGGGGAGAAAAACTTTTGAGTCACTTGGGAATCCTCTACCCAACCGGACTCACTTAGTTGTCACCAGAAATAAAAATTACACCGTTCCTGAGGGCCATTATGTTTTTCAAACTGTAGAAGAGGCATTTATTTTTGCAAGCAAACTACAAATAGATACACTCTATGTAATTGGCGGTGGTGAGATTTACAATCAGACTATAAACCTTGCCGATGAATTATTACTCACCGAAGTGGATGTCTCTCCAGAAGGAGATACTTATTTCCCTGAGTTTAGCAGGGAAGAGTGGAAGGAGACTTTCCGTGAATTTCACCCAAAGGATGAAAAACATCAATATTCATTTTCATTTGTAAACTACGAAAGAATCCAAAAAGAAAATGCCTAATCAAACTATCTGGATCACTGGTGCATCCTCAGGGATCGGAGAAGGAGCTGCTAAATTATTCAATTCAAAAGGATACAATGTCATCTTATCCGCCAGAAATGAAGAGGCATTAGTAAGTGTCAAAAAGTCTTGCACTTTTCCAGAACGATGCTATGTCTTGCCTTTGGACTTGATTGATCAGGGTTCTTTTCCTTCAAAAACAAAGGAAGCTATCCAGGCGTTTGGAAAAATAGATATCATGCTTCATAATGGAGGAATCAGTCAACGATCTCTGATTCACGAAACAACACTGGAAGTAGACCGAAAATTGATGGAAGTGAATTTCTTTGGAACAGTGGGATTAACAAAAGCCCTTCTCCCCCATTTCATACAAAATAAATCAGGTCAATTCGGAGTAGTCACTTCACTCGTAGGAAAGTTTGGAACTCAATTTAGATCCAGTTATGCAGCTTCAAAACACGCCCTGCATGGATTCTTTGAATCTTTAAGAGCAGAGCTTTTTGAGGAAAACGTCACTGTGACCATGATTTGCCCAGGATTTATAAAAACCAATGTTTCAATCAACGCACTTACTGCTGATGGTTCGGCACTTAATGAAATGGACGAAGCTCAGGCAAATGGCATGAGTCCAGAAGATTGTGCTAAAGCAATATTTAAAGCATTGAATTCCAAAAAGGAGGAAGTTTACATAGGAGGAAAAGAAACCTATGTGGTCTATTTAAAGCGCTTCTTCCCCACACTTTTTTCAAAAATTCTCAGAAAATCAAATGTCCGATAATACTCAATTAATGAAAGTCGTCAGAGCAGAAATTATAGCAATTGGAGATGAATTACTCTACGGACAAATCGTCGATACGAACAGTCACTGGATAAGTCAAGAGCTTGATTTGATGGGTGTGAAGGTGGTACGAAAAACGACGGTAGGAGATGATAGAAAGGATATCCTAGCTGCATTTTCAGCGGCCGAATCAAGAGCAGATCTTATCCTAATCACGGGCGGACTCGGACCCACCAGAGATGATCTAACCAAGCCATTGCTTGCAGAATATTTTTCATGTCCGATCGTTGAAGTTCCTGAGGCTGTTAAAGCAGTTTCTGACTTTTTTCTAAGAAGGGGTAGAGAAATGACCCCTTTGAATGTACTTCAGGGGCATTTGCCAGCTTGTTGTACCTATGTTCCAAATGAGGTTGGAACCGCACCTGGAATGTGGTTTGAACGAAATGATACGTATTGGATGTCCATGCCTGGCGTGCCTCATGAAATGAAAAAGCTCATGAAGGACTTCGTTTTACCTCAATTGCCAAAAATCTTCCCGTTACCGGTGATTTTCCATAGAGTTATTAAAACTGTAGGGATTGGGGAAAGTTGGTTGGCAGATTTAATAGCAGATTGGGAAAATGCTTTACCTCAAAATATTCGACTGGCTTATCTTCCTTCGCTTGGACATGTGAAGCTTCGACTTACTGGATTCGGAACATCCAAGTCCGAACTTGAAAAGGCGATAGAAGAGCAAATTAGCCTAGTTTTGCCCAAAATAGAAAAGTATGTCTATGGCTATGATTCTGAAACATTAGAAACTGCTATAGCTAAGCTTTTGAAGGATCAAAAGAAAACCATAGCTTTAGCGGAAAGCTGCTCAGGAGGTTATATATCCCATTTAATCACCAGTGTTGCAGGTAGCAGCACCTATTTCCAGGGTGCTATCGTCCCTTACCACAATCAGTTTAAAACAGAGCTTCTAGGAGTAAAAGAGGAAACTTTGGCTTTACATGGTGCAGTCAGTGAAGAGACCGTGAGGGAGATGGCGGCAGGAGTTAAAGATAAGTTTAATGCAGATTTTGGATTATCGAGTAGTGGCATAGCCGGTCCTGATGGTGGTTCAGATGAGAAACCCGTAGGAACAGTCTGGATTGCATGTGCCTATGGCGACCAAATAGAAACAAAAAAACTTCAATTGACGCAGGATCGAGCGTTAAATATTCAATTGACAGGGGTGGCCGTATTAAATTTACTGAGAATTTGTATTTCGAATAAATAGCAAATAAAATTTTAACTGAAAGGTTTGGGATAGTATTTGATAAAATTTAATTTTAAAGATTGAATATAAACCCAATTTAATTATAAAATCAAAATCATGGCAAGTGTAGAAATGCTGATGCCCAAAATGGGCGAAAGTATCACAGAAGGTACAGTGCTCACCTGGCTGAAGAAGGAAGGAGATGTAATCGAACAAGACGAATCCGTCTTAGAGGTAGCAACTGATAAAGTAGACACGGAAGTGCCAACTATACATGGAGGAGTATTAAAAAAAATACTTGTCAAAGAAGGTGATGTTGTAGCTGTTGGAGCTCCGATAGCAATTATTGAGACTAGTGGTGAAGTTTCTGAACCGGCAGTAACTCCTACACAATCACCGGATCCAAAAGAAGAGATTTTGGAAGTAGCTCCAGCACTTACTAATTCCATAATTGAAAATTCAGAAGTCCAGAATAATTCTATTGAGGATGATCGCTTTTACTCTCCTCTTGTGCAAAGCATTGCTAAGGCGGAAAACATTTCAAAAAGTGAACTAGGCAAAATTCCAGGAACTGGAAAAGAAGGCCGTGTCACTAAGCAAGACATGCTTTCTTATTTGGATAAAAGAAGCAAAAGCGTTTCTGATTCTGCTGCAATTGCTTCACCTTCTATTTCTGCCCCAAAAGTTCAGATTAGTATTTCAGCTTCTGATGAAATCATCGAAATGGATCGTATGCGCAAGATGATTGCCCAGCGCATGATTGAATCCAAGAGGATTTCAGCTCATGTAACTTCCTTTGTGGAAGCAGATATGACTAACATTGTACTTTGGAGAAATAAAAACAAGGACGCATACAAAGCAAAGTATGGAGAGGGAATCACTTATACCCCATTTTTTATCGAAGCGGTAGCAAAAGCTATAAGGGATTTCCCGATGATCAATATCTCTGTTGATGGTGACCGAATTATTCGTAAAAAAGATATTAACGTTGGAATGGCTGTAGCACTTCCATCTGGAAATCTAATAGTTCCTGTCATTAGAAATGCTGATCAATTGAACCTTGTAGGTATTTCAAAGAAAGTAAATGACTTAGCCAATCGTGCTAGAATAAATAAACTAAGTCCTGATGACCTGGCTGGTGGAACATATACAGTTTCTAATGTGGGATCATTTGGCAACGTCATGGGAACTCCAATTATTCCTCAACCACAGGTTGCTATTATGGCCGTCGGAGCTATTGTCAAAAAGCCTGCTGTGGTAGAAACTCCTACAGGTGACGTGATTGCTATCCGACATAAGATGTTCCTTTCTCACTCCTATGACCATCGGGTAGTGGATGGTTCTTTGGGAGGGATGTTCGTCAGAAAAGTCGCAGACTACCTTGAATCATTCGATATCAATACATCATTGTAATCAAAATGGCTGATTTAAAAAATCAGCCTTTTTTTATTTTTCTTCTTGTTGAATTCGGGTAGAAAACAACTTCAGCTTTTCGGCAAGTGAAATCAATCGAATCGGTTTAGTCAAGTAATCATCCATTCCAGATTCAAAAGCCATCTTTCGATCTTCATCAAAAACATTAGCCGAAAGCCCTATTATATAAGGATGATGTGAGTAAGGCATTGACTTAATCAATTTAGAGGCCTCTAGTCCATTCAATATCGGCATTTGAACATCCATTAAGATCAAGTCATAATCATTGGAATTCACTAATTCAACAGCTTCTTTTCCATTTTTTGCGATGTCAAAACTATATCCCAACTGTTCTAACATTAGATTCATCAACTGAAGATTCAAGTCATTATCCTCTGCCAATAAAAGTCTAAGAGGATATTCACTAGCCATTCCAATCCAACTTTTTCTATTTTGATCGAAGGTTGAGCTTTGGTCAGTAACTGAATTTGTTGAGATCTTTAAAAGAACATTAAAAATAAATTCTGAGCCTAATCTGTCTTCGCTTATTATTTTCAACTCTCCACCCAGCATTTCCACAATTCTTTTAGAGATGGCCAGTCCCAAACCTGTTCCTTGAAAAGAACGTGTTTTTGAGCTATCGACTTGAAAAAAGGGATCTGTAAGATGTGGAATCAAATCTTTGGGAATTCCAATTCCTGTATCCTTTACAGATACATTCAGAAAAACAAGGTCATCCGAAACCTCTTCTGTGGATACCGAAATTATTACTTTCCCATGTCCAGGAGTAAATTTTAAAGCATTTCCAAGAATATTCAAAAAGACCTGTTTAATCTTTTCAATATCACCTTCCAATGCAAGATCAGTTCCTTCTGAAAACGAGATACTGACCTCTATTTTTTTCTTTTGTGCTAGTCCAGATAAAATCTGAACCTGTTTTTCCAATTCATCTTTAGGAATGAAAACCGAATTATGGATCTCAATTTTCCCGGATTCAATCTTTGAATAATCTAGAATGTCTCGGATAATATTCAAAAGAGAATTCCCGGAGTTTTTAATGATTTTCAGATATTCATTTTGAGTATCATCCATTTTTGTTTGCTCCAGTAAGTCAATAATCCCTAGCAACCCATTCATAGGAGTTCGAATCTCATGACTCATATTTGCCAAAAAATCGGATTTGGCTCTATTTGCTTGATCTGCAGCATTCATAGCATCCAAAAGTCCTTGCTCCCAAATTCGCTGACTAGTGATATCTCTGGAAATAGACATCATTTTGGTTTCATCAAGGGGAAATATTTTAACTTCAAAATATTTCACGATTGAATTAATTCTTGACTTTAAATCTACAGACTGAAGCGTTCCGGTTTTTCGTGCAAGCTTAAAAGCTGACTTTATATGCTCAATTTGATTTTCAGGAATTACTTCGCTGAAATTTTTCCCCAAAAGATTGAAACCAGGCTTTACTAAATCATCTATTAGTTGGACTTGATAATCTATGATAAAACCCTCATTATCATAGATAAATATAAAATCCGGGATATTTTCAATTAAAATTCTCAAGCGTTTTTCACTTTGAACCAAATCTTGCTGGGCGATATGACTTCTTGTTATATCAGTACAAATTCCAATTCCTCCTGTGAATTTGCCATTGTCATCAAAGACTAGTTTTTCGAAAATTCTTAAATAAATAACTTTCCCATTCGCCTTAATAAAGTCATATTCAAAATCAATATATGAGGCTTTATCATGGAGTGCTTTTTTGACTAAATCTCTAATTTTCCCTGCATCTTTTTGATCCTTTTTATCATTAAAAGCTGATATAAAGCGATCTTTTGAAACCCCCAACACCTCTGATACTTCATCGCTTACTCGAATGATTTTGCCTTTGTGATCATGAAAGAATACGAATCCATGTAATTCCTTCAACAATAAATTCTGCTGATCAAAAAGTTCTGAAATTTCTTTTGATCGTTTGATCAATAGGCGTTCGGATTTAATTCTATTACGCAAGAAAAAAGTAAATAGGATAATAATCCCCACCAGCAGAAAAACCAATCCCAAAAACAAAAGAAAATAAGTTCTATAAACCCCTTCGGTAATCGGTTCAGACTCAATCATAAATAATAAAGAGGAACCTGGAGAAATATCTCCAAATCGAAAGGGGTACTGGGCTAGTATTCCTCTATGTTCAACATTTTCATAAGTCCAGCCCAGTTCATAAACTCCTAAAATCCCTATTTTAATATCTTCTATTAATTTTTGGTAGGACTCCGAATCTATTTCTAAATCAGAAAACCCATCACCTGGATTTATATTTTGGAATTTCCCATTAAGAAATAAACTCTTATTCCCTTCTGGATTCAGGTAATAATTTTTTACAAAATCCTTGGTAAAAGCCACAGGGTTCAACTTAAAAATAATTCTAATCCCTATTTCTTTTCCCTGTAATTCATAATGATATTCTGAATTTCTAAAAGATTCTACATCTGATTTGTAGACACCCCTTATAAAATCATTTCTGGGAGTTTGAGTCATGAAAATAACGGAGTCCTTAAAATCCACTAAAACGGTATCAATCAGACCAAAGTAATTTATGAATACTCTTTTGGTGGATTTTGTAAAATCAGCATTATAATCTTGCTCGTCCAGATCCGAATCCTCTAAATAGTCACTTAGGGAATTGGCATAATCCATGAAACGGCTTATTTCTATCTCTAAATCTATAGCAGCGAGTTCTGTCTGCTTTCTAAGAAATTCTTTTCTAGAATTAATCTGGGTATTATTCAAGGCATTAAAAAAACTTACCCCTAAAATTAAAATCAATACTATCAGGATGCACCCTAGGCCAATTGTCCAATAAAAATCTCTACGATAGCTTTGAGATGTTTTCATGGAGGAGTTGGATTAATTTCAATTAAAATCCAGTCTAACAAGTCAAATGAAACCTTATAAGCCGAATAAGGACTAAAAATCTCATTAAAAAAATAATGATTTTGGCCTTCAAAAAGTAGTTTTTCAGCCATTTCTCTCACCTCCTGATTTTTACTATTAAAAAGATTGAAGTCAGAAATTCTGAAATTATCCTCCTGGATAGTTTCCCTGTATACGTGATTTCTTAGTGGAGGAAAACTCAAAAGTTCGATTGATTCTGAATTTCCTGCGACAATATCTCCATTTTTTGTAACGATAAGGTAGTCTTCATCTCCTTTTTCAAGATACCTAGAGATGATTTCATCCACGGTAATATCAATACCCAATACAGCATAGAGGCTATCATTATGATAAACCGGCTGAATCAAAGATAAAATCCATCCACGGCCCACAGGATCTACATATACTTCTGGAATCCAAACAGGCCCTCTTGTAGGGTTATTTTCCGCATTCCCTTTGTAATAAAAATTAAAACTAGTAACGTCTATATCTTGAGATATAAGATCCTCTATATCATAAGCTGGAAAAACTCTAGAAATCTGCTTTGAAGAATTGGTATAAACCTGAGCTATGAAATCATATTTATAATAAATCTTACTAAATGCAGAATCCAGTCTATTGGTTAGAAATACATCTAAAAGTCTTTTATTAAAGTCCTCATCGGATCGCAGCAATGCAATCGAACTCAAGGTTGAATCTTTACCTGGCCTATTAGTAGAAAAACCGTTTTTAAAGTTGTATTTATTTCGATCAGCTTGTTTAAGAATAGTTTCTCGATTGGAAAGCAGAGATATATGAAAATCTCTTAGGTCTAGTATTTCCTTTTCTAGAAGGGATAACTCTTCTTCCATCTCATGGACAAAGCTTTCGAGTTTAGAAATATCTGCCAATTCTCTTTTTTCATTGCTTATTGTGCAAGCAAAAAAAATTATTGAGAGCAGAGAAAAAACTAAAATTCTTAAAACCATACCAAATAGAAGTGTTTCTTCTGAAAATTATAATTTTTCCATTTCGGAACGAAATGAATCTCCCATTTCTTCAAACCTTAATTTAACTTTTTCAAAAAACTCCCCTTCCAAAAAGGAATCTAAATCAGTTTCCTCTAGAATATCCAATTCACTCACCTTAAATGTCTGCTCCATCGGACCAAACTCATATTTAAGGATGAACTTATTGTTCCAAGAGAAAACACTAATCCTAATTTCATCTATAATAAACTCTTTAACTACTCGCATTATGGTCTTTTTACATGAGCTGAGAAGCTAATTTTTGATTTCAAGGAAGAAGCAACAGAGCAATATTTCTCTACTGATAGCGCTACAACTTTGATAAATTCCTCTTCTTTGGCATCAGGAGAAACAATCGTAAACATCAGCTTGATATCTGTGTAAAATGCCGGCGTGCCATCATTACGATTCCCTTCAACCTCCACATAAAAGTCAGTGATTGTTTTTCGCTTCTTTCGCATCATCAGCACGGCATCTACTGAGGCACACCCACCAAGCGCAGAAAGTAATAAATCCATCGGGGATTGAGCTTTCTTTTCAGGAGCATCATACATGTCAATTTGGACAACATTTCCTTGTGGATTGACAGACTCATACTCGTAGTCCGCTTTCATTCGAACCGTTACATTTCTCTTTGACATATTTTTAGATTTATTTTTTTGATTCTTATTTCACTTCTTCAAAAGAATGAATTACACGTTTCTTCTGTATTGACCACCTACTTCATACAAGGCATTTGTGATTTCACCAAGCGAGCAATACTTAGCTGCTTCCATCAATTCGGCAAAAACATTTTCATTTCTTACAGCTACAGCTTTCAATTTTTGAAGTTCAGCAGCTACTTTTTCTGAATGTGCAGCATGTAGGGTCTGAAGTGTTTTAATTTGAGCTTCTTTTTCGCTTTGGGTAGCTCTTATTACTTCTCCTGGCGTAACCGTAGGTGATCCTTCCGATGAAAGGAAGGTATTCACTCCAATTATTGGGTACTCCCCAGTGTGCTTGAGCATCTCATAGTGAAGACTTTCTTCCTGAATTTTTCCGCGCTGATACATTGTTTCCATAGCGCCAAGAACTCCTCCCCGCTCAGTAATTCGATCAAACTCAACATACACAGCTTCTTCAACCAAGTCCGTCAATTCCTCAATAATAAAAGAACCTTGGATAGGATTTTCATTCTTTGTTAATCCCAATTCCTTATTGATAATCAATTGAATAGCCATTGCTCTTCGAACTGATGCTTCAGTCGGAGTCGTAATGGCCTCATCATAAGCATTAGTATGTAGCGAGTTGCAATTATCATAAATCGCATACAATGCCTGAAGTGTAGTCCGTATATCGTTGAAGTCGATTTCTTGGGCGTGAAGCGATCTTCCCGAAGTCTGAATATGATATTTCAACATCTGAGAACGCTCGTTTGCGCCATATTTCAATTTCATGGCTTTCGCCCAAATTCTTCTTGCGACTCGGCCTATGACAGCATATTCCGGATCGATTCCATTGGAGAAAAAGAAGGATAGATTTGGTGCAAATTGATTGATATCCATTCCTCGGCTTACATAGTATTCAATGTAGGTGAATCCATTGGAAAGGGTCAATGCCAATTGTGTAATCGGGTTGGCACCAGCTTCTGCAATATGGTAACCAGAAATAGAAACGGAGTAAAAATTCCGAATCCCATTTTCAATAAAATATTGCTGCATATCTCCCATTAATCGAAGAGAAAACTCTGTGGAGAAAATACAAGTGTTTTGTGCTTGATCTTCTTTTAAGATATCCGCTTGAACTGTTCCTCTAACCTTGGCTACGGTATCCGCTTTGATTTTTGCATACACGTCAGCAGGTAAAACCTGATCTCCAGTGACCCCCAAAAGCATCAATCCCAACCCATCATTCCCCGCAGGAATTTCAGCATTGTATTTAGGTCGTTCGATACCTTTCTCGGCATAGATCGCCTCAATTTTTCTATCTATTTCTTCTTCCAGTCCATGGGCTTTGATGTAAACCTCGCATTGTTGATCAATAGCAGCATTCATAAAAAATGCCGTCATAGTCGCAGCTGGTCCATTTATAGTCATGGAAACAGAGGTCATAGGATTGACCAAGTTAAATCCTGAATACAATTTCTTTGCATCATCCAGGCAGCAAACATTGACCCCAGAATTTCCGATTTTCCCATAAATATCTGGACGATAATCAGGGTCTTCTCCATAAAGGGTCACTGAATCAAATGCAGTAGACAATCGCTTTGCCTCCATATCTTTTGAAACATAGTGGAAGCGCTTATTGGTACGCTCAGGTCCACCCTCTCCAGCAAACATTCTGGTAGGATCTTCGCCTTCCCTTTTGAAAGGGAAAACTCCGGCAGTAAAAGGAAATTTCCCAGGGACATTTTCTCGCAAGCCCCACTTCAACAAATCTCCCCAAGCTTCATATTTTGGTAAAGAAATCTTCGGAATACGCGAATCAGAAAGAGACTTAGTATAGGTTTGAATCTTAATTTCTTTGTCTCTGACTTTGAATACATAGAAATCATCCTGATATCGTTGTACTTCTTCTCCCCATTCCTCGATCCACTTTTTATTTTTCGGATCAAAGTCAAGTTCAACTTGAGCGTAAACTTCTTGCAATTCTTTGATCAATCGATCCTTATCATCAACCTTTAAATTCTGAATGGCTTCGATCGACTTTGAAATACTATAAAGTTTTTGCGCGATATCTTTTTGGGATTCTACCCAAGAATCATAATTACGATTTACCTCTGCTATTTCAGAAAGGTATCTTGTTCTGGAAGGAGGAATGATGTAAATCTTTTCTGAAGTGCCTGCAGTCAACTCAAAGGTACTTTCCCAGCCGGAATGTTTCTCGCTGATTTTGCCAATCAGAGCCCGATAGAGTTGATTCATTCCAGGATCATTGAACTGAGAAGCGATGGTGCCAAAAACAGGGATTTGATCGTCCTCAACATCCCATAGATTGTGATTTCGCTTGTATTGTTTTTTAACATCGCGAATCGCATCTAAAGCACCTCGCTTATCGAATTTATTCAGAGCGATAACATCTGCAAAATCCAGCATGTCTATTTTTTCCAATTGCGATGCTGCACCATATTCTGGAGTCATTACATACAAGGAAAGATCAGAATGCTCAATGATTTCTGTATCAGATTGGCCAATTCCAGAAGTCTCAAGAATGACCATGTCGAACCCGGCAGCCTTGACTGTGTCTACAGCATCTTGCACGTACTTCGAAAGCGCGAGATTTGACTGTCGTGTAGCTAAAGATCTCATGTATACCCGTGGATGATGAATGGCATTCATTCGGATTCGATCCCCCAAAAGCGCACCTCCTGTTTTCCGCTTGGAAGGATCTACTGAGATAATAGCTAAAGTCTTATCATCAAAGTCCATTACAAATCGACGAACTAATTCATCCACCAGTGATGATTTCCCTGCTCCTCCTGTACCGGTGATTCCTAAAACTGGGATTTCTGAATTTTTACTTTCCTTTCTTACTTTATCCAAAAGTGCCTTAGAATTCTCAGGAAAGTTTTCAAAAGCCGATATTGCTCGACCAACATGTTCCTTGTGAGTCTTGTCCAGAATAAATCCTTCTGGCAACTCATCCCCAATAGCAAAATCACACTGACTCACTAAGTCATTTATCATTCCCTGAAGTCCTAGTGCACGTCCATCATCAGGAGCATAAATTCGATTAATCCCATATTCATGGAGTTCTTTGATTTCTTCAGGAAGAATAGTCCCTCCTCCTCCACCGAAGATTTTGACATGACCTGCCCCCTTTTCGCGAAGCAAATCATACATATATTTAAAAAATTCTACGTGCCCGCCTTGATAGGATGTTATTGCAATCGCCTGCACATCTTCTTGAATCGCACAGTCCACTATCTCCTGTACAGATCTATTGTGTCCTAAATGAATCACCTCACAACCAGTTGATTGGATGATACGACGCATGATATTAATAGCTGCATCATGCCCATCAAAAAGTGAAGCAGCTGTTACAATTCGAATGTGATTTTTGGGTTTATAAATCTCCTGTGTAGTAGTCATGAATTTGGGTTATTCTATTTGATAGTTAAAGTGAATTTCAAATGAGAAATTCATATTGGGAATAGCTTTGCGAATATACAGAATTCCAAAAAGACGGACCTTAGTATTTCGTAAGAAAACAAAATATTATTTGGTGATCGGTCAATGGATTATTTGCGGCGGTACCAAAATTTTATACTTAATAGAAAAGTGTGGATTTTGGCTATTACAATTGATCAAAAACTTAAAAAAACGCCAATATTTTGCGTTTGAAAACCTTCAATCTAATTCCTTAAAAAGTGAGATTTCTTTACGAAGATTTTAAAATATTCGGGATCTGGTTAGTTTAGCGTAAGTATAAAAGCCCAAAATCCATGAATTCTAAAAATTACGCCTTCTTTGTATCCATTACAGCCGCTTTGGGCGGTTTTTTATTTGGCTTTGATACAGCCGTAATTTCAGGAGCTGAGCGAGATATTCAAGAAGTTTGGCAACTGAGCGATTGGATTCATGGTCTGGCGATTGCCTCAGCGCTTTACGGTACTGTGATCGGTGCCTTATTCGGGGGCATTCCTGCTGATAGATTTGGTCGGAAAAAGAGTTTGCTCTGGATAGGCCTTTTATATTTTATCTCCGCTTTTGGGTCAGCAATGGCATGGGACATAACTTCTTTTACCATTTTTAGATTTATCGGTGGTTTAGGGGTCGGCGCTTCATCCGTGGTAGCTCCGATGTATATTTCTGAGATTGCACCTGCGAAAAACAGAGGTCTTTTAGTGGCTTTGTATCAATTCAACATTGTCTTTGGAATAGTCGTTGCCTACGTTTCCAACTATTTGATCGGAACAGCCGAAATAGCACAGGAATGGAGATGGATGCTTGGAGTCGAGGCAATACCTGCATTGATTTATTCAGCTATGATCTTTCGCATTCCTGAAAGTCCAAGATGGCTGATAGCCAAATTCAACGATCAAGTACAAGCAAGGGCAATTCTGACTCGTACAGACCCTGAGGGTGTCGATGAAGCTATTCGATTAGCAATCGAAGAGGAAAAGAAAATCAAACAAAAAGGAAGCTTTTCGGCCATTTTCGCAAAACGATTCCTACCCACAACCATTCTTGCAATTATGATTGCATTTTTCAATCAGGTTTCCGGTATCAATGCGATAATCTATTTTGCTCCTCGAGTATTTGAAATGGCTGGAATTTCCACCGAGAATGCTTTGATTTCCACTATTGGAATTGGGGTTGTTAATTTATTAGGCACTTTTCTGGGCCTCTATCTAATAGATCGGATTGGACGAAAAAAACTGATGTATATCGGATCCCTTGGTTACATCATTTCCCTTTCACTTATGGCTTATAACTTTCTTGGTCCAGGGATTCCTTCTTTTTGGCTTCCTATTTTTGTCTTTGGATTCATTACTTCACATGCCATTGGGCAAGGCTCTGTGATTTGGGTTTTCATTTCCGAAATGTTCCCAAATGACCTCCGTGCTTATGGACAATCCATTGGATCTTTTACCCATTGGATTCTTGCAGCTATAATTGCAAACGTGTTCCCCTTCTTTGCAAACCAGTTCGGCCCAGGTTATATATTTGCATTTTTTGCAATTATGATGGTTTGGCAACTGCTGTGGGTACGGTTTAAGATGCCAGAAACCAAAGGGAAGTCTTTAGAAGAAATTCATCAAAACATTCACTGATCTATGAAATCGAGCATGAGCCGTAGCGACACACAGAGGTATGATTATAATAGATGCGAAGATTCCATATGGCCTTTAAAAATCAAATTTTAATCATATGAAAAACAAAGTTGTCATATTTGGAGAAATGCTCTGGGATTGCCTTCCATCAGGTGCTGTTCCCGGAGGCGCACCAATGAATGTTGCTTTAAATCTCCATCAGATGGGCTTAGACTCCGAACTTATCTCAGCTGTAGGAAATGATGCTGACGGAGTTAAGCTAATTGACTTTTTGAAGACTTTTAACTTGCCTTTGAATCTTATTCAAGTGAGTCAAAGCCATGAAACCTCCAAAGTTTTGGTAGATGATTCGGATAAAGAAAACATTAAATACACCATAATTTCCCCAGTTGCATGGGACTTTATCCATTGGAATGCTGAAATGGATGAAGCGGTAAAAAATGCAGATGCTTTTGTATTTGGCACCCTTGGAGTGAGAAATACTGAGAGTCTAAGCACATTGATCAAACTATTACATTATCAAGTAGTTCGAGTCTTTGATGCAAATCTTCGACCTCCTTTTTATGATTTTGAGGTAATTGAAACCCTTTTAGGCTTTGCTGATATTCTAAAGATCAATGAGGATGAATTAGAAATATTTGCAGATTATTTCAATTTGGACTCAAATATTGAAACTGTTTGCGAATACCTTGACAAGCATTTCCCCATGGATTTGATTTGTATTACTCAAGGATCAAAAGGTGCGATGGTCTATGAAAAAGGAAAGATAACCTCTCACCTTGGCTATAAAGTAAAAGTTCAAGATAGCATCGGAGCCGGAGATGCTTTTTTAAGTGGATTCGTTAAAAGTTACTTAGAGGAAAAGACAATAGAAGAAACCTTAGATTTCGCCTGTAGAATTGGAGCTTTTGTTGCTACTCAAAAAGGTGGGACACCAAAGTATGATGTCACTAATATTCAGTTGAGCAGTGAATAATAATCTGCTTAGTATGATTAAAATTCAAAGTGGGATTTCAATCAAAAACCTGCTCTAATTCTGTCGGCGACTTCCGCAAGTTCTTCTTTACTTAATTTCAATTTGGGACGAGTGAAATTAATGTCATCCATCGTACGGAGGGGTACCAAATGAACATGTACATGCGGAACCTCCAACCCAATCACAGCAACACCAATACGTGTACATTTGATCGTCTTTTCCATCGCTTTCGCTACTTTCTGTGCGAATAGATGTAATCCTGAAAGTGCTTCTGGCGAAAGGTTAAAAATATAATCCACCTCAACCTTCGGGACTACTAAGACGTGACCTTTTACTAATGGCATTATGTCAAGAAATGCGATGTAATTCTCATCCTCTGCGATAATCTCTGCGGGTATTTCCCTGTTGATGATTTTAGTGAAAATAGTAGCCATAGAATTAAATAAAAAAATCCCAGTAAACCGGGATATGAATTAATAAGATATATGTAGAATTTCGAATTGAAGTAGTCCGGCAGGAGCATTGATTTCTGCGATTTCACCGATTTTCTTCCCAACGAGGCCCTTTCCAAACGGAGAACCTAGAGAGATTTTTCCAGATTTCAGATCTGCTTCTTCTTCAGAAACCAAAGTATATGAAACCGTCATTCCGTTTTTAACATTCTTTATTTTTACGGTACTCAAAATCCCCACTTTAGAGGTATCAATAAGAGACTGATCAAAAATACGAGCATTCCCCACTACTGCCTCTAGCTTAGCGATCTTCAGTTCTAAATGACCTTGAGCATCTTTAGCTGCATCATATTCTGCATTTTCACTAAGATCACCCTTGTCTCTTGCCTCTGCGATTTGCTTTGCAATATCCTGTCTTCCTCTACTTTTCAAATCTTGAAGTTCATCCTTCAACTTGCGGAGTCCTTCCTCAGTGTAGTATTGTACTTGTCCCATTTTAATTTATTCTTTTAGATAGCCACTAAAAACAAAATAACGGTCGCATGACGGGACCGTTACCTTTTATCTGACCTTATTTGATAGGCAAAAATAGAAAATCTCTAATCAGAAAACAAAAGCTACAAGCTTTTTAAAGATTTCTGTAATTACTATCCACTCATGATTTATTGATGTTAAAAGAAAGAAGGAACGGAATACGCAGTTTGCCTTATAGAATGGTCTTTTCCCAAGAGATATTTTTGAGAAAAAAAACATGAAAAAACTAATTTATTATTTCCTTCCTTTACTTTCACTGGCATTTGCTTGCGACAAATCGGAAAGTGGGGACCTCTCTAGCCCAACAGTATCAGGCACTTTAAATGGTGCGCCTGTGGATTTTACCGTTATCCTATCAGATGTAACCTCTTCCAATGGTTCAGAGACAGCCTATATCGTGATGCGCCGCGATTTTGAAGGTTTCAATAAACCTTCTTCTAATGGCAAGCAGCTTTTGATCCGAATAGAACCGTACACAGGGAAAGGATCCTATCAAGTAAACTCCAATTCTTTTTGGGTTTTCGAGGAAGAAATCAATATCTCAGGAGGGAATTTCAGTTCGACACTCCATCGATTTTCGAGTGATGAAACTTCAGGATCCATGAAAATCGAGATCACAGAAGATGCAATCAAACAGGGAAAGCGAACTCTGGTTGGAATCTTTGAAGGAATTAACGGTATAACAGAAAAAGTAACCAGCACAGGTAGTCAATCGACCACCTTAAAATCCATGGAATTTAAAAATATTACATTCGTAGCACCAGAGGGAGCGCTTTAAGCTCCCTTTTTTATTCCAATAGATGTCAGGGAATTAAATTTAACAGTTTCGGTTTTGCTAAAATTATAGCCCTTCACATTTATAAAAACTCCTTTTTAATCTGCTTTACGAGAACTTTATTGATCTTCTCATAGGACTCAAAGGTCCAACCTGCTACATGAGGACTAAAAAGCACATTATCTCTTGCTGCCAAAATTTCAAATTCTTCTTTTTGCTCTTCAGAAAAACTGTTGAATTTCTCATTCTCTAAAACGTCTAATAAAGCGCCTTTTAACAAGCCTCGATCTAAAGCTTCATTCAATGTTTTAAAGGTAATCACTTCTCCCCTAGCAGTATTGATTAGCCAAAAAGGTTTAGCAAAACTTTCAAGTTCATTTATTGTAAGAAATCCTCTCGTTTCTGAAGTCAGAGGCACATGAATACTCAATACATCACATTTTTCTTTCAATATTTCCCAGGAAACTTCTTTGACAAATTTTCCGCCCAGATTCTTTTTGTATTTATCATATGCAATCACATTTGTGCGAAAGCCCTTAAGTCTCCTGGCGAAAGATTTACCCATATTTCCAAATCCCAGAATTCCCACAGTTTTACCGGCTAATTCATGCCCCCGGTTTCCCTCTCTGTCCCAAATCCCTCTTCGCACCTCCGAATCTGCCTTTCCTAAATGATTGAAAAGTGAGAGAAGCATTCCCAAAGCATGTTCAGCAACCGCATCTCTATTTCCTTTTGCAGCATGAAAAAGCTTGATACTTCTTGACTCCATATATTCCAAATCAATCTGATCAAGTCCAGCACCTGCTCTTCCGATAAATTTCAAATTTGGCGCATTCTGGAGTAGGTCCCGATCCATTGGAGTTTTGGAACGGATAATAAGCCCATCGTAAGGCCCAATAATTTGAATGATTTCATCTCTTTTGATATCAGGTGAATAAGTAACCTGATGCCCAATAGATTCAAGCATCGGAACAATGCTTTCATGCATTTGGTCTATAATTAGAATCTTCATAAGAATCTCAAATATTCAGCAAGGACATAGCGACCAAGAAATAAACAGCTAGGCCCAATAAATCATTTGCCGTAGTAATAAACGGCCCAGAAGCCAATGCTGGATTTATACCAATTTTATCTAAAACGATAGGTGTTATCGTACCCATAAAAGAAGCAAGCAATACAACTGAAAACAATGCTATTGAAACCACTAAAGCAAAGGCAACTTCACTCCGATAAAACAAAACCACCACGCCAAAAACAAAGGTCGCCAGAATCAGACCATTTAAGATTGCAACCAAAAAAACCTTCACAAATCGTTTCGATAGGGAGTCATCAAAAATAGATTTACTCGCTAATGACTGAACCACTAAGGAAGATGATTGAATTCCTACATTTCCTCCAGTCGCGGTAATCAAAGGGATAAAAAATGCCAAAGCAGTCACTTTACTAAGTCCTTCCTCGAAGAAACCTATAAATCCAGCTCCAAGAAGACCTCCTACAATACCGATCAAAAGCCAAGGAAGTCTAGCTTTTGAGAGTTTTATAACAGAATCATATTCATCCACAGTATCTGAAATACCAGTCATCGCCTGAATATCCTCCTCCGCTTCCTCCATGATAACATCCAAGATATCATCAACTGTAATTCTACCTACGAGTTTATTTTTTGCATTGACCACAGGCACTGATTCCAAATCATACTTCCGCATGATTTCTGCCACTTCCTCCTGATCCATGAAAGTAGGAACGGAGATTACCTCCTCCTCATAAATATCCTCAATTTTAGTATCCTCTGCAGCAAGTACTATTCTTTTCAATGAAACTCTCCCCATTAATTGTTGGCGATTGTTTACTACATAAATAGAGAAGATTTTATCTACATTTTCAGCCTGCCTTCTTATTTCATTAATTGTCTGTACAACATTCCAATTTTTATTGGCTCGGATATATTCCTTAGCCATAATCCCCCCTGCAGTGTCCTCATCATAGCGTAGAAGTTCGAGAATCTGATCAGATTTGACTTTATCCTGAAAGTGACTGATAATTTCCTCTCGACCTCGCTCTGCAAAAAGATTGAGTATATCTGCACCATCATCAGAGTCCATCAATTCAATGAAGCCTGAAATCTCAGTAGCTTCCATCTCCCTAATGATTTTACTTAGGGTATCATCTTCTAACTCAATTAAAATATCAGCGGCATTTTGTCTTTCTATGGCTCGAATGACATAGATAGAATCGTCAAAGGATAACTCCTCCAATAGAGCTGCAATATCTGCAAAATTGACCCCGTCAAAAGACTCTCTAATGAAGTCAATATCCTGAGCCTCAATTGCCATCTGAAGGCTTTCAAGGTATTCTTTGGACAGTTCAAATTGCTTAATTATTTCCACGAGAAGCTTCTATCGTTTGTGTTAAAAATATAAAATCTGCAACATCAAGCTGCTCTGCTCTTTTGTCAAGAATTGGATTTGAATTGAATTCAGCCGGCAAATTAAATGGCTTTAGACAATTTCGCAGGGTTTTTCTTCGATTTCCAAAGCCAGCCTTTACAACTTGTTTGAAGAGTTTTTCATTACAATCAAGCTTTTCAACCTCATTTCTTTTCAATCGAATCACTCCAGAGTTTACTCTTGGAGGTGGATCAAAAACTTCTGGAGGAACCGTAAATAAATATTCAATATCATAATAGGCTTGCAGCAGAACTGATAGAATCCCATAGTCTTTGTTACCTTTTGGAGAAGCGATTCGCTCTGCCACTTCTTTCTGTAGCATACATACCACTTCAGTCACTTGATCTTTAACTTCTAAAACTTTAAAGAAAATCTGAGATGAAATGTTGTAAGGAAAATTACCAGCTATGGCATATTTACCCTTGAAGATCTCCGAAAGATTCAATTTAAGAAAATCACCTTCCATGATTTTTCCTTCCAACTGCGGATACTTCTTATTTAAATATGCAATCGACTCCCGATCAATTTCGATCAAATGCAAATCCAAAGGAAGAAGCAATAAATAATCAGTCAATACTCCCATTCCGGGGCCGATCTCTAAAACTTTATCAGATCCATGATGGCCCGTCACCGATTGAGCGATTCGCTCTGCAATACTTAAGTCAGTCAAAAAATGCTGACCCAAGTGTTTCTTAGCTTTAACCTTTTCCATCATTCCGCTCCGATAAATTTTTATAAATTGCGTCCTAAAATTAAGGGAATATTCTTAAAGGTCTAGAGAAGATCTTTACACCCAACCAAACCATTCTGGCAGTTTTTAGCCCAAATTATATGAATCAAAGAAAGATAAAACCCATCATTGGAATCAGTATTGGCGATTTAAACGGTATCAGTGCAGAAGTCGTCATGAAAAGTCTCTCAGATAATCGTACTTATAAATCTGTTACCCCTCTGATCTATGCACATGGTAAAGCACTTTCTTTTTATAAAAAACAACTGGATCTCGAAAATTTCAATTTTGCTCAAATAAGAAGCTTAGATGAAATTCAACATAAGCGAATCAATGTTATTAATGTGACAGAAGAATGTCCGGAAATAGTTCCTGGCGCAGAAACACAGGAAGCGGGAAAGTTTGCTTTTGAAGCGTTAAAAATGGCTGTCAATGATCTAAAAGAAGGGAAAATACAGGCTTTGGTCACTGCACCTGTAAATAAGAACACGATCAACTCGGAAGAATTGCCTTTCGTCGGCCATACCGAATACATCACGAATGAAGTGGGATCGAGTGAAAGCCTGATGCTGATGGTGAGCGAACAATTGAGAGTCGGTTTAGTGACGGGACATATACCGCTAAGAAAAGTCTCTGAAACAATAACCAAAGAACGGATCATCAAAAAAGCCAATCTTTTACTCAATTCATTGAAAAAGGATTTTGGGATCGATAAACCGAAAATCGCTGTTTTAGGACTCAACCCTCATGCGGGAGAAGATGGACTACTAGGACAAGAAGAAGAAGAAATCATCAAACCAGCAATAAAGGAGCTTAAAGATCAAAATAAAATGGTTTTTGGACCATATCCTGCTGATGGATTCTTTGGAATGGCGCATCAAACTAAGTTTGATGGCGTTTTAGCTATGTATCACGACCAAGGATTAATTCCCTTCAAATCGATCTCATTTAGTACAGGAGTTAATTTTACAGCTGGGCTCCCAGTGATTCGTACTTCACCTGATCACGGGACTGCTTATAATATTGCGGGTAAAAATCTTGCAGAAGAAGGATCTATGCGAGCAGCGATTTTCCTAGCTATCGATATCATTAATCAGCATCAACCTCAAGAGGATGAGGATTAAATCAAGAGAATTATTCAAATACTTATGCGTAACCAAATAATATTTTAAATTCTCTTTTATCCTTTTATAAAAATTCCCTAAATTTGCGCTCTTAAATCGAGAGGAGGTATCGTGAAATTTTTAAGAACATTTGATATTGAGGTCATTAAGTTCCTAGAAGGCAAGCACGAAATTGACTTCGAAATCGGGAAAGAATTCTTCCAACATTTCGAAGACAATGAATTGCTCGATGAAGGTCACTTGACTGTAAGAGTCTTGATGGATAAAGGTGCAAATTTGATTGAAATGGATTTCTTGATTTCAGGAGAGGTAAAACTTGTCTGCGATCGAAGTCTTGAGGAGTTTTTTGAACCTCTGGATTTAAAAGAGAAAATTATTTTCAAATATGGAGATGAGGAGCAAGAGATCAATGAAGATGTCTACATGATCACTCGAGACACTCCAAAAATCAATGTAGCACAGTTTATTTACGAATTTGTCTTACTTGGCCTACCCGCCAAAAGGATTCATCCAGACTATAGAACAGAGATGGATGAGGATGATTACGAGGGAGAAGGAATGTATGCCTACATTGATGGGGATACCTTTGAGGACGAGGAGACTGAGGAGGAAATAAACTCAGAAAAACAAGAAGAAGAAAGTACCGATCCCAGATGGGAATTATTAAAAAAGTTAAAAAACAAGGAATAACATAAACCACGCATAAAATGGCACATCCTAAACGAAAAATTTCGAAAACCAGAAGAGATAAAAGAAGAACTCACTACAAGTTAGAAGCTCCTGGCTTGGCTAAATGTCAAACTACTGGTGAAATGCACTTACCACACAGAGCATTCTGGTTGGATGGCAAGTTGTACTACAAAGGACAAGTAATCATCGAAAAAGAGATTTTGGCTTAATCCAAATCCAAAACAAACTAAGATCCATTCGGCCCCACCGAATGGATTTTTTTGTTAGTTAAAATCACATTCTACAGCCTTTGAAGGTTTTTACCAATGTTATGTTAAGGAATTGTTTTGGTTGAGACTGACAATTATAATATTTTTGCCTTCCTTACAGGATAAAACTCATTCCTAAAACCCAGTTACTGCTGAATCCCGATTGGATTCAAATTAGCTTAAACCCTCCAAAATGGATAAAATCAGAGCTATGATTACCGGAATCCAAGGCTATGTTCCGGACTACATCTTGACAAATAAAGAATTAGAAAAACTCGTAGAAACTAATGACGAGTGGATTGTCTCTAGAACAGGAATCAAAGAAAGAAGAATTTTAAAAGGAGAAGATCAGGGGAGTTCAGTAATGGGCGCTGCTGCAGTCAAAGGACTTTTAGAAAAGACAGGTACAGATCCTTTAGACATTGATTTGATTATCTGCGCTACAGTAACTCCAGACATGCCCTTTCCAGCTACGGGGAATATAATTGCGGACAAAGTAGGCGCTAAAAATAGCTATAGCTTTGATGTTGGGGCGGCTTGTTCAGGATTTCTTTTTGCCTTAAATATGGGCAGTCAATACATTCAGACTGGTACTCACAAGAAAGTTATTGTGGTTGGTGCTGATAAAATGTCTTCCATCGTCGATTATACAGATCGCACTACATGTATTCTATTTGGAGATGGAGCTGGTGCAGTTTTACTTGAGCCAACTACTGAGGATATTGGTATAATGGATACCATTTTGAGATCAGATGGATCTGGAGCACCTTACCTTCACATGAAGGCCGGAGGAAGTGCCAGACCTGCAACTGTCGATACAGTAATGGCTAAGGAGCATTTTGCTTATCAAGAAGGTTCCACTGTTTTTAAATTTGCAGTGACCAACATGGCTGATGTAAGTGCAAAAGTGATGGAAAGAAATGGACTCCAAGGTGAAGATATCGCTTGGCTAGTTCCTCATCAGGCCAATAAAAGAATCATTGACGCCACCGCAAATCGAATGGGAATCGGACCAGAGAAGGTTATGATGAACATTGAAAAATATGGAAACACCACAGCTGCTACCATTCCACTTTGTCTATGGGATTACGAAAAGCAACTGAAAAAAGGAGATAATTTAATATTGGCAGCGTTTGGAGGTGGCTTCACTTGGGGAGCGATCTATTTAAAATGGGCTTACGACCCCAAATAATCAACTAAGAATAAAAATATGGCAAGTACTGCAGATTTTAAAAATGGACTATGTCTGGTTATGAACAACGATATCTTCACTATTGTGGAGTTTCAGCATGTCAAACCAGGTAAAGGAGCAGCTTTTGTTCGAACAAAATTAAAAGGACTTACAAGCGGAAAGACCTTGGAGAAAACCTTCAATGCCGGCGAAAAAGTAGAAACAGCTCGAGTCGAAAAAAGACCGCATCAATTTCTTTATAAAGATGACCTTGGGTATAATTTCATGGACATGAATACTTTTGAGCAAATCTCTATCGAAGAAAAATTGATTGAAAGAGCAAACCTCTTAAAAGATGGTCAGTTTGTAGATATTTTGATCCACGACGAAACAGAAACTCCTCTTTCAGTTGAACTTCCTCCTTTCGTAGAATTGATGATCACTTATACCGAACCGGGAATTAAAGGTGACACTGCAACAAATGCATTGAAGCCTGCAATTGTGGAAACAGGGGCAACGGTAATGGTGCCTTTATTCGTTGAGCAAGACATCATGATTAAAGTAGATACTAGAGACGGATCGTACTCCGAGAGAGTTAAATAAGCTAGAAAAGCTGTCTATTTAATGTAAATTACACAGCTTTGACGTTTTAAACCCAACCTAATTTTGCCTTTGGCAATAAAAAAAACAAACTTATGAAAGCTAAAGAGATTCAAGAATTAATCGATTATATATCCAATTCGGGCCTTGCCGAAGTCAAAATAAAGACGGATGAGTTTGAACTTTCTATTAAGAAATACGCGGATCAATCCGGTACAAGATATGTAGAATCAGCCCCAGCGCCTGCTCCTGTGACCGCTATTCCTGCTGCCGCTACTACACCTCAGCCTGCAACACCAGCAGCACCTGCTGCTACTCCTTCCAATTTGGTTGAAATCAAATCACCAATGATTGGTACTTTCTACATGACTCCAAACCCGGATTCTCCAGCGTTTGTCAATGAAGGAGATGTAATCAAAGCAGGTCAGACAGTTTGTATTATCGAGGCGATGAAACTATTCAATGAGATTGAAGCTGAGATTTCAGGAAAAATCGTAAAAATCCTCGTTTCTAATTCTACACCAGTAGAATATGACCAACCTTTGTTTCTTGTTGACCCAGCGGGATAATTTTCTAAAAAATAAGACTTGTGTTTTCAAAAATATTAATAGCTAATAGAGGAGAAATAGCCCTTCGAATCATCCGTACCTGTAAGGAAATGGGGATTAAAACTGTGGCTGTTTATTCAACAGTGGATAAAGACAGCTTACACGTTCGCTTTGCAGATGAAGCTGTTTGCATCGGTCCTGCCCCAAGTAAAGAATCTTACTTAAACATTCCAAGAATAATTGCTGCTGCTGAAATCACTAATGCAGATGCGATTCATCCAGGATACGGTTTCCTTTCTGAAAATGCAGAATTTTCAAAAATCTGTGATGAATACGGAATCAAATTCATAGGTGCAAGTGCTGACATGATTGACAAAATGGGTGACAAGGCTACGGCTAAGGCAACCATGAAAGCGGCAGGCGTCCCTACAATCCCAGGCTCCGAAGGACTTTTAAGCTCCATTGAAGATGGCGTAAAGATTGCCAAGGAAATGGGTTATCCAATCATTTTGAAGGCTACCGCCGGAGGTGGTGGACGAGGAATGCGAATCGTACGGGAAGAAAAGGAATTTAAAAAAGCTTGGGATGATGCTCGTATGGAATCTGGTGCCGCTTTCGGAAACGACGGCTTGTATCTGGAAAAATATGTAGAGGAACCAAGACATATAGAAATCCAAATCATTGGAGACAGCACTGGTAAAGCTTGTCATCTTTCAGAGCGAGATTGCTCAATTCAGAGAAGACACCAGAAGCTAGTAGAAGAAACCCCTTCACCTTTTATTACGGATGACCTTCGTGAGGCTATGGGAAAAGCAGCTATCAAAGGTGCAGAAGCTATCAAATATGAAGGTGCTGGTACGATAGAATTTCTAGTAGACAAAAACAGAAATTTCTATTTCATGGAGATGAATACCCGAATTCAGGTAGAACATCCTATTACTGAAGAGGTAACTGATTTTGACCTTATTAAAGAACAGATCAAAGTAGCTGCAGGTGAACCGATAAGTGGAAGAAACTATTATCCAAAGCTATATGCGATGGAATGTAGAATCAATGCCGAAGATCCTGCTCATGGTTTCAGACCAAGTCCAGGTAAGATCCAAAACTTACACATTCCGGGAGGAAGAGGTGTTAGAATAGATTCTCACGTTTATGCAGGCTATGTGATCCCTCCGAATTATGACTCAATGATTGCCAAACTAATTGTAAGTGGTCAATCCAGAGATGAAGTCATTGTACGGATGAAAAGAGCTCTTGAAGAATTTGTAATTGATGGAATTAAAACAACTATCCCTTTTCACATTGCACTCTTAAATGATAAGAAGTTTATTGAAGGGGACTTCACTACAAAATTTCTGGAAGACTTCGATTTTTCAGTAATCAAAAAGTAAATCAAAAGCCAGCTGCGATAACAGCTGGCTTTTTTCTTACCATTATTTTTGTCGAAAACCTAAATCACTTTTTGATATTCTGGAAAAGAACAATGAAAGTTTATTTTTTTATTTTCAAAAAAAATTGACTTACAAGTAAGACTTCGTTTAATTTTTCAATAATCCATGATGGAAGTAAATGCAAATATCCCTATATTTTGTATTCTATTTCCATTGCTGTAAATGAAATCACTTCTCAAAATCGAATCTTTTTTTTTACTGATTATTACATTATGCGCTTGGAACTGCACCACAAAGCAAGCAGATTCCATTGAGTTAAGTAATGGAGAGCAAATCAGTTATAATTTTCACATTAGACCAATTCTTTCTGACAAGTGCTTTGCCTGTCACGGTCCCGACGCAAACAAACGTGAATCAGACCTTAGATTAGATACAGAAGAAGGAGCATTTGCAGCTCTTAAAGAATCCAAAGGTAAGTTTGCTTTGGTTTCCGGCAATTTAGAGGAGTCGATACTCTACCATAGGATTATTTCAGAAGATCCAGGAGAGTTGATGCCGCCACCAGAATCTAACCTTTCACTTTCTGAGGGTGAGATAGCTTTGATCAAAACTTGGATTGAGCAAGGAGCTAAATATGAACCTCATTGGGCTTTTGTAAAACCAAAAAAGACTGAAGTACCCAAAAATAAAAAATGGGGAACAAATGAGATCGATTTCTTTACCTATAAGAAAATAGTCGAAAAAGGGCTTCAGCCTAATCCCGAAGCAAAACCTAATGAACTCATTAAACGAGTTAGCCTAGATCTCACAGGCCTCCCTCCCAGCCCGGAATTATTGCATAGATTTGGAGATTTCAGCGGAGAAAGCTCCTATGAAGATTTAGTTGATGGACTATTGAATGAGCCCACCTTCGGTGAGAAACTTGGAGTGCTTTGGATGGATATTTCTCGCTACGCTGATAGTTATGGGTACCAAGATGACAATATCCGTACGCAGTGGCCCTATCGAGACTGGGTGATTCATGCATTTAACCAAAACCTACCCTACGACGAATTTATTACTTGGCAACTTGCTGGAGACTTAATGCCAAATGCGAATAAGGAGCAAATTTTAGCAACCGCATTCAATAGAAATCACAAATACACAGAAGAAGGTGGCGTAATAGATGAGGAATACAGAGTTGAATATGTCCTGGATAAAACAAATACGATCAGTAAAGGGCTACTTGGCATCACGATGGAATGTGCACAGTGCCATGATCATAAATACGATCCCTTTTCCCAAAAAGAATATTATCAATTTTATGCCTTTTTCAACAACAGTCCCGAAAAAGGATATGAAGGAGATGTAAGTATTTCCAAACCTGCCAAGACCCCGATCCTTTGGGTAGATCAGGAGGATTTGAGTGGGGTGATGAGTTTTATCAATCATAAAGACACCACCAAATTAAGCGTATCTGTTATGGATGAATTGGATGGTGAAGAAAGCAGAACCACTTTCATTCTGGACAGAGGGGTTTACGATGCACCTACTGTTGCAGTGGATCCCGGCACCCCTAAATCCATCTTGCCTTTTTCTCAGGACTTAGAAAAAAATCGTCTTGGACTTGCTAAATGGATTACAGACCCTGACAACCCACTTACCTCCCGCGTTTTTGTTAATCTAATCTGGCAAGAATTGTTTGGAACGGGCATTGTAAAATCTGCTGGAGATTTTGGGATGCAAGGAGATCTGCCTAGTCATCCTGAACTTTTGGACTGGTTGGCAGTAGATTTTATGGAAAATGGTTGGGATATCAAGCGATTAATCAAACAGATTTTAATGTCGTCTACCTATCGTCAATCAGCAAAAATCACAGATAATCATCTAAATATCGATCCAGAGAATGTTTATTTAGCAAGAGCGCCTAGGCTTCGGTTACCTGCTGAAAACATACAGGATTTGGTTTTGGCTAGTAGTGGATTGCTCCACCAAAAAATCGGGGGACCAAGTGTAAAACCTTACCAACCAGAAGGAATCTGGGAATCTGCTACTTCAGGTCGAGGTGTCCTTGCAACTTATGTACAAGACAAAGGAAGTGATCTGTACCGTAGAGGAATTTATAATTTCATCAAACTAACTGTCCCGCCTCCCAAAGCCATCATTTTTGATGGCAGTAACCGTGATCGATGCGAAATCTCCAGAAACAGGACTAATACCCCACTCCAAGCTTTGGTAATGATGAATGACCCGATGGTATTGGAGGCATCAAGAGTACTAGCTTCATCCCTACTCAAGGAGATGGACGCAGAAAAGTCAATTGACCAAGCTTTTCTAAGGATCGTCAGTAGAGAAATGAGTTCAAAAGAACATCAACTATTACTGGAATACTATGAAGATCAGTTGGAGCGATTTCAATCAGATGAAAAGCAAATAAGACCTACTCTCGAAGTAGGAGAATATCCACTTGAGGAGTCCGCAGTAAATGCCGAGACAGCCGCTTTGATGCAGGTCATAGTTAGTATTTATAATTTAGAAGAAACGATTACCAAAATTTAATATGGAAAAGGAAGAATTAGAACAAGGGTTAAATTTAAACCGGCGAAAATTTCTATCCAGATTAAGTTTGGGAGTAGGAAGTGCTGCTTTGGGTTCCTTGCTGATTCCGGATTTGTTTTCGGGAAAAGAATCCGCCGAGGAAGATCTTATGAATGCTTTGCCTCATTTTGCTCCAAAGGCAAAGAGAGTCATTTACCTATTTCAGAATGGAGCTCCGAGTCAATTAGAAACCTTTGACTACAAGCCATTGCTTAATCAGCAAATGGGGAAAGAACTTCCAGAATCTATTCGAGGAGGGCAAAGATTAACAGGAATGACTGCTGGTCAAACTTCATTCCCCTTGGTTGGTTCCTATTTTCCATTTCAACAATACGGACAATCCAGAGCTTGGATTTCATCAATTTTCCCACATACTTCAAAAATCGTGGATGATATTTGCATCATCAAATCCATGCATACAGAAGCTATTAATCACGATCCAGCCTTGACTTTTTTCCAGACGGGAGCACAAGTTGGAAATAGACCAAGCATGGGAAGTTGGTTGAGTTATGGTTTAGGAAGCGAAAACAGCAATCTGCCTGCATTTTGCGTTTTGCTGAGTCGAGGAAGAGGAAATGGGCAAGGTGTTTATTCCAAACTTTGGAGTAATGGATTTTTAGACGCAACACATCAGGGTGTTCAGTTTTCAAATTCTGAGGATCCGGTGCTCTATTTAAAAGATCCTGATAAAATGAGTCGGGATGAACGCCGAAAAATGCTTGATCAAATCGCTGCAATGAACGATCTGAGCTATCGGGAATTCAATGACCCTGAGATTACCGCAAAAGTTCAGCAATATGAAATGGCTTTCCGCATGCAAACTGCTGTCCCTGAAATGACAGACGTTTCAAAAGAACCAGATAGCATCATCAAACTTTATGGCCCAGATTGCCTCGTTCCAGGCACTTATGCAGCAAATTGTCTTTTAGCAAGGAAGCTTTCAGAAAGTGGCGTACGATTCGTACAGCTTTACCATCAAGGCTGGGACCAGCACGGAAATCTTCCAAATGAAATGGCCCTTCAAGCCCAAGATGTCGATCAGGCATCAGCGGCTTTGATTACTGACTTAAAGCAACGTGGATTACTGGATGAAACTTTAGTGATTTGGGGAGGAGAATTTGGTCGAACAAATTATTGTCAGGGAAAAATTCTAGCTGACAATTATGGACGTGATCATCACCCTAGAGCATTTTCAATTTGGATGGCTGGTGGCGGTGTAAAATCAGGAATGGTCTACGGAGAGACAGATGAATTCGGCTACAACATTGCAGAAAACCCTGTTCATGTACACGATTTCCAAGCCACCGTAATGAATTTGATGGGAATAGATCATGAGCGAATGACTTATAAACATCTGGGAAGGCGCTACCGATTGACCGACGTATCAGGAAAGGTTGTTAAAGATATTATTGCCTAGAAATCCATGCTCAAATCTCTATCTCTAAAATCTCTTCTTGAGAATGTCCTTTTTATTTGGGTTGGGTTAGTCCTTGTTTTAGCGTTGGGTGCAGATCGGTTATTACTTCCAGATTGGGTTCAAGTGATTGGGAGAAGCCATCCGCTACTTCTTCATTTTCCTATCGTTCTGCTACTTTTAGGTCTTTTATTTACTTGGATACCAGAAGTTGACCAAAAACCAGATTTCAAAAAAATTGGAGATTTAGCATTACTAGCTGGTTGTAATTTCGCGGGGCTTACAGTTGTCGCAGGTTTAATTTTGGCCAGAGAAGATTATGATGGAGACGCAATCCTTTGGCATCAATGGTCGGGAGTTGCTGTGTTTTATTTATGTACGGGTTTATATTTTTTTAGAGATCAACCAAAAAAAGTCCTGAAACCAATCAGTCTTTTGCTTGCTGCTGGAATAACAGCTACGGGGCATTGGGGAGCTAACATTACTCATGGCCAAGACTTCCTATTGGCACCTATTCAAGAAAAAGAAGCTGAAATCACTCCGCTGGCAGAAGCAGAAGTTTTCAATGATATGGTACTGCCAATTTTAGAGAACAAGTGTATGAGTTGCCATAAAGAAGGGAAAATCAAAGGAGAACTTCGGATGGATCATATCGAGGGATTACAAAAAGGAGGAAAATCCGGACCATTTGTTTTAGCAGGAGATTTTAAAAATTCACTTTTAATCCAGCGAATAGATCTTCCAATGGAGGAAAAGAAGCATATGCCTCCAAAGAACAAGGCCCAACTTACCGAAGAAGAGTTAGAAATATTAACAGAATGGGTTGCAAATGGGGCTTCATTCGAACAAAAAGTGGTGGAAATTGCTCCGGAGAATAAACTTTTTGTTTTAGCATCTAAAAAATTTGACTCAAAGAAAACCTATACGTTCGAATCGGCTGATTATTCAGATATAAAAGAGTTAAATAATTTCTTCCGAAAAGTCGAAGCAATCTATCCTGAGTCTCCTGCATTGGAAGTTTCCTATTTTGGGATTGCCGCTTTTGATCCCGCTTCACTAAATGATCTTAAAAAAATAAAAGACCAAGTAGTTAAACTCAATTTGAACAAAATGCCTTTGGCAGGTGCAGATCTTTCTGTTTTAAAAGAATTAAGTCATTTAGAGGAAGTTCAAGCTAATTTTACAGATCTGGATTCTAAGCAGATAGAAGTTTTAGCTTTAATCAAAACATTGAAGCATTTAGCACTTTCAGGCAACAAAATCGATTCAGATGCTTTGAGATCATTGGGTGAAATGGATCAGCTCATCAGTCTCTATTTATGGCAGACTGGACTGTCCTCATCAGATCAAAGCAGCTTAAAATCTAAGTTAGTAAATACAGAAATTGACTTTGGATTTGACGGCAGTAGCACTATTTATCCTTTGAATTCCCCAAAGGTGAGTTTTGACAAAATGATGTTTAGAGATAGTATGGAAGTGGTTATTACTCACCCTATCAAAACAGTTGAGATTCGCTACACACTCGATGGATCAGAACCAGATAGCTTAACTAGTGAAGTTTATAAAGAACCAATTTGGATAAAAAAGACAAGTACTTTCCGCACCAAAGTATTTGCAAAAGACTGGATTGGATCTCCTGAAGCCAATTTTCAATTTCTTAAATCGGGACTGACGCCTACCGAATACAAATTACTAAGCACTCCAAACAAACAGTATAAAGCTAATGGTGCTGCTACACTATTCGATCAAATCAAGGGTCAAAACAATCATACTACCGGAGAATGGCTTGGTTTCCAAGATGAAGCTTTGGAACTTGAAATGACGCTGAATTCAGATGTTAACTATTCTGAATTGGTGATTGGGTTGCTCTACCATGAAGGAGCATATATATTCCCTCCTGCTTCTGTAGAAATAAAAGGTTTTAAAAACGGAGCTTGGACTACTATTATAAATGAAGTACCTGAGCAATCCCAGAAAGTGGAATTACCAAGATCTAGAATGCTTCAATATGATATTTCTAAAGTTGAATATGAAGCAATACGAATTAAGCTTTATCCCATTGCATCTTTACCAAAGTGGCATCCGGGTGCAGGATCTAAAGGATGGGTTTTTGTGGATGAAATCTTAGTGAATTGAATAATGGAAGCCTACCAACGCTATTTTAGAACCATCTCGGAAAAACTAAAAGTAGCATTTGATCAAAAAATTAAAATCCAGCAAGCAGCAACTTGGATTGCAGATTCTATAGAACAAAATGGTTGGATTTTTACATCGGGTACTGGACACTCCCATCTTTTAGCTGAGGAGATTTTTTACAGAGCCGGTGGCTTTGCCAGAATTATCCCCATTCTGGATCCTGCTTTGATGCTCCATGAAAATGCCTCAAAAAGTACTGAAGTAGAACGAATGGAGGGTTACGCAGCAAAACTTCTTTCAGAATATCAATTTGGAGCATCCGACGTTTTTATCATAAGTTCAAATTCAGGTAGAAATCCCGTTTCAATCGAAATGGCTCAAATTGCAAAAGCTGCTGGAGCAAAAGTAATCTGTCTTACAAATCTTAAACATACCAAATCGGTGGAGTCAAGGCATTCGTCTGGATTGAAGCTTTTTGAGGTCAGCGATCTTTATTTGGATAATTTTGGGGAGATTGGCGACGCGAGCATTTCTATAAATGATTTACCGACAATGGTTGGAGCTACCTCTACCGTCCTTGGAGCAGCAATCGTTCAGGCGATAATGGTTCAAGCCACCGAAATACTAGTCAAACAAGGATTTCAACCAGAAATCTTCAGCAGTTCTAATTCAGATGAAGGGGAAGAAATAAATACCGTTTTGACTGAAAAATACAGAGCTTTAATAAAATCCATCTAGCAGATCTAAACTTGTTTAAGCTTGTTAATTTTTAAGGTTTTAAAGATTTCAAATCAGAAAAAATTAAAATAATCCAAATTCACTTCGTGATAAATTCGAGATTAAAAATTGTTTGTCCTATTTTAACCTTTGATTAGGTATTATTTTGAATGCCTTCTCATAAAGACAGAACAAATAGCAAGACCAAGCCGCAAATAACTATTCTAATTGACTAGAGCACTCCCAATTAGTTTTTGTATATGAATCAACCCCTTAAGAGACAACTTTCGGTCGTATTTTTCTCAGATATTGTTGGCTACACACTCTTGATGGGAAAGGACGAGGATAGAGCCTTTGAGCTGATGAAAAAGAATGTTTCTTTTCACCAGCAAGCATTTGAAAAGCACAATGGCCGACTTATCAAAGAACTTGGAGATGGAATTCTGGCTGTTTTTGAAACTGCAGAGGATTCCTTGAACGCAAGTCTGGAGATTCAAAACCTTTGGCATGATGATCCAGAAGTTAAACTGAGAATTGGGCTTCATTCTGGAGAAATTATTTTTGAAAACAATGATGTGTTCGGGGATGCTGTTAATGTAGCTTCAAGAATACAAAGCATCGGTGTGCCTTCCTGCATTTTATTTTCGAAAGAAGTTCTACTTCTAATCAAGGATAAACTAATATTCCCATGCATTAATCTGGGTTATTTTGATCTGAAGAATGTTGCTCGAAAGCTGGAGCTTTTTGCGTTGACAAATGATATCCTAGCTGTTCCAAAGCGCCAGGAAATGATCCGCACAGTCAAATTTCAAGAGCGAAACCCTTGGAAATATTGGATTGGGATCGTAGCGCTGATAGGAGTTATAGGTTTTTTGATTTGGACAATCCTTCTCAATCCCACTAATCCTTGGGAAAACGACAAATCAGTTGCAGTTCTTCCTCTGAAAAATCTGAATGCAGATCCGACAAAGGAATACTTCAGCGATGGTCTTACAGAAGATATCATTACGCAACTTTCCAAAATAAACTCCTTAAGAGTAATTTCAAGATCTAGTACAGTATTGTATAAAAATTCTCAAGAGAGTAATGCTGAAATCGCTTTTTCGCTTGGAGTCAGCACTTTATTGGAAGGAAGTGTGCAATGGGCCGGAGAGAAAATTCGAATCAGAGTTCAACTTATTGATGTAAATTCTAATCAAGCCCTTTGGGCAGAAACATTCGATTTAGATCAGATCGATGATCTCTTTGAAATTCAATCTACTATAGCTGAAGAAATCGCAGCAAAGTTGAAAGCAAATGTGACTTTGGATGAAATAAATCAGTTAAAAAAGAGGCCAACGGAAAGTTTTGAGGCCTACGAGGAATACCTTAAAGGCAGAGAGCTTTACTATGAGTATGAATTACCTAGGAATTTTGAAGCCATCGCAAACTTTAAAAAGGCAATAGAGATTGATGAAGATTTTGCTTTGGCCTGGGCTGGATTAGCTGATTCCTATGCTCAAATGGAAGGGGTTTTTTATCAAGGAAGTGTTTGGATTGATTCTGCTTTGAATGCCGGAAAAATTGCAGTTGAAAAGGATCCTCGTCTAGCTGAACCCTTCAAAGCCCTAGGAATTGCTTACTATTATAATAATCAATATGATTTGGCCACTGAAAATCTGGTAAAGGCTGTTGAAATAAGTAATAATCATGCTCAGGCTGTCGGTAATCTCGCAACCGTTTACTTTGTTTCTGGTCAATTAGATAAGTCTTTGGCTCTTCAGCGGAAAGCTGCTGGCTTAAACCCGAGAAGTTTTATACCATTCCAAATTCTTGGATGGAATTATAGACTATTAGAAAATCAGAAAGAAGCTCAAATCTGGCTTCGCAAATCCATTACTATAAAACCATCCTACGATACATACGAACAATTGGGACTTAGCTTTCTAGCTGAGCAAAAGATGGATAGTGTAGCTGCACAGATACCCAAAATAATTTCTTTGGAAAAAGGCAACCCTTATACTTACCAATCTGCAGGGATCTTAGCATTCTTAAAAGGTGATTTTAAACTAGCTAAAAGTTTATTTGAGGATGCCATGGAGATGAAAAAGAATTGGGATTCTGACCCCTATTTCAGTACACCAGTCTTTTTAGCTTATCTTCTAAAAAAAGATATGGGATTCCTCAGAGGTAATGAAGGAGAAACTTTAGCACCACAGGATTTAATTGATCGCAAGTTGGCTAACTATATTGAAGTATTGTCAGGAGATGAATTAGATAAGGATTTTGCCTTTTTTGCGGCTGCACTGGAAGCTCTACAAGGAAACAATCAAGAAGCTTTAAATTATCTGGAAAAGGCAAAAGATTTAAATTTCCAGGATTACATCATGATCGAAAACAATCCACTTTTTACAAGCTTAAATTCAAATCCGGATTTCAATCTCTTTTTGGCAAATATCAAAGGAGAAATCCGAGTTATGGCTCTTAATTCTTGGGCTAGTTCTCCTATCAAATAAACCTACTATAATTCAAAAAAGAGGCTCAATTGATTTTCAATTGAGCCTCTTGAATAAGTAAATAAGGATGGCCAAATTCTTACCAATAAGAAAAGATTTGAGCTTCGAAAGTAGCTGCTAAGATCAAAAGTCAATAGACAGCTAACCTAAGCAGTCTAATATTTATGATTCAGGAAATCTTCAATCATAATGGCAATAATTATTTCCTATCTCACTTTAGGAATAGAATAATTTCTTCCACTACAATTAATCGATGAGGAAACCACTGGATTACCATCAGTCGCTAACATAATACCTGCAAATAGAGCGCAAGACATGGATGTCCCAGATTGAACAGCATACTCATCTCCAGGGAAAGTCGAGAAAATATTGTCCCCAGGAACGACCCAATCTACATTTGGACCAAAGTTGGAGAATTCAGAACATCCAATTGTACCATCAGCACAACTGGAATCTATCGAACCTATTGTGAAAATATTTGGTCCAGAGATACAGCCTGGAGAATTCCGCATTGCATCTCCCTCATCATTTCCAGCAGACATCACCACATAAATTCCCAAATCTGCAACATGCTCAATTGCTTGCTTAAGTTGAGGATTAGAATTTTCACAATTAGCAATTTCAAAACTTCCCAAGCTCATCATAACTACGTCACCTTTGATCCCAAACTTGCTCACATGATCCAGTGCAGCAATGATATCTGACCAAAATCCTTCACCATTACTGTCTAATACTTTTAGAGAAATTAGATTAGCTCCTGCGGCAACTCCACTCATTCTGAAGCTACTTGGGTTTCCCTTTCCATCGGCTGCTGCTATACCTGCCACATGGGTTCCGTGACCTACTCCATCCACTAATGGTGAATTATCAATAAATGATTTGCTGTACTTTTTATCTACTTTCAAATCTTTGTGTTTACCATCAATACCAGAATCTATCACCCAAATTGACTTTTTCACACTTCCGTTGATTTTTATAGGACCGCCTGACTGGTCAATTGCACAACTAGTACCCAAGTCAATATCATAGCCATAATCTACCTGCATCCTTGGTCTGGATTGCATTCTAGGACGACTTTGCATCCTTGGTTTGCTTTGCATCTTAAAATCCTCCAAAACAGACTCTACATCCGAATCTGCTTGTAAGGCTTGTCTTTGTGCTTCTGTCAATTCTGCAATAAACCCTACTTCTGCATCAGCAAAGGATTTAAACACATTATTGACCCCTTTACTCCTAGCTAATCGATCCACCTTATCAAGTTTATCTTTTCTCGGGCCTTTTTGACGATCGTTATTGGTATCACGATCTCCTGTCTCGACTCTACCTTCAGAAAGTGGTTTGTCTTTAAGTTTTACCACATATCTTTTTTGGGCCTCTACTGAACCAAAAAGAAAAACTGCTAAAAAAAGAAAGAATAATTTTCTCATTGAATACTTTGTTTTGTTTAAAAATTTGAATTAAAACTCTATATAAGTATAATTTTTATCTTAAAATAACACAAAAAGAGTTTCAAACAATTTACTACTTCTCCTCTTTTAATTGCTCTTGGTATTTCGGAATATCTTTTTTGATTGCTTCATTCAATTCCGGGTAGACGATATCAGTATACTTACTAACTTCTTCTAGGATCGTTTTTGCTACCAAAACACGGGCTGTTTCTTTATTATCAGCAGGAATTATATACCAAGGAGCATCAGGCTTTGATGTTTTGTTAATGGCCTCTTCATAATATTTTTGATAATCATCCCAATGGGATCTTTCTTTCAGATCACCGGGGGAGAATTTCCAATTGTGCTTAGGCTTATCAAGCCTTCTCAGCAACCTGGCACCCTGTTCTTTTTTACTTAGATGGAGAAAAAACTTAAGAATGATGATTCCGTTTTGTTGAACATGTTTTTCAAAATTAATTATCGAATCAAAACGATTTTCCCAAAATTCAGGAGTTATATCATCCGTGGTATTGATTCCTGGAATATTTTCGTTCAAAATATATTCTGGATGCACTCGAGTCACTAACACATTTTCATAATGAGTTCGATTGAAAACAGTATATTTTCCTCGTTCAGGAAGGGCAATGTAATGCCTCCATAAATAATCATGCTCCAATTCCTGCGAAGACGGAGTTTTGAAGCTTTCGATCACTACTCCTCTGGGGTTGAATTCCTTGAATACTTCACGAATCAAGCTATCCTTTCCCGCAGTATCCATTCCTTGCAAACAAATTAGGACACTATATTTATCGTGTGCATACATCATATCTTGGTGGTCACTTAATGCCTCCCTGTATTCATTAAGCACTTTATCTTTTTTCTTTTCAGAACATTCCAAATCAATGTAAGTCGGAAGTTCATTCAGTTTTATGGGTTCTGTAACCTTTAGAGATTCAATAGGGATATTTTTCATAAATAATAATTTCAATAAGACAAAGTCAGGGGCATTAAGCAAAAAACAATATAATGTTTTATCTTAAAGCCCTAAGAATAATCACCCAAAATAAGCCCAGAAAGAGTCTATGACACCATCCTCTCTCCAATCCCCAATGAGTAATCGCTATTTAGCACTTGATGTGCTTCGCGGAATGACCATTGCGTTTATGATTATCGTGAATACACCTGGAAGCTGGTCAAATTTATACGGCCCCTTAGCACACGCTTCCTGGCATGGATTTACTATGACTGATTTGGTTTTTCCTACTTTCCTATTTGTGGTAGGTAATGCAATGAGTTTTGCTATGAAACGATTAGGTGAAATGTCAGCAGAAGACTTCTTCAAAAAAGTAGGAAAAAGAACAGTTTTGATTTTCTTGATAGGATGGCTATTAAATGCATTTCCGTTTTATGAAATTACAGAATCTGGTAGCATGACTTTTATCAATCTTGGTGAAGTCAGACTTTTCGGAGTTTTACAACGAATTGCTTTAGCTTATTTCTTCGGAGCATTGGTCTTATACCTAGGCGGTCCAAAACTAGGATGGATCTTTTCTGGCATTGCGCTCCTAGCTTATTGGGGGCTAATGTATTTTTTTGGGGATCCAGGAGACCCATATGGTCTGGAAGGCAATGCTGCCATCAAACTTGATTTGGCGGTAATTGGTGCTGAGCGGATGTACACAGGTGAAGGAATTCCTTTTGATCCAGAAGGCATTCTAAGCACACTTCCTTCCATAGTAAATGTCATAGCCGGCTATCTAGCAGGTATTTTCATTCAAAAGAATGGAAACAACTTTAAAACCGTCCGTACTTTATTAGTTTGGTCTATTGGTCTAGTCATTCTCAGCTACGTTTGGGACATTGTTTTCCCTATCAATAAAAAAATCTGGACAAGTTCATATGTCCTCCATACAGTTGGCCGAGACCTATTAATATTATCAGTTTTGATCTGGTTCATAGAGATTCGAAACTGGAAAGGATGGACCTATTTCTTTGAGGTTTTTGGTAGAAATCCTTTGATTCTCTATGTAGCCTCAGGGATTGTGATTTCGATTTTCTCGATGATTCCTATAGGTGATACTACTCTTAAAGGAGCCATTTATTCTAATCTTTTCTCGAATTGGCTAAGCCCAAAGCTGGCTTCCTTCCTATTTGCGATTAGTTACATGCTACTTATTTGGGTAATTGGATACTGGATGGATCGAAAAAAAGTTTATATAAAAGTGTAAACCTAATGCTTTGTTAGCCAGCATTTTCCAAATCTTTATTTAAATTAAAACTGATTTTTAATTTAAATAAAGATTTTTATGAAACTGAAAATTGCAGTATACAATGTAGAATGGATGCGAAATCTATTCGAAACAGATGGTTCTCCCACCACTACTGGAAAAGATGGGGAACGTAGTCGGCAACTGGCAGAAGTGATAGACGCCATGGATCCTGATTTTATGGGAATAGTCGAAGGGCCAAACACTTTAGTGAGTGGGGCTAAAACCGCTTCAGCTCAATTAGAAGCTTGGACTCAGCATTTCATCCCTTCAAAAGCTTATAAAGGAATCCATGGTTTCCCCTCAGCTGGTCAGCAGGAGCTTTCCGCAATTTATAAGCCGGACAAGCTGAAGGTGCTCTTTACACCTGTCACAGAAAATGGAAAGCGATTTGACGAACCTTTCTTAGTAGATACAACCAATCGGCTTATCAAAGAGCAATATGAGCACTATCGTCCACCACTTGAGCTCAGTCTCTTGACTCCCGACGGAGAATTTATTTCCAGAGTAATCGTAGCCCACACCAAATCTAAAGGGATTTTTGACATGGTAGATTATGCAAGATTTGAGCAGATATCTGCTCGAGATCGATTGAAACTTTTTGCCGAATGCATGTCAATCCGGGATAGATGTGACACTTATCTAAAAAAAGGGCAACAAGTAATGGTTATGGGAGATATAAACGATGGATTTGACTTGGATTTCTACGAAAATAAATTCAGTAAAAGCGCTGTAGAAATTTTGCTTGGAGATACTTGGAGTCCTGAATTAATTTTAAAATCCGTTCTTCCAAAACCTAGATTGGGTTCTTATGGATACACTCCTAATTCAAGTAGATATAGAGACCGGATTACAGGAGATCAAATCAATGTCTTAATCGATCATATATTAGCCAGTCAAGGACTAAATTTTTCAAATGGAAAAGTTTGGAACCCCTATTTGGAAAAAGATGATCCCATTATTCAAAATCTACGAACTCAACTGTTTAATGCTTCTGATCACTTTCCAGTTATGGTAGAAATAGAAATCTAAAACTCGACAACTATGGAAGATGCTGCACAAACTATGATTTCCAATTTGGAAAAGAACTATGGGAAAACATTGGAGCAATGGATTCAAATCGTGAGAAAAGAAGGATTTGCAAAACATGGAGAAATCATGAAATTTCTAAAAGATAACCATGGATTTACCCATGGTTTTGCGAATCTAGTTGCTCATAAAACCTTAAAAAGTGATGCAGGCTCAGCACCAGATGTGAATGATCTGATCGAAAAACAATATAAAGGCAAGGAGCACTTTCTTCCCATTTATGAAAAGTTAAAAGCCATAATATCAGAGTTTGGAAATGATATTGAATTCGCCCCTAAAAACGCCTACATCAGTGTAAAGCGAAGAAAGCAATTTGCCATGCTTATTCCAGCTACAAAAACCCGCTATGAAATTGGAATAAACTTAAAAGGCCAAGAACCTGAAGGGATTTTGGAGATTGACACAAAAACCAATGGCATGTGCAACCATAAAATTAATATTGCAGAAACAAAAGACTTCAATCCTGAAATCGTTGATTGGTTAAAGAAAGCCTACGATGCTGCTCACTAATACAAGAAATAATTAACCTTCAATTTCAGCAACCAACTCTTCATACCAAGCTTCCCCATACTTTCGGACAAGTGCATCTTTGAGAAACTTGTAGATCGGAACCTTTAGGCTTGAACCCAGTTGACAAGCTGGATCGCAGATATGCCATCGATCGTAATTCAAGGCATCAAAATCATCGTATTTCTTAACCCGAATCGGATACATATGACAGGAAATCGGTTTTTTATAGTCGATCTTACCAGCTAGATATGCCTGCTCTATCCCGCATTTAAGAATCCCTCGGTCATCGTATAAAGCATAGGCACACTCTCGGTTATCCCCTATAGTTGGAGTGCCTTTATCTCCGTCCTTGTCAATCACCCAAGTACCTTGTTTTTCAATGGCAGCTCTTCCCTCCTCGGTAATGTAATCTTTTACAATAGGGTAGATTTCCTCGAGGATTTTTGTCTCATCATCCTCCAATGGCGCACCAGCATCACCCTCTACGCAGCATGCACCTTTGCAGGCTTCCAAATCACAGACAAAAAAGTTTTCCTTAATATCATCTGACAATACTGCATTCCCCACTAAAATCATATCGTAATTATTTTGATCTCAAAGGTAGTCATTGCTTCCAAAAGATAGAATCAAGACTTTCGATAATCCTTCCTGCGTACATAAACACCTTTCTTCAGGCTGGCTATTAGTAAACCTGCCTCATCTCTTACTTCACACGGGAATTCAAAAACATGTTTCCCTTTTTGATCTACTACTTTTTTTATTTCCTCGACTTGTAAAGTCGAAAGCTTAAACTCTGCAAATACAGTCCCTTTTCCAGGTTTTACAAAATCAATTGACGCATATTTATCCCAGACAATGTACTCATCACCCAGCTGAATCATCAAAATAAACATGAAAAAGGGATCGCACATTGAGTAAAGTGATCCACCAAAAGCAGTTCCAAGAAGGTTTCTATTATACCAAGTAAGTTTAAGTCTAGTTCGAAATCTGGAAAAATCCGGTGCAAAATCCACTATTTTGATACCTGCAAAAAGATATGGTGGATAGAAATTAATCGATCGGATTAGCTTGCGGAATTTCTTCTGTCGTGATTTATCCATGGCAAAAGATAAGAGATTCGGGATAAAAAAAGAACCGCCCCAATTAAGGAGCGGTTCAACCCAGCACTATGAAGAAAAGCTATTAATAGCCTTTGGCAATAAGAACATGACCAAGATTAAAATGTTTTTGAAAAAAGTAATCTTTTTAAGTTTTTTTAAATAGAAGTTAAATTCTTCCATGAATTTTAAAAAAATGATCTCAGATAAAATGACTTATTTTGCATTGTGCAAGTCGTCTTGCCGCTGCTCCGATAGCTATCGGAGGAGAGGAAAGTCCGGGCAACACAGAGCACCATACTTCCTAACGGGAAGGGGATAGACTGGTGACGGTCTGTTCACAGCTAGTGCCACAGAAAAAATACCGCCTTTCGCAAGAAAGGTAAGGGTGAAAAGGTGGAGTAAGAGCCCACCGCCCCGTCAGTGATGCCGGGGGCATGGCAAACCTTATGGGTTGAAAGATCAAATAGGCCTCGGGCAAAGCGCTGCTCGTGCGATTCGCTCCTGATTTCGGTCAGGATCACGATTCCGAGGTGGGTAGATCGATGGATCCCGATTGTGAAGTCGGGACTAGATAAATGGCAAGATTTCGCTTATGCGAAAACAGAACCCGGCTTATAGACTTGCACTTTTTTACCTTATATTGAACCCATGTCAAAAATTCTGATCATTGATGACGAGAAAGTCATCAGAGCTACTTTACGGGAAATCTTAGAATATGAAAAATTCATAATCTCTGAGGCAAAAGATGGTGAGGAAGGCCTCGCCAAAATCAAAGAGGAGGATTTTGATCTGGTCCTTTGTGATGTGAAAATGCCCAAAATGGATGGAATTGAAGTTTTAGAACAGGCAAAAGCCTTAGATAAATCTCCCCAATTCATCATGATCTCAGCACATGGAAGCATTGAAACTGCTGTAGAGGCTACAAAAAAAGGGGCTTTTGATTTTATCCCTAAGCCACCTGATCTGAACCGATTACTATTGACTGTTCGGAATGCGCTCGATAAAAAAGAATTGGTACAGGAGACAAAAGTTCTCAAGAAAAAGCTTTCGAAGAAGTTTGATATGGTCGGCGAATCCAAGCCTATACAGCTAGTCAAAGAAACGATTGAGAAAGTCGCTCCTACGGACGCGCGAGTATTGATTACTGGGCCGAATGGAACAGGAAAAGAGCTCGTTGCTCATTGGATTCATCAGAAAAGTAATCGGGTTTCAGAACCTTTTGTAGCTGTAAACTGTGCAGCAATTCCATCAGAACTTATTGAAAGCGAACTTTTTGGACATGAGAAAGGCGCATTTACTTCAGCCCATAAGCTAAGGCAAGGGAAATTTGAGCAGGCTCAAGGAGGAACGCTTTTTTTGGATGAAATCGGCGACATGTCGCTCTCTGCACAATCAAAAGTATTACGTGCACTTCAAGAGAATCTGATCAATAGAGTTGGAAGTGATAAGGATATCAAAGTAGATGTACGTGTACTTGCCGCTACCAATAAGGATCTGAAAAAGGAAATAGAAGAGAATCGATTTCGGGAAGATTTATACCATAGATTAAGCGTAATCTTAATTCAGGTACCTGCACTAAAGGACCGGGAAGACGATATTCCTTTATTGGTAGAAAAGTTTTTGAAGGATATCGCCCAAGAAAATGGCGATGCGAAAAAAGAAATAAGCAAAGCTGCAATGTCCAAACTCCAGGAATTTCCCTGGACTGGAAATATTCGGGAACTCCGAAATGTAGTCGAAAGACTTGTGATTTTAGGAGAACAGGAAATTAGCCTAGAGGATATAAAAAAATATGCTGACTATTAAGTCAGCATATTTTTAGCTATTTGCTTTTTGTGCTGTTGGGGCTTTGGCATAAGCCGGGCATGGTTTGCTGGAAGCACATGCTCCCAATGCTAAAATCCCAATCAATAATGCAGCCGTTGCTAATTTTTTCATGATATAGTTTTTGATCTTTTCAAATATGTCTAATTAATTTTAAGATAGCAATTACTGAACCAACAAGTTGCAGCCTCTAATTTCACTGCTATCAAATCTCCCCAATACTTCCAGTTTTCCATCCGCATCTATTTTACCTAAATCCTGAGTTTCTATAAAGCTACAGGAATGGAAATTTGCCAAATCTATAATATTAATACCACCCTGAGGTTTTTGAGAAATAGAAAGCGGATCATTTGTATCCCGTAGAATAACGCGCATGGAATAAGGCATCGTATATTTCCCTTCTCCTTTTGAATAAGATTGGGACATCAACTCGGTCATACCATACTCTGAGTGAATTTGATCTTTGTGAAAGTAGGATCTTAGGCGATCATGGACTTCCTCTCGGATCATTTCCTTCCTCTTGCCTTTCATACCTCCAGTTTCCATGACAATCAAATCTTGGGAATCAGATATCTTAAAACCTGATTCGGCTAAGTCCAATAGCGCGAAAGTAACTCCCAGCAACAAAATCTTTTTTCCATCACCGCTTAAGAAATTGATTTTATTGATAAGCTCTTTATGGTTGTACAAATAGAATCCAGAATGAATAGAACCTGATTCTTTGATAAAATGATCCGCCATACTTACAAGACTACTTCCCTTTCGCTCAAGATATGCCGGAAGTAAAGCTAGAATATGGAAATTCTGAAGTGGACCATAGGATGCCTCAAATATATTTTGGCAATGTTTTCTATACCAAGCTTCAGACCAATAAAAATGCTTGCTAGTAATCATTCCAGTAGTACCACTGGATGAGAAAAAATCCTCATAATTTTCTCTGGGAAAAGAAATGACTTCAAAATCTTTAAAAAATTGAATTGGAAGAAATGGAATATCTGATACTTTTTTGATTTCATTTCGGACTATTCGCCTTGCTTGGAGATAGGCTGAATATACCGGATTGTTAAAAGCTTGAAATTGAAAAATGTCCAAAGCCATTTCATCAAATCCATCTTGGGATAAATTCTTTAGCTTTTCAGAAAAACTTTTAAAATCCTGCATCGTTTCATATTTTGCATCAATCGAAGTAAAATTGATGTTACTTTGAATGTAAATTTACTTTCGCCTTATGCGTTTCAAAAACTATTTAGGGATTATCTTTTTGTTTGTAGCTGCTACAGGTTGTATTCGTCCTCCTGATAATTTCCCATCTGTTCCTTCAATCACCTTCGAATCACTGGAATACGTGCCAACATCTGGACCGGATTCGTTGATTATAGGGATTGATTTTCAAGATGCAGAAGGTGATTTGGGATTAGAGGCAACGGACATCAACCCTCCTTTCAATGCGGTAAACTATCAGCGTGACGCAGCAGGAAATCTGATCACCTACAGCAAAAGACCAATCGAAGCCCCAAATTATAATCCCATAGATTGGATCATTGATCCAATTGTCAACAATCAAGTCGTAAGAGATACTATCTGGATCAAACAAAACCCGAATCAATACAATATTTTTGTTCGGTTTTTCATTAAGAGAAATGGAACATTTACGGAATTCAGATGGCAGGATCCTCCATTTTTCACTACTTTCAATGGAAGATTCCCAAGAATATTAACCACTGAGGAAGGACAATCCATTGAGGGCAATATCAGGTATGGAATGCTTTCCTCAGGCTGGGAGGCAATCTTCAGAAATGACACCATTCGAGTCGATGTAGAGATTCAAGATCGTGCACTTAATCGAAGTAATCAAGTTTCAAGCGAGGAGGTTACTCTAAGGCAAATCACCCGGTAACATCAAAAAAAAAGACTATTGAAGAATAGTCTTTTTTTTGATATCTATATCCCAGGAAACTTCTTGGGATCTACTTCATTCATCATCGCATATACTTTTTCTACCACATCATCCACGCTTGGCTTGGAGAAATAATCGCCATCTGATGAATAAGCTGGTCGATGAGCTTTTCCCGTAATTGTCTGTGGCTCGGAATCCAAATATTTGAAAGCATCTTGTCCCTCAATAACTTGCTGAAGCATAAATGCAGAAGCTCCGCCGGGGACATCCTCATCTGCAAAAATCACTCTGTTTGTCTTTTTAACAGAGTCTGCAATTATTCCATAAATATCAAAAGGAAGCAAAGTTTGTACATCAATAACTTCAATATCAATTCCTATTTCAGCAAGTTCGGTCGCAGCTTCCATAATTATTCTACACATGGAGCCATAAGTTACTATTGTAAGATCATTACCAGTTTTCAAAATTTCTGGTTTACCCATAGGAACAGTAAACTCGCCCAGGTTGCTGGGCATTTTTTCTTTCAGTCGGTATCCATTAAGACATTCAATTACCAAAGCAGGTTCATCTGACTTGAGCAAAGTGGCGTACATTCCAGCTGCTTGTGTCATATCTCTTGGCACGCAAATCACCATTCCACGGAGGGAGGAAAGGATCATACCCATTGGAGAACCGGAATGCCAAACGCCTTCCAGTCTATGTCCTCTTGTTCGGACGATAAGCGGTGCCTTTTGACCTCCTTTAGTTCGGTATTGAAGACAAGCCAAATCGTCGGACAACATCTGTAATCCATAAAGGAGATAATCCAAATATTGAATCTCAGCAATTGGACGTAATCCTCTTAATGCGGTACCGATTCCTTGACCAATGATAGTGCACTCTCTGATACCTGTATCTGCTACCCTGTTCTCGCCATATTTTGCCTGAAGGCCCGCAAAGGCTTGATTCACATCACCGATCTTTCCCACATCTTCTCCAAAAGCAAAAAATTCAGGATTTTTCTCCAATGTATAATCAAAAAAAGCCTGCAAAATTTCCCTTCCATCTACCATAGGAGATTTCTCGGTAAACTCCGGTGAAATCTCTTCAACTGAACCCACATTCCATTGCGATTGACTGTAGAGATGTGAATTGTATCTATCAAAGTTCAAGCTAGTTTGATTTTCGTACCAAGACTTCAAGCCAGCTTTTGTAGAAGGAGAATCTGATCGAAGCATTAATAAGACTTTCCTAACAGTGGAAATAACATCTTTTCGGATAGGATTGATTGTTTTGGACAGTTCATGTGCCATCTGATTCAGCACTACTTTTCTAGTACTGTTTTCCGCAGCTTCATTGATTAATCTCACTGCCTCGGCAAGCTCAGCTTTAAACTCACCTGAAAAACTTGCCCATGCGGCTTCTTTCTCTTTTTTTGCTTGTGCTTTTGCCTCCGCTTCGATTGCTTCTAAAGTATCTGCAGTAGCAATCTGGTTGGATAATATGTACTCTCTAAATTTATTGATACAATCCCATTCCTTCTCCCACTTCAATCTTTCCTCAGTCTTATAGCGCTCATGAGATCCGGAAGTAGAATGTCCTTGTGGTTGTGTCAACTCTTCCACATGAATCAAAACCGGTACATGAGAAACTCGTGCTAATTCCCCTGCTTTTAAATAGGCATTTAAAAGCGCCTCATAATCCCATCCTTTGACACGGATGATCTCAATCCCAGCTTGAGAATCAGTTCTTGCAAATCCCTCTAACACTTCAGAAATGCTGCCTTTTGTTGTATGAAATTCTTTGGGAACTGAAATACCGTACCCATCATCCCATACAGAAACAACCATTGGTACCTGCATTACTCCTGCGGCATTGATTGACTCAAAAAACATCCCTTCGGAAGTAGAAGCATTTCCAATAGTACCCCAAGCGACTTCGTTTCCATTGATAGAAAACTGATTCAGGTTCTTAAGGCCTTTATTTTCACGATAGATTTTGGAGGCATAAGCCAAGCCTAAAAGTTTTGGCATTTGTGCAGCTGTTGGAGAAACATCAGCCGCAGAATTATACATTTCAGTGAGATTTTTCCAACTCCCGTCTTCATTGAGAGATCGGGTTGCAAAATGACCATTCATCAATCTACCGGCACTTGCTGGCTCCGCCTCTACATCGGTATGAGCATAGAGTTGAGCAAAATACTCGCTCACATTCAATTCGCCTAAAGCCATCATAAAAGTCTGGTCACGATAATAGCCGGCTCTGAAATCACCGATCTGGAAAGCTCTCGCCATGGCTAACTGAGCTAGTTCTTTCCCATCGCCAAATATTCCAAACTTTGCCTTTCCCATAAAGACTTCTTTTCTGCCAATTAAGGAGGCATGCCGACTTAGCATTGCTAAACGGAAATCAGCAAGGATTGCGTCTACGGTTAAATCGGGTGTTAATGAGGTTTTAGGGACTGATTGAATTTTTGACATGATCTTGTAATCTATCATTATTTTTGGGTTGAGGCAATTTCGTCAATTTACCTCTTTCCAAAAATAGCCAAATCTTATTTTTTTACAAATTTCATTAATATAATTTATCAATCAAAAATTCGGAATGAAATGCATAATCGATAATCATTTAGAATTTTATTTTGAAAAAATAAAAAATACAATCGAATTAATTGATAATTTGATAATCGATCCTTTTCGTTAAATAAGTTTTTTTACGAAAATAAATTTGCAAAATTATCCTTGCTTAAAATTTATATTTTGAAATTTTCTTAATCTTCAGTGATTTTAACGGTAGAAAGTTTTGAAAAACCAAATATTTCGAAATCACACCAAATACTATTTTCTTTCTGACTTTTCAGTTTGTTTTAGCTTCTTATCTTTGCGACATTATTCACTTCATCTAAAGCAAAGACATGATAATAGGTGTTCCCAAAGAGATTAAAAACAATGAAAACCGAGTAGCGCTTACGCCTGCCGGTGCAAAAGAATTGGTAAAAAGAGGCCATACTGTCTACGTACAGCATACTGCTGGAGAAGGTAGTGGTTTTTTGGATGAAGACTATGAGACGGCTGGTGCGAAAATCCTTCCTACCATCGAAGCAACTTATGAAATTGCTGAAATGATCATGAAGGTAAAGGAGCCTATCGAAGCAGAATACAACCTGATTAAAGAAGGACAGTTACTTTTTACTTATTTCCATTTTGCTTCCTATGAGCCTTTAACCAAAGCAATGGTTGCAAGAAAAGCAGTTTGTTTGGCTTATGAGACCGTAGAAAAAGCTGATCGAAGCTTACCGCTTTTGGTTCCTATGTCAGAAGTAGCAGGTAGAATGGCTATTCAAAAGGGTGCAAATTACTTAGAAAAACCGCTAGGCGGAAGAGGTATTCTTCTTGGAGGCGTACCTGGTGTTCTTCCTGCTAAAGTATTGATTTTGGGTGCGGGTATCGTAGGTACTCAAGCCGCTTGGATGGCAGCTGGTCTTGGAGCAGATGTGACTATCATGGATGTTAATTTACAGCGTTTACGTTACCTAGCTGATGTAATGCCCGCAAATGTGAATACGATGATGTCTAATGAATACAACATTCGAAAACTGATTCAAAATCATGATCTAATTATTGGTGCAGTATTGATCCCAGGAGCAAAAGCGCCTCACTTGATCACTAGAGATATGTTAAAGGAAATGCTTCCAGGAACTGTTCTCGTCGACGTTGCAGTCGATCAAGGTGGATGTATTGAGACTTGTAAGCCAACTACGCACCAAGATCCTACCTATGTCATTGATAATGTAGTACATTATTGCGTAGCTAATATGCCAGGTGCAGTACCCTACACCTCTACCCTTGCTTTGACAAATGCCACACTTCCTTATGCGATTCAATTGGCTAATAAAGGATGGAAAAAGGCTGCTCAAGAAAACGCTGAATTAGTACCTGGATTGAACGTAATCAATGGAGACATCGTATATCAAGCAGTTGCGGAAGCTTTTGATATGCCATATGTACCAGTTAGCAAGTATTTAGCTGACTAATTTGTACTAGTCCACTATATAATCCCTCTTGTGAAAACAAGGGGGATTTTTTTTGCAATCTTAAACTTTAGACATTCCTATTTATAGATTAGAAAATCCATTACTTCTGAATTTGAAAAATCCAAAAAAATTGTTTTCTAAAGCTGAGACTAGCTTTTTCATCTTTTAGACAAAGGAATGGTCATAGTGAAACCATTTGGATTTAAACTGATTTGTTGCACAAGGCCTGGCAATTCTTTAGCATGGACTGCGTGAAAGGTATACATAAGCGCATCAAACGTAAACAGAAAAGCTCCTTGCAGAATAATGGATTTTCCGAAACCTATAAACTTATCTTTATTCAACCTAAGGCCCCGCTCTTTTAGATACATCCCTCCTGCCATATAGGCCACGTCCAATGCGGTATTAAACAGTAATATTTTCTCTATTTTTTGTTGAGCATCCAATGTACCAAAGAGATCATTAGATAGCCCTTCGTTACTAGCCTGCCAGAAGCCAAACCCTGCGATAATTAGGTTGACAGAGTTCCAATAGATATTCATTTGGTGAAAAGCCTTCGTTTGTCCAGTAGAATTACTAGCTCCAATGCCTCCCCAAATCATATTACCAACTGCCCAAGAACCCAGGATGATCATTCCGGATTCATTGTAATTTATCCTGGTTTGATTGAAAGCACTTAACTCTGGGATTTCTTGTGCAAAGGCATGCCAGGGAATAAATAGTAGAAGTAATGCTATAAAAATAAAATATGGCTGATTTTTCATAAGAATAAAACTTGCTTTCAGAAGAAGTGTTTTTTGATTAAAGAATGAATGGTCCAATGTGATAAATCACAAAGAAAAACATATCGATTCATGGTAAATTAAGGTATTAAATAACAAAAACATGAGCTATTTTCAATCAAAACAAGTTTCCGCAAAATCTATTCAAACTGTCCGAGAGCAGGTCGAAGAGTTACTAAAAAAAGAAGGTTTCGGTATTTTAACCGAAATAGACATTCAGGCAACGATGAAGAAAAAGCTAGATAAAGCGTATCCCCCTTTTTTGATCTTGGGAGCTTGTAATCCTATTTTTGCAGACAAAGTATTACAAATTGACCCTCAAATAAGCACTCTCTTACCATGCAATGTGGTCATTAGAGAAATAGGTTCTGAAAAATATGATGTATCCGTAATGGATCCAAAAACAGCAATGGCAGTCGTAAATAATTCGGAAATTGAAAGCTTTGCAGCAGAGGTTCGGGAAAAGCTGATGAATGTATTGAAAGGGCTTAATTAATTCAAAATTAGTACCTGGGTAAAATATTATTAATATCGATATCGTCTATTCGGCTGATAAAGAAGCTTTCAACATGCCTTATAGCAAGTATGTGGCTGACTAACATCAATTGACTACAAAAACAGAAATCCTTCAAGCGTTCAACTTGAAGGATTTTTTTTAGAGTTCACTAATTGGCATTGCTGTTTCGCATAGACTGCCAAAAATCAGCTTCCATAGCTTCTCGATCTATAGCGGTATGGATTTTAATTTCCCTTTTTTTATAACCTTCAGGAGTTGTGAATTTAGAAACGCTCGTCCATTCTGGATGAATAAGTGCTTCGATTATTGCCAAATCCCACATGGTCCACTTGGTTTTTTCAGGGTCAGCTTTCGTCCACCATCGCTCAAAAGTCTCCCACCGATCCACCAAATAATCTCCCAAAGCTGATTTCCCTTTAAGGTTTTGGTCGACAATCCTTTTTTCAAAAACCAAATTCTGACTGGTTGTAGCTGACATGACAGTTAAGTCAAGACCTTCTGTTTCCAAAAGGACTCGAACAGCAAGTGTATCATTGCCAGAATTAAACTCTTTTAGATTATAGATATTGGTTTTCGGATCATGCCAAAAACCTAAATAGTGAACCCGAACTCTAGAAATTATACTTGGATCCTGAAGTATTGCAGAAACAACATTCGTACAGCTCCCCAAAATAACCAGATCAAGCTTTTCTCCTTTTTTGAGACTTAATGCAGTATTTACTATAAAAGTGGAAGCTTCCGAAATTTGGGGCTCATACAAATTCTCAATCGGTGCATTGGCTCCAAGCGGCAATTCAAGTGAGGCACGTCCCATCAGCTCAACCAATTTTTCATTAATCTCTTGGCTTTCCCAAACAGAAGAATCAGAAGCTAAAGGTGAAGTGTGGAATTGCGCGGAAGTGATTGCAATTAAATCGATGTTAGGTTCCTCAATCGCACGAGCTAAAGCATACAAATCATCCACTTCATTAGCTGTGTCAGCGTCAATAATTACTTGAAGCTTTTCAGTTTTATCGCTTTCCTGAAAAAAAATGAGAAAACTAAAAAAGCCCAAAACTCGAATTATAGCGAAAATCATAGGATTGAAAGATGTGAATATTTTAACCAACAGAATTCAGGATGGCATTCGTTCCTTTTTGTCAAGTCATCCATATCATCCGAATCCCATATCCGATCATCAATACTCCAACAGCTTTATTTAACCAAAAAAGTACTCGATCGGTGACCAAAGGAGCCAGTTGCTTCGCAATAAAAGCTTTGAGTAAGTCTATCAGAAATACTGTACCTAAAATCCCTACATAATAAAGAAGGAAATCAGACTGAGTGAAAGACTCTTTCAATTGAACTACAGAAGCGATTGAGATCCAAAAAAGCATCACAAACGGGTTGATCCCATTGATTCCAAAGCCTTTTGCAAATGCTGTTCGTTTTTTCGCACGAGGTAAATCAATTCCCCCGGAGTTTGGACGATTTACTTTTTTCTTTAAAATAGAACTGATGCCAAAGCCAATTAAAATCAATCCACCTCCATAGCCCAAATAAGTTTGGAAGGATTCAAAACCCGCAATAAACTTGATTCCAAAAAAAGTGATCAATACATAGATCAAATCACTTGCTAAGATTCCTGTTGCTAAAGTTGCCGCATAGCGAAATCCATTGGTAAGACTAGCTTGGATCAAAGCAAAAAATACCGGCCCTATCAAAGCCGACAATAATAGCCCAACACTAAACCCCTCTCCTAATGCAGCTATCAATTTTTATCCGAATTAAGTGAAAGAAACTCAAGCCAAGAAGTCGCCTTCGCCCCTTTCAATACCCTTGGAAATTTATTTTGTCCACCTTCTTTACCTTGAGTTCGCATCCAATCATAAAAAAGATCAGATGGCAAAAGTGTTACATAGACTTCCTTAAGCGCATGCTTTCGCTCTACCGCGTAGTCATCATTTAGCTCACAGAGTTTTTGATCAATCAAATTCCGTATAATTTGGGTATCTAATTGATCTTCAACTCCCAAATACCAATGGTGGGCAAACAGATTTCCTTCCGAAATTCCCAACACGGTAAATTCCGTAAAACTCGTATTCAGTTCTTCAGCAACCATTTCAACTGCCTTATTCATATTGTCGACTGACAAATGCTCCCCACACAAACTTAAAAAATGCTTAGTCCGCCCGGTAATGATAATTTCGGCTTCTTCTTTCGAGACAAAACGAATTGTGTCTCCGATTAAATACCTCCATGCACCGGCACAAGTGGTAATCAACAAGGCATAATCAACCTGTTCTTCTACCTCGTCGATTTTAAGTGTTTTGGCATTGGGTAAAATATTCCCTTCGCTATCGAAATTCTCCTCATTAAATGGGATGAACTCATAGAATATTCCATTATTCAGGACCAATCGCATTGATTTCTTATTCGGAAAAGCCTGAAAAGCTAAAAAGCCCTCAGAGGCCAAATAAGTCTCAATGTAGGTTAGCGGTTTACCAAGGAGCTTTTCGAAACCCTTTTTGTAAGGCTCAAATGAAACTCCTCCATGAACAAAAATCTGAAGATTAGGCCATATCTCATGGATATGCTTCACATCGTAAAACTCGATGATTTTCTCCAATAAAATCTGCAGCCAAGCCGGTACACCCACTATAATTCCTATGTCCCAAGTATTTGCTTTTTCTACTATTTGATCCAGCTTGTCACCCCAGTTTTTATTTCTTGAAATCTGTTTACCTGGCTTATAAAATCGCTGAAACCAAATAGGCAGCCTTCCAGTGGTAATCCCCGAAAGGTCTCCTGAGAAATACGTGCCGTTGAATTCTAAATCGGTACTTCCTCCAAGCATCAAAATCCCTCTTTTGAACAAGGAAGCAGGTAATCCTTCAAAATGAGAAAGTGAAAGAATCTGTCGCACACCAGTCTTACGAATGGCTTTGATCATATCTCTGGTGATGGGAATATATTTGGACGTAGCTCCTGAAGTTCCGGAACTTAGCGCAAAATGCTTCACAACCCCAGGAGAAGTGACATCGGATTTGCCTTCAAGTAATAAATGCCACCATTCCTGATAAATCTTATCGTAATCATAGATCGGGATTTGTGTTTTAAACCTAGTATAATACTCACCCCCTGGTTTCCGAAAAGACGACAATATTGATTTAAAGTCATATCGCTTTGCTATTGCTGTCTCTCGGCTATGAATCATCAATTTCTTTAATGTTTGTCTTTGCAGATCAATCGGACTTGAATAGTCCTGCTCTAAACTTTCTTTCAGTCTAATGCCTTTCTTTAGTAAAGTACTGAGTATCGCCATATCTTTGTTTTAGTCAATCGGGCAAAAAAATTAGTGAATAAAAATAGCCAATGGATATCAAAGCAAACCTTCTAGCAGTAAAAAAATCTTTTCAAAATCCGGAATGCAAACTCATCGCGGTTAGTAAAACTAAACCCATCGAGGCCTTGAAAGAAGCTTATGAAGCTGGAATCAGAGACTTTGGAGAAAATAAAGTTCAGGAAATACAATGGAAACAGCCTGAAATGCCAGCTGATACCAGATGGCATATGATTGGGCATCTACAAAGCAACAAAGTCAAATACATCGCTCCCTTTGTCCATCTGATCCATGGAGTGGATTCTTTCAAACTTCTGAAAGAAATCAATAAGCAAGGGAAAAAAATCGATCGGGCAATTCCTGTTTTACTCCAGATTCATATTGCAGAGGAAGAAAGTAAATTTGGTTTTGACAGAGCAGAACTAACCGAAATGTTTGCAGATTCTGAATTTTTGACTTTAAGTCATGTGCAAATCAAGGGACTGATGGGGATGGCGACTTTCACGGAAAATCAGGGTCAAGTCCGAAAAGAATTTCGAGGGCTCAAGCAATTATTCGATGATTTGAAATCACAATCACTTCCACCTTTTGTACAATTGGAGGAAATTTCAATGGGAATGAGCGGCGATTATCTGATTGCTCAGGAAGAAGGTAGTACAATGGTTAGAATCGGTTCGGCAATTTTCGGAGCTCGGTAGTTCATTTTAAAATCAAGAGTTTGAGATCATGAATGGAAAAAAACTAATTCAAATGGCATCCATATTTGGAGCAATTGCTGTTGGAATCGGAGCATTTGGAGCGCATGGATTGAAAGACATTTTAGCAGAAACTGGTAGATTAGAAACCTTTGAAACTGCCGTCAAGTATCATTTCTATCATTCTTTGGCACTTTTAATAATCGGGATTTTATTCCTTTTTAAGCCTGATTGGAAACAATTAAAACTTGCTGGAATCTTGATGATGATAGGAATTCTGATTTTCTCAGGTTCGCTATATATCCTTTCCCTCACAGGAATTACTTGGCTGGGAGTAATCACTCCGCTGGGTGGAGTAGCCTTTATTCTAGGCTGGGCATTTCTATTTTTAGCAGCTACAAAAAATTCATAAATCCATTTTCATGCAGAAATCACTGCTTTTTGCTTTTCTATTTTTTATCTCCCTTGCTGCAAAAGGGCAGTTGACTCCTGAGCAATTTCTAAGAATGGAAAAGGCACTAGGTCCGGGAAGTTTTTTTTATAACCATCTTTCCGGGTTCATTTTAGAAGATATGGATGCAAAAACCGTCCTCTATGAAAAGAATTCACATTTAAATTTTATTCCGGCTTCTACTACCAAACTTTTCACGCTTTTTTCAGCGATCACTATCTTAAATGACAGTACGCAAACACTCCGATATGTAACCTCTGGGGATACGATTCACATTTGGGGAAGCGGAGATCCTAGTTGGAAGTATAAAAAATTTCAGGATCCCGGTATCCAAAAACTCATTCAACCTTTTACCCATGTGGTTTATTCAGATGCTAACATGGACTCCCCGGCTTTTGGCTATGGCTGGCAATGGGACGATTACTATTACGATTATTCCGCCGAGCTGACTTCCCTGCCGATTTTTGGCAATCTACTTGAAGTTCGAAAAGAAGGAACAAGACCTGTTGTGTTTCCAAAGCGATTTCAAGATTCCGTTTTCCAAACCAGCCGAACCATACGCGAATTAGAACGCGACTTTCATCAAAATAAATTCTATTACAATCCATCAAATTTTCGAGGATCGGAGCGATATATTCCACTTTTGACTTCTCCTGAGCTTTTTGTCAAACTCGCATCTGAAGCAACAGGAAAAACATGGCATTATCGAAGTGATGTATTGCCTGAAAATCACCTTGCTTATCGAGGAAGTCCAATCTTTCCCATTCTAAAAGAAATGATGCTTGAAAGTGATAATTTCCTAGCCGAACAATTGATGCTAATGGTTTCTGACCGCCTTTTTCAGCGATTGGATACCGAGCGGGCAATTGAATTTATACTTAAGACTTACCTCTTCGATCTCCCTGATCAACCTAAATGGGTGGACGGTAGTGTGGCCTTAGTCGGCATAATCTATTCACTCCTAGAACTATGGTTACGCTTTTTGAGAAATTATATCGAATGATACCTGATCAGGAGCTTTTTGAGCTAATACCGACCGGAGGAGTGTCCGGATCCCTCAAAAATAATTATCAGGCAGCTCAGCCTTACATTTTTGCCAAAACAGGTACAATGAGTAATAACCATAGTCTTGTTGGTCTTATCAAAACGAAAAGTGGGAAGACCTACAGTTTTGCTTTTATGAATTCAAACTACCTTAACAAAGCATCTGAAGTAAGAAGTGAAATGGAAAAAGTGCTTTTGATGGTGAGGGATATGCTTTGATTCAAATTATTCATTTGAAATTCTATTATTTTTTTCTCTCCCAATTTCTCCCTTTAAAGTCGATTCTTTTTATCTCTTTTCAAACCTTCGTTACGAATTCTAAGTCATTAACTGGGTGAAATTATAAGCAAGTCGAAATCCATTTAGGATTCGTATACCCTTAGTCAAATTTGGGTTTCTCTCTAGAGAGAAAAAGCTTAATTTCACATTCTGTAAAAAACCTTTACGAATGCAAAAACGCGCTTTTCTTAAATCTCTGGGGCTTATGGCTGGAGTAGCTCCCCTACTTTCTTGGAGTACTTCTCAAGCTAATTTTGATCCAAAAACCCTTTTGCCAAAGTCTTTAAAAAAAGGAGATCTAGTCGGTTTAATCAGTCCATCGGCAGCCACTTCAGATCGAATGCAATTCACTTTCGCAAAGGAGGCTCTGGAAGCGCTGGGTTTTCAGGTGAAGTTGGGGGAAAATCTCCAAAACCGTCGTGGGCATTTGGCAGGAACGGATGAGGAACGAGCGCAGGATCTCAACAGCATGTTCGCAGATCAAGAAGTAAAAGCAGTAATCTGCATCCGTGGAGGTTCGGGAGCAGCTCGAATCCTCCCGATGATTGATTATGAATTGATCAAGAAGAACCCAAAACCGCTGATGGGCTATTCTGACATCACGGCTTTGCATTGCGCAATTCATTCTCAAACCGGCTTAGTTACTTTTCACGGACCAAATGGGACCGGGAGCTGGAATAGTTTCAATGTAAATCAGTTTGAGCAAATCTTCTTTGAAAAAGCTTTGGTCAACTACCAAAATGAGCAACCAAAGGGAGATGATTTGGTAATAAAAGCAAATCGAATTCAAACACTAAAAGACGGCGTGGCAGAAGGAAAAATTCTAGGTGGGAATTTGACGGTTTTAACTTCTTTGTCAGGCACTCCTTACTATCCGGATTTTAAAGATTCGATCTTATTTATCGAGGATATTGGCGAGGATCCTTATAAAGTCGATCGAATGATGAGTACCCTCAAGCTAAACGGAACCTTAGCTCAGATCAAAGGGTTTATTTTTGGTCAGTGCTCCGATTGCGAGCCTGGAGGTGGCTATGGTTCGCTAAGTGTAGATCAGGTAATGGATGATTATGTTTTACCTTTGAATATTCCAGCTTATACGGGAGCGATGATTGGTCATATCTCGAAGCAATTTATTATTCCGGTTGGGGCAAGGGTCAAAATGGACGCTTCCACTGGCACATTTCAATTAATAGAATCAGTTTTTCAATCTTAAATTATAAATGAAAAGTTTATTAGCACTACTAGTAATGATGAGCTTTTTAGCCTGCTCAGATTCAAATACGCAAATGGGAGACGCAAAAAGACCTTTGAAATATTTAGCGCTGGGAGACAGCTATACCATCGGAGAAGGAGTTCCGGAAGAAGATCGCTACCCAAACCAATTGGTTAAGCGATTAAATGAGGAATTGAATATCGGCATGAGTGACCCAGTTATTATTGCCAAAACAGGCTGGACTGTAGACGAATTGGAAGAAGGAATCAATAAATCCAAGAACATTGCTCCGCCTTATGACTTGGTGACGCTTCTCATTGGAGTTAACAATCAATATCGAGGAAGATCAGTAGAAGAATTCAAAATTGAGTTTAAGCAAGTCCTTCTTCGAGCAATTGGCTTTGCTGGAAATCTTCCAGACCATGTTGTAGTTCTATCCATTCCAGATTGGGGAGTAACTCCTTTCGCAACAGAAAAAGGATCGGATAAATTAAAAGTGGCTTCAGAAATCGATGAATATAACGCAGCTAAAAAAGAAATTTGTAAGCAATTCGGTGTTTTCTTTATCGATATCACTGAACATTACAGAGCTGTTGGCGCGCAAACCGAGATGGTTGTTGCCGATAAACTTCATCCAAGTGGATTAGTCTATTCGTTTTGGGCAGATAAATTGTTTGAGCAAGTGAAATCTTTAAATTTAAAAGATTGAAACTAACCCTAATCTTCACATTGCTAAGTTTACTAGGATTAGTTAATTGTACTGATTCAAAAGAAAATGCTATTGTCGAGACTTGGTGGATCAATAGCGCAAAATTTGACTGCACTGGAGTTGCTCCAATGTCTTGTTTGCAAATCCAAAAAGGGGAAATCATTGATTCTGAAAAGTGGGAATTTTTCTATTCTACCATTGAAGGCTTTGAATACCAACCTGGTCACATTTACCAAATAAAACTTAGTATAGAAGATCGGCCAGCTCCGGTCCCAGCTGATGCATCTTCAAAGACTTTTAAATTAATAGAGGTAATAAGTAAGGAAGTTGATAAAAGCTTACGAATTACCAATATCTGGAAAGTGGTAGAAGTCGGTGAAATCAAAAATCCTGTCAATTTCAAATCAAAGGAAGCATTGATATTCGAATTCAATGCATCTGCCAAAACTTATTTTGGAGATACAGGATGTAATTCGATTCGTGGCTCAATCAAAGAAAATGATGGGGAAAAATTACTCTTAGGCCCTGGAGCTTCCACTATGATGGCCTGTCCGGACATGTCAGTGGAGCAAGCAATAGGTAAGGCTTTAATAGATTGTCGCAAATACATGATCGAAGATAATCATCTCCTACTTTTTAATGAAGAGGGTAAATTATTAATTAAGTTTATGGCCGTTGATTAAATCCAAAAAGTCAAAGTTTCTTACTATCAACTTATTTCTAAGAACAAATCCCTTTTTTGAGATCTTTTCAAAATAGTATTAACTTGGTAATGAATTTATAACTATTTGATTATGAAAGCATATCACTATTTTTTGATTTATGGACTTCTTATTTTTACAAGTTGTAAAGAACAAGATTCACCAAAAATAATAGAGGAAACTTTTTGGGTTTGGACATCTAGAATTCCTTGTGATTTCGATACCACGATTCGATGTCTTTTCGTTCTGAAAGAAAATACGCTAGACTATGACATCAATAATTGGATACGTTTAGATGAAAAATACATTCTTAGTGATTTTGACTATCAGTCAGGTCATTTTTATCAGCTAAAAGTAGAAATACCAGAAGCAAGCTCCACAAATCCTTTTGATTATAAGGTGATTGATGTAATTCAAAAAGTAAAAGACTTTAGTACGAATTTAAACGCTGGATGGGATATTTTACAAATTAATTCTTTTAAAGTGCCAGAGGAGAAATTTGCCTATTTTAAGATTAATTTTGAGGATTGGAGAAGAATAATTTCTGCAAATACCGAATGTAAATTCTATAGTGGGAACCTTGGAAAGGTAGGAGAATCTGAATTTTCAGTCTTTTCCTTGTCAACTGATTACTTTACAGAAAATACAGAATGTGATGATTTCGGTTTGAAAGATGCTATTCTGACGAGTAAATCATATAATTTGATAAACTCTGATTCTTTGATTTTAAAAGACCAAAATCAAAAAATCACCCTAATTTTAAAAAGATTACCAGGCTATAATCCATACGGTCCAGGAAAAAAATGAAAATTATTTGCATTGGCCGAAACTATGCGGCACATATTGAGGAGTTAAAGAATGAAACTCCAGGGAATCCAGTAGTTTTTCTCAAGCCAGACACGGCTTTATTGAAAAATGGAAGTCCTTTTTATTACCCTGATTTCTCAAAAAATATTCATCATGAAGCCGAATTAGTTTTGAAAATTTGTAAGGAAGGCAAATACATTCAAAAGCAATTTGCGCATCGCTATTTCGAAGAGATCGGATTGGGGATAGACTTTACAGCGCGTGACTTACAAGACCAATGCAAAGCTAAGGGTCTTCCCTGGGAGATTGCAAAAGGATTCAACGGCGCTGCTCCGGTTGGTGATTTTGCTCCTGTGGCAGACTTTAGTGATTTGAAGAATATTGATTTCCATCTGACCATCAATGGTGAGCTTAAGCAAAAAGGAAATACGGCATTGATGCTATTTGATTTCGGAACGATCATCGAATATGTTTCCCAATTTTTCACTTTGAAAAAAGGTGATTTGATCTATACAGGAACCCCAGCCGGAGTTGGACCAGTTGCTGTTGGTGATCGATTGGAAGGATTTATTGGCTCTAAAAAAATGCTTGATTTTGAAGTTAAATAGATTCCTCAGCCAATTAATTCTGTTTATTTTTTTTGTTCCATTTATTGCTCTTTCTCAAGGAGTTGAAAAAGGCTATTTCAAGTCACCTGTAAAGCCAGGAGGACGCAATTACTTATCCGGAAATTTCTCTGAATTACGACCTAACCACTTTCATACCGGTTTAGATTTTAAGTTTGGTGGTCAAGAAGGCGAACCAATCTTTGCCGCCGCAGATGGATGGGTACATCGCATCAAGGTTTCCACTTTTGGGTATGGAAATGTTATTTATTTGAAGCACCCTTCAGGACATATCACGCTCTATGGACATTTGAGAAACTTCAATCCAAAGCTTGCTTCCTACATCCGAAAGAAAATGTATGAAGCAAAGGCAAACGATCTTGAAGTTTATCCAGAACCCGGAGAATTGTCGGTAAAAAAAGGAGAACAAATCGCTAATGGAGGAAATACAGGATCATCAGGAGGTCCTCATTTACACTTCGAAATAAGAGATAGTCTCGATCGCGCTATGGATCCTTTATTATTCGGATTTCCTGAGATTTTAGATAATACCCCTCCTACTCCACAAAAAATCGCTATCGTACCGCTAGATATAGATTCTCGTGTCAATGGCAAATTCCAGCGACTTGAAATCACCCCAGTCGCTGCCGGTTCATCTTACAGGCTCCCAGCTACAGTGCAAGTCACAGGAAAAGTTGGGATTGAGATTCAAAGCTTTGATCAATTGGATGGAGCCAGCAATCGAAACGGTTTTCCCACATTTATATTAAAGGAAAACGACAGTACAGTTTTTAAGCAAGTGGTAGATAAAGTAGATTTCAATTACAGCAGGCATTTTTTACTTTATACCCACCAGAACCGTTTCAGCAAATTGTACTTTCAGGAAAATCTGAAGTTTGATTTTATTGATCCAAAGCAACCCAATTCAGGACATCTAGAATTGGAGCCAAAAGAGAAAAAATCATATTCGCTTTCCCTGATTGATGCCTATGGAAATGAACGTAAAATCAGCTTCACCCTTCAGGGTCAAGACTTAGAGCACAATGTTAATGACGGAGGAGCGCCTGCAAGATCTACGGTTTACTATTTGGATGATATTTTAAAAATCAAAGCACCTATCTCACCGAATGGAGGTCTGGCAAAATTTTACGTAGGAGCAAACTCCTTTGAAATGTTGCCAGCATATCAAGATGCACAAAGCAGGACTTATCTCTGGGATATGAATTTTGGGATTCCTGAGGAAATAGATGTATGCTCAGAGGTAATTATTCTTCCAATAAAAGCCAAAATACCTTTTGGAAAAGAACATTCCTATGCAGATCCAAAGGTTCAGATCAGGTTTGATAAAGAGTCTGTTTTAGACGATTTATTTTTAAGAATCAAGCATGAGGATTCTCCTTCTAATCCTAAACTTGAAATAAACGATGCTTCGGATAACCTATGGAACTCTATAGAGGTAAATTGGGATCTTTCGGGTTTCTCAGGCAATAAAACTGCTTATCAAGTATACCAACAATCTTCAAATGGAAGGAAATCATTTGTAGGTGGAACTTGGGAAGGCAATTCCATCCGGTTCAAAACCAGAAATTTTGGTACTTTTGTTTTAGGCCAGGATTTGCAAAAACCAACTATCTCACCTGTGAGAGTCACTTCATCAGAGCTCAGGTTTATCATCAAGGATGATTTATCTGGAATCGAGAGCTTTGAGGCAATGGTTAATGGAAAATGGGTTTTGATGCGATACGAGCACAAACAGTCGGTCATATGGTCCGAAAAATTAGATGAACAACCGTTTAAAGGACCTGTTATTCTAAAAGTTACCGACCAAGCAGGAAATATTACTGAGTGGAAAGGAACACTATAATTTATTATTCAATTGAAAAATTAAATAAATATGTCGTTAGAAGTAGGCCAAAAGGCACCAGAATTCGAAGCAAAAATTGAAACAGGAGAAACTATCAAACTCTCAGACTACCTGGGCAAAAAGGTAGTACTTTACTTTTATCCTAAAGATGCTACTCCAGGATGTACAGCTCAAGCCTGTAATCTGAGAGATAATTACGAAGCCTTGCAAAAAGCAGGATACATTGTTTTGGGAATCAGCTCTGATGCTGAAAAATCCCATGTGAAATTCATTGAAAAGCAATCACTTCCTTTTTCATTGATCGCAGATACAGATTTGAAAGTCCATGAAGCTTATGGCACTTGGGTAGAGAAATCCATGTATGGCAGAAAATACATGGGCACAGCCCGAACGACTTTTATCATTGATGAAAAAGGTATGATCGCTGAGATCATAGAAAAAGTAAATACCAAAGATCACACAGCACAAATTTTAAAATAACCCAGCCCTAATGGAAAAACAATCAATCGAACAACTCCAGAAAATCGCTACTCAACTCAGAAGAGATGTGTTGAGAATGGTGCATGCAGTTCAATCTGGACATCCTGGTGCGCCACTTGGCTGTGCTGAATTCTTTGTAGCACTCTATTTTGACCAGTTGAGACACAATCCTGATTTCAAAATGGATGGAAAAGGTGAAGATCTTTTCTTTCTTTCAAACGGACACTTATCAGCAGGTTGGTATTCAGTTTTAGCGAGAAGTGGATATTTCCCAGTTGCCGAATTAAAAACCTTCAGAAAACTTAATTCAAGACTTCAGGGCCATCCAGCTACGGAAGAACATCTTCCAGGTGTACGTATCGCCTCAGGTTCATTAGGTCAGGGCCTTTCGGTGGCACTTGGTGCTGCGCAAGCAAAAAAAATCGACGGTGACGATAAACTAGTCTACGTCATGATGGGAGATGGAGAGCTTCAGGAAGGACAAGTATGGGAAGCTGCTATGTATGCGGCGCACTATGGAGTTGATAATTTGATTGCCACAGTGGATTTTAACGGTCAGCAGATCGATGGTCCCACTCGGGAAATCATGGGCTTGAGAAGCTTAAGAGATAAGTTTGAGGCTTTTGGATGGGAAGTGATGGAGACTCCAAATGGAAATGATATGGAGTCTGTATTGATCGGTCTGGAAAAGGCGAAAAACCTCACACGTGAAGGCAAGCCGGTAATGAATCTTTTGCATACCGAGATGGGCTATGGAGTAGATTTCATGGTTGGAACGCATAAGTGGCACGGTTCACCACCTAATGACGAGCAACTTGCCAAAGCTTTGGCACAGCTTGAGGAAACCCTTGGTGATTATTAATTCCATTTTTCAAATTGACAAAAGATGAGCTTAGACTTAAAATATACTTATACAGAAAAAAAAGATACTCGTTCCGGATTTGGTGATGGGTTTTTGGAAGCAGGAAGAAGAAATCCTAATGTAGTCGGACTTTGTGCCGATTTGATCGGATCATTGAAAATGGGAGATTTCCAAAAGGAATTTCCTGAACGTTTCTTCCAGACAGGCATCGCAGAGGCAAATATGATTGGACTTTCTGCTGGTTTAGCTTTAGGCGGCAAAATTCCATTTGCAGGCACTTTTGCGAACTTCGCTACTGGGAGAGTTTATGACCAAATCCGCCAATCCGTAGCTTACTCAGAAAAAAATGTCAAGATATGTGCTTCACATGCTGGTTTGACTTTAGGAGAAGATGGAGCCACACACCAGATTTTGGAAGATCTTGGAATGATGAAAATGCTTCCAAATATGACAGTCATCAATCCATGTGATTACAACCAAACAAAGGCGGCCACATTAGCTATTGCTGAACATGAGGGACCGGTTTATTTGAGATTCGGAAGACCAAGTTGGCCAATCTTCACTCCTGCTGATCAGAAGTTTGAAATTGGAAAGGCTTGGAAAATGATTGATGGTAAAGATGTTACCATTTTCGCGACTGGTCATCTGGTATGGGAAGCTGTAGTAGCTGAGGCGATGCTTCGTGAAGAAGGAATTTATGCCGAAGTAATCAATATTCACACCATTAAGCCTTTGGATGAAGAGGCTATTTTGGAGTCCGTGAAAAAAACCGGCTGTGCTGTTTCTGCCGAAGAGCATCAGATCAATGGAGGATTAGGCGACAGTATCGCCCAGACTCTGACTCGAAATCATCCTGCTCCGCTGGAATATGTTGGCGTAAATGACAGTTTCGGAGAATCAGGTACACCAGCCCAATTACTTGAGAAATATGGCTTGAATGCTGAGAATATCGTGAAAGCTGCTAAAAAGGCCTTGGCAAGAAAATAAATTGAAAGCTATTTTAGCCTTAAAACCACAGTCATTTGGCTGTGGTTTTTTATTGTTTTCTATTTTACACCTAGATTCAAATTCCAATGATTGCGATTAATTCTAAACTTTCGTTGTGCCCAATCAAACCTGAGGATCAACCCATCCTTTTTGCTTTAATGCAAGAGATTTATACATCTGCTTATCAGGACTTTTGGAAAAATGACTGTTCTTGGTACTTGGACCTTTGCTTTTCTACCAAAAACCTAAATAAAGAACTCAACAGGAATACTTCACATTATTTTTTCATCGAATACAACGGCATCAAAGCAGGAATTCTCAAATACGATTTCCCTTTTTCTCCAAAGCAAATCGAGATCCCAAATTCCATGAAACTTCATCGACTTTATTTACATGAAGATTTACATGGAACGGGAGTTGCGAAGGCGTTGATGGATTGGTTAGAAAAAATTGCAATGGAAGTCAAACTCGATTCAATCTGGCTTGAGGCGATGGAGCAAAAACCACAGGCTAGGCGTTTCTACGAGAAAATGGGTTTTGAATTAATTCATTCCTACCAATTGGATTTTGAACAACTAAAGCCTGATTATAGAGGAATTCAGACTTATCAAAAGAAAATTACTGGGTAAAACTTTAAATTAGAAGTATTCTTATTGACTAAATTCTAAGACTATGAAGACGAGATTTATTCTGTTTTTATTTTTTTCCGCATTAGCTATAGCAGGATGTAATTCCCACTCAAAACAATCCCCACCTTCTGATTTCATAAAACTCAATGCGGGTTTATTGAGTGAGTCAAATCTGATTTCAAATACTACAGATACAGAAGCAGATGAACTCGTTGGAGTTTATTTTATGCCTTCTTGGAATACCTCTCCCGACCCAGCTACTGATCGTGATAGTTTCTGGTCTTGCCTTCAAGATCCTGCCAATTGCTCAAGCCTACAAAATCCAGGAATTTGGGGACCAAAAGGTAGAATTTACAATGCTAAGTATCCTTATGAAGGCCCTTACCTCGACCGAAAGCCAATTTCCGAATTGAAAGGCTTCTATAAAAGAGATGACCCAGAAGTAATTCGCAAGCAACTTCAAATGATGAAAAGCTATGGCATTGACTTTTTTGCCTATAACTGGTTTTATGGCAGAAATTATTATTACCATTTATATTTTGGCCCTCAATCAAAAATATTCTATCCAGAAGGATGGAAAATAGATCCAAATCGCGATGGACGTGTAGCTGTTCCCGGGCTGGAAGAATGGAATGACCAGCTGAAAGTAATGCTGGAAGTGAATTCCAGCTTACCCGAAAAAGATCAAATGAAATGGGCGATCAACTGGTGTGATGATAGTCATGAGCGCTGGATGGCTTGGCTCAAAATTGGTTCTCCGAATGAAATGGCAAGAAAAGCGAACTATGATGGAGAAAAACCTGATCGTGAACTTTACCTGAAAGTTCATGAGAAAATCACACGACAATGGACTGATAATTATTTCAAGAGAAAGGACTATTTAAAAGCCCCTGATGGGCGGCCAATTATCTATTTCTATTTTCCACAGGATGCAGAATCTAGAGCTGCTTATTATGGTTTAACCTTGAAGAACCTCTTAGACCTTTCACAGGAAGTCGCCAAAAAGCAAGGTTTTCCTGGAATAAAATTCATAGCTATCACAGCAGGTCCAATGATGCCTAACGAAAAAGCTTATGGTCTTCCCACCAAATGGGTTCCCAAAAACCCACAAAGACCCTGGGAAGGTGGAGAATACCGAAATAAGCAATTGTTACAAGAATATGTGCCAAGACTGAAAGGAATGGGCTTTGAGGGAATGACAGGTTATGTTTACCATAACTTCATGGAAAAGTCAAATAAATCCTATGCTGATATGCGTGAGACCTACAAAGGGCATTGGAATATGTGGTCTGAGAAGTTCAAAGATGATCCCAACTTCGAATACCAGGTCCCTGTAGCCATGGGCTGGGATATGAGACCTGCTGGTGGCACATGGCCACAGCAAAGCGGATTCCCAAGCGAACCTCAAAAGGATCGAGTTCACTCAGATAAAGCTTCTTTCTCCGCAAAACTTCGAGATGCACAGGCTGTATCCAGAAAATACAGAAACTCCAATGGCAATACCGTAATGATTTGCTGCTGGAATGAATACCTGGAAGGTAATTACATCGAGCCGACAGAAGGTCACGGGTTTGATTATTTGGAAGCTATCAGAGATACCTTCAAAAAATAAGAAATGGTCCTGAGTATTATTCAGGACCATTATAGTTTACATATTCTCTGAAAGCTCTTGCCTGATTTCTAATAATTTTTCTTTTAGTCCTTTTTCTGTTTTCTGATCACCAAGAGTGTGTAGCAAACAGTCAAAATGCTCTAATTCAGCCTGTTTTTGGCCAAGAGTTCCCGCCTTTTTCCAAAGAAATTCATATGCTTCGGAAACTCTTTTATGGGCTGTTTCGGTTCCTTCTATCAACATTTGTGTGAGCAGAATATTTGCTTTTCCTGCTATATCCCAATAGGAGCTTTTTGGGCTATAGCTATTCTCGAGCTTATCAAGTAATTCTGCCATCGCATTTCGTGCTTTTATCGGAGTAAACTTCAAACCTTTTTTAGCTTCTAATTCATTTCGTACCTGAAGAAACTGAAGCCAGTTAGTCAGGGGATAGATTTCTTCTAAATTTGAAAGTTCAGAAGCCCTTTCATATGCATTAATAACAGCAGAAAGCATTTCCTGAATTTTACCAGAATCGTTCAACTGAATTAATCTTTTGTAAGCACTACCGATCAGACTCCAACGCTCAGAAGTCTCCCCAAAACGATTTAAGCTTTCAAGATCTTTCACCACCTCAGAGATTTCTTGAATGGCCTCTTTTTTAGAAGTGGTTTTTGATTTGTATCGAAGAAGGCACTCCTTCACACGGACATTGCAATATTTCTCTAATGATTGAACTGAAAATTCATTTTTCTTAGATTTCATCATCACCGCGTAGATTCGAATAGCGTCTTTGTAGAGATTCAAACTACCATAGAGCTTGGCCAGATACTCCAAAATTGTATCATTTCGCTCCGAACCCTTGAAGATCATTTGATCAATTTCCTTTACTCGATTTATAACTTTATCTACATCATAATTAGAGGTCTCAAGTTTATGAATCAAATTCAACAATTCTATTTCAATTTCTTCCTGAAGTAAAGGACTGTTATTTTCTGATTTTGACTGCTTCTTATCAGTCAAAGTATAGAATGGATCACCGTAGCACTGGAATGCTCCCCAAGTATTAGTTCTATTTCCATAATCCTCATAGATTTTCTTTCGAGCTCTTTTGACAGATTCTCCAAATCCCAATCCGGCAAACATAAACTGGTAGAATAGCTTTGCGAAATCATAGGCTGCTGCATCATCCACTGCCCAACCAGCTACAATCACCGCACGCACACCATTATCTATCAACTGCGTACCAATATTTGCAGCAAAACGATTTCGATTCTGACTTCCCTTCTCTTCCACAGAGTCCATCTGTCCGAGGTAGCAACAATTGACAAAAACCAATTCAGGCACATCAGACATTCCTGCCAATTGTCCTGGCAGTAAAAAGGTATTATTCCCAATGACCATTCCGGTATTTTTGTCTTCTCCATAATTGAAGAGACCATGTCCGGCAAGGTGAATAATTTTGTGCTTTTTGGTCAGAAGCTTTAGAAGAATACTTGAAGCATTGCTGAAAATCAAGCTTTCTGTTTCAAATTTCTCCTGCCGAAGGAGTTCTGTAACGAGCTCTCCCTCTCGTTTTGCTCCCGGTAATTGCCCCATAAAACCCTCCAGATTTGGATCTCCAATGACCAAGGCACTTTTGGTGGAGACTCTGGAAATCGCTCCCCTAGAATTCTCAGTGGCCAATTGACGCACCATTCCAGAATTGATGCAAAGAGGAACAGAATTTATATCCTCTTGCATCATTTCCCAAGGAAATTCTGCTGTATCCAAGTCCAAGACCCAAGAAATATTATTCTGACGCTTGAGCTCCTCTTTAAATTTCAATGGAATCAACAACTCATACATGGTCTTCGCAATCTCCGGAGAATACATGTTTTTGTGTGTCATTTGATTCAACAGTATTTCCAGCACTTTGGTATTGGAAGGCATGTATTCCACACGCTCACTTGCCCCTGTAGTCGCAAGAGCCATTTTTATTTTCTTACCACCTGGGGATTCTCCACGTACTTCAAAACCACTTTCTTCACAGACTGTAATTCTGGTCCACCAATCCGTAGAGTTTTCCTGAGGAATTCGCCACTGTCTACCAATTTTGGTTTCCATTCCTGTACCTCGGAATACAATATTGAATTCACGACTTTGATTTGCTTCAATATTTTTCATGGATTTCAAGATCGCCAAGGCCTTATCATGATAAAGTTCGATGATTTCTACTTCCTCTATTCCCTTTTTCAGCCCTTTGTAAGTCGCTGTGATATTTTTATTTGCCTTTTGAATTCCCAGGATAATCGCTCTGATCGAACTTTCGGTGGATAATCCCCCAAATGAATTTCCTATAGCGATCACTGAAATCCCCAAAGGTTCATCGTTTGAATAATTATCAGTTGGGTTGCAAATTGTCAAATACCTTGAAATCCCTTTTTCAACAGTATTCATCAATTGAAAGCCAGTCAATTCTCCGGTTTTTCCTAAGCCAACTATTACTCCACCTTGAAAATCACCCTTGCTACAACCCCGGTTCAAAACAATCTGATGGGTACCAATCGGCCCCGGATAAAGTCCTAAAGAATGCAATCGACTAAGTTCATTATTCAGTTTTTTATCGATTGCACTTTCACTATACAAAATAGCATCTCCTTCAAAGTGTCCAGCCATAACTGGATATCTAGCGTAAACAAGATTTCCATGGGTCACTGTCACCTGAATTGGAAGATCATTCATCCAGCGCTCACCGGTTTGTCCCAAACCAAGCAATGTATTCTCGACATTTTCCTCGCTAAGATCGAACACTTGATTTGGCTCTGCGACAAAGTCCTTTTCTACTCCTCTCACTTGGGGAAGGCTATTTTGCAACTTGCTGGTCTTACCATAAATCAGGATCTCATCGATTGCAGCAAAAAGTTTGCTTTCTGTAGAAAGTGCTCCATGTGTTGCATTCGCGTAGAAATAATTTTTGGTTCGCAAGATTTCCTTCGGAATACCCGATTCCCAAGTCACGCTTTCGTCTCCAGCATTTGTAGCCTTGAAAACCAATTCCCCGTCTTCAATTTCAAGATCAGAGATCGTAAATTTATCTTTTCGGCTTTGACCTGCGATATAGCTCACGTTGGAATAATCCAATCGATCTGCTTCTGCCAGGATTTTCTCCTGATACTTACCAAATTCATCCAAGAACTTCTGATCCGGTATAGGCCATGATTGATCACCAAATGCTGTCCGTAGTTTTTTCCAGAATTCCCGATCCGAAAAATCATGCTTTCCTAATCGATTAATTGGGAGCAGATTTAGAATTCCAGGGAAATTCGTGAAATAATTCAAAAGCCCTTTAGTGGAATTTCTAATGTCAATTTTTCCGAGCAATTGGATAATATCATCCTTGCCAAAAAGTACATATGGAATTCGATACGATCCACCCAAAGGAGATCCTAAAAATAAGGTTCGGAAACCGGGAGTTTCATTCAATTGCTTCCAAGTATCAGGGAAATAAATCGCAAAATCCCTTACAAGAACTCCCCCCATACTGTGACCAACTATCTTTATTGGTTGGTTGAAAGCTAATAGTTCTTTAACCTTTTGATTCAGTCTCTTGGCTGTTTCCGGAAGCGGTGAGCGCCAATCAAACTCAAAGGTCACCACATCGTAGGTTCGTTCAAGATTCTTACCAAGTCCTTTATAGGATGTACCTATTAAAGAATCTGCTTCGACTTTCTCTGGATTATTCACATAATCCAAACGGGTAAGTTCTCCCTTTAGAAATCGTATGTAATTGATCCAAATTTGATTGGAACCTACCTGAAGATTGGAACCCATAATACCCGGAAGCAAGATCGCAATTGGTCGCTTTCCTTTTGCCTGATCTCGTTTGTATTCCCCTCCTTCAATTCCAAATACACCACGGTCCTTTTGTCCTATAGTCGACTTGGAGACTAGCTCAAATTTGCGAGGAATGGTAGATCCATCTGATTCCAGTCCAAAGCGAATGGCTTCGCGAGTACTTTCCGTAATGAAGTATTTCATGTGATCAATCTGACCACTGGCCTCGATAAATGCCGCAACTTTGCCTTCTTCACGAGCGCCACCCCAATACATACTTTCGGTATCGACGACAAGGTCATTTTTTCCCAGAAAGAAAAACTTACCAATTAAAACAACTATGCTTTTCCATTGCATGCTCAGTTCGCTGCTTCCACCGACAACATATAGTGGTGCCTGAATTTTGATTTCAGTACCCTGAAAATTAAGTACTTCTACAAAAGGAGACTTGGGATTCATCGATTCCAGACCAGGAAGCACCGAAGTGTTGTCTTTTGACTCCACTGCCGCCATAATGAGCTCTTTGAACGAAATGAAAATCGGGTTGCCCACTTGCCCAGTAGCCAAGCCAAGGATGTTGAAAAAGACATTGAGGTAGAGATTCAATTGAGACGATGCCAAGGTGGTCCCGTTGGCAGGACAAGCTACCCGGATCATTTTTCGGATCTGGATGTTTTTGGATTTGACTTCTTTTTCAATTTCGGCAATAAGCTCTAAGTCTCTACTTCGCTCTTTTTCCAGCAAAACCGATCGCTCATAAGCGTCAAATCCTTTAGATTCGGTATCAGGCACACAGAATCTAGCCAAGGTATCCGCCACCAAGCCTCCTCGGGAATGACTGACCAAATCCAGTTGAATTCCTTTTGGAAGGGACTTGACGAGATCCAATACATTCTCTAGCGGACTGCACGTAAGCGTACGATGCTGAAAAGCCAAAATCGAATCTTTGGGATAAAGTAGTACAATCTGTTTCCAATCTTCCGAATCCTTAAAGTCCAGAAATGAACCCAAGGTCGACGAGGCAGTACCGTGAAGGAATAACAAATGAGGTTTGGAGGCATCGATAGCTTCGGCTCTTTTGAGTCCAAAAGTCGAAGAGCAAGAAAGCAAAACTCCTGCACCCACATGCTGGAAATCTACCCCATCTATGGAAAGTTGCTTGTTCTCCAGATTCTTAGCCAGATTTTTGACGAGGGGAAAAGCGACTTCTTTTTTGGAGAAAATCTTTAAAATCTTAATCCCAATTTTGCTGACTACTCCCCTGTTTTGCGCGTCGACTTCGATTTCATCCGGAAGAAACAGCTCATCACCTTCTCCAGACCTTTTGAATTGAGATGGAAAAAGCTCTCGAAGGGTATCATTATCCCCCAACCAGACTGTGTCATCTGATAGATTGAGTTCGATAAGTTGATCATCTCTGATCTCAAAAGATTGCTCAGGAACGTCTCCACGAGTTGGGCTGAGAACAGAAAAGGCTTTATTCAGTTGGTAAAATTCAAAACCCTGATCCTCTCCTGTAACAAATGCTGCCTGATCTTGACCCTTTAATTTAATTTTTAGATTGGCCATTTTTTAAAAATTTAAAACGGTTGATGGATAAATGATTTGGAACAAAGTTCCATACCCTATAAAAGCTGTTAAACTATCTGCCCACTTTTGAGAAAAATCTTTTAAACAGAGGCATTAAAATAAGTATTTATGGGTGGATTTTCAATTATTAAGAGGATTTAAACTATTGAGGAATGGAAAACCTCCACTACTATAATTCCCATTCATTTTTCCAACCGGAAAGTATAAAAATCAAAAAGTTAAAATGAGAAATCTGGAAGTCTTAAAAATCTGAAGTATTAGAAAATTAATTGTTGCCCACAAGGGCAAGAAGGATATTTCATGAATCACGTAGAATCGATATTCCGTCATCGGTCTTCAAGCCGCATTAACAAAGGAATAAGACTGCTACCATCCTTGTGGATAATCATAAAATATTTTACCATCGGTTGGTATAGCTTTTTGCATTGACCTATTTTTAACAAACACTTTTCTTATCATTTATGAAATCGAGCATGACACAGAACGTTACACTTTGGAATGATTATATTCTGCGAGATTCCATATGGCCATTAAAAAATCAAAAAATATAAGCATATGAAAAAACTCATAACCACCTCCCTCCTTCTTGGATTTGCCTTTTCGGCTTTTTCCCAAGGAACACAGCTTCTCCGACAACCCACGCTCAGCCAATCAGAGATTGTCTTTGTATATGCCAATGACCTATGGAAAGCTCCCCGAACAGGGGGAAATGCCATCCGAATGACGAGCAATGAAGGAGAAGAAAGTCTCCCGCATTTCTCTCCAGATGGAAATTGGATTGCATTTACCGGGGAATACGATGGCAATACCGATGTCTATTTGATCCCTTCTGTAGGAGGTGAACCAAAGCGATTAACTTGGCATCCCGGTGCAGATATGGTGACCGGCTGGAGTCCTGATGGATCTAAAGTGATTTTTTCCTCAGGAAGAGAAGGTCATGCGACCCAAGAGTCCAAGTTTTTTGAAGTGAGTGTGAATGGCGGCATGCCAAGTCCAATGATCGTTCCGCGAGCAGTTAACGGAGAGATTTCTTCAGACGGAAAGCACATGGCATATCAGCAAATTTCTTTTTGGGATCCAGAATGGCGAAATCACCGCGGTGGACAAGCGAAACCCATTTGGATTCTTGACCTTAAAGATTACTCACTTCAGATGACTCCTCAGACTGACAATGAACGTCATACTGATCCAGTTTGGTTTGGTAATAAAGTCTTTTACATCTCTGAGCGCGATAATCTTGCAAATCTTTGGTCTTATGATCCTAGCACAAAGCAAGAAAAGCAAGAGACCTTTTTGAAAGATTTCGATATCAAAAGCATCGATGCCGGCCCTGAAGCGATCATTCTTGAACAAGGAGGCTATCTCCAACTTTATAATCCAAGCAATGGAAATTTAACTCAAGTCAACATTACAGTAAATGGAGATTTTCACTGGGCTCGTGAGCGTTGGACGAGTGTCTCTGCAAATGGGCTTCAGAACCCACAGCTTTCACCGACAGGCCAGAGAGCAATCTTTGAATATAGAGGAGAGATCCTGACTTTCCCCAAAGAAAATGGCGCCGGAAGAAATCTAACTAACACATCCAGATCTGCCGAGCGTTCTCCTGTTTGGTCCCCAGATGGGAAAAACGTCGCGTATTTCTCTGATGCTTCAGGGGAATATCAATTGATCATTGCGGATCAAGCAGGCATTGTTTCGAAGACAATCGCTATTCCTGATCCAAGCTTTTTCTTTAAGCCCGAGTGGTCTAGTGATAATATTCACATCGCCTATACGGATACCGATTACAATATTTGGGTGACCAATGTGACTTCGGGAACAAGCAAAATCGCAGATACTGATCGGTTTGCTCATCCTAATCGAAGCATGAATCCAGTTTGGTCTCCTGATGGAAAATGGATTGCCTATTCCCGATTGATGGATAATCAGTTGAAATCAATTTTTGTCTACGAAGTCGCTTCAGGAAAGAAAATCCAAGTAACTGATACCATGGCTGATGCCATTTCACCAGTATGGGATGCTTCTGGCAAATACCTCTATTTCTTGGCAAGCACTGATTTCGGATTAAATACAGGCTGGCTGGATATGAGTAGCTACGATCATCCTGTGACTCGGGCATTATATTTCACGGTATTAAATGCTACTGATTCTTCCCCGCTCCTTCCTCAAAGTGATGAGGAAAAAGAAAAGACAGAAGAAAAAAAGAAAGATGAAAAAGAAGCTGTGACTGTGACAATCTCGGAGGCAGGTATTCAGCAGCGAATTGTGGCAATTGATATCCCAACCCGAAACTATTCCGCACTAGCTCCTGCTCCAGAGAATCAGATCTTTTACATGGAAGTCATTCCAAATGAAGGAACTGCAATGAAAAAGTATGATTTGATCAAGCGGAAGTCTGAAGATTTTCTTCCGAAAGTGAATCAAGTAGTAGTTTCCAATGATCGTAAATCTTTGCTTTACCAGTCTGGAAATACCTGGGGAATCATAGAAACTTCTGGAGCCGGTAAAAAAGTAGGGGACGGCGCTTTGAAGAGTATCGCTTCCATGAAAGTTAAGGTTGATCCGATGGCAGAATGGCAGCAGATCTATCGAGAAGGCTGGCGCTATCAGCGAGACTTCTTGTATGTAGAGAATGTACACGGCGCTCCTTGGAATGAAATCTTCGAATGGTACAAGCCTTGGGTAGCCTCAGTTCGTCACCGTACGGATATGAATTACATCATTGATATCATTGGTGGTGAGGTAGCAGTAGGCCATAGCTACACCAGAGGTGGTGACTTTCCTGACATTGACAGAGTTCCTATTGGTTTGTTAGGAGCAGATTTTGAAATGGATAATGGAAATTTCAAAATCAAAAAAATCTATAATGGCGAGGATTGGAATCCTGGATTGGATGCGCCTTTAGCACAGGTGGGAGCCCAGGCGAAAGTTGGGGAATACCTCGTTGGGGTGAATGGAAAAGCAATCGAAAAAGGAATTAATCTCTACACCTATTTTGAAGGATCCGCCAATGTTCCAACCAAAATTCATCTGAATTCAAAACCGGGATTGGAAGGTTCACGAAGTATATTGGTAGTTCCTGTAAGTAATGAAAATCAATTGCGAAACATCGCTTGGATCGAAGGAAACCGTAGAAAAGTTGATGAACTTTCCGACGGAAAGCTAGCCTATGTTTACCTTCCAAATACCGGTCAGCCAGGATACACTTCTTTTAATCGGTACTATTTTGCGCAGCAGGATAAGAAAGGTGCAGTGATCGACGAGCGAAATAACGGTGGTGGATCAGCTGCGGACTATATGGTAGATATTATGAATCGGAAATTGACCGGCTATTTCAACTCGCGGGCCAATGATCACAAACCTTTTACCCAACCGATGTCTGGAATCTGGGGACCAAAAGTCATGCTGATCAATGAGCGTGCGGGCTCAGGTGGAGACCTTCTACCCTACCTATTCAACAAAATGGAAATCGGTCCATTGATTGGCACCAAAACTTGGGGCGGACTAGTTGGGACTTGGGATACGCCACTATTTGTAGATGGAGGCCGAATGGTAGCTCCTAGAGGTGGATTCTATGATACAGATGGAGAATGGGCTGTAGAGGGTGTCGGTATTTCGCCTGATATCGCAGTAGAACAATTGCCAAAAGATGTAATCGCAGGCAAAGATCCTCAACTGGAGCGAGCAGTACAAGTAGCTTTGGAATTGCTGAAGACCGAAGGAATCGAATTGAAACCTGAGCCAAAAGCTCCGATTCGATATTTCAGACCGAAGGGAAATTGATTAAAATGTCGGGTAACCGATTTTGAATATCCACAAATTGGTTCAAGTCTTCGGACTTGAACCTTTTTTATGACCACTCCCGATAGATGGACATGGAGGCCTCAAAAGGATCACTGATAAATGGTAGACCTATTCAGTGTAGTCAAATAATCGTTTAAAGGGGAGTAATCAGTACATTATTGGAGGGATAGTTCATTAAACTGTGTCTAGGTTTAAATTTATGTTTCAAAGGACTGGCAGAGGAGGCCGTAGGCCGACGAAGCCAGTCCTTTGAAAACTAGTTTTTCAGAGGTATTCTTTC